>JAIUPO010000011.1 GCA_020160805.1 Actinomycetota bacterium | reverse complement strand
AACCAAGAACTCGCCGCCCGCTACCGCGCCTGGCTCACCGCCGCATGAACAGACCTTGACACGGAATAGGAGCATCACCCTCCCTCATGCATGTCCATGCCGTGTGCGTTGGCGGCGCTGTACCGGTGGAGGTCGGACCGCGTACGGATCAGCGGCAGGACGGCATCTGTCAGGGTGCTCACGCGCGTCATTCTTCCCACCCACCGATCACGCACGCTCCTCCAGCCGCCCTCCACACCCGACCCCGACCCCATCGCCCTTCTGCTTGACCTCCTGCTCGCCCCCTTGCCCCCGCCCACTGGCGATCTCCACCACCATTTCCCTTCACGCCTCTTGCAACCGAGGCCTGACGGCCTGGGCGGGGGAGCGGCGTGCACACCTACCTCGTACGAGGAGGTGGTCGTCGTGACCGTCACGATCAACAAGATGAGCGCCAGCAAGGGCTGCGAATACCTGCTGCGCACGGTGGCCGCGGGGGATGGGGACAGGTCGCTGTCGACGCCGCTGACGCGCTACTACACCGAGGCCGGTACGCCGCCCGGGCGGTGGCTGGGCTCTGGGGTCGCCAGCCTGGAGTCCGTGTCCAGCCCGGCGACGAGGTGACCGAGGAGCAACTCAGGCTGCTGATCGGGCAGGGCACCCACCCCACGACCGGCGAGCCGCTCGGTCGCCGATACCGCACCTACGGCCAGCCGGAGGCAGGCAAGCGCCGCCACGCCGTCGCCGGCTACGACCTCACCTTCTCCATCCCGAAGTCGGCCAGCGTGCTCTGGGGAGTCGCCGACGGCGGCACGCAGGCGCTGATCGCCGAAGCCCACCACGCCGCCGTGGTCGACGCTCTCGACTTCCTCGAACGCGAGGTCCTCGCCACCCGGGTCGGTGCCAAGGGACCGAAGGGCGCGGTCGCGCAGGTCGAGGTCACCGGTGCGATCGCCGCAGCCTTCGACCACTACGACTCCCGCGCCAACGACCCGCACCTGCATACCCACGTCGTCATCTCCAACAAGGTCAAGACCGTCCGCGACGGCCAGTGGTGCGCCGTCGACGGGGCCCCGTTGCACGCCTGGGTCGTCGCACTCTCCGAACTGCACGAGGCATCGTTCAGCGACCACCTGACCCGCACACTGGGTGTCGGCTGGGAGCGGCGCCCACGTGGCCGCGACCGCAACCCCGCCTGGGAGATCGCCGGCGTCCCGCAGTCCCTGGTCGAGACGTTCTCCAGCCGAGCCCGCGACATCGACGCGACGACCGACCACCTGATCGAGGAGTACGTCGCCAAGAACGGCCGCCGCCCGCGCCGGTCCACGATCATGAAGCTCCGCCAGCAGGCCAACCTCTCGAACCGTCCCACCAAGCACGTGCACTCGCTCGCCAACCTCACCGACCTGTGGCGTCGACGGACCGCCGCCCTCATCGCCGCGGACCCGGTGGCCTGGGCTCGGGACGTGACCTCGACCCCAAGGGCGGGCCTGCTGCGTGCAGATGACGTGCCCCTCGATCTCATCGACGACGTCGGGCGTCTCGTTGTTGCCGCGGTCGGCGAGAAGCGCTCGACGTGGCGGCGCGCGAACCTGTACGCCGAGGCGGCACGCCAGACCCTCGGATGGAGGTTCGCCAGCACCGCTGACCGTGAGGCGATCACCGGCATGGTCGTCGACGCCGCCGAGCGCGGCTCCCTGCGACTCACCCCGCCTGAGTTGGCGACGACTCCACGACCGTTCCTGCGCGAGGACGGCACCAGCGCCTTCCGGCCCAAGCACTCGACGGTCTTCTCTGCAGAGCACCTGCTCGCCGCCGAGGACCGCCTCCTCGAACGTGCCGCCACGACATCGGCACCCGCCATCGCGATCGACATCGTCGACGCCATCGCCGCCCGGCCAGTCAAGGGCAACCGGCTGGGCCCCGAGCAGGCGGAGGCGATCGCGAAGATCGCGGTGTCAGGTCGAGCGGTCGACCTGCTCATCGGCCCGGCCGGCGCAGGCAAGACCACCGCCATGCGTGCACTCCAGGACGCCTGGACCCGCCAACACGGGAGAGACAGCGTCGTCGGCCTCGCACCGAGCGCGGCCGCGGCCGCCGTACTCGCCGAGGACCTCGGCATCGCCTGCGAGAACACCGCGAAGTGGTGCTACGAGTACGACCAGGGCCGGGCCGCGCTCAGAAGGAACCAACTCGTGATCATCGACGAGGCCACCCTGGCGGGCACCATGACCCTCGACCGCATCACCGCCCACGCCCGGGTCGCAGGAGCCAAGGTCCTCCTGGTCGGCGACTGGGCCCAACTCCAGTCCGTCGAGGCCGGGGGAGCGTTCAGCATGCTCGCCGAAGCCCGCAACGACCCGCCCGAACTTGTCGACATCCACCGCTTCACACACGCCTGGGAGAAGAGCGCTTCTCTCGACCTGCGCCACGGCCGCCCAGAAGCCGTCGACGTCTACCTCGCTCAAGATCGGGTCAGCGACGGTGACGCCGACGACATGACGGACGCCGCCTATCGAGCCTGGCGAGACGACATCGCAGCGGGGCGTGCCAGCGTCTTGATCGCCGACACCTCCCGGGTGGTCCACGAACTCAACGCGCAGGCCCGCACCGAGCGGCTCCTCGCGGGGGCGACGCACGAGGGCAGCGAGGCGCGCCTGATCGACGGCGCCCGCGCCTCGGTCGGGGACTGGATCATCACCCGCAAGAACGACCGCCGCCTGCGGACCCTTCGCGCCGGCTGGGTGCGCAACGGCGACCGCTGGCGCGTCACCGACGTCCGCGCCGATGGCTCCGTGGTCGTACGCCGTCTCGACCGCAAACACAGCGGAGCCGTCGTGCTTCCCGCCACGTACGTCGCCGAACACGTCGACCTCGGCTACGCCATCACCGCCCACCGCGCCCAAGGCATCACCGTCGACACCGCGCACGTCGTCGTCAGTGAGTCGACGACGCGGGAGAACCTGTACGTCGCGATGACCCGAGGCCGCGACCACAACCACGCCTATGTCGTCACCGCAACCGCCGACGACAACCACGGCGCTCCCGACGGAGAAGAGGCCACGGCGCGATCCGTGCTGACCGACGTTCTCGCCAACCGGGCAGCCGAACTCTCCGCACACCAGACGCTCACCCAGGAGCAGGAGACCTGGGGATCCATCGCGCAACTCGCCGCCGAGTACGAAACGATCGCCGCAGCCGCGCAACGCGACCGCTGGGCCACGATCCTCCGCGCCAGCGAACTGACAGCCGACCAGGTCGACGACGTCCTCGCCTCCGACGCCTTCGGCCCGCTCGCCGCCGAACTACGCCGCGCCGAGGCCAACGGCCACGACGTCGACCGCCTCCTTCCCGCGGCAGTGAGCCGCCACGGCCTGGACGACGCCGAGGACATCGCCGCAGTCCTGCGCCACCGGGTCCAGCTCGCCACCAGCCAGCGGGTCCGCGGCCGAAGTCCACGAGCTCGGCTGATCGTAGGCTTGATCCCCGAGGCTGTCGGCCCGATGGCTCCCGACATGCGCCACGCTCTCGACGAACGCAGGGACCTGATCGAGCAGCGCGCCCGCGCCCTGGCCGAGACAGCGATCCAGAAGCGAGACCCCTGGGTCAAGCGACTCGGCGACCCGCCGGTGACGGACCGGACGCACTGGACTCGTGCGGTCGTCATCATCGCCGCCTACCGCGACCGGTATGGCATTACAGCTCCGCTGCCACTCGACTCGGAACCAGCGACGGACATCCAGCGCCTTGACCGCGCCCGCGCCTCGGCGGCGCTGCGCACGGCAGCGGAGGTCGCGACCCAGTACGTGTCGCAAGCAGTCGGCCGGGGACGCCGAGGCCTTGGGATCTGACTTGGCGCGGGGCGCCACCCAACGCAGCTCCGGGTCTTGCGACTTTCGTCGGACGCTCCGCATAGGGTTCTCGGCGTGGACAGCGCGAAGCACAGCAGGATCGTCAACCTCATCTGGGGGATCGCCGACGACGTCTTGCGCGACCTCTACGTCCGCGGCAAGTACCGCGACGTGATCCTGCCCTTTACGGTGCTGCGACGCCTCGACTCGGTGCTGGAGCCGACCAAGGATGCGGTCGTCGAAACCAAGGCGACGCTCGACAAGGCCGGCATCGTCAATCAGGACGCGGCCCTGCGCCAAGCCGCACGGCAGGACTTTTACAACACGTCGTCCTTCACGATGAAGGCACTCAGCTCGATCACGAACGCCGCGCGGCTCAAGCTCGACTTCGAGGCCTACCTCGACGGCTTCTCGCCCAACGTGCAGGAGATCATCGACAACTTCGAACTGCGCAACCAGATCCCCAAACTCTCCAAAGCTGACGCCATCGGCACCCTGCTATCGAAGTTCCTCGACCCGAACCTCGACCTTTCGCCGACCGGCCTCGACAACCACGGCATGGGAACCGTCTTCGAGGAGCTTGTCCGCCGCTTCAACGAGGACAACAACGAAGAGGCAGGCGAACACTGGACTCCTCGCGACGCGGTCAAGCTGATGACCCGGCTCATGTTCGAGCCGATCGCCGACAAGATCCCCTCGGGCAGCTACCTGTTGTACGACGGCGCGATGGGCACCGGTGGCATGTTGACCGTCGCCGAGGACACGCTGAAGGAACTCACCGCCGAGCGCAGCAAGCAGGTCAAGACCCACCTGTTCGGCCAGGAGATCAACGCCGAGACGTACGCCATCGCGAAGGCGGACCTGATCCTCAAGGGCGAAGGCGAGGCGGCCGACAATGTCGTCGGCGGCCCAGAGTGGTCAACCTTGGCGAATGACGCCTTCGCCAGCCGTGAGTTCGACTTCATGCTCTCCAATCCGCCCTACGGCAAGAGTTGGAAGACAGATCAGGAGCGGATGGGCGGGAAGAAGGGCATCCGTGATCCGCGCTTCGTGATCGAGCACGCTGGCGATCCGGACTACTCGCTGGTCACCAGGGTCGACGATGGCCAGATGCTGTTCATGGCGAACCTCATCTCGAAGATGAAGCACAACACGGAGTTGGGCAGCCGCATCGCCGAGATTCACAACGGCTCGTCGCTTTTCACCGGCGATGCCGGCGGCGGCGAGAGCAACATCCGCCGATGGGTCATCGAGAACGACTGGCTCGAAGCCATCGTCGCCCTGCCGCTGAAGATGTTCTACAACACCGGCATTGCCACCTACATCTGGGTGCTCACCAACCGCAAGGAGGAGCGCCGTAAGGGCAAGGTGCAACTCATCAACGCCACCGAGTGGTTCACGCCGCTGCGCAAGAACCTCGGCGAGAAGGGTGTCGAACTCTCTGAGGGCGACATCGAGAAGGTTCTCAAGACGGTCGAGGCGTTCGACGAGGCATGCGACCCGGAGCATTCCAAGGTCTTCGACAACCAAGACTTCGGCTACTACAAGATCGTGGTGGAGCGGCCCCTGCGAGTCGTCGGGGCTGACGCTGGGCGGGTCTGCAAGGCGGCCGAGATCAAGGCTCTGAAAGCAACCGGGGAGCGCTCGGAGGACGCACCGCCGATCATCAAGAAGGTGCTCCCGCCCAGCGCAGTCGCCGACCCGCTGCGCGGTTTGTTCGAAGCGACCATCGATGGCAAGACGCGCGTGGTCATGTACGAGCCGGACGTCGACCTGCGCGACAGCGAGCAGGTCCCGCTCAACGAGCCTGCGGGCGAGGCATCCAACGGCATCGAGGCATTCATGGCGCGTGAGGTACTTCCCTACGCGCCAGACGCATGGGTTGACGAAAGCAAGACGAAGATCGGCTACGAGATCTCCTTCACCCGACACTTCTACAAACCCGCACCCATGCGGACACTCGCCGACATCCAAGCGGACATTCGTGCGCTCGAAGCCGAGACCGACAACCTCATCGCTGAGATCGCCGGAGGAGTCGAATGATCGAGACCGACCGGAGCGTCGACGGCGTTGCCAAGACCATCGCCGAAGTCCTGGAGAAGAAGAAGTACTCCATCGACTACTACCAGCGTGAGTACAAGTGGGAGTCGAAGCAGATCGCTGAGCTCGTCGCCGACCTCACCGCCAAGTTCCTCGACATCTACGACCCCGGTCACGCCCGCAAGCAGGTCGCGAAGTATCCCGGCTACTACCTCGGGTCGATCATCATCTCCCAGAAGGGCAGCCGGCCGTTCATCGTCGACGGTCAGCAGCGCCTCACCAGTCTCACGCTCTTCCTGACATACCTTCGCCGGCTCCAGCAGGGGCGCGATGACGTCGTGAACATCGACGAGCTCATCTACTCGGAGAAGTTCGGCGAGAAGTCGTTCAACCTCGACGTCGCCGACCGCAACGACTGCATGGATGCGCTCTTCGAGCACGGCGAGTACGACGTTCCCGCCGACGCGCCGGAATCCGTGCACACCCTCGTCAGCCGCTACAGCGAGCTCGACGGATTGTTTCCCGATGAGTTGAAGGAAGCGGCGCTTCCGTTCTTCATCGACTGGCTCAAGGACCGGGTGCAACTCGTCCAGATCACCGCCTACAGCGACGACGACGCTTACGCGATCTTCGAGACGATGAACGACCGCGGCCTCAAGCTCACGCCGGCCGACATGCTCAAGGGCTACCTGCTCGCGAACATGGAGGACGGCAGGCCGCGCACCAGGGCCAACGATCTCTGGCGCAAGCGGATCCGAACGCTGGAGGAGTGGGACGACGAGGCCGGCTCGGACTTCCTCAAGGCCTGGCTGCGGAGCCAGTACTCCACGAAGATCCGCCAACGCTCGAAGGGCGCGAAGCCGGAGGACTGGGACCGCATCGGCACCGAGTTCCACCGCTGGCTGCGCGGCGCCCACGAAGCGGTGGGGCTCACCTCCCAGGCCACCTTCTTCGACTTCGTCGACCGGGACTTCATGTTCTACTCGACCCAGTTCGAACGGATTCTCCAGGTCACGACGTCCTCGTTCGATTCATCCAGCCCACTCCGGTTCATCCGCTACAACCACGACCTCGGGTTCACGCTCCAGCACCAGTTGCTACTCGCCCCGCTCCGCCGGGACGATGCTCCGGCCGTGGTCGATCGCAAGCTCGAGATCGTGGGCCGCTACGTCGACATCCTCCTTGCCTGGCGCATCTGGAACTTCCGATCTACTGCCTACTCGACGATGCAGTACGCAATGTTCAACGTCATGCGCGACATCCGCGGCCTCGGTGTTGATGACCTGGCGAAGACGCTGCGGAAGTCCTTGCTCGCGGAGGCCGAGACGTTCGACAAGCGAGACGACTTCGGCGTGCACCAGCAGAACCGCGGGCAGGTCCACCGGTTCCTGGCCCGCATCACAGACTTCATCACCGTCGGGTCCGGGCAAGCCTCGAACTATGTGGAGCTGACCAACGGCGCCAAGGTCAAGTACGAGGTCGAGCACATCTGGGCCAACCGGCCCGAGCGCCACGTCGGAGACGGTCTCGAGTTCAGCCACGAAGCCGACTTCTCGCGGCATCGGAACCGCATCGGCGACCTGCTCCTCTTGCCCAAACAGTTCAATGCGAGCTATCAGGACGACACCTACGCCCAGAAGCGGCCGCGTTACTTCGGTCAGAACCTCCTCGCGGCCAGCCTCGACTCGCAGGCCTACGAGAAGAACCCCGGCTTCCTGCACTTCGTCAAGACGAGCGGTCTGCCGTTCAAGGCCCATGAGCAGTTCATGGCCGTCGACGTCACCGAGCGCGGCGATCTCTACCGCGCCATCGCGAAGCAGATCTGGAACCCCGACAACCTGCTCACGGTGGCCGAGGCAGACTCCTGATGTTTTCTGACACGAAGCCCTACAACAGGTACCAGGACTCCTCGGGACTCGTACCCTGGGCGCCGCGCCTGCCTGAGCACTGGGGTACGGAACGGGGCAAGGCACTGTTCGCGCGGATGGAGCGCGCCCCGAGTCCCGAAGAGGGTGTTGTCACCTGTTTCCGCGACGGAGTGGTGACGCTCCGCAGTCGCCGCCGAACGACAGGATTCACGGAATCCCTCAAAGAGATCGGCTATCAGGGTGTTCGCAAGGGTGACTTGGTGATCCATGCGATGGACGCGTTTGCGGGCGCTGTCGGTGTTTCTGACAGTGACGGCAAGAGCACGCCCGTCTACAGCGTCTGTCTGCCGCGAGACTCGGCGAACGTGCACTATTTCGCGGCCGTCGTGCGTGAGATGGCGCGAACTTCGTGGATTCAAGCCCTGGCCAAGGGCATCCGAGAGCGATCAACGGACTTTCGATTCGACACCTTCGCAACCCAACTGCTCCCTGTTCCGCCGGTGGAGGAGCAGGCGGCAATCGTGAAGTACCTCGCCCACGCTAACGCCCGCATCGACAAAGCCATCGCCGCCAAGCGCCGCCTCATCGGGCTTTTGAAGGAGCAGAAGCGGGCTGCGATCGCCCAAACCATGAGCAGTGACTCGACCGGCGATCGGGAACTGCGGCACGTGCTGACACACCTTGTCGACTGTGAGCACAAGACCGCCCCCTTTGCCGAGGCCACTCCTTGGTGGATCCTTCGAACATCTGCCATCAAGGCTGGCGAAATCGTTTGGGACGGTGCGTACACCACAGACGAGGAGTCGTACCGCGCTTGGGCCTCACGCGCTGTTCCTGAGCCAGGAGACGTCATCTTCACCCGCGAAGCACCCGTGGGCGAGGCGGCGGTGATCCCGCCTGGTCGCGCGGTGGCCCTTGGGCAGCGCACGGTGCTCATGAAACTGCGGAAGGAGCTTATCGATCCGCAGTTCCTCGTCTACCAGATCTATGGCGGACTCCCGCGGGAGCGCATCTCTCTGGCGACGCAGGGTTCGACGGTCGGTCACTTCAACATGGATGACATCGGTTGGATGCGGGTAGCTGTGCCTCCACTGGATCGGCAGCGAGAGCTCGTCGCGGCGGTCGATGCGATCAATGCCAAAGCAAGCGCGGTGATTGACCGCGAGCATCGGGAGATTGAGCTACTCCAGGAGTTCCGGACGCGCCTCGTCGCCGACGTCGTGACTGGACAGGTGGACGTCCGGGCGATTGCAGCGACTCTTCCCGAAGTCGAGCCTGAAGCTGCATGGGTGGATGGCTCGGGCGTCCCAGGCGACGACGATCCGGCCCAGTTGGACGACATGCTCGTCGACTGCGAAGCGTGACGCGACTCGCCGCGACCGGTTCCGTCGCATGTCAGTGTTACGATTCGGGTAACATCAAGCCGTGAAGTTGAGCTACGCGACCCGCGACCTGGAGAGGACCTGCACCGACGCGCGTCGGATGCAGAAGTCGCTGGGTGCCGAGCGGGCCAAGAAGCTGCAGCTTCGCCTCGATGACCTGCGCGCCGCGGAGAAGATGGCTGATCTCCTCCAAATGACCGGCAAGTGGGAAGAACTGAAAGCCGACAGGGCGGGCCAGTGGTCGGCGAGACTGACCGGCAACTGGCGACTGATCGTCGAGCCGGGCGCGGAGGGCGAAGAGGTCACCGTTCTCGTCGTCGAGATCGTGGACTACCACTAGTGGCAGTCAGAAGGACAGAGAGGAGCAGACCATGACCGCAACACTCAACTACGTCGTCACCACCGGCGACCACATCGTCGAGTGGATGGAGGACGAAGGCATCAACGCCGCCGAGCTTGCTCGTCGGCTCGGTGTCACGCCCAAGCATGTGAGCGAGCTCCTCAGTGGCAAGGCTCCGCTGTCGCACCCGATGGCTCTCGCCCTGGAATCCGTGACAGGCATCCCAGCTCGTATCTGGAACCTCTACGAGACCAACTATCGCGGCCAACTCGCGAGTCACACGGCCAACGAAGATCTGGCTGACCAATACAAAGAGGCCAAGGCTTTCCCCTTGGCCTACCTGCGCAAGTTCGGGTTCATCACGGCCTCGGCTCGTGACCACGCAGCGACCGTGCGTCAACTGTTGTCACTGCTGGGAGTCGCGAGCATCGAAGCCTTCTGGGCCACCTGGTCACAAGGCAGCGTGGCGTATCGACGCGCCGCAGTTGGTCGCAAGGACGCACTGGCGCTCGCAACCTGGCTCGCCCTGGCGGAGCGTCACCACTACGGGTTGAGCGACGTACCGGGGTTCGACCGCGTCGGTCTTGAGCGGGTTGTCTCCGAGCTGCGCGCGCTGACTCGCGACGAACCCATGGCTGCCATCTCCGAGGCGATCGACAAGCTGCGCGAGGTCGGCGTCGTGCTCTGCTTCATCCCGCCGGTTCCGGGGCTCGGGATCCACGGCGCGACCCGATGGCTCAACGGCACTCCGGTCATCCAGCTCTCCCTGCTGTGGAAGAGCGACGACCAGCTCTGGTTCACGCTCTTCCACGAGCTCGGGCACGTGCTGCTGCACGGCGACAAGGAGCTCTACCTCAACGGAGAGAAGAGCCAGGTCGAGGCGGAAGCCAACGACTTCGCCTCTGAACTCCTCATCCCCGCCGGCGTCGCGCACCTTGTGCCTGCCACGCGCGACATCGCCGGCGTTCGCGCACTGGCCGACGAACTCGGCATCGCTCCGAGCATCGTGCTCGGCAGAGCCCAGCGCGAGACCAAGGACTACGCCTGGGGTCACGAGCTGAAGCGCAAGTTCGAGTGGATCCCAGCAGAAGGCCGAGGCTGACATGCGGCTCAATGAGGAGAGCCTCGAAGCCCTGATCGTCAAACAGATGGTCGAGGGCGGCTGGCAGGAAGGTGCGTCGACGGACTACGAGTCGGCGTATGCGCTGGATCTGCCGCAACTCGTCTCGTTCATCGAGGCAACACAGCCACATCTGGTCGATGCATTGTCGCTGCACGCCGAGTCGCCCACGCGGCATGCATTCCTCTCTCGAGTGCAGGGCGAGGTCACCAAGCGCGGCGTTGTAGAGGTGCTGCGAAAGGGGATCGGGCACAACCAGCACCACGTCGACTTCTTCTTTCCGACTGCCTCGATCGGCAATCCCAAGGCTGCTGCGCTGTTCGCCGAGAACCGCTTCACCGTCTCGCGCCAGGTGCACTACAGCCCGGGTGAGAAGGGCCTTTCCCTCGACCTGGTCGCGTCGATCAACGGACTCCCGGTCTTCACGTTCGAGTTGAAGAACAACATCACGAAGCAGACGTTCGATGACGCGGTGGATCAATACAAGCGGGATCGCGACCCGCGGGAGTTGATCTTTCAGTTCGGGCGCTGCATCGCCCACTTCGCCCTCGACGACCAGCAAGCCAGGTTCTGCACACACCTGAAGGGCAAGCAATCGTGGTTTCTGCCGTTCGACAAGGGCTGGAACGACGGAGCCGGCAACCCGCCCAACCCTGACGGCCTCAAGACGGACTACCTGTGGCGTGAGATTCTCGCGCCGGCGAGCCTCGCCAACGTTGTCGAGAACTACGCCCAGATCGTTAGCTCAAAGAACGAGCGGTCTGGCCGTAAGACCTCGGCACAAATCTTTCCGCGCTACCACCAACTCGACGTCGTACGGAAGCTTCTCGCCGACGTCGAGGTGAACGGTGCTGGACGTCGCTACCTGATCCAGCACTCAGCCGGTTCCGGGAAGTCCAACTCGATTGCCTGGCTGGCGCACCAGTTGACCGAGATCAAGCACGACGGCGGCAACGCTTTCGATTCGATCATCGTCGTCACCGACCGGGTCATTCTGGACGGCCAACTCAAGGCAACGATCAAGTCCTTCATGCAGGTCGGCTCAACGGTGGTACACGCCGAGCGCTCTGGCGACCTGCGCAAGGCGATCGAGGCCGGCCGCAAGATCATCATCACGACCGTCCAGAAGTTCCCCTACATCCTCGACGACATCGGCGCCGACCACCGGGGCAACAAGTTCGCCATCATCATCGACGAGGCTCACTCCAGCCAGGGCGGCAAGACCGCCGCCGCGGTGGCTCAGGCACTCGGCGAGGCCGGAGCCGATGGGGACGACGAGACGGTTGAAGACCAGATCAACCGGATCATCGAGGCGAAGAAGATGCTGACGAACGCGAGCTACTTCGCGTTTACTGCCACTCCGAAGAACAAGACCCTCCAGATGTTCGGCGAGCCGTACGCCGGCGCGGACGGCACGTCGTACCGGCCGTTCCACAGTTACACGATGAAGCAGGCAACCCAGGAAGGCTTCATCGTTGACGTGCTGGCCAACTTCACGCCGGTCCAGAGCTACTACAAGCTGATGAAGACCGTCGAGGACGACCCGGAGTTCGACGCCAAGCGAGCCTCGAAGAAGCTGCGGGCCTTCGTCGAGGGCAACGAGCACGCCATCAAGCTCAAGGCCGAGATCATGGTCGATCACTTCCACAGCCAGGTGCTGTCGCGGCAGAAGATCGGCGGTCAGGCCAGAGGGATGGTGGTCACCGCCGGCATCGCCCGCTGCATCGAGTACTTCCACGCAATCAGCGCATACCTCGCCGAACGCAAGAGTCCCTACAAGGCGATAGTGGCGTTCTCCGGTGAGCACGAGTACAAGGGCAACAAGGTCACTGAAGCCAGCCTGAACGGCTTCCCATTGAAGGACATCGCTGACCGCATCCAGGACGATCCATATCGCCTGCTCGTCGTAGCCGACAAGTTCCAGACCGGCTACGACGAACCTCTTCTGCACACGATGTATGTCGACAAGACGCTGTCGGGCGTGAAGGCCGTGCAGACGCTGTCGCGGCTCAACCGCGCGCACCCGGCCAAGCACGACGCCTTCGTCCTGGACTTCGCCAACGATGCAGAGGACATCGAGCGGGCGTTCGAGCCGTACTACCGGACGACGGTGCTCAGCCAGGAAACAGATCCGAACAAGCTGCACGACCTCGTCGCCGACCTCAACGACTTCGGGGTCTACGTCCAGGAGAGCGTCGACGAGTTCGTTCGGCTGTTCCTCGCTGGCGTGGACCGCGACCAGCTCGACCCGATCCTCGATCGCTGCGTCGCGGAATACATCGAGATGCCGGAGGAAGACGACCAAGTCGCCTTCAAGGGCCTGGCCAAGGCATTCCTGCGGACCTACAACTTCCTCTCGAGCGTGATGCCATTCGGCGTGCCCGCGTGGGAGAAGCTGTCGATCTTCCTCGACAACCTCGTGCCCAAGCTGCCGGCGCCGAAGGAGGACGATCTCGCGGCCGGCATCTTGGAGACCATCGACATGGAGTCGTACCGCGTCGAGAAGGGCGCGGCCATGAAGATCGCGCTCCACGACGAGGACGGGGTCGTAGACCCAGTGCCAGCTTCGGGTGGAGGACACATCAACGAACCCGAACTGGAGCGGCTGTCGTCGATCCTCCAGGCATTCAACGATCTATTCGGGAACATCTCGTGGACCGACGCCGACCGCGTGCAGCGGCTCATCACCGAGGAGATCCCGCGCAAGGTCGCTGAGGACACGGCCTACCAGAACGCCAAGAAGAACAACGACCCGGCCAACGCCCGGGTTGAGCACGACCGTGCGCTCGCCCGCGTGATGCTTTCGCTCGTTGCCGACGACACCGAGCTGTTCAAGCAGTTCAGCGACAACGACAGCTTCAAGAAGTGGCTCTCCGACGCTGTCTTCCGCTCGACCTACGGGGAGTCCGCGTGAGTATCGATCAGCGCAAGGTATTCGTTGTGCACGGCCGCAACGAGTCGGCGCGACGTGGGCTGTTCGACTTCCTGAGATCGATTGGGCTGGACCCAATCGAGTGGTCGGAAGCGATCCGCATGACGGGTCAGGGGTCGCCTTATATCGGCGATGTCCTCGACGCCGCCTTCGGTGCCGCACAGGCGGTCGTGGTGCTACAGACTCCCGACGATGTTGCATACCTCCACGAGTCGCTCACGTATCCGGAAGATCCAGAGACCTCACCCCAGATGCAGCCGCGCCCAAACGTCCTGTTCGAGGCGGGCATGGCGATGGGCCGCGATGCGGATCGCACGGTCATCGTCGAGCTCGGCAAGGTGAAGTCCTTCAGCGACATTCATGGCCGGCACGTGGTGCGGCTGGATGGTTCGCTGGCGAAGCGTCAGGAACTTGCCCGGCGCCTCGAGACCGCCGGCTGCGCCGTGCAACTGGTGGGCTCTGACTGGCACGATGCCGGTGACCTCACGCCGCCCGTCCCGCCTGGCGGTGGGCTGCCGCTCGGTAGGAAGTTGCCGAGTTCGGCGGCTTCAGGTCGGCCGCGGCTGACCGCGAGCCTGCAGCGCAACGGTTCGCGACAAATGGACGCCATCGTGATCACCAATCACGGGCCAGGAGATGTCTACGATCTGGAGATCGAGGGTCCGACGTCGGAAGGTCTGATCGCACGCGCTGAGGATGGGTTTCCGGTTCCGAAGCTCCCGCCAGGGAAGTCTGTCCGCGCTCTACGCACCAAGTCGCTTGGCCACGGCCACGCGCCATACTTCACCGTCACGCTTCGCGCCAAGACCGCTGACGGCACCGAGATCCGGCAAGAAGAGTTCGTGAGCGGAGACTAGCGATGAACTTTCAGGTGAGCCTGCCGCTCGACAGCGACGGTTTCCTGCGACGGGAGTGTCCGAACTGCGTGCAGGAGTTCAAGTGGCATCACGGCCCAGCCAATGAGGAGGCCGAGGCAGCCGACGAGCCTGCGGCCTACACCTGCCCGCTGTGCGGCCAGCCGGCGGGAACGGACTCGTGGTTTACGCAAGCTCAACTCGACTTCATTGAGCAGGCGTCCGGGCCGATGGTTGCGCAGGTCGTCGATGACGAACTCGACCGAGTGTTCCGCGGCTTGCCGTCCAAGCATGTGAAGGTTAAGCGCATCGGGCGGATGAACGTCGCTCCGCAGCCTGACCCGATGACTGAGCCAGACGACATGGTTATTGTCGCGTCGCCATGCCACGCCTACGAGCCGGTTAAGGTGCCGGAGGGCCATGCCGGATCTCTGTACTGCCTCGTCTGTGGGGCGGCCTTTGCGACGTGACGACCCCAATCTGCTGATCGCGACTGGCCGGTCCCGTACCCGGTGCGGGACCGTGCGACCTGCACGATCACGACCGGTGGTGCTGATTCAGCACCACCGGCGCGACCTGCGGAAACACCGTTCCGGCCCGGAGCCGGGACCGGTGCCGGGGAGTCCCTGGCACCGTCGAGGGTGCAGCCGACGCAGGGACACCGAGCAGGTCGTCACGGTGGTGGGGAGTCACCACCACCGCTGGTGCCGGTGCGTCACCGGCACCGTGGACTTTCGACGAGGTCGCCACCGGTCCCGCTGATTCGGCGGGACCGTCCGCCCCGACCGGAGTCAGGGAGGCGATGACATCGTGGGTGTCCACCCATCGAAGGTGCGCCTGGTCGGAGCCGATGTCAACCACCGAATCCGGCCCGTCATCGTCGACTCCGAACTGGTCGAAGACGGTGCGATCCAACCGAGGACAACCGGTGACAACCAGCGATGAAAATTCTTCCGGCGAGTCTCGCCATGCGAACTCCCGGCCGAGAGTGGCCATCGAAATCCCATCACGTACGGCGCGAGCAAGGCCGAGGTGACCCGAGACAACCGGTACAGTGGCGACATCGGCAGCCAGCCGATCTCCGTGTAGATCGAGTCAACCGGAGTTGACCAAAGACATTCCGAAGTAGCGGAAAACGGACCAGATCGTCCCGGAGGTCGCAGGTTCAAATCCTGCCCCCGCTACCAACGCGTCAGCGCCGAAGGGTCCGGATCTCCCACGAGATCCGGGCCCTTGACGTTTGCCCGGCGATCGATGGGGCGCTCGTACGTCGCTGTGAGGCACACGGTGCCGCCGGCCGCCATCCAGACCGAAACTCCCGGGAACAGATCGGGCCGCTACGGCAGACTTGTCGGGTGCTTCTGACCGTCACGACCACCCACCAGCCGGCGACCGACCTCGGCTACCTCCTGCACAAGCACCCCGACCGCGTGCAGGAGTTCACGCAGTCCTTTGGGACGGCGACGGTTTTCTACCCAGAAGCCAGCGGCGAGCGATGCACGGCCGCCCTAATGCTGGAGATCGACCCAATCAAGCTCGCTCGATCCCGTCGCAAGGACGCCCCGGACTTCAGCCTGGCTCAGTACGTCAACGACCGTTCCTATGCCGCCTCATCGCTGCTTGGCGTCGCGATGGCCGACGTGTTCTCCACCGCCCGCAGTGGGCGATGCGACGCCAAACAGTTCCTAGCCGACTCCGCGATTCCTGTGAAGACGTCGCGCTGGAGCGCAACAAGCAGCGGCGCGACCGTGACTTTGCCAACCATGTCGTCTCCCGTCAGCACCGCGACCTCAAACGATCACTCCGGTGACTCAACAAAGAGGGCTTTCGACGCGTCCACCTCCTGCGCGGCACCGACGAGATCGATGCTGTCGAACTCATCCGCAAGAAGCCGTGGAATGACCGCAAGGACATCCACGGGCCGTTCGACATCATAGGCGGCATCCACGGTTGCGCCTCCGAACTTCGCACACTGCTCGCCCGACTCGGTTGGGTGATTCATTACGACGACACCGCAGCGGTCGACGCCACTCACCCCGAGGGACGCCAGGCTGTCTTCGTCGGCGACCTCGTTGATCGCGGACCCGACACTCCCGCAGTCCTGCGATTGGTCATGGGCATGGTTGCCTCAGGGAACGCGCTGTGCGTCTCCGGCAACCCCGAGGCCAAGCTCGTGCGCGCGCTCAGGGGAGCAAAGGTGACGGTCTCCCACGGCTTGGCCGAGTCCCTTGAACAGATGGCCGCCGAGTCCGATGACTTCAACAAGCAAGCGCTGGTGTTCATGGACGGCCTCATCAGTCATTACGTCCTCGACGACGGCTTGCTGGTGGTCGCGCACGCCGGGCTCAAGGAGCCCGCCACGGACGATCCTCCGGCCGTGTTCGCTCGTTTGCGCTGTACGGCTCGGCAAGGCCCTGCTTCCCGCGTCCGCATTCGTGCCGGGGGAGTGGGCGACCTATGGTGTGCCCATGCCCCTGGACTACCCCATCCATGAGCGCACCCTGGGCAACGGGCTGCGTGTCGTCATCTCGCCGGACCACAGCATCCCGACGGTCACCGTCAACCTGTGGGTCAATGTGGGATCGCGACACGAGGTGGCCGGGCGCACCGGCTTCGCGCACCTCTTCGAGCACCTGATGTTTCAAGGCTCGCGCTCGGTCGCCAGCGGCGAGCACTTCTCGGCGCTCATGGCTCGCGGCGCCCGCCTCAATGCCACGACCTGGTTCGACCGCACCAACTACTTCGAGACGGTCCCGGTCGGGGTGCTCGACCTCGCCCTGTGGCTGGAGGCCGACCGCCACGGCTATCTCCTCGACGCGGTCAACCAGACCAACCTGGACAACCAACGCGATGTCGTCAAGGAAGAAAAGCGCCAGCGCTACGACAACGTGCCCTATGGCAATGCGTTGCGCGACATCTACGCCACCATCTTCCCCGAGGGCCACCCCTACCATCACCCGACGATCGGCTCGATGGCCGATCTCGATGCGGCCAGCGTCGAGGACGTGCATGCCTTCTTCGCCACGCACTATCGCCCAGACAACACGGTCCTGACCCTCGTCGGCGATATCGACCCCGAGGACGGCTTCGCCCGTGTCGAGCGCTACTTCGGCCAGCTCCCGCGCACCGACGGCACGTCCCGTGCCAATCTGGGTCACCTACCTCCGCTGACCGAGCCAGCCCGCGAGGTGGTCATCGGCGAGGTGCCCAACAACCGGCTGCATTTCGCGTTCCGGCTGCCGGTCGAGGGCGACTCGGATTTCCTCGCCGCGGACCTCGCTCTCGAAGCCCTGGGGGGCCTGTCCATGTCACGGCTGGTCCGCCGACTAGTGCGCTCCGAGCAGGTCGCCAACTCCGTCCAAGCCCACGCCATGGGTTTCGTCGACGGGGTGTCGTTGGGCCTGATCGTCGTTGATATCGCGACCGACGCGGATCCGGAGTATGTCGAGTCGGCCCTCCTCGAAGAGCTGACGGCCTTCTTGGACAGCGGCCCGACCCCAGAAGAGATGGAGGCGGCACTCGCGCAATCTGAGCGCGCCTGGCTGCAGGCTCTCGGCTCCCAAGAAGAGCGGGCCGACCTGATCAGCCACCATGCACTCCTGCATGGGCGGCCGGGCTATATCAATGACCTGCTCGACGACTTGTCCGCCGTGACCGCCGAGGATGTCACGCGCGTGGCCCGCACGTGGCTGAATCCCAGCGCCCGCGCCGTCGTCGCCTACCTGACGCTTGAGAATGTCGAGGCCGCCTGATGACCGTCATCGCACGCCCCGAGGTCACCCCCGCCGCCCGCTGGGCCTTCCCCCAGCCCACGACCAGCAGCCTGTCCAATGGGCTCACCGTCCATACCTTCGACCTGCCCGGGCAGTATGTCGTCGCCCTACGCCTGATCGTCCCCCTCTCGGTGCGCTCCGAGCCACGCGAGAGCGAAGGCGTCGCCTCCCTGATGACCCGTCTGCTCGACGAGGGCACGCTCGAGCATGACACCGAGGAGTTCACCGAACTCCTGGAGCGCAAGGGCGTGGCCTTCGGTGCCGGCCTGTCCGATGGCGGCCTGCATGTCGATGTCGACGCCCCCGCCTCGCGCCTCGCGGATGCTCTCGCCCTGATGGTCGCGGCGATTGCCCGCCCGAGTTTCCCGGCAGAGCAGGTGCGCCGGCTCGTCCGCACCCGCCTTGCCGAGATCGAGCAGGAGCGCGCCTCCGCCCCGCACCGGGCCGCCCGCGAACTCGCGGCGACCTTCTTCCATCCCGACGAGCGGGCCGCGCGACCGACCGCCGGGTCGGCGGAGACCGTCTCCGGTCTGACCCGCGAGGATGTCGAGTCCTTCCACGCGACCCATGTCGGCCCGGCCGGCGCCACCTTGATCGTCTCCGGCGACCTGAGCGGCATCGACCTCGACACGCTGCTCGCCGAGAGCTTCGGGTCTTGGACTCCTGGGCCGCGCGCGCTCCCGCCGGAGGCCGAGGTGCCCCGCCGTGCTGACGATGCGGTGCGCATTGTGCTCGTGGACCGGCCGGACTCGGTCCAGTCCGAGATCGTGGTCGCCGGGCCCGGACCCGACCGGCATGTGAAGCCCGCGTGGGCGCCATACCCCGTGCTCGGCTTCGTGATGGGGGGCTCGCCGAACGCCCGGGTCGATGCCGTGCTGCGCGAAGAGAAGGGCTACACCTACGGCATGCGCTCGGGCTTCCGCCCGCGGCGCGCCGGCGGGATGTTCGTCACAAGCGGCTCGGTGCGCACCGAAGTGACCGCCGATGCCTTGACGATCCTGCTCGAGATCCTTGCCTCCGGCGATGCGGGCTTCACGGCCAAGGAACTCGCCGATGGCGTTGACTTCATCGTCGACACGGCGCCGGGCCGCTTCGCGACAGCCGATGCCGTCGCCGAGGAGGCCGCGGCGAGCATCCTCGACGGGCTGCCCTTGGATTTCACGACGACCAATCTGGACCGTATGCGGACCCTCACCACCGCGGACCTCGAGGCTGCGTATGCCCGTTATGTGACAGGGGAGTGGACGATCGTGATCGTCGGCGATGCCTCGGCGTATGCGGACGCGATCCGTGCCCTGGGGCAGCGCGTCGACGTCGTCCCCAACTAGAAGCGAGGGATCAGCCCTGCGGGGTGAGGGCCCGAAGCACCTCATCGTGCAGCAACCCATTGGTGGCCACCGCATTGCCGCCGAACGGGCCGGGTGTGCCATCTAGGGACGTAAACCGGCCCCCCGCCTCAGTGACGATGGGCACCAGCGCCGCCATGTCATAGAGCGCGAGCTCCGGCTCGGCGGCGATATCCACCGCGCCCTCGGCGACCATCATGTAGGACCAGAAATCGCCGTACGCGCGGTCGCGCCAGCAGCGATCCATTAGCCGCAGGACCGGCGACAACCGGCCGGACGCTGACCAGGACGTGACGCTGGAGAGGGAGATTGAGGCATCGGCGATCGATCGCACGCCCGAGGTCTGGATGCGCTTAGCAGCAGTGATATTCCGCCCCGTCCAGGCGCCGGTCCCGGTCGCTGCCCACCAGCGCCGACCGAGGGCCGGGGCGGCGACGAGGCCAAGGACGGGCTGATCACCGTCCACCAAGGCAATCAAGGTGGCCCACACGGGCACCCCGCGCACGAAATTGTGGGTGCCGTCGATGGGATCGATGACCCAGCGCCGCGGTCCGTGGCCGGTACCCGGGAACTCTTCGCCGACCACGGCATCGCGGGGCCGGGTGCGCTGCAACTGCCCGCGAAGCACCTCTTCGGCCGTGCGGTCGGCGTCAGAGACCAGGGAGAGGTCTGGCTTGGCCTCCACCCGGAGGTCTTCGGCCTTGAAGCGCGCCATCGTCACACGCTCGGCGGCGTCGGCGAGCACATGGGCCAGCCGCAGGTCGTCGTCATATCCGGGCATGAGCGAAGGCTACTGGCCGCCGGGCGGGCAGACCTCAGGAGTCACAACTTTCCCGTGCGTGCCGACTTTGGCGACCAAAAGCAACGAATGTGACCTGCGTCTCCATCACATTTGTGTTTCGGACGGGACCTGGTTGTCGCGTCGGGGCCCTGCGTCGACTTACATAGGACAGCGCAACGTAATGCGAAGCGCACGGCGCCGACCTCGATCGGGACCGGCGTCGGGACACCGCCACGACCAGGGGCGGCCAAACCAGTAGGAGGAAATCCATGCGGGGAACTACTCGCACCATTGCCGTCGCCGGTGTGTCGGCGTTCGCCATGCTCACGGCCGCCTGTAGCGGTTCCAGCACCGAGACGACCAGCACCACGAGCGGTAGCGGCAGCAACTCGAGCTCATCCAGCGAGGCTCCGGCCGCAGCGGGCGGCGAGATCGTCGTCCACGGGTGCACCCCCGAGAACCCGCTCATCGCGAGCAACACCAGCGAGACCTGCGGTGGCAACATCCTCGACACCATCACGGCCAAGCTCGTCCACTACAACTCCGAGACGGCCGAGCCGGAGATGGACATCGCCGAGGACATCAAGACCGACGACAACCAGAACTTCACCGTCACCCTGAAGGATTACAAGTTCTCCGACGGCACCCCCGTCACCTCCAAGAGCTTCGTCGACGCGTGGAACTACGCGGCATATGGCCCGAACGGCCAGGGTGGTTCCTACTTCTTCGGTCCGATCGAGGGCTTCGCTGACCTGCAGTGCACCGGCACCGACGAGAAGACCGCGTGCGAGGGCGAGGGCGCTCCGAAGGCCAAGGAACTTACCGGTCTGAAGGTTGTCGACGACAAGACCTTCACCATCAAGACCACCGAGAAGGTCTCCAACCTGCCGGTTCGCCTCGGCTACACCGCTTTCGCCCCCCAGCCGGACGCCTTCTTCAAGGACGCCGAGGCCTTCGGCAAGGCCCCCATCGGCGCTGGCCCGTTCAAGTTCGAGTCCTGGACCGAGGGCCAGAGCATTGTCGTGGTCAAGAACGCCGACTACTCCGGCGCCAACGCGGGCAAGCTGGACAAGATCACCTTCAAGATCTACCAGGACACCGACGCGGCCTACAACGACCTGCTCGCCGGCCAGATCGACGTCCTGGACGCCATCCCCGTCTCGGCGCTCATCGACGACAAGTACAAGACCGACCTCGGCGAGCGCAACGCGCAGCGTGAGACCGGCGTCATCCAGTACATCGGCATGAACCCCAAGGCCGACCCGTCGCTCGCCAAGCCGGAGATCCGTAAGGCCATCTCCATGGCGATCGACCGCGACACCATCAACAAGGCGATCTTCAACAACACCCGCGTCCCCGCCACTGGCTGGGTCTCTCCGGTTGTTGACGGTTACCAGAAGGATGTCTGCGGCGAGGCCTGTGTCTACGACGCAGCCAAGGCCAAGGCCGCTCTCGACGCGGCTGGCGGCTACTCCGGCAAGCTGACGCTGACCTACAACGGCGATGGCGACCACAAGGCGTGGACCGAGGCGACCTGCAACAGCATCAAGGACGCCCTCGGCATCGACTGCACCGCCACCCCGACCGTGGACTTCAAGACCTTCCTCACTGGCCTCGGCAAGGGTGAGATCAAGGGTCTGTTCCGCATGGGCTGGCAGATGGACTACCCGTCGATCGAGAACTTCCTCGCCCCGATCTACACCGCGGGTGCCGACAGCAACTACTTCAACTACAACAACCCGGAGTTCGAGAAGTTGCTGAAGGAAGCTGCTGGCGCTGACGGGCTCGACGCCGCCAACGCGAAGTACCAGGAGGCGGAGAAGGTCATCGCGGCCGACATGCCGACCATCCCGATGTACTACGGCAAGGCGACCATGGGTTACTCCGAGAAGATCGGCAACTTCGCCATCACCCCGTTCGGTGTCCCGGACTTCTCCTCCATCAGCGTCAAGTGATGTGACGATCGCTTCGGCGATCTAGAAGGCGAATGCCTACAACGCGTCGGCCTGCCGGTGGCTCACCACCGGCAGGCCGACCGGCCGTTTCGGGGCCCGGTCAGCGGTCTCGATTCGACGATGACAGGTCAGCGCGCACCATTCCACGAGCCGGATCGGCGTGATAGGGTCCAAGGTGCGCAGGCGCACGGGAGCACCCGGGCGTTCCCGAACCGGCCGACGATCTCGGCCCCGATGTTCCCCAAGGAGGTGGCATGGGCAAGTACATCGTGCGGCGCTTGCTGCAGATGATTCCCGTCATCATCGGGACGACATTCCTGATCTTCTACATGGTTTTCGCCATGCCCGGAGACCCCACCGCGGGCAAGTGCGGCGAACGCCCCTGCTCAGCGGCCTACATCCAGAAGTACCGTGCCGAGCACAACCTCGACGACCCACTGCCCATCCAATATGGCAAGTACGTCGCCAAGCTCGCGCAGGGCGACCTGGGGACCAATCAGTATGGCGTCAAGGTCAAGGACGACCTGCAGAAGCGCTACCTGGTGACGGGCAAGCTTGCGCTGATGGCGATTGCCGTCGAGGTCGTCGTCGGGATCCTGGCCGGCATTCTGGCCGGCATCCGCAAGGGCAAGTTCGTCGACAACCTCGTCCTGGTCTCGACGCTCTTCGTCATCTCCATCCCGGTCTTCGTCATCGGTGCTCTCGCGCAGTACTTCATCGGCGTGCGGACCGGGCTCTTCCCGGTCACCGTCTCATCTAAGGCGACCTTCTATGAACTGACGATGCCGGCTCTGGTGCTCGGGTCGCTGTCCATCGCGTATGTCGCCCGCCTGACCCGCACCAACCTCGTGGAGAACCTGCGAGCCGACTATGTCCGCACGGCCATTGCCAAGGGCCTGTCCAGACGCCGCGCCGTTGGGCTGCACGCCCTGCGCAATTCGATGATCCCGGTCATCACCTTCGTCGGCTTCGACTTCGGCGCGCTGCTCGGCGGCGCCATCGTCACCGAGCGCATCTTCAATATCCAAGGCGTCGGCGGCTACATCTTCCGGGGCATCCAGATGCGCGACGGCGTGGCGGTCGTCGGCGCCGTGACGGCGCTGGTCATCATCTATCTCTTCGTCAATCTGCTCGTCGACATCCTGTACGGCGTGCTCGACCCGAGGATCAGCCATGAGTGAAAGCGCAGTCCTAGTCGAAGGCGCCGAAGCCCAGGCCGCTGGTGGTGATGTCGGCGACGCACGCTCTCTTGGCGCCGACGCCTGGCGCTCGTTGCGCAAGAGCCCCTTCTTTTGGGTCTCCGCCGTCCTGATCCTGATCTTCCTCTTGATGGCGATCTGGCCCAGCCTGTTCACCAGCACCGATCCGACGAAGGCCGTGCTCAAGGAGGCCCGTTCGCGGCCGAGTGACGCTGCGTGGTTCGGCCGGGACATCCAGGGCTATGACATTTACGCCCGAGTCATCTACGGCGCGCGCGCCTCGATCCTCGTCGGTGTGCTCACGACCGTCTTCACCGTCTTGCTCGGGGGGGCGATCGGCACCCTGGCGGCATACGCTGGCGGCTGGGTCGACTCTCTCGTCTCGCGCATCACCGACATCTTCTTCGCGATCCCGCTGCTGCTCGGCGCCATTCTCTTCATGGCGGCGTTGAGCGGGACGATGACCGGATATTTCGGCGTCATCTTCAAGGTGGTTATGGCCCTGACCCTGCTCGGCTGGCCGTCCTTGGCGCGACTGATGCGCTCCAGCGTGCTGCAGGTGCTGCCGAATGATTATGTCCAGGCCGCGCGTGCCCTCGGCGCGAGCCCCTGGCGGATCATCCGCAGCCACATCATCCCCAACGCGATGGGCCCAATGATCGTGGTTTCGACCATCAACCTGGGTGCCTATATTGCGGCGGAAGCGACGCTCTCCTTCCTCGGCATCGGTCTGACCCCACCGGTCATCTCCTGGGGCGTCTCGATCAACGATGCCATCGTCGGGCTGCGGACGACGCCGCACATGTTGCTCTTCCCCAGTCTCTTCCTGAGCATCACCGTGCTCGCCTTCATCATGTTGGGCGACGCCATCCGTGACGCCTTCGACCCCAAGAGCCGATAGGGAGTTCCGTGTCGACGACGACATCGGCCGCACCGCAAACCCGCAGCGGTGACGGCAAGATCACCTACACCCCGGTGGACGGCCGGCTCCTCGACGTCGAGGATCTGCACGTCGAGTTCCACACTGAAGATGGCGTGGCCAAGGCCATCAATGGCGTCAGCTTCCACCTTGACCAGGGCGAGTCCTTGGCCATCCTCGGCGAGTCCGGGTCGGGCAAGTCCGTGACCGCTCAGGCCATCATGGGCATCCTCGATATGCCGCCCGCCAAGATCCCCGAGGGCGCAATTAAGTACTGCGGCCTCGACTTGCTGACGATGCCCGACGACCAGCGCCGCTGGGTGCGTGGGGCTGAGATCGCGATGATCTTCCAGGACGCCCTGTCCTCCCTGAATCCGGTCTTCCCAGTCGGCTGGCAGATCGCCGAGATGTTCCGTCAGCACCGTGGGATGAACAAGTCCGATTCGCTGGCTCAGGCCGTGCGGCTGATGGAGCGTGTCTCCATCCCGGCGGCAAAGGATCGGGTCAAGGCCTATCCCCACCAGTTCTCCGGTGGTATGCGCCAGCGCATCATGATCGCCATGGCAATCGCCCTCGACCCGGCAGTGCTCATCGCCGACGAGCCGACGACGGCGCTCGATGTGACCGTTCAGGCCCAGATCATGGCCCTGCTGCAGGAGTTGCAGCAGGAACGGCAGATGGGCCTGATCCTGATCACCCACGACCTCGGCGTGGTCGCCGATGTCGCGGACCGGATTGCGGTGATGTATGCCGGCCGGCTGGTCGAGACGGCCAACGTCTACGACCTTTACGCCAAGCCGGCCCACCCCTACACCCGGGGCTTGCTGGAATCGATCCCGCGCCTGGACCAGAAGGGCCAGACCCTGGCGGCGATCGGTGGCCTGCCACCGAACCTGCTGCGGATTCCACCAGGTTGCGCCTTCAACCCGCGCTGCCGGATGGCGCAAGACATCTGCCGCACCGACCGACCGGAATTGCGCGAGGTCGCCCCCGGCCGCAAGTCCGCCTGCCACTTCGCCGAGGAGGTGCTCGATGCCTGAGGTCATCCTCCAAGCCCGGGACCTGGTCAAGCACTACCCCATCCGCCGGGGCATTCTGCGGACCGTCCAAGGGCACGTGAAGGCGGTCGATGGCGTCAATTTCGACCTGCACAAGGGCGAGACCCTCGGCGTGGTCGGCGAGTCCGGATGTGGCAAGTCCACGCTCGGCCGTCTCCTGGTCCGCCTCGAAGCGCCGACCTCCGGGACGGTGGAATTCGAGGGCGCGGACATGGCCAATGCCTCCGGCAAGGAGTTGCGGGCGCTGCGCCGCAACATCCAGATCGTCTTCCAGGACCCCTACACCTCGCTCAACCCTCGCATGACGGTCGGCGACATCATCGGTGAGCCGTTCGAGATCCACCCGGAGGTGGTGCCCAAGGGTGGGCGTCGCAAGCGCGTCCAGGAGTTGCTCGACCTGGTGGGTTTGAACCCGGAGCACATCAACCGCTACCCACACCAGTTCTCCGGCGGCCAGCGTCAGCGCATTGGCATCGCGCGCGGCATCGCGCTCGATCCGAAGGTCTTGATCTGTGACGAGCCGGTCTCCGCGCTCGATGTCTCGGTGCAGGCGCAGGTCGTCAACCTGATGGAGAAGCTGCAGAACGAGCTCGGTCTCGCCTATGTCTTCATCGCCCACGACCTGTCGGTGGTGCGGCATATCTCTGACCGGGTTTCGGTGATGTACCTCGGCAAGATGGCCGAACTCGGGCACGAGGAAGAGGTCTACGAGCGGCCGACGCATCCCTATACCCAGGCTCTGCTGTCGGCTGTCCCCGTCCCCGATCCCACGCTGCGCGGCAAGCGGCAGCACATCGTTCTGCAGGGCGATGTGCCGTCACCGGCCAATCCGCCGAGTGGCTGCCGCTTCCACACCCGGTGCTGGAAAGCCCGGGAGAAGTGCAAGACCGATGTGCCGGAATTGATCCTGCGCCCTGATGGCGTCGGTGAGCACTTCTCGGCCTGTCACTTCGCCGAGCCGCAAGTGATCGTGCCGACCACCGATGTCAGCGATGTCGAACCCGACGAGCGTTTCGCCGAGGTCGATCACCGCGACCCCGCGACCATCGCGGAAGCGGAGGGCACCCTCCAGGACGCCGACGGACTGCGCCCGGAGACGACGACAGAAGCCCAGGCGAACCTCTTCGCGCCGATTCAGGACGACGAGGGCCATCCCGGGAGAGTGCCGGACGAGCGCCGCGACGTCTGAGCGATAGATCGGGAAACGGGCCGGTTCGAGGACACCCCTCGGGCCGGCCCGTCGGCATACTGGCGGGTCGTCGGGGGGCAGGGTCAGTCGCCGGACTGGGCACCACGGGCGCGCAGCAAGCGGCGCAGGCTGTCCAGGCGGGCCGCGCCAGCGGGTCCGGCCTGGCCAGAGGCAACCCACTCGTCCAGGCCGCACTCGGGTTCGTCATGCGTGCAGCCACGCGGACATTCGGCGGTGCCCGGCTCCAGGTCGGGGAAATGGTGAATGATCCGGTCCAGATCGACATGGGCCAGCCCGAAGGAGCGGATGCCGGGGGTGTCGATGACCCAGCCGCCGACGGGCAACTGGAGGGCGACCGCCGAGGTGGAGGTATGCCGCCCGCGCCCCGTCACATCATTGACAGCCCCGGTGGCCCGGCCGGCATCCGGGACCAGCGCGTTGACGAGGGTGGACTTGCCCACGCCCGAGTGCCCGACGAGGACCGACACGCGCCCCGCGAGATGGTCGCGGACGGCGTCCAGGCCGACCCACTCGCCCGCAGCGGAGGAGGTCACGACATAGGGCACCTCGAGCGGCGCATAGTTGGCCAGGAAGGGCGCCGGGTCGGTGAGGTCGGCTTTGGTCAGCACGAGCAGCGGGTCGAGGTCGGCGTCATACGCAGCGACGAGGCAGCGATCGATCAGCCGCGGCCGCGGCTCGGGATTGGCCAGCGCGGAGACGACCACCAATTGGTCGACATTGGCGACGATGGCGCGCTCGATCGGGTCGGTGTCGTCGGCGGTGCGCCGCAGAATGCTGGCCCGGGGCTCGACGCGCACGATGCGCGCCAGGCTGCCGGGCGCGCCGGAGGCGTCACCCACCAGCGCCACCTGGTCGCCGACCACGATGCCTTTGCGGCCCAACTCCCGCGCCTTCATCGCCAAGACGATGCGATCCGGAGGGCCTTCGACCAAGGTCGTATAGCGGCCCCGGTCCACCCCCGTCACCCGGGCCATCGTCGCATCGGCGTGCGCCGGCCGGTCCTTGCTGCGCGGGCGAGAGCCGCGCCGACCGGGCCGGACGCGGACGTCGTCCTCGTCATACTCCCGGCGGCTCACGCGGGGGCCTGGCTCTGCCCGAGCATGCCATCCCACAGGTCCACGAAGGTGGGCAAAGTCTTGGCGACGGTCGCCACATTCTCGACGTGGATCCCCGGCACGACCAGTCCCAGCAGGGCGGCGGCCATCACCATCCGGTGGTCGGCATAGGTGTGGAAGGTGCCGCCGTGCAGCGGCCGAGGGCGGATTCGCAGGCCGTCCTCCGTTTCCCTGACGTCGCCACCGAGCGCATTGAGTTCGGTAGCGAGGGCTGCCAGGCGGTCCGTCTCGTGGCCCCGGATATGGGCGACGCCGCGGATCACGCTCGGGCGCTCGGCGAGCGCGCACAGGGCCGCGATGACGGGGGTCAGCTCGCTGCTGTCATGCAGGTCGATGTCGAGGCCGTGGATGCCGCCGCCCCCGCCGGTAATCGTCAGGCCATCGCGATCCAGCACGATATCGGCGCCCATGCGGTCGAGGATGTCGCGCAGCGCGTCGCCGCCTTGGGTGGTGTACTGCGGCCAGCCGGGGATGCGCACTCGACCGCCGGTGACCAGGGCGGCCGCGAGGAATTGCGCGGCATTCGACAAGTCGGGCTCGACGACGACATCGAGAGAGTTGATTTCGCTCGGCTCGACGTGCCAGGTGTGTGGTGTCGTGTCGTCCACCATGGCGCCAGCGTCGCGCAGCGTCTCCATCGTCATCTCGATGTGGGGCAGGCTCGGCACGGACTTCCCGTCGTGGTGCACCGTCAGCCCGTGCTCGAAGCGCGGCCCGGACAGCAACAGTCCCGAGACGAATTGCGAGGACGCCGAGGCGTCCAAGGTCACTGCTCCGCCACGGACCGCGCCGCGCCCGCGCACGGTGAAGGGCAGGCTGCCACGGCCCTCGTCGTCGATCTCGACGCCCAGCGCACGGAGCGCCTCGAGAATCACGGACATCGGCCGCGCGGCGGCGTGCGCGTCGCCGATGAAGGCCACCGGTCCAGCCGCCAAGGCCGCCACCGGCGGCACGAAACGCATCACATTGCCCGCGAGACCGCAATCCACGGTGCCGCCGCCCCGCAGGGTATGCGGAGTGACGATCCAGTCGGCGGGCTGATCGGGGGCCCCGCCGACCTCGCACCCGAGCTCCCGCAGGGCTTGCGCCATGAGCAGGGTGTCCCGCGATCGCAGGGGGGAGCGCAACCGGGAACTCTCCTGCGCGTGCGCGGAGAGCACCAGATATCGATTGGTCAGCGATTTGCTGCCCGGAAGGGTGACGACGGCCTGGACGGGGCCGGTGGCCAGGGGCGCCGCCCACAGACCGTCCGGCCCGGGCGGCGACGGATCAGCTGAAGGCATCGGTTGCCGTGGCGAGCTTCAGGCGCGCTTCCCGCTTGGCGGTGCGGGCGGCATACCGCGCGTCCTTAGCCACCGAGGACCGAGTTCGCGAGGCGGCATCGCCGGCCATCCGGGCGCGATAGGCCAGGCCGGGCTTGCCCTCGGTGTCGACGGCCGCGAGCAAGACGCCGCCGAGGATGCTGAGATTCTTCAAGAATTGGATGCGGTTCTGGGCCCGCGTCGCCGGGTCGGTGTCCTGCCAGAACGGGTGTCCGGCATAGGTCGTCGGCACCAGCGAACCCGCCAGCACGGAGGCGGCCAATCGCGGGAAGCGACCCGTCGCGAGCAAGGCGCCACCCGCAACCATCGCTGCGCCATTGGCGCGCACGAGCAGTTCGGTGTCATCGGGTAGGCCCAGCGGGCCGGCGAGCGCCTTGACGACGGGTTCGGCCTTCGGAGTCAGCCGGCCAGGGTGGCGCAGGGCGTCCAGGCCTCCCACGAGGAACATTGAGGCGAGCAAGGGACGAGCAACACGGCGCACGAGAGTCATGGAACCTTCTAGGGTCGGGTGCAGTTGTCTACTCCTACCGTAGACGCCGCACCGCCCCGCGCGGAGCGAAGCTCGCCCCCGAGAAATGGAGCCGCCGCATGTGCGGGAGGTATGCCGCCAGCGCGGACCTGGCCGAATTGGTCGAGGTCTTTGATGTCGAGGCGGATCGGCACGACGAGGCCACCGCGTCCATTCTGGTCAACCCGCAGTCGCCGCCGGCGGGCACGCCGGACTGGAATATGGCGCCCACCAAGCAGGCGCCGGTCATCCTCACCCGGGCCATGGGTCAGGAGCCGGTGCGCCAGCTGCGCTTGCTCACCTGGGGCCTAGTTCCGAGTTGGTCCAAGGACGTCAAGGGCGGCGCCCGGATGATCAATGCGCGCGCCGAGACCATCGGGGAGAAGCCGGCCTATGCCCGCGCCCTTGCTGCCCGTCGGGCCCTGGTCCCGGCGCAGGGCTGGTACGAATGGCAGGTCTCGCCCTCGGCGACCGACGCCAAGGGCAAGCCACGCAAGCAGCCCTTCTTCATCCACCGCGGGGATGGCGCCCTGGTGGCCATGGCGGGGATCTATGAGTTCTGGCGCGATCGCGCCGTGGCCGATCCCGACGATCCGTCGGCCTGGGTGGTCTCCTTCGCGGTGATCACGACGGCCGCCGAGCCCGGGCTGGACCGGATCCATGACCGCCAACCCCTCGTGTTGGAGAAGCAGGATTGGCAGCGCTGGCTCGATCCCGCGCTGACCGACCCGGAGGGGGTGTCCGACCTGCTGGAGTATGCCGATCCGGGGCGCTTCGCGGCATACCCCGTGAGCCGGGCGGTCAGTTCCAATCAGGCCAATGGCCCGCACTTGCTCGACCCGGCACCAGAGTCGGATTTGGTCGGCGTCGTCGACCCGAGCACGGGGGAGATCATCGGCTAAGGCTCGCGCTTAGCGAGGCCAGTCACCCGCCAAGAGCGACTGGGCGATCTCGGTGTCAATGACGAGGGATTTCAGCAGGCCGCCGCGCAACGCACCCCGCACCGCCTGGGCCTTGTTGCGGCCGCGCGCGATGCCGATCACCTCCGGAACGGCCCGCAGCCGATCGCCGGTCAAGGTGACCATCCGATCCGTCAGATGGGTCGGCACCGGTGCACCATCGGCTCCGTAATAGATGCCCATGACCTCCCCGACGACACCGGCCGAGACCGCCTCCGCGCGATCCTCGGGGCCGATCGTGTCGTAGACGGTCGACTGCCCAGGCGCCCACGCGCCGATGCCGGCCACGGCGATCGTCACCCGGTCGGCAGCCGCGAGGGCGGAGGCGACTGATGGCTGGCGGCGCATGACGGTGGCCGAGGTGGCATCGTCGAGGATGAGCGGGGCATAGAACAAATGCGCCTCGCCGCCGGCGATGCGGGCGATACGTCCGACGATGTCGACCGGACTGGTGGTTTCGTCCGGCACGACGACCGAGCCGCTCAATTGCACAATCGGGATCCGTGGGAAGGCGGTGATCGAGCGGATCATGTCGGAGACCGAGCGCGCCCAGGGCAGCCCGAGCACATCCTTATCGGTCACCACTTCGCACAGCAGTTCTGCGGCCGTGCGACCTAGGTCCTCGCGCGCCACCGCGTCGGCGCCGTGACCGAGCACGACCGTGCAGTGATGGAGCTCCCAGGCTTCCCGAACCTCTTCGGAGAGTTGGAGATCCACGATCTGGTCGCTCGCGATCTCGATGCGCACGATGCCGAGTTCATGGGCCAGGTCAAGCAGCCGGGCGACCTTGAACCGACTGATCCCTAGGGCGCCGGCGATATCGACTTTCGACTCCCCGGCGAGGTAGTGCCGGCGCGCGACCGCGGCGGCGAGCACCCTCGCGGAGGGTCCCAGGGCCTCGGTCACGTTCTGATCCCATCTAGTGGTGTCGTCCTTGACAAGTGTGACAGGGACCACTTTACTCATATGTGCGCGGGGTGCGCTCAAATGAGCACACGGGTTCCGGCGTTCCACTCAACGAGGAGAGAGACGCAATGGCTGGTAGGAAGTTCTGGGCACTGACGGGCGCGACATCGCTCGTGGCGGCCGGGCTCGCGGGTTGTTCCGGCGCCGGTGGGGGCGGCGGCGGCAACACCGGTGGCAGCGGCGGTAGTGGTGGTTCCGTCAACGTCTTGATGGTCAACAACCCGCAGATGGAAGACCTGCGCAAGCTCACCGAGGCCAACTTCACCAAGGCGACGGGCATCAAAGTCAACTACACCGTTCTTCCGGAGAATGACGTCCGCGCCAAGATCAGCCAGGAGTTCTCCTCACAGGCTGGGCAGTATGACGTGGCCTCCCTCTCCAACTTCGAGATCCCGATCTACGCCAAGAACGGCTGGGTCGCGGACCTCACCGAGAAGGCCAATGGCGACTCCGCCTTCAACCAGTCAGACATCATGAAGTCGATGACGACCTCGCTCTCGGTCGACGGGAAGATCTATGGCGAGCCGTTCTATGGCGAGTCGTCGTTCTTGATGTACCGCAAGGACATCTTCGACGCCAAGGGCCTAACGATGCCCGACAACCCGACCTGGGCCGAGGTCGCCGACCTCGCCGCCAAGGCGGACGGCGCGGAGTCCGGTATGAAGGGCATCTGCCTGCGCGGTATGCCGGGCTGGGGCCAGATCTTCGCCCCGCTGACCACCGTCGTCAACACCTTCGGCGGCACCTGGTTCAACGAAGACTGGACCCCCGGCGTCAACGCCCCGGAGTTCAAGGAGGCCGTCAACTTCTATGTCGACCTCGTCAAGGCGCACGGCGAGGCCGGTGCCCCGCAGGCGGGCTTCACCGAGTGCCTCAACAACATGACTCAGGGCAAGGTCGCGATGTGGTACGACGCCACCTCGGCCGCCGGCTCGCTCGAGGCCGCCAACTCCCCGATCAAGGGCAAGGTCGGCTACGCCGCCGCACCGGTCAACAAGACCAAGAGCTCGGGCTGGCTCTACACCTGGGCCTGGGCGGTCCAGAAGGCTTCCAAGAACCAGGACAACGCCTGGAAGTTCATCTCCTGGGCCTCCAGCAAGGAGTATGAAGAGCTGGTCGGCAAGGAACTCGGCTGGGCCAAGATCCCGTCCGGCAAGCGCGCCTCGACCTACTCCAATGCCGACTACCTGAAGGAAGCCGGCGCCTTCGCGGAGAAGGAAAAGGCCGCCATCGAGTCGGCTGACCCGCTGAACCCGGGTGCGCAGCCGCGCCCGGCGATGGGCATCCAGTTCGTCGGCATCCCCGAGTTCCCGAAGCTCGGCACGGACGTGAGCCAGTTGGTCAGCAGCGCGATCGCGGGCCAGACCACCGTTGACGCGGCGCTCGACCAAGGCCAGAAGCTGGCCGAGGAAGTCGCCAAGAAGTACCAGAACAAGTAAGCCCATGACCACGACCCCCACCAAGGGGGCCGGGGTCGCCACGAAGAAGCCGGCACGTCTTGCGCGCTCAGGAGACTGGGCGCGCAGGATGCCGCTTCTTCCGGCATTGATCTTGGTCTTCTTCGTCACGCAGTTGCCGTTCGTCTTCACGATCGGTGCCTCGTTCATGAATTGGAATGCCTACTACCCGGATGAGCGCGGCTTCGGAGGCATTGCCAACTACAAGACGGTCCTGACGGACCCGTCGGCTCGCAAGGCGATCTGGGTGACCGTGCTGCTCACGGCCGCTGTCGTCTTGATCTCCCTTTTCCTCGGCCTGCTCATCGCCTTGCTGCTGGACCGGAAGTTCTTCGGCCAGGGCATCGTGCGCACGATGATGATCACGCCCTTCCTCATCGTCCCGGTCGCGGCCGCCTTGCTGTGGAAGCACGCCCTCTACAACCCCGAATATGGCTTGTTCAACGGCCTCTTGACCAAGATCTTCGGCGAGGACGCACCGCAGCCGGACTGGATCAGCGATCACCCCATGTGGTCGATCATCTTCGCCATCGTCTGGCAGTGGACACCCTTCATGATGCTCATCCTGCTGGCCGGATTGCAGTCTCGGCCGATGGATGTCGTGGAGGCGGCGCGCATTGACGGGGCCAGCCCCTGGCAGATCTTCACCAATATGACGCTGCCGCACCTGCGGCCGTATATGGAGCTGTCCGGGTTGCTCGGCACGATCTATGTCGTGCAGAACTTCGACCATGTCTTCACGATCACCGGCGGTGGTCTCGGCACAGCGAACCTGCCCTATTACATCTACCAAACCTTCTACACAGGGCAGGACTACGGTCTGGCCTCGGCCGCTGGCGTCGTCGTCGTCATCTTGACGATCTTCGTGGCCACCGTGGCCCTGCGGACCGTCTTCAGCATCTTCCGGGAGGAGCAGCGATGAGTGGCAAAACCCTCTCGACCGGACAGGTGGAGAATGTTCACAAGCAGCCGCGCTCCGGCGTGATCTTGTCGATCACCGCCTGGGTCGTCGGTCTGATGTTCGTCTCGCCGGTGCTGTGGATGATCCTGACCAGCTTCCACAGTGAGCCCGATGCGGCGACCAACCCGCCGTCCTTCGGCGCACCGCTAACGCTGGAGGGCTATCGCTCCTTCTTCGAGTCCGGCCCATGGCCCTCGCTAATCAACTCGGTGATGGCCAGTGTCGTCTCGACCCTGTTAGTGCTGGTGCTGGCCTTCCCGGCGGCCTACGCCCTCTCGATTCGGCCGGTGCGCAAGTGGAGCGATGTGCTCTTCTTCTTGCTGTCGACGAAGTTCCTGCCCATCGTGGCCGGCCTGCTGCCGATCTACCTCTTCGCGAAGAAGGTCGGCATGCTGGACAACATCTGGCTGCTCATCGTGTTCTACACGGTGATGAACCTGCCGATCGCGATCTGGATGTTGCGCAGCTTCCTCGCCGAGGTCCCGAGCGAAATGCTCGAGGCCGCGGAAGTTGATGGCGCCGGGTTGATCCTGACCCTGCGCAAGGTGGTCGCTCCGGTCGTCATGCCCGGCTTGGCCTCCGCCGCGCTGATCTGCTTCATCTTCAGCTGGAACGAATTGCTCTTCGCCCGCGTGCTCACCGGCACGGTCTCGCAGACGGCGCCTGTCTATCTGACCGGTTTCGTCACCAGCCAAGGCTTGTTCTTGGCCAAGGTGTGTGCGGCTTCGTTGGTGGTCTCGCTGCCGGTGCTTGTTGCCGGATTCGCGGCGCAGGACAAGCTGGTCCAGGGTCTGTCGATGGGTGCGGTGCGCTGATATGTCGGCGACCCCCCTCTCGAACGCCACTCTCGGGAGCCTGGCTCCCGAGGTGGCCGTCCCGGCATACGACCGCTCCGGCCTGACTCCCGGCATCGTCCACTTCGGGGTCGGCGGCTTCCATCGAGCCCATCAGGCGATGTACCTCGACGCCTTGATGAACGCTGGGGCGGCGCACGACTGGGGCATCGTCGGGGTGGGCACCATGCCCGGCGATGTCCGGATGCGCGATGCGATGAAAGCCCAGGACTGCTTGTTCACGTTGGTGGTCAAGCACCCGGACGGTTCGCGCGACGCTCGTGTCATCGGCGGCATGGTCGACTATTTGTTCGCGCCGGATGACCCGCACGCGGTGCTGGATCGGCTCGCCGATCCAGCAACCCGGATCGTCTCGCTGACGGTGACCGAGGGCGGCTATCACGTCAACCAGGTCACGGGTGAGTTCGATGCATCCGGCGCCGACTTGCAGGCCGACCTGGCCGGTGAGGGTGGTCCGCGCAGTGTCTTCGGCTTCATCACCGAGGCTGCTCGGATACGCCGCGATGCGGGTACCGCGCCGTTCACCGTCATGTCCTGCGACAACTTGCCCGGTAATGGCCATATCGCCCAGAAGATGATTACGGCCTTTGCCGAACTCAAGGACCCCGAGCTCGCGGCATACATCCGCGAGCAGGTCGCCTTCCCCAACTGCATGGTCGATCGGATCACGCCGGTCACCGCGCAGGCCGATATCGACGATCTCGCCGAACGATTCGGGATCGCCGATCAATGGCCGGTGGTCTGCGAGCCGTTCACTCAGTGGGTTCTCGAGGACAACTTCGGCGCCGGGCGACCGGCGTTCGAGGAGGTCGGCGTCCAGATCGTCCCGGATGTCGTGCCGTACGAGCTGATGAAGCTGCGCCTGCTCAACGCCTCCCACCAGGCGTTGTGCTATCTCGGCTATCTCAGCGGCTATCGCTATGCGCACGAGGTCTGCCAGGACCCGCTCTTCGTGAAGTTCCTCCTCGGCTACATGGAGAACGAGGGCAGCCCGACACTTCCCGAAGTGCCGGGGGTCGATCTGGACGCCTACCGTCATCAGCTCATCGAGCGCTTCGCGAATCCGGAGGTGCGCGACACCCTCGCGCGGCTCTGCGCGGAGAGTTCGGACCGGATCCCGAAGTGGCTGGTGCCCGTGATCGGCATCAACCTTGTGCGCGGGGGAGCGATCGAGCGATCTGCGCTGATCGTCGCCTCCTGGGCTAAGTATGCCGAGGGCACCGACGAGCAGGGTGAGCCCATCGAGGTCGTCGACCGCTTTAAGGACACGGTGATGGCCGCGGCCGCCGCCCAGTCCGAGGACGACCTCGCCTTCTTGCGCAATCGCGACTTCTTCGGCGACCTCGCCGAGGATGAGCGCTTCACCACGCCCTATCGGCGGTTCCTCGCGAGCCTGCACGAGAAGGGTGCCCGGGCAACCCTCGAAGACCTCGAGAACGCCTGAGCGACGCACGACGCCACCGCTCTTCCCGCCAGCCGGCGGTGGCGGCCCACGGACCGGGGTCCCTCGTGTGAGGGGCTCCGGTTCCGGCGTGTCCTTAGGATGGCCGAAAGACTGAAGCCAACGGAGGCGTATATGTCCCGCACCCTGGTCGCCGGGGTCGACAGCTCGACCCAGTCCTGCAAGATCGTCGTCTGCGATGCGGCGACGGGCGAGGTCGTCCGCACCGCCCGAGCGCCGCATCCGGACGGCACGGAGGTTGATCCCAGCGCGTGGTGGACGGCCTGGGAGCAGGCGTGCGCCGGAGACATCTTGGACGGTGTCGCGGCACTTGCGGTCGGCGGCCAGCAGCACGGCATGGTCACCCTGGACAGCGCGGACCAGATCATCCGGCCGGCCCTGCTCTGGAATGACACGCGGTCCGCGTCGAGCGCGGCCGACTTGGTTGAGGAGTTTGGGGGAGCGGGGGCGTGGGCCGAGCAGATCGGCGTGGTCCCTGTCGCGGCCATCACCGTTTCGAAGGTGCGTTGGCTGGCCCGCAACGAGCCCGAGAACCTGGATCGACTGCATACGTGTGTGCTGCCGCATGACTGGCTAACCGGCCGGATACTCCAGGCCCGCGGGGGCTTCGAGGCCTGGACCACCGATCGTGGCGACGCTTCCGGCACCGGATACTGGTCGGCCCACACCAATAGCTATCGCGAGGACGTCATGGCCCTCGCGGCCGGGCGCAGCTTCGGCGTGCCAACCGTCCTGGAGCCGAATGCCATTGCCGGGCAGACCGATTCGGGCATGCTTGTGGCGCCGGGGACGGGCGACAATATGGGAGCCGCCCTGGGCCTGGGACTGCAACCCGGCGACGTGGTGTGCTCGCTGGGGACGAGCGGGACCGTCTTCGTCCGCGCCGCCGACCCCATCGCGGACGAGTCGGGAGCCATCGCCTCCTTCGCCGATGCGGCAGGCGGCTATCTGCCCTTGATGTGCACCTTGAATGCCGCGCGCGTGCTCAATGCCGGCGCCGCGATGCTCGGGGTGGACTTCGACGGGCTCGACCGGTTGGCGCTGGCGGCTGAGCCAGGAGCCGGCGGACTGACCCTGTTGCCCTATCTCGACGGCGAGCGCACTCCGAACTTGCCCGCAGCGACTGGCTCCTTGCACGGGATGACCCGGGCGAATGCCACGCCGGAGAATCTGGCCCGAGCCATCGTCGAGGGCATGCTGCTCAATGTCGCGGCGGGTGTTGATGCCCTGCGCGCTCATGGCGTGCACATCGGGCGCGTGCTGATCATCGGCGGTGCCGCCGCATCCCGCGCCGTCCGGCAGATCGCGCCGCTGCTGATGGGGGCTCCGGTCGAGATCCCCGCGCCCGGGGAGTATGTCGGGCTGGGCGCGGCCCGGCAAGCGGCCTGGGCTCTGGCCGGGCCAGGCGCCGACCTGCCCGACTGGCCGGTCGAGATCACCTGCCGAACCGAGGCCGGCGATGCGGACCGGTCTGCCGAGATCGCTGCGCGCTATCGCGAGGTGTTGCGCAGGACGCACGGGATCGGTTGAGTCCGATGGCCGAGCGGGTTGAGCTGCCCACCCCGCAGGGGCCGGGTCGGGCGCATTTCTACACCGGCTCGGCGCCGGAGCGAGCCAGCGTCGTCCTCAGCCACGGGGCCGGGGGCGGCATCGGCGCCAGCGACCTGATGCTGCTCGCCAAAAGACTTCCGGCACACGGCTATCGCGTGATCCTCATCGAGCAGCCGTGGAAGGTAGCCGGGCGCAAGGTCGCGGGACGGCCACCCACGCTCGATGCCGCCTGGGTGCCGATGCTCGCCGAACTGGCGTTGCCGGGGCCGGTCGTCGTGGGCGGACGCAGCGCGGGCGCCCGGGTGGCGTGCCGCACGGCATACACCGTGGGCGCGAGCGGGGTGCTCGCCCTGTCCTTCCCCCTGCATCCGCCGGGAAAGCCCGAGGCTTCGCGGGCGGCGGAGCTGCGGGCACCGGGGGAGCACGGCATACCCGTGCGGGTCATCCAAGGGGCGAGGGATCCGTTCGGGACGCCAGCGGAAGTGCGGGCCGAACTCGCTGACCCCGCCTGGGTGGCCGAGGCGGCCGGCACGCACTCCTTCGGCAAGACACCGACGGATGTTCTCGACGCGGCGCTTGCCTACCTGCCCGAGTTGATCGGCTAGGCGGACCTCAGAGGGCGCCGCCCGCAGCCGGCGGGGCGCTCGGGTCTGCGCCGCCGTCCCCCACGGCCTCGCGAGCCAGGTGGTCCTCGATCTGGAACCAGTCATCGCCCGCGCGAGTGGCGATCGTCAGCAGCGTGTTCATCGAGGAGACCTCCTCGACCTGCTCCTTGAGGAACCACAGCATGAACTGCTCCCCGAGCACATCGCCGGCCTCGCGCGCGGCGCGGAAAATCGCCTCGACCTGGCTGGTGACCTGCTTCTCCTGCACCAGCGCGAGTTCGATGGGCTCGCGCGGGGAGGAGAAGTCATTGAGCACCTCGCCGACACCGGGGATGCTGACCTGCAGGTCACGGTCCAGGAGGTACTGGATGAACATCATCGCGTGATTGCGCTCCTCAACGCTCTGGGCGTAAAAGTGCGCCGCCAGGCGCGGCAGATCATGGTTGTCGAACCACACGGCGAGAGCGATGTACTGCTGGCTCGCGGTGAACTCGTTGCGGACTTGCTCGGTGAGGAGTTCTTCGAAGGTCGTCGCGGCTGCAGTCGTCATACGCCCAAGCCTAATCGGCGGGCACGGGGGGTCCGGCCCCTCTGCCGTAGGCTTGCTCCTTGTGGCTACGGACTTCTCCACCGAGATCAGGGACCTTCGCACGACCATGACGTCGGTGCGCGAGGTGACGGATCTCGATGCCCTCGCGGCCAAGATCAGCGACCTCGAAGCCAAGGCGGGCGCGCCAGACCTGTGGGACGACCCGGACAGCGCGCAGCAGGTAACTTCGGCGCTCTCGCGCGCGATCGCCGAGCGCGATCGGATTGTCGAACTTGACGGGCGCATTGATGAGCTCGAGGTGCTCGTCGAACTCGGCCAGGAGGAGAACGACGAGGCGACCCTCGCCGAAGCCGAGCGGGACCTCGCGGCGATCCGCGGCTCGGTCGGTGAGTTGGAGGTTCGGACGCTGCTGTCGGGGGAGTATGACGAGCGGGCTGCCGTCGTGACGATTCGTTCCGGCGCGGGTGGCGTCGATGCCGCGGACTTCGCGGAGATGCTGCTGCGAATGTACCTGCGCTGGGCGGAGCGCCACGGCCACCCGACCAAGGTCATGGACACGTCGTATGCGGAGGAGGCCGGCCTAAAGTCGGCCACCTTCGAGGTGTCCGCGCCCTACGCCTACGGCAATCTCTCCGTCGAGGGCGGCACCCACCGGCTGGTGCGGATCAGCCCCTTCGACAACCAGGGCCGACGCCAGACCTCCTTCGCCGCCGTCGAGGTCATCCCGCTGATCGAGAGCACCGATCACATCGAGATCCCCGAGAACGAGATCAAGGTCGATGTCTTCCGTTCCTCGGGCCCGGGCGGCCAGAGCGTCAACACCACCGACTCCGCCGTGCGGATGACCCATATCCCGACCGGGATCGTTGTGTCGATGCAGGACGAGAAGTCGCAGATCCAAAACCGCGCCGCCGCGCTGCGGGTCTTGCAGTCCCGCCTGCTGTTGCTGCGCAAGGCCGAGGAGGCGGCGACCAAGAAGGAACTGGCCGGCGACATCAAGGCCAGTTGGGGTGACCAGATGCGCTCCTATGTCCTGCAGCCCTATCAGATGGTCAAGGACCTGCGCACCGGCTACGAAGTCGGCAACCCCCAGTCGGTCTTCGACGGTGACATCGACGGATTCATCGAGGCCGGCATCCGCTGGCGGCGCTCGGGCGAGCCCGCCCTGGGCGAGTAACACCGCACATATACACGCAATCGGCGCATTGACACCCGCTGCCCAGGGTGTCAATGCGCCGATTGCGTGCTGTCGCGCGGATCGGGTGTCGATGCGTTACTTCGGCGCGTCGGGTCCGTTGTAGACCGTCTGGCTCCCGGCCCGCCGCACGGCCTCATCGAGCGCCGCCGGATCCACCGAAGCGGGTCCGCCGAAGGCGACCACCAGCTCGGTCGCCGCCCGCGAGCGGTCGAGGCGGGCCGCGGTCAGGGACGGCAGGGTCGCGCCCTTCGCCAGCAGGATAGGCTGCTGCCATTGGCTGATCAGCGCGCCGCCGGTCGTGGCGTCCGGCCAGTTCAGGCCGGAGACGATTGTCGCGATCCACTCGGCGGTGAAGAAGCGGTCGGCGACCTTGGCGGCCACCTCATAGCGGTCGGCGCCGGAGATGACCTCAACACCGGCATACCCGGCCAGGCTGCGGCTCCCGCCGCCACCGATGCCGAAGAGGGTCGTCCCCGCATGCGCGCTGAGGTATGCCGCGGTCTCGGCTGGCATCGTGTCCGCGTCGCTGAGCAGGATCACGCCGCGGTTCGCGGTCGCCGCCGGGCTGGCCACCAGCGCGTCAGGGAATACGCGCCCGTTGGCGACGAAGATGCTGGCCGGCTGGGCCCCGCGCACGGCACTGAGGGTGTCAGCCACGGTCGTGGCAACGGCGAAACGGTTCGCGCCGCCGAGTCGGACAACAGGGTGGCCGGTGCTGCGCAGGGTGGCCAAGACCGCCTCGTCCACGGTCGCGGGTCCGCCCAGGACGTAGACCGTCGTCCCCGGCTTCAGCACCCGACTCAACTCCGAGACCACGGCTGCGTCGACGCGATCGCGGCGCGTCAGCATCAACGGTCCCTTGAGTGCGGCCGAGAGCGGGCTGCCGGTGAGGGCATCGGCATACGCCTCGCCGCCGGCGATGACGGCGCCGCCGGCGCTGGCCGCGGCATACACGCTGCGCGAGACATTGACGCCGACGTCATAGCGGGTGTCGCCGCCGATCCGAATGCTCTGCGCCGCAGCGGTTTTCGCTCGCCAGGAAATGCGGGTGTAGGGCTCGCCCGCTGGGGAGACAACCAGCGTGGAGACCGTCGTGGGGTCGTAGAAGCCGTTTGTCCCGAGGCTCACCACCCGCACGGCCGTCTGGCTGCACGGATTGGTGCCGGCGGCGACGCCGACGAGATAGGCGATGCGCCGCCGGTCGGGGCTGAAGGCCGGGGCGACGGTGGTGCACGGCATACCCGCCTGCACCACGGCGGTCGGCTGCAGGGGCTGGTTGAGGTGACGGCCGTCCTGGTAGTCGACGAAGAGCGAGGCCTTCGTCGTGCCGGGCTCGACGCCGAGGAAGGTGATGAAGGTGCGGGCGCTGCTGTCCTGGACGCCCTTGCCGGCTTCCTGCGCGATATCCGGATCGCCGGGCCGATAGCTGGAGACGAAATAGTCGCGGGTCGGGAAGGGCGCCGGCTGACCGGAGAGCTTCATGGGGCTGCGCACCGGGACGAGGAAGAGGTTCGAGATGCTCCCGCTGACGCCGCGGACGACGGCCTCCGAGCCATAGGGGCTCACGGCGAAGGCGCCATATGTCGCACCGGCGGCCGCGAGCGGTTGGATCCACCGGCTGCCCGGCGTCATGGAGACCGCCGAGCTATAGGGGGCCGCGGTGGGCGACTGCTGGACGAAGCCATCGCCGGACGGCAGCCAAGACGGCGCCAGCGCGCCGGTCGGGCGGGGGTAGGTCGCGACGAGAGCCCCATCGGCGGTGCGAGTCGACCAGGCGGCGGCGCCGCCGTCCAGGGCGATATCGCCGGCGGGGGACCACACGCGCGGGGTGTCCCCGGTGATCTTGCTCAGCTGCGCGCCTAGCGTGCCGGTGGCGTCATTGAAGGCATAGGTCGTGCTGCCGCTGGCGGTGCTGACGCTGATGGCATCGGCCGTGACGGGCATCGGGGCGGCCCGGTGGGCCTGGCTGGCGAGCTGCTGCAGGCTTGCCCCTGCTGGCTGGTCGGTCGCCGAGGCGCTGGGCATTGCGTATGCCGCGGTGGAGGCGGGCAGGGCGAGCGCCGCGGCGACGAGGCGGCGGGCGCGGGGAGAGCGGGACATGGTGGAAACTCCTGGCGTGCGGCATACCCGTGGGGGCGGGGCCTGGCCAACCTAATGCACGAGGGTGAACGGCACGCCAGTGCCCCGACACACCATCGAGGAGGTGGCCGGTGGCCTCAGGGTCGGCACCTAGACTGAAACTTCCGATGGGCCGCCGCCGCGCCGATCCTTGTTCACAACCAAAGGTCTTTGACTCCGCGCATGATCCGATTCGAGAACGTCACCAAGACGTATGCCCGCTCGCAGCGCCCGGCCCTCGACGACCTCTCCCTGGAGATCGAGCGCGGGCAGTTCGCCTTCGTCGTCGGCCCGTCGGGTTCCGGCAAATCGACACTCTTGCGCCTGGTGATCCGCGAGGAGCCGACGACCAGCGGCTCGGTGCTCGTCGCGGGCCACGATTTGGCGATGCTGCCCCCGCGCAAGGTGCCGCGGTTGCGCCGCCAGATCGGCACCGTCTTTCAGGACTTCCGGCTGCTGCCGAACAAGAATGTGACCCAGAATGTGGCCTTCGCGCTGCAGGTGCTGGGCAAGCCGAACCGAGCCATCCGGATGCTCGTGCCGGAAACCTTGGAGTTGGTCGGTTTGGAGGGCAAGGGCAAGCGGATGCCCCACGAACTCTCCGGTGGTGAGCAGCAGCGCGTGGCAATCGCCCGGGCTGTGGTCAACAAGCCGCCGATCCTGCTGGCCGACGAGCCCACCGGAAACCTCGACCCCACGACCAGCCTCGACATCGTGCGGCTGCTGGCGGATATCAACAACCAGTACGGCACCACGGTGGTCATGGCGACCCACGACAATGTCATCGTCGATGAGATGCAGCGGCGGGTCATCGAACTCGATCACGGTGTCCTGGTGCGCGACGAGGCGCAGGGCAGCTATATCCCCGCTCCTAGCTTTGACGAGCCGGCCCCCGCGCCGGAACCGGACGAAGGCGACCTGTGGGCCGATCCGAATCCGGACTGGACCGAGGATGTCGTGCGAGGGGACGACTGATGCGCCTGCGATTCCTCCTCGGCGACGTCTGGGTCGGGCTACGCCGCAATATGTCGATGGCGATCTCGGTCGTCCTCGTGACGATGATCTCGCTCTTCCTGCTCGGACTCGGGTTGCTCGCCCAGCGGCAGGCCGATGTCATGAAGGGCTATTGGTATGACCGCGTCCAGGTCTCGATCTTTATGTGCACCAAGGACTCTCGCCAACCCAATTGCACCGGAGCGGTGACCGAGGACCAAAAGGAAAACATCCGCAGCCAACTTGACCAGCTGCGACCGCTGGTCAAGGAGGTCTTCTACGAGAGTGAGCAGGAGGCCTACGACCGCTTCGTCGAGCAGTTCAAGGACACCCCGCTCGTGGGCAATATCTCGGTCGGCGACATTCCTCAAAGTTTCCGCGTCGCGTTGAGCGATCCGTCGAAATATGACGTCGTGGCCAGCACCTTCGAGGGTGCCCCCGGGGTCGCCACGGTTCAGGACCAGAAAAAGGTGCTGGACAAACTCTTCTCGATCCTCAACAAGTTCACGAGGTATGCCGTGGCCCTGGCCATCGTGATGGTCGCCTGCGCGGTGCTTCTGATGGCGACGACGATCCGGCAAGCCGCTTTTTCTCGTCGACGAGAAATCGGGATTATGCGGCTGGTCGGCGCGTCCAATATGGCGATTCGGCTGCCCTTCATTGCGGAGACCATCATCGCGGCGATCGTGGGGGCGGGTTTGGCGCTCGGCCTGCTCGTCGCCGCTGTGCGGGCGCTGGTCGGCGATAACTCGCGCAATGTCGTCCTCAATCAGGCGACCATCGGTGCGGCCGACGTCTGGCATATCGCACCGATCCTCGGTGGAATGGCGGTGGCTCTCGCGATCGTCACCTCCACGATCACGCTCTGGCGTTATCTGCGCGTCTGAGGCAGCCTTGGTCACGACACGCCGGAGCCGCGTAGGTGCTGACGTGCCGGGTCACGCTCGCTACCCTTGGGACCGATGATGCACGTGGGACGAACGAGGCGCACTGCCCGAACCGTGGTCGTAGCCGCCTCGCTGGTGAGCGGCACGCTCGCGTTGTCCGTCGTGGCCGGCAGCACGGCCCGGGCGGACCTCAACGACGACAAGCGCAAGGTCCAATCGCAGATCACCGCGCTGCAAGAAGACATGGACCACACCTCCGCCGCCTTGGCGAAGGCCAATGCCGCACTCCAGGACAGCCAGAGCCGGCTGCCCGGTGCGCAGAATGCGCTTGCGGCGGCGCAACAGGCGCAGGCTGCGGCAGATGCGCGCAATGAGCAGGCCAAGGTCGACCTCGCGAAGGCCAAGGCGGATCAGGCGCAGGCCGCTGCTGACCTCCAGGCGACCCAGAAGGCCCTGGCGGACACCCGCTCGGCCGTTGCCGGATTCGCCGCGCAGCTCTACACCGAGCAGGGTAGCGGCACTCTGGCGATCGCCTTGGAGACCAGTGACCCGCAGGCGCTCGCCGACCGGATGTCGATGACCGATGTCCTCTCGGACCTGCAGAACAGCACCCTGGAGGAACTCTCCACCTCCAATGCCTCGCTGCTGGCCGACCAGGATTATCTCGCCGCGACCAAGGCCAAGGTTGCCGCCGCTCAGGCCGCGACCGAAGCCGCGCTGGCGGACGCCACCTCGGCTGCCAACGCCGCTGCTGTCGCGAAGGCGACCCTGGAGAGCCTGATCGCACAGCAGAGCGCCGCGACGGCCACCTTGGCCACCGAGAAAGCGGCCGAGAAGAAGCGGTATGCCGACTTGACGGCCGAGTCCGATCGCATCACCGCCAAGCTGGCGGCGATCGCGGCCGAAGAGAAGCGCAAAGCGGAGGAGGAGCGCAGGCGCAAGGCCGCCGAGCAGGCCGCGGCCGAAGAGGCCGCGTCGAACAACAATGGCAACAACAATGGCGGCACCACCGGCTCCAACCCGACGTCGAATCCGCCGCCGGTCAATGACGGCGGCTTCTTGTCCGCCCCCGTGCGCACCGGCTGGGTTTCCTCGGAGTTCGGGTGGCGGATGCACCCGATCTTGAACTACCTGCGTTTGCACGCCGGTCGTGATTATGCCGCCCCCTGCGGCACCCCGATCTATGCCGCGGCACCCGGCACTGTCGTCTCGGCCGGCTGGGGCGGCGGCTATGGCAACCAGGTCATCATTTCGCACGGTCTGGTCGGGGGTGAGGCCCTCGCCACGACCTACAACCACATGGAGCGCATCGTCGCCGGCTATGGCGCGATCTCTCGCGGTCAACTCGTCGGCTATGTCGGCACCACCGGCCTCTCGACCGGCTGCCACCTGCATTTTGAGGCCCGCGTCAATGGAGCCCCCCAGGATCCGCGCCGCTGGCTCTGAAACACCCCACGAAGTTTCCTCACTCGCAAGCTCGCTCCGGTACTTCGCGGGGACCCCGTCCGGGATTTTCGCAACACGGCCTAGCGGCTCGAGTTGGCGCCGCCAGGTAGCCTGATCCGGCCCGCGCCCGCGACCTGGGTGTCGGCATACCCACGAACAAGGACGGATCAGGTGGCCAAGGAGACCGGGCGCAAGCTGGTGGCGAGCAATCGCAAGGCTCGCCACGACTACCTCATCGAGGACACCTTCGAGGCCGGCCTATCCCTCATGGGCACCGAGGTGAAGTCGCTGCGGATGGGCCGGGCCTCCCTCGTGGATGGCTTCGCGATCTTCTATGACGACGAGTTGTGGCTCGAGGGGGTGCACATCCCCGAATACACCCAGGGCACGTGGACCAATCACACCGCGCGGCGCCGCCGCAAGCTGCTGCTGCACCGGGGGGAGCTGGACAAGTTGATGGCAGCCACCCGCGAGAGCGGGCGCACGATCGTCCCGCTCGCGCTCTATTTCAAGGACGGTCGCGCCAAGGTGGAGATCGGACTCGCCAAGGGGAAGAAGGCCTATGACAAGCGGCACGCCCTGCGGGAACGGCAAGACCAGCGGGATATGGCTCGGGCGCTGCACAGTCGCGGGGAGTGACGCGTGATCACGAATCTTCGGCGCCTCCTGGCCGTCGTGGCGCTGCTGCTCGGGCTCGGTTTGCTCGCCGCCCCGGCCGGAGCCAGTGGCCTGGATCGCGGCTTCGTGGCCGTCGGCACGGGGGAGCGGATCGGCGCCTACGACAATGCGATGGTCCTCAACCCCGACGGCTCGGTGCGCATCACCGAGACGATCACCCATATCTTTCCGGAAGGTCAGGAGCGGCACGGCATCACCCGCGATATCCGCATCCGCGCGGGCTACCGGGACTCCCAGGACGTCTACCGCTATTACCGACTCAGTGACCTGCAGGTCACCTCACCGACCGGCGCGCCCACGGATGTCGATGAGAGCGAGCTCGGCGCCTACCTCCACCTGCGCATCGGGAGCCCTGACGAGACCGTCAGCGGGTCCCAGACCTATGTCATTGCCTACACACTCGCCCATGTCGTCAACGAGATCGACGCAGACCGCGCCGAATTCGTCCAGGACATCGTCTCGACGGCCAATGAGCAGTGGTATGACGAGATCACCGCGTCCGTCACCGCACCCGCAGCACCCCTGCAGGTGGGCTGCAATTTCGGCGAGCGGGGCGCGGACTCGATGTGCACGGCGACGGCCGGTTCGCCGTCGACCTTCTCGCACAAGGATCTCGAACCTGGCCAGGCGATGACGGTCGCGGTGTCGCTGCCTCGCTCGGCTTTTGGGGACCTGAGCCCGGAGCTCATCGAGGACTCGACCAATAACGAGAGCTACAACGATCCCAGCGTGCCGCCGGCGGTCTCGCGGCTCGCCGGCCAGCTCACCGGTGGCCTCGGACTTTTCTTGCCGGTGCTCGCGGCGGCCGGGATGTCGGCCCTGGTCTGGACCCGAGGGCGCGACGAGCAGTATGCCGGGCTGACCCCGGGCCTGGCCCCCGGTGCAGGGGAGCAGGCGGGAACCGTGCGCCGGTCGCGGCCGGGAACCGTTGCCGTGCAGTTCAATCCGCCGACAGGTGTGCAGCCCGGCCTCGTCGGGACGCTGATCGACGAGAGTGCCGACACGGTCGATGTCACCGCGACGCTGCTCGATCTGGCCGTCCGCGGCTACCTCACGATCAGCGAGACGACGAAGAAGTATGGTCGCGCCGACTGGCAACTGACCCGGACTGTGCCCCCCGCGGGTGCCAAGGCGCTGAGCACCTATGAAGAGATCCTCATGGAAGGCATCTTCCAGAGCGACAACCAGGTCCGCCTGTCGGAGTTGAAGAACACCTTCTCCTCCACGCTCTCCTCCGTGCAGGGCTCGATGTATGCCGAGGTGGTGCGCCGCGGCTGGTTCCGTCACTCGCCGCGCGCCCAGCGAGACTCCTGGTCCGGCTTCGGGACCGCCCTGATCTTCCTGGGAATCCTCGCCGTCTTCTTCCTCTCCGGAGTAATTCCGGCGGGTCGCCCGCTCTCGGCGCTGCCGTTCACCGGCACGACGATCCTTGGCATCGGGCTCGCCCTGAGCGGCCTGATCGTCAAAGTCCTCGGCCGCCGGATGGCCTCGCGCACCGCCGATGGCAGCGCCGTGCTCGCCCAGTCCCTGGGCTTCCGGCAGTACCTCGTCACGGCCGAAGCGAACCAGATCCGGTTCGAGGAGGCGCAGCAGATCTTCTCCGCCTATCTGCCCTATGCGATCGTCTTCGGCGTGGCCGAGAAGTGGGCCAAGACCTTCGATGAGGTGGCCGCCGCCGCTGCCGCGCAGGGCGTGACGATCAACGCGCCGATCTGGTACATGGGCCCGAACTGGGGCACCGGCGGCTTCTTCAACGAGATCACCTCCGGAGTCGACGACTTCGCCACCCAGGCGGCCGGCACCTTCATCTCCACCCCAGGCAGCTCCGGCACCTCGGTCTTCGATGGTGGCGGCGGCTTCGGTGGGGGATTCGGCGGGGGTGGCGGCTTCTCCGGCGGCGGCGGCTCCGGGTCGTCCGGCGGCTCCTGGTAGCGCGTCCACCCGGGATCGGGCTCAGCAGGTGTCGAGCATGTCCGAGAGGGCTTCGCGCTCAGCAGCTGTGACCGTGAGGTCGTAGCTCGCCTTCACCTCGACATACGACCGGGCAAAGCGGCATTGGTATGCCGCCGGCGGTCGCCAACTCTCCGCCCCGCGATAACTCTTGGCGAAGTTGGTGGCCGCGGAGACGGCATACAACTCGTGGATCGAGGTGTCGTTGGCGAACTGAACCCGGCGCTCGGGTGGCCACTCGCGGGCGCCTGAGATCCAAGCATTGAAGAGCGAGACGAGGTGGTCGATCTGGATCGTCGCGGCGATTGTCGGGTCCTTCATATTCGGACCGGGCAACGTCTCGCCGGTGTAGGCATCCACCCAGGTGCCGGAGAGGACCTCCCGGCAGCCGGTCCCGTGGCTCCGGATGACGCCGACGACAAGGTCGCGGCCGCCGCGGCGCAGCGTGTCCTGGCGCGCACTGCAGCCATTGCCGTCCAGGTCCGGCCAGGTCGAGGGCCCAAAGGCGGCTCGGCAGAAGTCATCTCCGCGAGTTCGTTCGGCGGTTCGGAGCCGGCTCAAGGCGGCCCGCGCGGCGCTCGTGCCGAGCATCGCGGTGCGAGTCCGGGGCAGCCGCTGCGACGGAAGGCTGGTGTTCTCCGGGCAGGACGATGGCACGGTCTTTGGCGGCGCCGGCTCGGTGCCCGGATTGGTCGAGGGCGAAGCGGCGGTCGGGCTGGCTGAGGCCGTCGCTGACCCGTCGGCTCCCCGCTCGGGAAGCAGCGAGCAACTGGTCAGCGCCAGCGCGAACAGGGTGGCGAGGAGCACGGGAAGCACGGACCGGACGGGGCGGGCGGGGCGGGTCTGGAACGGCATACGCATGCTCCTTCCCGGGGAATTGACTTGGGCCCGTCGGCGTTAGCCGTCATACTGAACCACGCGACCGACATCGTGCGGTTCGCTCTTTGACAAGTCCACAGCGTGACGGAAGGTCGTTCGCCCCTCGGGGGTGATCGGTTTCGACATTGGTCGGTCTTCCAGGGGAAGCGGGTCGAGGACGCACGGTTATCTCGTCAACGCTCCGTGCAAACCAATAGGTGCCAACTCCAAGCGCACCGACTTCGCCCTCGCCGCCTGAGCGAGCCCGAAGTCCGTTGGCCTATGCGTGATCTCCGCATAGTCACCAGCGTCAGCTAGAGATCTTGCTGCGTCGCCTTGCCGAGGGGTGGCGCGGGACTCTTACTCGGCTGGGCCTGTCAGGGAACGTGTGCGCGCGAGCCCTGGGGCCGAGAAACTCCATAGCGCACTGCACCCGGAGAAGTCCTGGTTCGCCGTCAGTGGACGCGGGTTCGATTCCCGCCACCTCCACCGGCTCGTTCGCGAGCTTTGGTGGACATCTTCCGTCACGCCGTGGAGGCGTCGGTATGCCGATCAGGTTCGGCTCGGCTCGCCCAGATCGAGCGCCCAACGATCGCCTTGCTGGGTGAACCCGAGCCGCCCGTAGTGCGTGGCAACCATTCCGGGCGGCGTGAGCACCCGCCGAAAACCCTTGCGCTGCAACAGTTCACTCTCGCGATAAACGAACTCGCCGGGGGAGAAGTCGCGATAGGGCTCGGTGACATAATCCAGATCCACCTGCGCCGTGCCGTCGCCGGCATCGTGCACGATCACCACCCCAGCCGTGGTGTCGCCATTTTGGATGAGGTATGCCGTCGCGGGTGCGGCCATCCCCGCGAAACCCGGATTGAAGCGACTGATGTCGGCCGCGTGCCGGCTCAGATAGCGCTGCAGGGGCGCATCATCGGCCTCGACCGGGATGATCTCGTAGGCCGCGCCAGCCCCGCGGTGCTCGCGCAGCAGCTTCACGATGTAGTAGACATTGAGCCCGGCCAGGACGGCATTCATGGCCACCATCGACCAGACCTCGATGCCCCAATTGAAGACCAGCAGGGCGATCGTGGCGGCGAGGTTGAGCAGGCGCAGCCGCAGGATGCGGGTCTGCATCACGGAAAAGACCAGCAGGGCCGAGCCGGCCCAGCCGAGGATGTCGAGTGCGCTCACGTGTCAGTGCGCCGGTTCAGTTCCAGGCCCAGCGCACGACAACCTGCGCGCTGACCGAGTTTTCGCCCAGCTCCACCGGCATCGACCCGGCATAGCTGTCCATCGCCATCTTCGCGCGCGAGAGGCCACCCACGGGGACCGGCCCCCCGCCGGAGGGGGTGTCCACGACATACAGCACCTGGCCCAAGGCCCGGCCGGCAAGTGCCGCGAACTGGCGCGCCTTGGTCTCGGCATCGGCGAAGGCCGCCCGCCGGGCCTCGGTCACCAGCGGCGCGGTGTCCTCGATCTGAAGGGCGATATTGTCGATCGTCAAGGCATTGCCGACGGCCGTGGAGAAGGCGGTGATGAGGCGACCGACCTGGTCGCGATCGCGGATCCGCAAGCGTAGCGACTGCTGCGCGACATAGCCGCTGATCGAGGAACCGTCGCGGTCATATTGCGGATAGACCGAGGCCCCCGTGGTCTGCATCTCGGCCGGCTTCAACCCGCCGTCCCGGGCCAGCCCGAGGATCGCGTGCATCCCGGTGTCGGCCGACTGCAAAGCATCCGCGACGGATCCGCCCGGGCAACGCACCGACAGATCGAGCGCGACGACATCCGGTGGCGCGAGCGCCGTGCCGACTCCGGCCATTTCGACGAAGGCATCCATAGTCCGGCACAGTAGTAGTGATGGCCGCCCTCGTGCCGCCGACCCGCTCGCCCCCGACCTGGAATCCTCAATGCTGCCCACCCCCCGGCTCGCCCGGACCCTTGCCGTGCTCGCGATCGCCGCCAACGCCTATGCGCTCTTCGACCCCGACCCCGGCGGCCCGGCGCTCTTCCCGCACGCGGACAAGGTCATCCATACCTTGATCTTCTGGGTGCCCACGGCGCTCGCGGTGCTCGGGCGGTGGCCGGTGCCTTGGGTGGCCGGCGGGATGCTGGCGTATGCCGCCGCCTCCGAGATCACGCAGGCCGCCCTGCTGCCGCACCGCAGCGGGTCGTGGGGTGACCTGCTCTGCGATGCACTAGGCGTCGGATTGGGGGTCATGGCGGGCCTGCGTGCGAGACACTATGTCCATGCGCCCGACGCAGTTGTCCGGATGCCTGCTCGTCGCGACACCTGAGATCGACGAGGGCATCTTCTTTCGCAGCGTCATCCTCGTGCTGCACCACGGACCGGACGGAGCCCAAGGTGTGATCCTGGGCAGGCCCCTCGAAGCACAAGTCGACGCGGTGCTCCCGGGTTGGGGCAGCGCCGCACCCGATTGCGAGCGGCTCTTTCAAGGCGGACCCGTCGAGGTCGACTCGGCCCTCGCCGTAGCCCGCCTCGGCGGGGACGGACCAACCCCGACCGGCCTGCGGCGCGTGTTGCCCGGGATCGGTTTGGTGGATCTGGACGGCGACCCGCATGCCCTCTCGGGAATGGTGGTGGGCCTGCGCATCTTCGCCGGCTATGCCGGCTGGACCGCCGGCCAGTTGGAGGCCGAGATTGATGCGGGCAGTTGGTATGTCGTCGCTCGGGAGAGCGGGGATGGCTTCGGCCCCGTGGGGCAAGACCTGTGGCGAACCGTCCTCGCCCGGCAGCGGGGTGCGCTCGCCTTGGTGGCGAGCTATCCGCGGGACCCGGGGATGAACTGACGCCCGAAGCAGCAGGGGAGCCTCGTCATACACTGGCCGGCATGAGCAGCAGCCCTGGACTGGACGAGCCGGGCGCTCCCGGCGGCCCCTCGACGAGTACGTCTTTGCTGGAGCGGACCGAAACAGTCCCCCAACTGCAAGAGCCGGGCGATCACGAGCGGTTCAGCCACTATGTCCGCAAAGAGAAGATTCTCGAGTCCGCGATGACCGGCGAGCCGGTGGTGGCGTTGTGTGGCAAGGTGTGGGTGCCGGGGCGGGACCCACAAAAGTTCCCGGTATGCCCGATCTGCCAGGAGATCTACGACGGCTTGCGCGCCCCGCAGGACGGCGAGGACTGACGCTCGCGGGTGCCCGGAGAGTATGTGAGCCTTTGACTTCCCGATTTCGTCGCCCTTCGCGACTGAACGTGGCAGGGTGTTCCCGCGGAGGGACCGAAGGGGGCCCTCCGGGAGGAAACGAAAGGACACCACATATGTCACGTCGAGCCATGCTGGCGATCCCAAGCGCTGCACTGCTGACCCTGGGGATCGGCGCGGCCCCCGCGTCGGCCAAGGTGATGGCAGGCACGAACTCCGCTGCTGCCGACTGCGTCGTCCACACCGACGCCCGCGTCGCCAAGGGGGGCGTCGCGAAGGACCCGAACCACGGCTCGCAGGCCGAGGTCGCGGCCGCCGAGAAGATCTTCCAGAAGGCCCTCGCCGACCGTGGGTTGCACCTGGACGCCCAGGGCCGCGCGGTCGATGCCCAGGGTCGTCAGGCGCCGGCGACGGTCGTGCCGGTCTACTTCAACATCATCACCGCAGGCACCAAGGGTGCGGTGACCCAGACCCGGGTCAGCAAGCAGATGGCAGTCCTGAACAACGCCTTTGGGACGGCCGGCTTCTCGTTCAAGCTCATGGCCACCAAGCGGGTCAACAACTCCACGTGGTTCAACCTCAAGGCCGGCTCGAGCGCCGAGCGGTCGATGAAGACCACGCTGCGCAAGGGCGGCACGAACGCCCTCAACATCTACACGGCCAACCTCAGCGGCGGTCTGCTCGGCTGGGCGACCTTCCCCTTCGACGGCAACGCCGGGGACAAGATGGATGGCGTGGTGCTGCTGCACTCCAGCCTGCCCGGCGGCTCCGCCACCAACTACAACCTCGGTGACACCGCCACGCACGAGGTCGGCCACTGGATGGGGCTGTGGCACACCTTCCAGGGCGGCTGCGGCGGCGCGGGTGACCAGGTCGCCGACACGCCGGCCGAAGCCTCGCCCGCTTTCGGCTGCCCGACCGGCCGCAATACCTGCTCGTCCCCGGGCTTGGACCCCATCAAGAACTTCATGGACTACACCTACGACTCGTGCATGACCATGTTCACCGCCGGTCAGAAGTCGCGCATGAAGGCGCAGTGGGCAGCATTCCGCGGCTGACGTCGACGATGGCAGCCCGCCGACCACGGGGCTGACACATTGGACAAAGGGCCGCCACACCTCATCGGTGTGGCGGCCCTTCGCCGTCGTGCCTAGCCCGGGAGCAGGGCCGGTATGTCGCCCGGGAGCGGGGCGGTTACATAGGTAGCCCGGGAGCGGGGCCGGTTCGGTGGGCTGCTCGCGCAGCCCGAGATCAGTCCGTCAGCGCGCGGCGCACCAGGGGCGCGGTGCGGTGCTGCAGGTGGGTGACCAGCGAGATCGCGGTATTTGCGCGGACCACATGCTCGTCATTGAGGACGGCATCGATGACCCGGCCCAGGTCGGCGTTGTCGCGCGCGACGACACGGACCAGCAGGTCGCCCTGGCCGGTGATGGAGTGGATCTCCAGCACTTCAGGGATGCTCGTGAGGTGCTCGACCACCGGCGTGTGCCCCTGGCGCTGGCGAATCTCCAGCATGCAAAAGGCCGTCACGGGGAAGCCGAGGGCCTCCGGATCCAAGGTGGGGGCAAAGCTGTGGATGACGCCGCGCTGCGAGAGCCGATCAAGGCGGGCCTGCACCGTGCCGCGGGCGACGCCGAGGGTTCGCGAGGCACCGAGGACGCCGATATCGGGGTCGTCCGAAAAAACTTCGATCAGACGCGCGTCCAGTTCGTCGATCGTCGTGCCGGGGGAGGGTGCCACGCGTTGATAGTGACAGCTTTATCGGTCAACTTGCCACATGGCCGAACAAATTGAGTAAAGATGCCTAGCGTTGTTGCGCACTCTCCCGGTAATCGGCACAGTGAGGGATATGCCCGACCCGACCATGACCCTGACCGAATCCGAGCGCGACGCCGATCTGGGCCTGCATCAGCTCAAGCAACTGATCGGCTTGGTGGAGTACGACGCCAGCACCGACCCCTTCCCCGTCACGGGATGGGACGCCATCGTTTTCGTCGTCGGCAATGCCACCCAGGCAGCCCACTACTACCAATCGGTCTGGGGTATGGAGCTGGTCGCCTACTCCGGCCCCGAGAACGGCAACCGCGACCACAAGGCCTTCGTGCTGAAGTCGGGTTCGATCAAGTTCGTCCTCAAAGGTGCCGTCGACCCGAACAGCCCCCTCATCGCCCACCACGCCAAGCATGGTGATGGTGTCGTCGACATCGGTCTCGAGGTTCCCGATGTCGACAAGTGCATCGCTCAGGCCAAGCGCGCCGGCGCGACCGTCCTCGCAGAGCCCTACGAGATCTCCGACGAGTTCGGGACCGTGCGCCTGGCCGCGATCGCCACCTATGGGGAGACTCGGCATACCCTCGTGCAGCGCGAGATCGACGGGGTCCGGTATGCCGGACCGCACGTCCCGGGCTACCTCCCCCGAGCCTCCAGTTTCGTCAAGCGTGAGGGAGCGCCGAAGCGGCTCTTCCAGGCGCTCGACCACGTGGTCGGCAATGTCGAACTCGGCAAGATGGACGACTGGGTCACGTTCTACAACAAGGTCATGGGCTTTGTGAACATGGCGGAGTTCGTCGGCGATGACATCGCGACCGACTACTCCGCCCTGATGTCCAAGGTCGTCGCTAATGGCAACCACCGCGTCAAGTTCCCGCTCAACGAGCCGGCAATCGCCAAGAAGCGCAGCCAGATCGATGAGTACCTCGACTTCTACGCCGGCCCCGGTGCTCAGCATCTGGCGCTCGCGACCAATGACATCCTGCGCACGGTCGATGAGTTGCGCAAGGAGGGAGTGGAGTTCCTCGACACCCCGGACGCCTACTACGAAGATCCCGAACTGCGCGCGCGGATCGGCCAGGTGCGGGTGCCCGTGGAGGAGTTGCAGAAGCGCAAGATCCTCGTCGACCGCGATGAGGACGGCTACCTTCTGCAGATCTTCACCAAGCCGCTCGGCGACCGGCCGACCGTTTTCTTCGAGGTCATCGAGCGGCACGGCTCGCTCGGCTTCGGAAAGGGCAATTTCAAGGCCCTTTTCGAGTCCATCGAGCGTGAGCAGGACAAACGCGGCAACCTCTAATGTCGCGCTCTGCCGCAGGCGCAATAAGGCGGCGCTAGCCGAGCACTACCGGCCGGTAACAGTCACCTTCGCAAGCATGACTGCATACGGGGCTCTGCACACTGTCACCTCGATGGAGCCAGCGAGGTAGTCACCGTCCAGCGCGGACACCAGGCCGGCGTTGGCGACCAGGATGTCGAGGCGCCCGTGTGCGGCATACGCCTGCGCAACAAGGGAACTCGCGTCCTCCTCCCGCGTGAGGTCGCCGACCACCCCGAGCGTCGGTATGCCGCGCGCCCCCAGTTCTGCGGCGCGCTCGTGCACCCGGTCCGTGGTGGCGGCGAGAGTGAGAGACGCGCCGAGGTCGCCGAGGAGGCGCGCCGCGGCATACCCAATGCCTGTCGGGGAGCCGGCCCCCGTGACGAGGGCTGCTCGGCCGCTGAGGTCGAATGGTGGCGGTGTCCTCATATCTGCAGGTCCTCCAGTGGCCGCCAGCCGTGGGCGAGGGCGCGAGTGTCCCGGTCGAAACGGAAGAAGTGTCCTTGGCCTGGCTGGTCGAGATCGCGCGTGATGGCCTGGCCCAGGAGGTGGCACAGCAACAGCGTGCCGACGCCGCCGTGGGCGACGATGACGATATCGCCGTCGCCGGAACGAGGGTCCGCGAGAACCGACTCGAGCGCCGCGACAATCCGGGCCTGCTCGTCGGCGGCCGTCGCCCAGCCTCGGACACTTCGTTCGGGGTAGGCGAAGAAGGCATCCGCGAGTTCCTCGAACTCCTCAGGTGGCACGAATCCCGTTGCACTGCGGTCGTTCTCACCCAACTGCGCCAACTCAAGCCGGGGTATGCCGCCCGCCACCAGCTCCGCTGTCTCCCGCGCCTTGGTCTCCGTCGAACTCCACACGGCTGTCACGGCGTCGAGGAAGGGCGCGCCGGCGATGGCGGCGGCCCGCTGCCGACCCACCGCCGAAAGACCCCAGTGCGGAACCGGAGTGTCGGGGTCGACGACGACCTGCGGGTGGGTGAGGAACCAGACCGAACGACGCGGTGTCATGCTGTCGACGCCGAGGCTGCGGTCGCCAATAGGTCCTCGATGGCGCTGACGATGTGCGGGTCTGTCGGGTAGTTCGTGGACAGCCAGGCAAGGATTGCGCGAGCGCCGTCGACATTGTTGCCGTATCCCGGGGCCATGCTGGAGTAGTCCGGTTGGTCGCCGCCGCGCGCGCTCTCCACCCGACGGATGGCTTCGAAGGGGTCTGGATCGGCCCAGGTCGTGCCTGGGTCAAGGCGCTGGAGCGCGAGGACCCGGTCGACGGCATACACCTGGATGAAGCGCATGGCCGTCAGGCGTTCGCCGCGCAGCTGTCGATGAAGTCCCACGAATAGATTGGTCAGGGCCTCGTTGAGATGGAACTCGACGGTATCGAGCGCGCCTCTGGCGGGAGGATCGATCTCGTCGTAGTGGAAGTCCGGTCTGCTCCAGACAACGCGGACGCCGCTCAGCGGGAGGGCCTGGAGCTCCGCCGGCGTGAAGATGGCGTACTCCAGGAAGAGGCCGTCGGCGAAGAGCGCTTTGCGGCCGTTCGGGTCATTGACGAACTCGTAGATCACTTCGCCGCCGAAGCCGCCAAGCCAGGCGATGTCGTCGAGGTAGCGACGCTTGGCGTCCGCGTCCGTGACGACGACGAAGAAGTCGATATCGGAGTGATCGTCAAAGCGGTGCGTCTCTTGGCCGGCCGAGCCGAGGCCCAAGATCGCGATGACACTCGGATCGCCGCTGACTGCGGTGGCGAGTCGGTCTAGGCGGTGCAAGTCTTCGCGCATAACGCCGTCCTTTCTCTGATGAAGGAGGTCGACGTGTCAGCCCGCGCGGGTCTTCTCCCGCCGAGGTCGCGACCTGGCCACTCTAGCGCCGCGGGATTCTCAGCCCAGGGCGGCACGGCGGCGGGCCGGGTGCATCAACACATCGACGTTGTCGGTTCGCTGCTCGATGCTGCCGAGCCCGGGCGGGAGGTCGCGCACTAGCGGGTCGTCAATGCTGTCCGGGAGTTCGGGCACGAGGTGTGGATCGACATGGAGGTATGGCCGGTCCCAGAACGGGACGGCGACAGGCGTGGCCGAGGGCAAGCCGATTCGTCGCTGTTGGGTGGCCAGTGCTTCTAGGGCGCTCGCGAGGTGGGCCCCTCGGGCGTGCCAATCGTCGGCTCGGAGCGCCTGGCCCAGTGCTGTCCCGATTGCGGGGTCGAGCGGCAACCGAGTGAAGAGTGTGCCGCGCCACTTGGAATAGGGCGCCCACTGGCGACACAGCAGGAACCCGAGATGCATCGCCACGTCGACAAGGCGCCCGGCGATCACCCGCGAGCCGAGATCGTCGCCGCGGTCGCCGGCCCGCTGCATCAGCGGAAGTTCCTGGTCGAGGCGTTGCCAGTCGCAGGCCACGAGATAGCGCCAGAGGTCATCGGGCCACCACACCAGCGCCTCGCGTAAGGCCGTTAGGTCGCCGGCGTCGTCGCGGAAGACCTCACCGGCGGTCACTTCGAGAGCCGCCTGACCGGTGAGGCTCAGCCAGTCGTATGGTGACGGGTCGCGGCGCGGGTCGAAGCCCAGGTCCTCCTGCGCGAACCGGTCGAGCGTGGACACGTCGATCCGCACCCGCTCGGTCGGGTCGCCCGACATCCCGAACCGGATCGGGAAGCCCCGAAATCGTTGGGGGAGTTGCTGGTCCAACGTAACGCTGACTCGGTCAACGTCGCGCTCGCCGACGAACAACTGCAGGCGCAGCCCCCAGTCGTGATCGCGCGACATCTCGTCGTCCAGTCCGAGGACGTCCGATCCGGTGCCGAGGCGAGCCGCGGCATACCCAAGATTCGGGAACTCCTGCCGGAGCACGGGGGAGACCAACTCAACGAAGTAGGTGCGCGCCAGCGCGAGTCCCTGCACCGCTGCGCTCATGACCCACGGGTAGGCCTGAGCTTTGGCACCACATACGGTGCCAAAGCACAGACCTTATTCACGCGACTCAGAGCGAGGCGGCGAAGGCCTCGCCGAGGATGTCCATGCCCTCGTTGAGCAAGTCGTCGCTAATCGTCAGCGGCGGCAGGAAGCGGAAGACATTGCCGAGGGTGCCGCAGGTCAAGGTGACCAGGCCGCGCTCGTGGCAGGCCTTGTTGATCGCGCCGGTGAGAGCGGCGGCGGGCGCCTTCGTCACGCGATCCTCCACCAACTCCATCGCGATCATCGCGCCGCGGCCACGGACCTCCCCGACCTGCTCATACTTCTCCGACAACTCGCCGAGGCGGCCCTTGAGGATGGCCTCGATCTCGCGTGCCCGCCCGGCCAGGTCGTCGGCTTCCATCGTCTCGATCGAGGCGAGCGCCGCGGCGCAGGCGACGGGGTTGCCGCCATAGGTACCGCCGAGGCCGCCGCCGTGGATGGTGTCCATTATGTCGGCGCGACCGGTGATGCCGGAGAGCGGCATTCCGCCGGCAATGCCCTTGGCGGTGACGATGATGTCGGGCACGACCTCCTCGTGATCGACGGCGAACCAGTCACCGCTGCGACAGAAGCCGGACTGCACTTCGTCAGCGATGAAAAGGATGTCGTGGTCGCGGCACCACTGCGCCAGCGCGGGCAGGAAGCCGGGCGGCGGGACGATGAAACCGCCCTCTCCCTGGATCGGCTCGATGATGACGGCGGCGGTGTTCTCCTCGCCGATCTGGGCATGAATCTGGTCGGTGATATAGCTGAAAGCCTCTGCCTCGCAGTGCTTTTCGCCGCCCGGCCAGCGGTAGGGGTAGGCCATCGGCACGCGGTAGAGCTCGGAGGCAAAGGGCCCGAACTTGTGCTTGTAGGGCATGTTCTTGGCCGTCATCGCCAGCGTCAGGTTGGTGCGTCCGTGGTAGGCGTGATCGAAGGCGACGATCGCATCCTTGCCGGTGTAGTGCCGGGCCACCTTGACCGCATTCTCGACCGCCTCAGCCCCGGAGTTGAAGAGCGCCGTGCGCTTCTCGTGGCTTCCGGGCGTCCGCTTGTTCAGCTCCTCGCAGACCTCGACGTACTCCTCATACGGCGTGACCATGAAGCAGGTGTGGGTGAAGTCGGCGATCTGCTTCTGCACCGCATCGATGATCCGCTGGTTGCCATTGCCGACGCTCGTGACGGCGATGCCGGAGCCGAAGTCGATGAGCTGGTTGCCATCGACATCGCGCAAGATCCCGTCCTGTCCGGACTCGACATAGATCGGCAGGCCGGTGCTCACGCCCGTCGAGACCGACGCCAGCTTCCGCTGGTGGAGCTCCTGTGATTTCGGGCCAGGGATGGCGGTCTTGAGGACGCGACGCTGCTCGATCATGCGCCGATGGTATGCCCGCGTCGTCCCCGCCGATATGGGGCTCCCCGGGCCGGCGTGAAAGGATCGGTCCGTGGAGACCCCGAGCACGCCCGGCTGGTATGACGACCCCGAGGCCGCCGACCAGTTGCGCTACTTCGATGGCGTCGTCTGGACCCGGCATACCGCACCCCGAACCACCCGCTGGACCCCGCCCGAGACGAGCGCTCCACCAGCCGGCCCCACTGCGCAGGTGCCGCCCGCCGCGGCCGGCGAGGATCCCTATGGCTGGCGCGGCCCGTCGACCGCGCCGCCGCCGCAGCAGACGCACTGGGGTGCCCCGCCCGCCGGGGGTATGCAGCAGCAATGGGGTCAGCAGCCCGCGCCCTACGGCCAGCAGCAGCCGGGCTGGGGTCCCGGCATGGGGTATGCCAGTGGCCCGGCCACCCCGGACGGCGTGCCGCTCGCGGGCTACTGGCAGCGCGTCGGGGCCTACATCCTCGACATCCTGCTGACGGGCCTGTTGTCGAGCATCTTCGGCGGCTACTTCCTGCTCAAGGCGCTGCGCCCGTGGATCGACGATTTGGTCGCCGCCGGCAATAGCAGCGACGACCCGAAGGTTTTCGAGGATCTGCTCAATTCGCTGTCGAGCTATCTGACCGGTCGCGACTTCCTGACGTATGTCGCGATCACGATCCTCGTCGGTCTGGTCTACAACGTCGGATTCAACACCTGGCGCGGCGCGACTCCCGGCAAGATGGCGCTGCGGATCAGCGTGCGGGAGCGCGACAAGGCCGGGCCGCTGTCGCTCCAGGTGGCGCTGCGCCGATATGCCTTGACGCTCGCCATCGCCATCCTCGGCGCGCTGCCGTCCGGGCTCAGCCTGCTCGCGATGTTGCTGCGCGTCGTCGACCTGCTCTTCCCGGCCTTCGATGGCCGGCGTCAGGCGCTGCACGACAAGATCGGCGGCACGAATGTGGTCCAGGGTCGCCAGCCCAAGCGCGCACCGAAGACTCCGCCGCAGCCCTGAGCGTCCGGTCGGCTACCGGGCCGGGGTGATCATGCCGACGCACTCTGACAGGCCGATAACGGTGCCATTCGGGCCGGGCGCGCTGGCACGCAGGGTGATCGTGTCGCCGTCCTCAAGGAAGGTGCGCGTCGACCCGTCGTCGAGGGTCACCGGCTCTTGACCGCTCCACGTCAACTCGAGGAAGCACCCGCGGGTCTCCTTGGCCGGCCCGCTGATCGTCCCCGACCCGAAGATGTCTCCGCTGCGCAGCGTCGCCCCATTAACCGTCATATGAGCCATCATCTGCGCGGGCGACCAATACATCTCGCGATATTCCGGCCGGGAGACGATCGTGCCATTCCAGTCCACCTCATAGTGGATGTCCAAACCGTATGCCGCCTCGCCCGCAAGATAGCGCAGGGGGGCCGGATCCTGGCCCGGGAGAGGCACTTTCGCCTCGCTGAGAGCGGCCATCGGTGTGACCCAGGCGCCGATCGAGGTGGCGAAGGACTTGCCGAGGAAGGGCCCGAGCGGGACATACTCCCAGGCCTGGATGTCGCGCGCCGACCAGTCGTTGAGGATGACGACGCCGAAGATGTGCTGCCAGGCGTCAGCCATCGCGACCGGCTGCCCGAGGCGCGTGCCCCCGCCGACCACGAAGCCCAATTCGGCCTCGATATCCAGCCGGACGCTCGGGCCGAAAACTGGCGCGGTCGACTCCGGAGGCTTGCGCTGACCGGACGGGCGCACGATCTCGGTGCCGCTCGCCACGATCGTCCCGGAACGCCCGTGATAGCCGATCGGCAGGTGCTTCCAGTTCGGCGTCAGCGGCTCGGAGTCGGGCCGGAACATCCGGCCGACATTGGTCGCGTGGTGCTCGCTGGCATAGAAGTCGACATAGTCGGCCACCTCGATCGGCAGCCTCATGGCGACCCCAGCGAGCGGATGCAGATGCGGCGCAACGCAATCGGCGCGCTCGGTGCCGCGCAGCGTGTCCTGCAACCAGGCGCGGGCAGCGGCCCACGCTTCGGGGCCCTGGTCGAGGAAAGCGTTGAGACTCGCCGACTCCCAGACCAGACCGGACTCCATACCCGCCCGCTCGGCGAGCCGGGCAAGGTCCAGCGCGTGGTTGGCGACGCGGACGACGACGCGCGGGCCGTCCGCGAAGTCGGCCACGCCATAGGGCAGGTTGTCGAGGCCGAAGGGCTCGTCGGCGGGCAGGTCGTGCCACCAGCTCATGCGGGATCCTTTGTGAGGAGGTCGAGTGCGGTCAGTTCGGCCAGGGGTTCGAGCACGTCGCAGCAGCCGTATGACGGGAAGTCCGCCCGCAGCATGCTCACCTGGTCTGGGGTCAGGTCGGTCAACGCGGCGACCAGGACGGCCAGGTCCCGCTCGGCGAGCACCGACGCGAGGAAGGGCACCGACCGGCCGGCGCGCGCGGCCGCGAAAGCGGCGAGCACATTGAGAACGCCATGTTCTTCGCCGGGATGGCGTCCGCGCACGGCATGGTGCAGGCCACCGGTCAGCTTCAACGGCACGTCCATGGCGAGGGCGTTCTGGATTGTCCGGGCGAGCTCGTTCTCGGTGGGCCAGGCCCACGAATCGGTGGCACCGGTGCGGAACTTCGCGAGCCACTGCGTGTCTGGTCGCTCGGCCCGCGCGATCGCCAGATCGGTTAGTGGCAGGGGCTGTTCGGTGCCGCGGGGCAGCTCGACGACGAGCACGGGGGCGGCGAGATCCGCGCGCTCCCAACCGTCCTCCCACCCCACCTCGACCGCGCGCAGCACGACGCGCGAGTCGGCGGCGGCGAGCTGGGCGGCATACTCCGTGTCCTCGCGAGGCGTGCCTGGGCGGGCCGCGATGGCGATGTCCAGGGGTTGCTCGTCGCGCACTTCGCCGTCGTCCGGGCCGGCGAGGTCAGCGAGCCCGGCGAGATCGAGCGCTGCCGGAATTGCGTTGGGCGGCAACAGAAGTGGACCAATCAGGTCGCTATTGGCGCTGCGCCGGATCCGACGATGCGCCGCCACGGCCGCGTCGAGTGGCGCATTCCCGGGCGGGAAGACGGCGGCATCGTCAATGAGCCCAGCGAACAGGGCGCGCGGCAGCACTGGCACTTGCTCACCGTAACAAGCTGACTCGTGCGCACCAGCGGCGGTCAACGGATGGTTGTGAGCGCCCCGGCGTCGAGGTGGAGTTCGCGGTCGGCCTGCTCGGCGCACCAGGCGTCGTGCGTGGCCATGATGACCGCTCCGCCGGCTCGGGCGTGCGCGGCCAGCAGGGCGGTGATCGCCTCGCGGGTTTCGGCGTCCAAATCACTGGTCGGCTCGTCGGCGAGCAGGACGCGTGGCTGGGCGGCGAGGGCGCGGGCGACGGCTACGCGCTGTTGCTGGCCGCCGGAGAGTTCCTCGACCAGTTGGGTTCGCGCCGAGGCGAGACCGACGGCGGCGAGAGCCTCGTCAGCGCGGGACCGGGCGTCGCGGGCGGCGACGCCGGCCGCGAGTTGGGGCACCACGACATTCTCGAGCGCGGTCAGCGGAGTCGAGAGCGCATTGCCCTGCGCGATCAGGGCGATCCCGGCGCGCGCGGCCGTCGCGCGGTCCCCGATGGGCGCCCCGCCATAGGTCACCGAACCCGAGGTCGGTGCGAGCGCTCCGGCCAGCACCCAGATCAGCGTCGACTTCCCAGCGCCTGACGGGCCCGTGATCGCGACGAATTCCCCTGGTGCCGCACGGAATCCGAGCCGGTCGAGGACCCGCCGCCCGCCGAACCGGACGCACAGGTCACGGACCTCGACGGCCCCATTGCCCGCCGCCTCTGAGCGCGTCGAGGTCGTCACACCCGCACGCTAGCAATCCATCGCGATAGCGTCGCGGGAACTGGCGGGACAAGCGGAGAGGATAGGTGATGTCAGCGCTGCGCTATCGCTGGGTGCAAGCCCTCGTCGTGCTCGTCCTCGCCTCGCTCGTCACGGCCGCGTGCGCTTTCGCGCCGTTGTATGTCCGTGCTCTCGACCAGGCGGTTGTTGCCACCACTGTGCGTGCCACGCCGGCCGCCGACGCGGGCGTGCGCATCCTGTCCTTCAGCACCGCGAATATGCATGTGACGACCGACTATCAGCATCAGCGCGATCTGGTGCCGGAGGCTCTGAAACCGGCGCTGGCGGACGGCATACCCAGCATCAGTGTCGGGGTGCGGAGGCTGCCGCTTGCCGCGGAGCCTGAGGGCAGTCTGCTGTGGCGCGCCGGCTTGTGCGAGCACGTCCGCATGACAAGCGGCACCTGCCCCAACAGTGCCGGCGAGATCGCCATCAGCGCCGACCAGGCCCGGGTCTACGACCAAGCGGTCGGCAGCACCCTTGAGGTGGGCGAGTGGGATGCGTCGGTTTCGCGCGTGGAGGTCTCCCCTCAGGCGACGCTGACGGTGACGGGCATTTATGAGCAGGTCCCTGGTGACTATTGGTTCGGGGCGACCTTGACCGGGGCGGCCGCAGGAAAGCTGGGCTTCGACACCATGCTCACCCCGGAAGCCACCCTCGTGAACGCCGTTCGCGCGCCAGCGGGAGGTGGCGAGGTCTATTGGGCTGAGCCGCACCAGGGGCTCGACTTACCGCTGCGGCCGGACCAGGTTACGGCGGACAATATCGCCCGGCTCGGGGCGGTCGCGAAGGACTGGATCGCCTATCCGTTGGGCGTTTCGCGCTATGGCAGTGACGCCTCCGATGCCGTCACCGTGAGCACCTCCTTGCCCGCCATCGCGGACGCGGCTGCGGCGTCGCGCGGCCAGGCGCGCGTCACGGTTCCGCTGCTCATGGCTCAACTGGGCCTGCTCCTGTGCACTGTGTTGTGGCTGGTGCTCGTGGGCGCGGCAGATCAGCGCCGGGGCGAGGCCGCGCTGGCGCGGCTGCGCGGGCGGGGTTCCGGCGGCGTCCGGAGCCTGTTGCTGCGCGAGACATTGCCGCCCATCGTCGCGGGAGTGCCGGTCGGGCTGGCGGCTGCGGTTGGGCTGGCCGCGGGCGCGCGGCATACCCTCCTGGCCCCTGCTCCGCCGGCCGAGTTCCCCCCGACCACGGCGTATGCCGCCCTGCTGGCACTGCTGGTCATGCTCGCCCTCGCGGCCTCGTCGGTGCGCCGCGTCGCCCGCGCCCCGATCGCCGACCTCTTGCGGTCGGTGCCCGCGGGCCGGGCCAAAATGGTGCTCGGCCTCCTCGAGGCGATGGTCGTCGCGGCCGCGATCGCCGCATTCGTCGCGCTGGTCACCGGCGCCGTGCGCGGGCCCGTCGGTCAACTCGCCCCGACGCTCCTAGCGGTCGCCGTCGGCATCGTCGCCGCGCGCGTCGTTCCGGCCCTGCTGGCCTGGCTCGGTGGAATGGCATTGCACCGGGGGTGGGCACGCGCCGCCACCGCGCTGCTGCACGCCAGCCGCCGCAGCGCGACGCGCTGGCTGACACCGATCGTCACCGTGGCCGTGGCAATCGTCGTCCTCAGCGCCGATCTCTTCGCCGTCGGGGCGCTGAACCGCCAGCACCGGGCTGCCGCCGAGACCGGCGCGCCCACCGTCCTCGACCTCGGCTCACGAGACCTCAAGGCCGTGTCCGACGCCATTCGCGCCATCGACCCGACCGGCACGAGCATCACGCCTGTGGTCACCATCGATCCGATCGGCAGCGGCAACACGACCACCATTGGTGTGTTGCCCGACGCCTTCTCACGTATTGCGCTGTGGCCCGGAGCGGATCCGAAAAGCCTTGCCTGGCAAGCGCTTCGCCTCCCCGAGCAGCCGCCGCTGGAGATCACCGGAACGTCCGTCAGTTATGCAGCGAAGCTGCCGACCGTGGACTTCACGAGTCTCGACCCCGACGCCCAGTCCACGGCGCTTTCCCCGGCCCTGCAGATCGTCGATGCAGCCGGGGCCACCACGACCGTGCCGCTCGGGGCGATCCCCACTGACGGATTCCAGGGCCGTCGCAGCGCCACGATCCCGTGCGCTCAAGGCTGCCGGGTGATCGGCTTAGGGGTGAGCGCCCCCCTCGGGGCCGCGGGGATGCGCGGCACCCTGATCCTGAGTGACCTGCGGATCGACGACCACCCGTTGGACCTGGGCACGGCCAGCACCTGGCGACCCTCGATCTCCCCGGAGATCGCCGCATCCGACGGCGCACCCGGCGCCCTGACGCTCACCTTTGCCAATTCCGGGCAGACGGAAGCCTTCGTCGTCCACGAGTCCGTGCCGCAGGTGCTTCCGGCGCTGACGACCGCGCCGGCGACACCGGCGGCTGCCGGGGCGACGATCGGCGGCTACCTCGTCGACGGCTCCGACCAATTGCTCACCTCCGCTGGCCCGATTGCCTATGTGCCCGGCGGGCCGGCACGTGCAGCGCTCGTCAACCTTGACAGCCTGCTGATTCGGGGCTGGAGCGGACGCGGGTCGGCCAAGCTCACGGCATACCTCTCCTCCTCGGACCCGAGCGCCGTCGCCTCGGTGCGTGAGCGCCTCACCGGCCTGGGCATCCCGGTCACGGGGGTGCGGCATCCCGCGGACCTGGAGCGCACGTTCGCCCGCAGCGGGGCGGCCTGGAGCCTGAAGTTGACGACCGTCGTCGGCGGCCTGGCCCTGCTGACCTGTGCCGTCGCGCTCATCGTGCTCATCGCGACCTCGTGGCGCTCCCGCAGCCGCGACTATGCCGGGCTGCGGATGGCCGGCCTGACGCGCCGGGATGTCGGGCTCATCGCCATGCTCGAAACCGTGCCGGTGGTCCTGCTCGCCGGCGGCCTCGGGCTGGCCGCCGGCCTATGGTCGGCGCCCGCCGCACTGCCGATGGTGCCGCTGTTCACCACGCCCTCGGCGATCTTCCCGCCCGACCTGCGGACCGCATATGGTCCGAGTCTTCTCGTCGCCGCAGCGGCCTTGGTCATCCTCGCCGTCGTGGCGGCCCTCGCCAGCCGGTATGTGGCCCGGCGCAGCCGCCTCGACCGGCTCCGGGAGGCTGCATGAGCACCGCGACGCCACGCCCGGGCCTGGGCGTCACCACCGTCGGGCTGGTGCACATCTATCGCAGCGAGGGCAGCGATGTTGCTGCCCTGTCTGGCGTCGACATCACGGTCCGGCCCGGCGAAGTCGTTGGGCTGCTCGGGCCGTCCGGGTCCGGGAAGTCCACGCTGCTCGCGCTGCTGGCCGGTCTCTTCCAACCGAGCGCCGGCAAAGTCTTCGTCGGCGACCGCGACCTCGCGGCCCTGACCGAAAGCGAACTCGACCGCTACCAAGCCGTGGACGGCTCGCTCATGTTGCAGGGCGCACGCCGAAATCTGGTGCCATATCTGACGATTCGCGGCAATGTGGACTTCGCCCGGCAGCATGCAGCCAAGGTCGGCGACGAGGTGCCCACCACGCAGGAGGTCGTTGATCTGATCGGCGCCGGCGAGATCGCGGACCGACCACTATCCGAACTCTCCCAAGGCCAACTGCAACTCGGCGCCCTCGCGGTGGCTCTCGCACCCGGCCCGGGCATCGTGCTCGCCGACGAACCGACGAGCGCCCTGGACCACGCCGCGCGCGACCGCATCCTCGACACGCTGCTCGATGTCAACCGCCGCTCCGGCGCCACGATCGTCATCGTCACCCACGATCCCGATGTCGCCGCCCGCCTGCCGCGGACCGTGACGATCCGCGATGGCCGCATCGGCGGCGAGGGCCGCCTGGGGCAGGAGTATGCCGTCGTGACCGCCGACGGCTTCCTGCCGCTGCCGCTGCACGTGCGGGAGGGACTGCCGCCGGGCACCCTGGTCCGGCTGGAGCGCGATGGCGAGAACTGGCGGCTGGTCCCGGAGGCTGGCGGATTGCCGGGTGGCGGCGACGACGTCATACAGTGACAAGGAGCCCGGGAGACCCCCGCCGGCCGATCACGACGAGGTGATGATGTGGCGCACTACGCGAGCATGGGCACGATCCCGCCCAAGCGGCATACCCAGCACCGGGACCCCCAAGGCAACCTCTACTACGAAGAGTTGATGGGGGAGGAGGGCTTCTCCTCCGACTCCTCGCTGCTGTATCACCGGCGCATCCCGAGCGAAATCAGCGCCGCCCGCGCGTGGGAACTTCCCGACCAAACGCTCACGCCAAACCATCCCCTCAAGCCGCTGCATCTGAAATTGCACGACCTCTTCCCGCCGGAGAGCAGCGGTGTCGATGCCGTCACCGGTCGCCGTCTGATCCTCGGCAATGGCGACGTGCGCATCTCGTATGTCGTCGCTGACGCCCCAAGTCCGTTCTACCGCAACGCGATCGGCGACGAGTGTGTCTATGTCGAACGCGGCAGTGCGCAGGTCGAGACGGTCTTTGGGGCCTTCGATGTCGGGCGCGGCGACTATCTCATCATCCCGCGCGCGACCACCCATCGCTGGCTGCCGAAGCCGCCGGCCGATGACGCCGATGGCGAGCCGCTGCGGCTGTATGCCGTGGAGGCGGCCAGTCATATCGCCCCGCCGAAGAACTACCGCAGCAAGTTCGGGCAACTGCTCGAGCACTCGCCATACTGCGAGCGCGACCTGCGCCCGCCGCTCGGTCCGCTGCTCGCCGAGGATGTCGGTGCCGACGCCGGCCAGGAGACCGAGGTCTACGTGAAGCACCGCGGTCCTGGCCCCGGTGGCATTGCCGGGACGATCTACACCTATCCCTTCCACGTCCTCGATGTCGTCGGCTGGGACGGCTGCCTATATCCCTATGCCTTCAATGTCAGCGACTTCGAGCCGATCACCGGGCGGATCCATCAGCCGCCACCGGCGCATCAGGTGTGGGAGGGCTGGAACTTCGTCATCTGCAATTTCGTGCCGCGCAAGGTCGACTACCACCCGCTGGCGATCCCGGTGCCCTACTACCACTCCAATGTCGACTCCGATGAAGTCATGTTCTATGTCGATGGCGACTACGAAGCCCGCAAGGGCAGCGGCATCGGTGTGGGCTCGGTTTCGCTGCACCCCGGAGGACACGCCCACGGGCCGCAGCCGGGTGCGATGGAACGCTCGATTGGCGCCGAGTATTTTGACGAGCTCGCCGTGATGGTCGACACCTTCCGGCCCCTCGAACTCGGCGAGGGCGCCCTCGCGTGCGACGACGGGCGATACCTGCTCTCCTGGCATACCCCGTCCTCCTAAACTTCGTCCTATGTCGATCGCGCCCGTGGAGCAGGAGGTCACCTCGGCGGGCGCCGACGAAGCGCTGGACGTCCCGTGGATCACGCTGGTGTGGAACGACCCGGTGAACCTGATGTCCTATGTCACGTACGTCTTCCAGAGCTACTTCGGCTACACCCGCGAGAAGTCCGAGATGCTCATGCTCGATGTGCACCACAAAGGCAAAGCGGTGGTGAGCACGGGGCCTCGGGAGAAGATGGAGATCGACACCGAAGCGCTGCAGGGCTTCGGCCTGTGGGCCACCTTCCAAAAGGACGTATGACGTGGCCCGCGGCTTTTCCCGACGCGGCCGCGGGGCCGGTTTGCGGTTCGCGGCCCGGCTCGACGAGGGCGAGCGGGCGCTCCTGATCGAGCTCTTCAATCAGGTTCGGGATCTGATCGATCCGACCGATTCGGTTGCGGCGCAATCGGATTCATCGTCGACGCAGCCGGTGAGTGAGGACCCATTCGACGCGATCGTCGCCGGTCTAGGAGCCGACTTCGGCTCTGTGACCGTGCCCGACTCGTCGGCCGAACTCGGGGGCCGCGGCTTCGGCTCGGAGGATCGGGACCCCGCCCTGGACCGGCTCTTCCCCGCCGCGAACCGCACCGACGAGGACGCCGCGCGCGAGTTCCGGCGCCTGACCGAGGACTCGCTGCGGGCTCGCAAGCTCAGCGGACTGACGGCTTCCATCGCCGCCCTGAGCGAGGTGGTCGATGATCGCGTCGAGCTGAGCGAGCAAAAGGCCATCACCTTCCTCGTCGCGCTCACCGATGTCCGTCTCGTCCTTGGGGACCGGCTCGGGCTGCGCGAGGACGCTGACGCCGAGCGCCTCCAGGCGATCGCCGAGGCGGTCGATCCGCAGGAGCCGGCGGCATACGCCATCGTCGTCTACGACTTCCTGACCTGGTTGCAGGAGACGCTCGCCACGTCCATGCTTCCCCGGCACTGAACTCGCCTAGGCTCTCGCACCGTGGATGCACCCATCGGGATCTTCGATTCCGGCTATGGCGGACTGACCGTGGCCCGGGCCGTCCTGGATCAATTGCCGCAGGAATCCATCGCCTATCTCGGCGACACCGCGCGCGCGCCCTATGGCCCGAGGCCGATTGCCGAAACGCGGCAGTACGCGCTGGAGTGCCTCGACCGGCTCGTCGATCATGGTGTGAAGATCCTCGTCATTGCGTGCAATACCGCGAGCGCCGCGGTGCTGCACGACGCCCGGGAGCGCTATGACGTGCCGACTGTCGAAGTGATCCGACCGGCCGTGCGACGAGCCGCCCGCGCGACGCGCAACAAGCGCGTCGGGGTGATCTCGACCAAGGGCACGCACAAGTCCAAGGCCTATATCGATGCTTTCGCCGCCGCCCCCGATATCGAGGTGCTCTCGCGGCCGTGCCCGCGCTTCGTCGAGTTCGTCGAGTCGGGGATCACCGGCGGGCCCGAGCTGCTGAAGGTCGCGCACGAATACTTAGATCCGTTGGCGGGCAAGGAGATTGACACGCTTGTCCTGGGCTGCACGCACTATCCGCTGCTGACCGGCGTGATCTCCTATGTCATGGGGGAGGGCGTGACCCTGGTCTCCTCGGCGGAAGAAACGGCCAAAGATGTCTACCGAACCCTGGCCGACCTGGATGCCTTGCGGCCCGACCACCTGCCGCCGCCGCGCCACGGCTTCTCCACGACTGGCGACCCGGAAGAGTTCCGGCGATTGGCGCGCCGCTTCCTCGGCCCCGAAGTCGAAGACGTCTTCGGAAACCTCGCGCAAACTCCGGTGACGCTCTCGTGAAGCTGACGATCATCGGCTGCTCCGGATCCTTTGCCGGACCGGCCTCGCCCGCGTCGAGCTATCTCGTGCAAGCGGATTCGGGTGGCCGCACCTATTCGATCCTGCTCGATCTCGGCAATGGCGCCCTGGGTGCGCTCCAACGGCATCTCGACCCAGACGATCTCGACGCCATCTTCATCACGCACCTGCACCCCGATCACTGCATGGACCTGACCGGGCTGTACGTCTATCGCAAGTACCGGCCTGGGGCGATGCCGCAGGCGCCCGTGCCCGTCCACGCGCCCGGTGGCGCGCGGGAGCGCATGCACGAGGCCTATGAAGGCATGGACGATGACGGCATGCTCGGCCAGTTTGCCTTCCACACGGTGACCCAGGGCGCGGTGGCGCAGGTCGGGCCGCTTCGGGTCACGGCATACCGCGTCCACCACCCTGTGGAGGCGTACGGCTATCGCGTCGAAGCCGACGGGGCGGTGCTCGCCTATACCGGCGACACGGACGCATGCGACCGGCTCCGCGACCTGTGCGCCGATGCCGATCTCGTCCTGGCCGACAGCGCCTTCGTCGAGGGGCGAGATGTCTTGCGTGGCATACACCTAACCGGTCGACGCGCCGCCGAGGCGGCCGTGGGTGCCGGGGCTCGCCGCCTCATGCTCACTCACATCCCCGCGTGGAACGACCCGGAGGTATGCCGTGCCCAGGCCGCCGAGGTCTGGCCCGGCGAGGTGGAACTCGCCGCCCCCGACGCGACCTACGACCTCTGATCGCCAGCATTTCGGGCCGCGGCGGGCAGGCGGATACCGTGGCCGCATGACTCGTCACGACGGCCGCACCCCCGATTCACTGCGCGAGGTGCGCATCACCCGCAACTGGCTCGACCACGCCGAAGGCAGCGTGCTCGTCGAGTTCGGCCGCACCCGAGTGCTGTGCGCCGCCTCGTTCACCGAAGGGGTGCCGCGCTGGCTGAAGGGCAAGGGCAGCGGCTGGGTCACGGCGGAGTACGAAATGTTGCCGCGCTCGACCAATACGCGCAGCGATCGTGAGTCGCGCAAGGGGCGAGTCGGCGGACGCACGCATGAGATCTCCCGGCTCATCGGCCGATCGCTGCGAGCGATCATCGACACGAAAGCCTTGGGGGAGAACACGATCGTGATCGACTGCGATGTCTTGCAGGCCGATGGTGGCACCCGGACGGCGGCGATCACCGGAGCGTATGTCGCGCTGGCGGACGCCATCGCCGACGCCCATGAGCGGGGCCTGTTGCCGGCCTCGGCGCACCCGCTCACCGGCTCGGTCGCGGCGATCAGCGTCGGCGTTGTCGCCGGCACCCCGGTGATCGACCTCGACTATCCCGAGGACTCGACGGCGCAGACCGACATGAATGTCGTCATGACCGGCGACGGCCGCTTCGTCGAGGTGCAGGGGACGGCTGAGGGGGAGCCCTTTGACCGCGATCTGCTCGGTGCGCTGCTGGACCTGGCGACGGCTGGCTGTGAAGAACTCACTCGCCGGCAGGCCGAGGCTCTCGAGGCGCCGGTGCGGGAGCGCGTTCGATGAGCCGACGGGTGGTGCTCGCGACGCAGAACGAGCATAAGGTCTATGAGTTGCGGCAGATCCTCGCCGAGGTGTGCCGTGACCTCGACCTGGAAATCGTCGGAGCGTCGGACTTCCCGGACATTCCGGACGTGGCGGAGACGGAGGTGACCTTCGCCGGCAATGCCCGGCTGAAGGCCGAAGCCCTCTCTGCGGCAACGGGTTTGCCTGCCCTGGCCGATGACAGTGGGCTCGCCGTGGACGTGCTCGGGGGCTGCCCTGGGGTCTTCAGCGCGCGCTGGTCTGGCTCCCATGCTGGCCCTGGCGCCGCCCGCGCGGACAAGGATCGCGCCAACCTCTCGCTCCTGCTGGAGCAGTTGGCGGATGTGCCCGACGAGCACCGCTCGGCCGCCTTCGTCTGCGCGGCCGTCCTCGTCGTGCCCGGCCGCGAGGCGATCACCCGCGAGGGCCGCGTGACGGGCCGGATCGGGCATACGCCCCGAGGCACCAATGGCTTCGGCTACGACCCCATCTTCTTCCCGGACCACGACCCCTCACGCACTCTCGCCGAGTTCACTGACACGGAGAAGAACGCGATCTCCCACCGCGGCAACGCTTTCCGCGCCATGGAGTCCGTCCTCCGCGACGCCCTGGCCCTCTAACCCCCCGGCCCCAGGGCCCTTTGTCTGGGACCGGTCAGGCGAACGGGATCGACACCTCGATGTCGACGCCGTCGGTGAGTTTCAGAGCGCCCATCATCGTGGAGAAAGGACGAACGCCGAAGTCGCTTTGCCGGATCGTGCCGGCTAGGCGTAGGACCCCCTGCTCCGGTTGATCGAGCCGCAGTTCGACCGGACCGGTGACGCCATGAACGGTGAGTTCGCCGGTGACCGACCCGTCGTCCCACGTGCCATCGATGGCCGAGGAGGCGAATCTCAACTCGGGAAATCGTTCTGGCTCGAGGGCTTTTGCCGCATTGGCGAGGATCTTTGGCTTGTCCCCGTCGGTCAACGGTTTCGCACCACCCGCGCCCCCGATCACCGTGAGGTGGCGCAGGTCCGCCGTGACCTGAACCTGCGAATCGGCCGGTGTCGTCCCGATGGTGACCTGTCCGGACCAGTAGTCGACCTCGATCGTGAGGTTGTGTCCCATGGCCGCGGCCGGGCCCTCGGTGTGGGTGCGGATCAGGAGTTGACCGTTGTCGTGTGAGAGGTCGTAGTCGCCCGTCGGGATGTCCACGGCACCAGTGTGCGCCGCGCGGTCACGCGCCTTCGCAGCGGGGTTCTGGCTCGGGTCAGTGGCCGGACGGCGGAGCCGAGCCACCTTGCGGTGCTGTCGCGGCCATGGCCTCGATGATGTCGTCGCGGATCCGGCCGGACAGGCCGCCCCAGGTCGGTTGATAGCCGTAGATATGCCGCAGCGGAGTGCCAGTCCGGTTGCCGTCCATGATCTCGACATCATCGGCGTCGAGCATCGCCGGGTGCCAGACACCACAGGCCTCCGAGACCTTCAGCAGGTCGCGACGCAGCGTGCGGATGTAGTTGGCAACGCGCACCGACTTCAGGGTCGGGTCGAGGCCGCGCTGCAACCACTGGTTTTGGGTGGCGACCCCCGTTGGGCAGTGGTCGGTGTGACACTTCTGCGCCTGGATGCAGCCCAGCGCCAGCATGGCCTCGCGGGCGACATTGACCATGTCCGCGCCGAGGGCGAAGGCGACCAGCGCATTGTCCGGCAGGCCCAACTTGCCGGCCCCGATGAAGGTGACCCGGTCCTGCATACCTGCTGCGGCGAAGGTCTTGTAGACGCGGGAGAAGCCGACCCGGAACGGCAGCGAGACCGCATCGCTGAAGACCAGCGGGGCGGCACCCGTTCCGCCTTCGCCGCCATCAATGGTCACGAAATCGACTCCGCGAGAGCCGGATTGCATTTCCTCGACGAGGGACTGCCAGAAGGTCAGGTCACCAACGGCGCTTTTGATGCCGACCGGCTTCCCGGTTGCCTGGGCAATCTTTTCGACGAAGTCGAGCATGCTGTCGACATCGGAGAACTCGGCGTGACGGGATGGGCTGGCGCAGTCCTTGCCGAGCGGGATCCCGCGGATCTCGGCGATTTCCGGAGTGATCTTGGCGGCTGGCAGCATGCCGCCGAGGCCGGGTTTTGCGCCCTGGCTGAGCTTGATCTCGATTGCGCGAACCGGTGCCGATTCCACGACCTTCATCAGCTTGTCGAGATCGAATCGGCCCTCGTCGTCGCGGCAGCCGAAATATGCCGTGCCGATCTGCAGCATCAAGTCCCCGCCTTGGCGATGGTGGGGCGAGAGCCCACCCTCGCCGGTGTTGTGCATGCAGTTCGCAAGCTTGGCACCAGCATTGAGGGCCTCAACCGCGTTGCCTGACAGCGACCCGAAGCTCATCGCGCTGATATTGACCACGGAGTCCGGCCGGAAGGCATCGCGGCGCCCGCGCGGACCTCCGAGAATCTTCGGGCTCGGCAGCCAAACATCCTCACCCGCGTGCACCGCGGAGGGCGGCACGACATCGGAGAAGGTGTGCTGCTTGAAGATGACGTACTCGCCCGACTCGATGTCATTGTCGGTGCCGAAGCCGGTGTAGTTGTTCTGCAACTTCGCCGACGCATAGATCCACGACCGCTGGTCACGACTGAACGGCCGCTCCTCGTCATTGCTCGTGACGATGTACTGGCGCAACTCCGGCCCAATCCGCTCTAGCGCATAGCGCGCGTGGGCGACCACCGGAAAATTGCGTTGCAGGCTGTGCTTCTTCTGCGTCAGATCACGAATCGCCACCCCAGCAAGCGCAGCACCGGCGGCCGAAAGCACAACTTTGGGCTTCATGGCCCCATGATGCCGGGTTCCCTCGCCGTATGGGGTGACCTCACCCCCGCTTGTCGGCGCGCCGTGCCGGGACCTTCTTCGCGGTGCTCTTCCGTGCGGCAGTCTTCTTGGTCGCGGTCTTCCTCGCCGTGGTCTTCGTCGCCGTCGCCGCCGTGGCGGTGGCCTTGTGATCGGTGGCCTTCTGCGCCGGAGCTGCGGTGGTGAGCCCGAGCGCCTGCTCGAGCTCGGCCAGGGCGTCGCCGGTATAGACCGCGAGCCGCTGCAGGTGGGGCAGGGCGTCCCGGTCGCCGATGAAACCGAAGTTGAGGGTGCCGGCATACGACTGGCAGGTGATATTCAGGGCCATCCCGTGGATCGGGATCGAGAGCGGATAGTTCGCCTCGAGGCGCGCCCCGCGGAAGTAGAGCGGCTCGCGCGGTCCCGGGACATTGGAGACGCAGAGATTGAAGGTGAACGGCACCGGCGCAGGCATGCCGGTCATCGCTGCGAGCACCTGCGTCGCGGAGGGCGCCATAAGCATCGCGCTGTACGCGAGGATCGACTCCATCGGCAGGTTGGTCAGCTGCTTCTTTGCAGTGCGTGTTGAGCGAGTGATCGTCGCGAGGCGCTCGACCGGGTCAGCGATATCCGTGCCGAGGGTCGCGAGAATCGCGCCGACCGCATTGCCGCCGCCAGCGTCGCCCTTGGCGCGGACATTGACCGGCAGGAAGCTGATCAGCGGTTTGTCGCCCAATTGGCCCGACTCGGTCAGGAACTGGCGCAGCCCACCGCCGCAGATCGCGAGCACCACATCATTGAGCGTCGCTCCGCCTGCCTTGCCGACGGCGGAGAGGCGAGCCACGTCATACTGCTGGGTTGCGAAGCGGCGATTGCGGCCGATGCGCGCGTTGAGGACCGAGTGCGGGGCTTCATACGAGGAGATCAGGTCCTTGAACTCTCCGTCGCGCCGAAGCTGAAGCCCGACAAGGGATTTGGCGAGGCTCGGCACGGACTTGGCGACATTCACGGCGCGTCCGAGCACGGCGCTCACATCGGCGAGCGGTGCCGACTTCTGCTCCGGACGAGCGCTGCGCTGCCGCGGGGGCAAGGAGAAGAAGAGGTTCTCGGCGCGTGAATCCGGATCAGTGGACAGCGAGCGAATGAGCAATTGCATGGCGCTATAGCCGTCGACGAGCGCGTGATGGAATTTCACGTAGAGCGCGAAGCGGTTGTTCTCCAGGCCCTCGATCAGATGCATCTCCCACGGCGGACGCGTCAGGTCCAGCGGATTGGAGTGCAGGCGCGAGACGAGGATGCCAAGCTCGCGTTCGTCGCCGGGGCGGGGGAGCGCCGAGCGGCGCACGTGGTACTCGATATCGAAGTCCGGGTCCGGGATCCACTGGTGCGCGGGGTTGAGCAGGAAGCCGGGGGTCTTCAGCTTGGTGTTGAGCGGGGCGTGGACCGGGGCCGTCGTGCGGATCTCATCCATGAGCCGGCGCAGGAAGTCCGGGGGAGCGTCCGGCGGCATCGTGAAGGGCAGCAGGCCCCCGACGTGCATCATCGTCTCGGGAGTCTCGCCATAGAGGAACATCGCATCCATGGGGGTCAGCCGCTTGCCAGTCATGGCGTGATTGTTGCCGATTCGGGGCTGTGGCGATACCCGCGATACGATGACAGACGATCCTCACCGACATCTGCCTTGGTGGCGCGCGCGTGCGCGAGCGGGCGGCATACGACGAAAGCATGAGACTCGTGGCAACGACCAACGACCTGAAGAACGGCCTTGTCCTCAATATCGACGGACAGCTCTGGACTGTGGTCGAGTTCCAGCACGTCAAGCCCGGCAAGGGGCCGGCCTTCGTGCGCACCAAGCTGAAGAATGTGCTCTCCGGCAAGGTCGTCGACAAGACCTTCAATGCGGGCGTCAAGGTGGAGACGGCCAATGTCGACAAGCGCACGATGCAGTACCTCTACAACGACGGCACCGACTTCGTCTTCATGGACCCGGACACCTACGACCAGATCGCCGTGAGCCCGGCCACCGTCGGGGATGCCGCGAAGTACATGCTGGAGAACCAGGACGCCATCGTCGCTCGCAATGACGGCAATGTCCTCTACATCGAACTGCCCGCCTCCGTCGTCCTCGAGATCTCCTACACCGAGCCGGGCCTGCAGGGCGATCGGTCGACCGGCGGCACCAAGCCCGCCACCCTGGAGACCGGCGCCGAGATCCAGGTGCCGCTCTTCCTCGAAACCGGCACCAAGGTCAAGGTGGACACCCGCGACGGGTCCTACCTCGGCCGTGTGAACTGACTTCTCCCGGAACACGATTCGGATGGCCGCCCGCACCAAGGCGCGCAAGCGCGCCCTCGACCTGCTCTTTGAGGCTGAGGCGCGCGGCGTCAATGTCGGGGACCTGCTGCACGAGCGGCTGGCCGCGCCGGTCACCGACGCGCCGCTGAACCCTTACACCGCGACCCTCGTCGAGGGCGTCATCGCGCACTGGCGGGATATCAACGAACTGCTCAACACCTACAGCCAGGGCTGGCCGGTCGAGCGGATGCCGGCCGTCGATCGGGCCATCCTGCGTCTCGGGGCGTTTGAGGTGCTGTACAGCGAGGATGTCGCCGAGGCGGTGGCCATCAGCGAGGCCGTGGGGCTGGCCACCCAGCTGTCCACCGATGACTCGCCGAAGTTCGTCAACGGCCTGCTCGGCCGGCTCGCGCAGGTCAAGCCGACGCTGGCCTGATCGTGCTCCGCTTCACGGCGATTCGGTATGCCGATGCGGCCGACCTGGAGCTGATCGAGGACATCGAACGCGCCGCCGACACCCGTTTCGCGACCCTGTCCGCTGCGCGGGGCATCTCGTATGACGAGTGGCCGGGCCCCGGTGCGAGCGCGGCGCAGCGAGCTTCCGGCCCTGGGTTTCTCCTGGTCGCCGGACAGCCGGCCGTGGGTTTCGCCCATGTCCTCGATGTCGCCGGGCATCTCGTTCTTGAGCAACTGTCCGTGCGGCCCGAGGTCGGCCGGCTGGGCCTGGGCACCGCGCTCCTTCGCGCGGCGATGGGCGCTGCTGTGGATGCGGGACATGACGCCATATTCCTGCGCACTTTTGCTGAGGTGGGATGGAATGCGCCCTTCTATACCGCTCAGGGCTTCGCGGAAGTGACCGATCCAGGCTGGTTAGCGCCCCTCATTGCTGCCGAAGAGCGGGACGGCCTGAGCCGCTGGGGTCGGCGGATCACGATGGCACGCCCGCTGCGGGATGAGCCCTTGCCCCGGCCCGCGGTCAGTGTGATCCCCTTGCGTGACGGGGCAGCCGGTCTGGAATCCTTTGTCCAATATCGTGTCGGGACAATGGATTTCGCGGCCAATGCGGTCGTCTTCCCCGGCGGGCGCATTGATGCCGCGGATCGCTTGGCCCGTGTGGATGTGTCCGACGAGCTGCTGCGCGAGCACGTCTCGGCGTGGCGCGCGACGGACGTCGGGTCGGTCGCCGACGACCCTCTGAGCGCGGCGCGCACGCTGCTCGCGACCGGTCTGCGGGAGGTGCGCGAAGAGGCCGCTGCCGAGCTCGACCCCTCGCGCCTGGTGCCATGGGACAACTGGGTGACACCGATCGGGGTGCCCAAGCGCTTCGATGTCTACTTCTTCATCGCCCCTGTCAGTGCGGGGGAGGAAGCGAGTTGGCGGCATACGACCACCGAGGCGCACGACTCGCGCTGGATCCGCGTCGCAGACCTGGCCGCCGTGACGGATCGCGGCGAGGCGCTGCTCTTGCCTCCGACGCGCGCCATCGTCGACGAACTCGCCAGCTTGGGCGATCTGGCCTCCGTGCTCGCGCTGCGGCCGGTGATCCGCGCGGTCCGCCACGACCTCGACGTTCGCCGTCCCCGCCCGTCCCGCTGACCTCGGCGCTGAATAGCCGACGAGGCTTCAGGCTTCCCGGCGTGCGCGTCGCGGGCTAGGTTCGAGGGCATGGGTGGAGAGCACACGACATACACGACCAGGCACCGACGGACCCGAAGCGGCCTCGCCGCTCTGGCCCTCACGGGGCTCGGCTTCGCCGGGATCGGCGCGGCCGCGCAGGCGGCGTCCGATGAGCCGACGATGATGATGCCAACCGGAGGCGGCTATGAGTCCGTGACCCTGGAAGCCTTCGCCAAGGCCGCCATCTCGAAGGCTACGGACCAGACGGTGGATATCGTCGTCGTGCCCTCGTCCTATGGCGATGACTGGCCGAGCCGACCGGAAAATATCGCCCTGGCCAAGCAGCGCACGGCCGAGGTCGCCGCCGCGTGCACGGCCGTGGCTCCACCCGGAAAGTCCTGCACGGGCCGGCTCGCCATCCTGCTCAACCGAGCCGACGCGATGAAGCCAGCCAACTCCGCCGCATTGCGCGACGCGAGCCTGGACGGCATCTTCATCCTGGGCGGCGACCAAGGCATCGCGATGAAGGTGCTCGCGAACTCGCCGGCGGAGAAGGCCATGACCGACGCCGTCCACCGAGGCGTCGTGCTCGGTGGCACCAGTGCCGGGGCGGCCGTCGAGTCGGTCTCGATGATCCACGGCTATGTCGGGGATTATGGCGCGGCGCAAGGACTTCGGCGCGGCAGCACGCTCATGTGGTGGAGCAATGATGGCGATGCGGAGCGCGGGCTGGTTTTCGGGTCGCAGCGCGCGATCTACGACCAGCACTTCTATGAGCGGGGCCGGTTCGGCCGATCCCTGTCGACCATCGCCACCGCGGACGAGCGCTTCGGCGGCAAGAGCCCGGTCGGTGTCGGCGTCGACTACGCCACCTCGATCACCAACTACGGCGACCGCACCCTGACCCAGGTTGTCGGAAATAGTGGCGCCGCCACCATCGACTTCGAGTCGCTCGGCGCCACCCACCGCTGGGTCGGGACCGAGCGGTGGCTGTCGGCACGCAAGGTCAAGGTCAACCTGCTGACGGAGGACAACGACTACAACCTCGTCACGCGTCGCCTGACCCTCCATGGCAAGACTGTCGGCGATGTGAGCGGCCGAGCCTGGTCGAACCCGCGCTCCAGCGCCAGCGGCATTCTGTATGTCGGTGGCGGCGTCCTCGGCGGCGGCAAGGTCATGTCGGCGGTCGTCAAGGATGCTGCGGCGGCGAGCGCGAACCCGCAGAACGGCCGGGTGCTCATCCTGTCGGCGGACACTCGGGGAACCGCGGCGGCCTATGGCGACAAACTCAAGGTCGCCGGCTGGCCCGGCCACATCGACCAAGCCACCTTCGGCCAGGGCTCCTGGGCCAGCGTCAACCCAGGCCGGTATGACGCCGTCCTGATTGTCGCGGTGTCCCCGCCGCAGGCCGCCAAAGCCTTCGGAAACGCGACCTTCAGAGCGATCGCGGGGAAGGCCTTCGCTGCCGCGCCCGTCGTCTTCGCGGACGGCCCGGCCGCGGCATACGCCGGCACTCGCTGGTCGGGTGAGGCCCGACCCAATGGGGACAACTATGAAGAGAAGGCAGGCGCAGCTTTCAAGACCTCCGAGGCGAAGTGGCACGCCGGGGCTGGCGTCGTCGGCGCAAGCATCATTCCGGCCTTGAACACCGACTACGTCTGGGGCCGGCTGTTCAACGCCGTGGCGGTCGACAAGGGCGAGCTGGGGCTGGGCATCAGTGCCGGCACTGCCATTCGTTTCCGCGCCGGCTCGGCAACGGTCGTCGACGGCTCGGTCGTCGTGGCCGATGGCCGCGACGCCCGCACCTGGGTGAGCAGCAATGGCACCCTGGGCGCCGCCGGTCTCGTGGTCGACACCTTCGGCCCCGGCGAGGCGCTGCGCCGCTGAGCGTCATACCCCAGCGCTGGCGCAGGCCTGCCGGGTCGGCGTCAGCGCTTGGCGGAGAACGCCCAGGCGGTCACATTGCGGGTGTCCTCGACGCCGACGAAACCCTCCCAGGGCGAGTAGCGGTCGGTCGCAAAGTCGGTGTCGCCGTCATCGGCAGTGCCGCCGATGCGGTCCTTACCGGCCTGGAACATCCGCCAGAAGCCGAGGCCGCCGGAGTCCATGAGCGAGGTGACGTCATTGGTGTTATTGGTATGCCAGTTGCCAATGAAATGTCCGGCCTCGTGGGCGACGACATTGCCGATCGCGGTGCCGACAAAGCGGACCTTGTCGGTGCTCGGCCGCAGGTAATAGTTCAAGGAGACGACCGCGCTCTGGTTGCCCTTGACGGGTGCGCTCATCAGGTCGAGCAGCACGAGAGCCTCGTCGGTGCGGCCGTAGTTCCCCGGATCGATCGCATTGGCGATGCCGACCGTCTCGATGCCCGACTCGTCGATGGTTCCGCCGACGACGACCCGCGAGACATTGGGCTTGCCGGTCAGATCGGCGCTCTGCAAACCATTGACGACCTGAATCTGCAAGTTCGGGATGTTCATCGCGCGCAGGTCGTCGCGGAGGTTCTCCGAGGCCGTCTTGGTGATCTGCGCGGCCAGCGCCGGCAGGTCGGACTCCTTCAGCCCCCAGCCGGACAGGAACTTCTTCAGCGGTGACAGTTTCCGGATCCCGCCGTCGGCCCACCCAAAGCTGGTTGTGTCAACAACGGCGCCGTCGAAGTCGAGATAGATGGTTTGCGGCGCGCGAGTTCCTTCACCGCCCGGCCTATAGACCTCGACGGTATGGCGGTAAGCGCCCAGCCCGGTGTCGACCATGACGCCATACCAGCCATCGGCTTCGACGACATAGGACGCATTGGCATTGCCGCCGCGAGGCAGGGGCGAGCCGGTGGGGTAATAGCCGGAGAGGTCCAACCCGCTCTGGCCAGTCACATAGGTGCTGTCCCAGCGCTGAACCATGACTCGCTTGGCGGCACCCGCGACGGACGTGCCGAGCACGTCACCGCGCCGCAGTTTGACCAGGACCGCGTCGCGGTCGGTGCGCCAGCTGCCGATCTCGGCGGTGTAGGTGCCGCCACGTCCTTCGGTGGTCCCGGAGGCAGAGTCGAAGGGGTCGATCTGCCACGACCCTTCGTCGAGGACCTGGACATAGAAGGTGCCGTCCGAGGTCGTCGCGAATTGCGCGATCTCATCCACGATGCCGGGGTCCGTACTATTCCAGCCGAGGGCGACGGGCACGCCGCGGGCGTCCCAGATCGTCACCATCGTGCTGCGCTGCGAGGCGGCGATCTTCGCCGTCACCGTCTCGCCAGCCTTGGCATCCACGCGATACCAGTCGAAATCCCCGGGGAAGGGCCCCTGGGGACCGTCGCCGATCCGGCCCGACACGCGGATCCGATCGTTGCCCCGGATGCCCGTCTTCGAGGCCAGCGGAATCGAGCCATTGTCCTCGGCGGCGGTGGGGAGAGCCCGCATCGCGGGGGCGTTATCGGCGAGCGAGCCGGAGACGACCATCCGATTGCGCAGTCCCGCACCGAGACCGAAGGCGCTCACCTTCTCCGCGGTCCACGTCGTGTCATTGCGCCCGACGACGCCGGCAGGCTCCTTCTCCCGGTATGCCAGGGGCGCCCCCGCGCCGCCATAGCGCGCCTTCGCGCGGTGCCCATCATCGGAAGCTGCGGCCTGTGAGCGCGCGCTCGCGGCCTGAGCCCAGGACGCAAAGTCGACCTTGTGCAGATCAGGGAGGTAGGCGATATTCGGGTCCGCTCCGGTGGCGCCCGAGCCGAGTGGAGCCAACTGCATACCAGCGGCCAGTCGCGACTCCTCAGCCGCCGCCAGGCCGCCCGCCGACGGCGGGTCTACCGCATCCCCGGTCGCCCCAACAGCCGGCGCCGCGAGCGCCACTCCGGTGAGTCCTGCCACGATCCATCTCCTGCTGCGCCGCATCGCGGCCCCCTCCCTGGTGGGCGGGCCCCATTGCCCGCTGGCCAGACTCTAGGGGCAGCCGTGCGACCGGCGCTGCAGGGGTATGCCGCCCGCCCCCTGGACGGGTGCGCGGACACCTCGTGGCGCGGGGTTAGAGTGGGCTGCGTACGCATCCTTTAACGACCTGTCCTGTGAGGCAGGGAAGGAGGCTGGCGCTTTGGCGCACGCTGACAGCAAGCCCCCGGCGGGTCACCCCATTGATCCCGCAGGACGAACCGTCCTCTCCGGCAACGAAATCGGCCGGTGCTTGCGGCGCATTGCCCACGAGATCCTCGAACACAACAAGGGCGCCGACGATCTGGTCCTGCTTGGCATCCCAAGCCGTGGCGTCGAATTGGCGCAGCGGCTGGCCGTGATCTTGTCCGAGGTGGAGGGCTGCGGTCCGATCCCGGTGGGCGCCCTCGACATCACCATGCATCGTGATGATCTGCGCAGCCAGCCGACCCGGGCGCCGATGCGCACCCTCATCCCCGAATGCGGCATTGACGACAAGGTCGTCGTGCTCGTCGACGATGTGCTGTATTCGGGGCGCTCCATCCGGGCAGCCTTGGACGCGCTCGTCGACCTGGGACGCCCGAAGGCGGTGCGGCTCGCCGTCCTCATTGACCGCGGCCACCGCGAACTGCCGATCCGCGCCGATCACGTCGGCAAGAACCTGCCCACGTCGCACAGCGAAAAGGTGCAGGTCCGACTGGCCGGCTTCGACGGCGTACCCGATGTCGTGCGCATCGCCGGGGGTGATGAGCGATGACGAAGCACCTGATCAGCAGCGCCGATCTGACTCGCGCGGACGTCGAGGCGATCCTCGACACCGCCGCCTCCATGCACGATGTGCAGCGCCGCGAGGTCAAGAAGCTCCCCACCCTGCGTGGGCGCACAATCATCAACTTCTTCTTTGAGGACTCCACCCGGACCCGATCGAGTTTCGAGATCGCCGGCAAATGGATGTCGGCGGACACCATCAACCTTTCTGCCAAGGGGTCCTCGACGTCTAAGGGCGAATCGCTGCGCGACAGTGTGCAGACCATCAATGCGATGGCCGTCGATGCGCTCGTGATCCGGCATAACCAGAGCGGGGCCTGCCAGCAGGTGGCCGGCTGGGTGAACGCCTCGGTCATCAACGCCGGTGACGGGACGCACGAGCACCCGACCCAGGCGCTCCTGGACGCCTACACCTTGCGGTCGCGAATCGGCGAACTGGACGGCAAGCATGTCGTCATCGTGGGGGACCTGACCCACAGCCGGGTCTTCCGCAGCAATGTCATCACCTTGATGACTCTGGGAGCGCGCGTCACGGTCGTCGCGCCACCGACTCTCATGCCGTCGGGAATCGGATCATGGTCCGCCACAGACGGATTCGCGACATCCTGGGACTTCGATGAGGTGCTCAGTGGCGAGGATCGTCCGGATGCCGTGATGATGCTGCGGGTGCAACGCGAGCGGATGAGCGGGGGCTACTTCCCGACGCCGCGCGAATACACCGTCGGCTACGGCCTGACGCGGCCTCGTCTGGCCACCCTGCTGCAGCGCAATCCCGACGTGCTCGTGATGCATCCGGGGCCGATGAATCGCGGCTTGGAGATCAGCGCGGACGCGGCGGACGCGCCCTCCTCGGTCATTCTCGATCAGGTCTCCAGTGGGCTGGCGGTGCGGATGGCTGTTCTTTATCACCTGCTCGCCGGCGAAGGGAGCGCAGCATGAGCGACCTGCTGATCACCGGTGCCGTGGTCTGGAACGACCGCGAGGCAGGTGACCCCCGCGAGCCGCGACCGGGCGAACCGGCGGATCTGCTCATCCAGGACGGTGTTGTTACGCAATTTGGACGGGTTGACGCACCGGCCGGTGTCCGCCGCCTCGACGCAGACGGCCTGTCCCTGCTGCCCGGCTTCGTCGACCTGCATACGCACCTGCGCGAGCCGGGCCGCGAGGACGCCGAGACCATCGCCTCGGGCTCGGCGGCCGCTGCCGCGGGCGGCTTCACCGCGGTCCTCGCGATGGCGAACACCTCGCCCGTCACCGACACCGCTGAGGCCGCGGAGCTGCTGTATGACCGTGGCCGCACCGTCGGGCTGGTCGACGTCATACCGGTCGGCGCCGTGACGAAAGGCCTTGGGGGAGAGGAGCTTGCCGAGCTTGGGCTGATGGCGCGATCCCGAGCTAGGGTGCGGCTCTTTTCGGATGACGGCTTGTGTGTTCAGGACGCGCGGGTCATGCGGCGGGCGCTGGAATATCTCAAGCCCTTCGACGGCGTGATCTCGCAGCATGCCCAGGATGCGTCGCTCGCCGGCGCTGGCGCGTGCTGCCATGAGGGCGAGATCTCTGGCCGTTTGGGGCTTCCGGGGTGGCCGGGTGTTGCCGAATCGGTGATCGTCGCGCGCGATGTCCACCTGGCTCGGCACACGGATTCGCGGGTGCACATCGCGCACGTCTCGAGCGCCGAGTCGGTCGAGATCATCCGGTGGGCCAAAGATCGTGGGATCAAGGTGACGGCCGAGGTCACCCCACACCACCTCGCCCTCGGGACCGAACTGGTGGCCAGTTACGACCCGACGTTCAAGGTCAACCCACCGCTGCGACCGAGCGAGGACCAGGAGGCGCTGCGGAATGCCCTGGCCGACGGCACCATTGATGCGGTGGCGACGGACCATGCCCCGCACGCCCGGCACGACAAGGAGCACGCTTTCGAGGCGGCGGCCTTCGGGATGCTGGGGCTGGAAACGGCCTTTTCCGTCGTCCACCACCTGATGGTGACAACTGGTCGGATGACGATGATCGACCTCACGCGCCGCATGTCTCGCAATCCGGCGCGCATCGCAGGACTCGGCGGCCACGGCCGAGGCATGGGTGTCGGCCGGCCGGCGAATCTCGTGCTCGTCGACCCGCAGCGTGTCGTCACCGTCGACCGCGCCGCGTCGAATTCGTTGTCCCGCAACAATCCTTGGCACGGCATGAGCTTCAAGGGCGCCGTGCACGCGACCATCTTGCGCGGCGAAGTGACCGCGATCGACGGAAAGGTGCAACACCCGTGAGTGGTGCGTCCACGACATACGAGCCGGCAGTCTTGGTGCTCGAGGACGGCCGGCGATTCACCGGCCGGGCGTTCGGCGCCCGCGGCACGACGGTGGGGGAGGCAGTCTTCAACACCGGAATGACCGGCTACCAGGAGACGCTGACCGACCCCAGCTATCACCGGCAGGTCGTCGTTATGACCGCTCCACACATCGGCAACACCGGGTGGAATGACGAAGACGATGAGTCGAGCCGGATCTGGGTCTCAGGCTTCGTCGTGCGTGACCCGGCGCTGCGCCCCTCGAACTGGCGCTCCTGTCGCTCTCTCGATGACGAACTCGCGGCCCAAGGGGTGGTCGGGATCAGCGGGCTGGATACGCGGGCGCTCACGAGGCACCTGCGCGAACGCGGCGCCATGCGCGCCGGCATCTTCAGCGGAGCCGACGGCGAACTGAGCGCTAAAGAACAGCTGGAGGTCGTCGCCGGCTCACCGCAGATGACCGGTTCGGCGCTCGCCCCCGAAGTCAGCACCGCGCAGCCGTATGTCGTTCCGGCAGTGGGGAATCGGCGCTTCACCGTGGCCGCTATCGACCTGGGGATCAAGGCGATGACACCGGCCTTGATGGCGGAGCGCGGGATCGAGGTCCATGTGCTCCCGGCGACCGCGAGCTTCGCCGATATCTCGGCGATCAACCCCGATGGGGTCTTCTTCTCCAATGGACCCGGTGATCCGGCGACTGCGGAGCATGAGGTCGCTCTCTTGCGCGAAGTCCTTGCGGCGCGAATCCCGTTCTTCGGCATCTGTTTCGGCAACCAACTCCTCGGCCGGGCACTGGGCTTCGGGACCTACAAACTGCGCTATGGGCACCGCGGCATCAACCAGCCCGTGATGGATCTCGGCACCCGAAAGGTCGAGGTCACCGCACACAACCACGGGTTCGCGGTCGACGCGCCTATCGGTGAGCCGGTCGCGGCGCCGGCCGATCCGGCATACGGACGGGTCCGGGTCTCCCACGTCTGCCTCAACGATGACGTCGTCGAGGGGTTGGAATGCCTTGACCTGCCGGCCTTTTCGGTGCAGTACCACCCGGAGGCGGCGGCTGGCCCGCACGATGCCGGCTACCTCTTTGACCGCTTCGTCACCCTCTTGGAAGGGGAGCGCTGATATGCCGCGCAGGACCGATATCTCCAGCGTCCTGGTGATCGGCTCTGGTCCGATCGTCATCGGCCAGGCCTGCGAGTTCGACTACTCCGGCACCCAGGCCTGTCGGGTGCTGCGCGAGGAGGGCATCCGGGTCATCCTCGTCAACTCGAATCCGGCGACGATCATGACCGATCCCGAGTTCGCCGACGCGACCTATGTCGAGCCGATCACCCCCGAGGTGATCGAGAAGATCATCGAGAAGGAACGGCCAGACGCCGTCCTCGCCACCCTCGGTGGCCAGACCGCGCTCAATGCCGCGATGGCGCTGCACGAACGGGGGATCCTCGCGAAATACGACTGTCCGCTGATCGGTGCCAATGTCGAGGCGATCCAACTTGGTGAGGATCGCGAGAAGTTCAAGGGTGTCGTGGAGCGCTGCGGGGCGGAGTCCGCGCGGTCTGTCATCTGTCACACGATGGACGAATGTCTCACGGCTGCAGCGGAATTGAGTTACCCGGTAGTCGTTCGGCCCTCGTTCACCATGGGCGGGCTCGGCTCCGGCTTTGCGTATGACGAGAGCGACCTGCGACGGATCGCCGGCGCGGGACTGCAGTACTCCCCGGTGACGGAGGTGCTGCTCGAAGAGTCGATTCTCGGCTGGAAGGAGTACGAGCTCGAGGTCATGCGCGACCACGCGGACAATGTCGTGGTCGTCTGTTCCATCGAGAATCTCGACCCGATGGGCGTGCACACCGGCGACTCCATCACCGTGGCCCCGGCCCTGACGCTGACCGACCGCGAATACCAGCGCCTGCGGGATATCGGCATCGATGTCATCCGCGAAGTAGGTGTCGACACCGGTGGCTGCAATATCCAGTTCGCCGTCGACCCCAAGACTGGCCGGATCATCGTCATCGAGATGAATCCGCGCGTATCCCGTTCCAGCGCACTGGCGTCCAAGGCCACCGGCTTCCCGATCGCCAAGATCGCCGCCAAGATGGCGATCGGCTACACACTGGACGAAGTTCGCAATGACATCACCCAAGAGACGCCGGCCAGCTTTGAGCCGACGCTGGATTACATCGTCGTCAAGGTGCCGCGCTTCGCCTTTGAGAAGTTCCCGTCCGCCGACACAACCCTGACGACAACGATGAAGTCTGTCGGGGAGGCCATGTCGCTCGGTCGGTCTTTCACCGAGGCGCTGCAGAAGGCCTTGCGGTCCATGGAGAAGTCCGGCTCCTCGTTCCACTGGGACGGCGAGGCCCCAACGGGCGCGGATCTCGAAGCCTTGCTGCTCGATATCGCCCGGCCCACGGACGGGCGCATCGTCGGCGTCCAGCAGGCACTGCGCGCCGGAGCCAGCGTTGCGCAGGTGCACGACAGCACCGGCATCGACCCGTGGTTCCTCGATCAGATCGCGCTGATCAACGAGATCGCCACCGACCTCGCCGCAGCCCGTCAACTCACGCCCGAGCTGCTCCGCGAAGCAAAGCGACATGGCTTCTCCGACAAGCAAATCGCCGCAATCCGCGGCATGAGTGAGGATGTCGTCCGCGGGGTTAGGCACGCCCTCGGTGTCCGTCCCGTCTACAAAACGGTCGACACGTGCGCGGCCGAGTTCGCGGCGCGCACGCCCTACTACTACTCCGCATACGACGAGGAGAGCGAGGTCGAGCCCCGCGAACGCGAGGCGGTCCTCATCCTCGGCTCCGGCCCCAACCGGATCGGTCAAGGTGTCGAGTTCGACTACTCCTGCGTCCACGCCAGCTTCGCGCTGCGTGATGCGGGCTATGACACGGTGATGGTCAACTGCAATCCCGAGACCGTCTCCACCGACTACGACACCTCCAGCCGGCTCTACTTCGAGCCGCTGACTCTCGAGGATGTCCTCGAGGTCATCCACGCCGAGCAGCAGGCCGGCCCGGTTGCCGGCGTCATCGTGCAGCTTGGCGGGCAGACGCCGCTGGGCCTGGCGCAGAAGTTGAAGGACGAGGGCGTCACGATCGTTGGCACCTCTCCCGAGGCGATTCACCTGGCCGAGGACCGTGGCGCGTTCGGCCGCGTCCTCGCAGCAGCGAATCTTCCTGCGCCGCAACACGGAATCGCGTTCAGCGCCCAAGAGGCCGTCGATATTGCCACCCGGATCGGCTACCCCGTGCTGGTGCGGCCGTCATACGTCCTCGGCGGGCGCGGCATGGAGATCGTGTATGACGACACGACCCTCTCGGAGTACGTCACCCGCGCGGCCCTCGCCTCCCCGGAGCAGCCCATCCTCATCGACCGCTTCCTCGACGACGCGATCGAGATCGATGTCGATGTGCTCTATGACGGCGAGGAAATGTTCGTCGGCGGGATCATGGAACACATCGAGGAAGCCGGCATCCACTCCGGCGACTCGGCGTGCACGCTGCCGCCGGCCACCCTCGGTGCGCAGGAACTCGACCGGGTCCGGCGCAGCACGCTGGCCCTCGCCGAGGGGATTGGCGTCCGCGGCCTGATGAATGTGCAGTTCGCGCTCGCCCACGACGTTCTCTATGTGCTGGAAGCCAATCCGCGCGCCTCGCGCACCGTGCCCTTCGTCGCCAAAGCCACCGGTGTACCCCTTGCCAAAGCCGCTGCGCGCGTGATGCTCGGGGCCCGGATCGCGGACCTTCGCGCGGAGGGCCTGCTGCCGCCGGTGGGCGATGGCGGCAAATTGCCGACCCACGCGCACCTGTCGGTCAAGGAGGCCGTGCTGCCCTTCAAGCGCTTCCGCACCGTCGACGGCACGGTCGTCGATGCCCTGCTCGGCCCGGAGATGCGCTCCACCGGTGAAGTCATGGGCATCGACCGCACCTTCGGGTCGGCTTTCGCCAAGAGCCAATTGGGCGCGACCACCGGCCTGCCGGATAGTGGTCGGATCTTCGTCTCCATCGCCAATCGCGACAAACGCGCCATGATCTTCCCGGTGATGCGCCTGAAGGAGCTGGGCTTCACCATCGTCGCGACGACGGGCACGGCGGATGTCTTGCGGCGCAACGGCATCGACGCGGAAGTGGTTCGCAAGGTCAGCGAGCGCAGCCCGGGCGATATCAGCATCGTCGACGAGATCCTCGCCGGCACGATCGACATGGTCGTCAACACCCCGTCGGGCGCCAATGCGCGAGAGGACGGCTACAAGATCCGCCAGGCGACCACCGCCATGGACAAGCCGATCATCACCACGGTCCAGCAGCTCGGCGCCGCCGTCCAGGGCATCGAGTCGGCGCGCAAGGACACTCTGACCGTCAAATCGCTCCAGGAGCACGCACGCGACCTCGACCTCTATGGCACCGGGCTCGCGCAATGACCACGACTGCCGGTGATCGCGTGCATTCGGTCCGCGCTGAAGTCATCGCGGCAGCAGCCGCGGGGGACTACCGCCACTTGGTGTTCCTGGCGCCCGAGATCGCCGCAGCAGCCCGCCCGGGACAGTTCGTCGCGCTCGCTGTCGGGGGCGACACCTCTGGTCTGTTGCTGAGGCGCTCGTTCTCGATCCACCGCGTCGACCCGGGCACCGGCACGGTCGAGATTGTCGTCGCGGATGCCGGCCCCGGAACGCGGTGGATCACCCGGCTCGTTGCCGGGGAGGCGGTCGAGGTCCTTGGGCCGCTCGGCGTGCCCTTCCCGGTCCCCGACGAGCCGACCCCGTGTGTCTTGCTTGGCGGCGGCTATGGCTCCGCACCGATGTTCTGGCTGGCAAAAGTCCTGCAGGACAAGGGCTGCCACGTTGATCTGGTCCTCGGCGCGGCCACCCAGGACCGGCTCTTCGGTGCCGACCTGGCGGATCGGGTCCCGCTCACCGTGACGACCGACGATGGCTCGGCTGGCATTACGGGCCGGGTCACCGACCCGCTCTCGGATCTCCTGCGCACGAGCGGGGCCACCCTGGCCTACGCGTGCGGGCCGATGCCGATGCTGCGCGCGGTGACGCAGGTATGCCGTCCCCTTGGCGTGTCGGCCTATGTCGCCGTCGAGGAGTCGATGGCCTGCGGCATCGGGGTATGCATGACGTGCGTGCTGCCCGTTGTTGGGGCGGACGGTGTCACCCGCATGAGCCGGTCCTGCGTCGAGGGCCCGACCTTCGACGGCGCGCGCGTGCGCTGGGAGGCCATCGCCGACGGGCGGGTGGCCGTGCCCGGCGACTGCCTCGGTTCCCCCGCTAGTCTCGCAGCGCTCAATCACGCGGCAGCACAGGGGAGTTCGCGATGACTGTGGATCTCACCGCCGATCTCGGCCACGGGGTGCTGCTGCCAAATCCGGTGCTCACCGCATCGGGATGCGCCGCCAACGGCAAGGAATTGCACCGGCTCGATGACATCGCGAAAATCGGCGCCTTCGTCACCAAATCGGTCAAGCGTGACCCGCAATCCGGCCGCGGCACTCCGCGCATGGCCGAGACACCGAGCGGCATGCTCAACTCCATCGGGCTGCAGGGCCCCGGGATTCACGCCTTCGTCGAACACGACCTGCCGTGGCTGCGCTCAGTCGGCGCGCGCGCCATCGTGTCCATCGCGGGGGAGAGTTCCGCGGAGTTCGCCGAGGTGGCGCGCGCTCTCGTGGCGGCCCCCGATTTCGACGCCACCGTGGCGGCGATCGAGGTCAATATCTCGTGCCCGAATGTCGCGAACCGCGGACTGGTCTATGCCTGCGATCCCGCGAGTTCTGCCGAAGTGCTGCGCCTCGTCGTCCCCGAAGTCCCGCGCAGCACACCTCTATTCGCCAAACTGACCCCGGATGTCACAGACATCACCGTCATCGCGGAAGCCGCACTCTCGGCGGGTGCCCAGGGCCTGACGATGATCAACACCCTCCTCGGCATCCGCATCGACACCGAGCGGATGCGACCGCACCTGTTCGGTCTGACCGGCGGCCTGTCCGGACCGGCCATCCGCCCGGTGGCCGTGCGCGCGATCTGGCAGGTGTATGCCGCGATGCGGGCGGGCCGCATACCCACCGCCCCCATCATCGGTGTCGGGGGAGTGCGGACCGGGGAGGACGCCCTCGAGCTGACCCTCGCCGGCGCCAGCGCGGTCCAGGTGGGCACCGCGATCTTCAACGATCCGCTCTCACCCTGGCGGGTGGCCCGAGAGCTAGGCGACCTACTCCACGCCCGCGGCATACCCAGGTATGACGATCTCGTGGGCGTGGCGCATGACCACTAATCGGATGAGATCACCCAGGAGAGGCCCATGACGGACGGCACTTCGATGACTTTCGGGGCGCGTCTGCGCGTGACGATGGACACGTTCGGCGCCGTGTGCGTCGGCATCGACCCCCACCCGGAACTGCTCACCAGCTGGGGGCTGCCGGTCTCCGCCGCCGGGGTGCGGACCTTCGCCCAGACCTGCGCCGAGGCCTTCGCGGGACGAGTCGCGGCAGTCAAGCCACAGTCGGCCTTCTTCGAGGAATATGGCAGCGCAGGCATCGCGGTGCTGGAAGAGATCTTGCCGATTTTCCGGGCTGCCGGGACGCCGGTCATCCTCGATGTCAAGCGCGGCGATATCGGCTCGACGATGGCGGGCTATGCCCGTGCCTACCTCGCCGCCGATGCTCCGCTCGCGTGTGATGCCATCACCGTCAGCCCCTATCTAGGTTTTGGATCGCTAGCTCCCGCAATGGATCTCGCGCATCAGACAGGCCGAGGGCTCTTCGTCCTCGCGCTGACCTCCAATCCCGAAGGCCGGTCGGTCCAGCATGTCGGGGGAGCCGGCGCCAGCGTGGCGGGCGCCATCGTGGCCGGGGCTGCCGAGGCCAATGCTCGTGCTGCCGAGCGGGGCGAGTTGGGCAGCATCGGCCTGGTCGTTGGAGCCACCGTCGGGGCCGCCGTGCGGGACCTCGGAATCGACCTCGCAGCGGCCAATGCCCCCATCCTGGCGCCCGGTTTCGGCGCTCAGGGAGGCACCGCCGCGCAGGCCGCTGAGGTCTTTGGTGCGGCGCTGCCGAATGTGCTCGCGGCCAGTAGCCGTGAGGTGCTTTCGGCCGGTCCGGACGTGGCGGCCCTGCGTCGCCGAGCGGAAGCGGCGCGGATTGTCTAATATCGCGTCACCACCACACTTCGGGGTGGTGACAGGGGCCCTCTTCCGGGGTCCCTTTCCGTTGATGAGAGGAGTTGAGCGTGGCACTCCCCCCGCTCACCGCTGAGCAGCGCGCCGCTGCTCTGGAAAAGGCCGCCATCGCCCGCCAGGAGCGCGCCGCGGTCAAGAACCGGCTCAAGCACGCGAGTGGCTCGATCGCTGAGGTGATCGAGGAGGGCCGCACCAACGACATCATCGGCAAGATGCGCGTGTCGGCCTTGCTCGAGTCCATGCCGGGCGTCGGCAAGGTCCGCGCCGCCGGCATCATGGACCAACTCGGCATCAGCCCGAGCCGGCGTGTGCGCGGCCTCGGCGCCAACCAGGCCGCCGCCCTGCGCGACCGCTTCGCGGCCAACTGACCATCCCTGACGAACTCCACCCGCGCGGGCAGCGCCGGTGCTTCGGCACTCCAGCCCGCACGGGTGGAGTTCGTCGTCTGCGGAGGGCCAGCGCGACGGAGCACCGGCCGGCACTTCATACACTGGCCCCATGACTTCGGGGCGCCTGACCGTGCTGGCCGGGCCGACGGCCGTCGGCAAGGGGAGTGTGTCGGCATACATCCGAGAACACGTCCCGTCCGTCTGGCTCTCGGTCTCGGCGACGACCAGGCCGCCCCGGCCGGGGGAGGTCGACGGCGTGCACTATCACTTCGTCGATGACGCCCAGTTCGAGCGCCTGCTGGCCGAGGGCGAGTTGCTGGAGTGGGCGGTGGTGCACGGCCGGGCGAAATATGGCACCCCTCGCGGGCCGGTCCTCGCGGCGATTGCCGAAGGCCGCTCGCCCCTGCTGGAGATCGACCTGCAGGGCGCCCGCCAGGTGCGCGAGAGTATGCCGGAGGCGCTTTTCGTCTTCCTCGCTCCGCCGAGTTGGGAGGAGCTCGTGCGCCGCCTCGTCGGCCGGGGCACCGAATCCGAGGGTGAACGCGAACGTCGCCTGGACACCGCGCGGGTCGAACTGGCCGCCGTCCGGGAGTTCGATGTGGTCATCGTCAACGACGATGTCGAGCGCGCGGCCCGCGAACTCGTATCATTGATGGATTCCCCCGTAATCGAGTGAGACGGTAGTCACTGTGTCCGGAACCCTCCCGAACCCCACCGGGATCACCAGCCCGCCCATCGACGACCTGCTGCAGCACGCCGACAGCAAGTACGCCCTGGTCATCTACTCCGCGAAGCGGGCCCGCCAGATCAACGCTTACTACTCCCAGCTCCAAGAGGGGCTGCTGGAGTATGTCGGACCGCTCGTCGACTCCCAGATGCACGAGAAGCCGCTCTCGATCGCGCTGCGCGAGATCAACGAGCACATGCTGACCTCCGAGCCCGTCGACGCCTGATCGGCGCACACGCCTCGTGAACATCGTTCTCGGAGTCGGGGGCGGCATCGCCGCCTACAAAGCGGCGCTGTTGCTGCGCCTGTTCACCGAGAACGGCCATAGCGTCACCGTGGTCCCCACGGCCGCGGCCCTGAACTTCGTCGGCGAGCCGACCTGGGCGGCCCTGTCCGGCAAGCCCGTGCACACCGATGTGTGGAGTGCGGTCGAGCAGGTGCCGCACGTCCGGATCGGCCAGAGCGCCGACCTGGTCGTGGTGGCGCCGGCGACGGCCGATCTGTTGGCTCGCGCCGCAGCTGGCCTGGCCGACGATCTGCTGACCAACACCCTGCTCACCGCGCGCTGCCCGGTGGTCTTTGCGCCCGCGATGCATACCGAGATGTGGGAGCACCCGGCGACCCAAGCGAATGTCTCGACGCTCATCGAGCGGGGGGCACACGTCATACCCCCGGCCTCGGGGCGCCTGACCGGCGCCGACACCGGCCCCGGCCGCCTCCCCGAGCCCGAGGCCATCTACGCCGTCTGCGCCCACCTGTTGGCCGCTCGGGGCGAGTCCCACGCGTCACACATTTCTCTCCGGATGCCGGAAACTGGAGGTTCGGGTGGCCTAGAAAGTCGCCCGAACCTCAACTTTCCGGCATCCGGAGAGAAATGGGAGACGGCGGCGCCCGGGGATTACACCGGCTTGCGGGTGCTCATCACGGCCGGCGGGACGCGGGAGCCGCTGGACCCGGTGCGCTTCCTCGGCAATCGCAGTTCGGGCAAGCAGGGGTATGCCCTCGCCGCCCGGGCGGCCGCGCGTGGCGCTCTCGTGCGGCTGATCAGCGCCAATGTCAGCCTGCCGACTCCCGAGGGCGTTGAGATCGAGCGGGTTGAGAGCGCGCTGGAGATGCAGCAGGCGGTGCGCGAGGACGTCGGCTGGGCCGACCTGGTCATCATGGCGGCGGCGGTCGCGGACTTCCGGCCCGCGGCATACGCCGAGAACAAGATCAAGAAGACCCATGACGCGGCCGACCCCGAGGCGGCGCCGATGATCGCCTTGGAGCGCAATCCCGACATCCTCGCGGGACTCGTCGCCGACCGCGGCGAGGCGACCAAACCCGTCATCGTCGGCTTCGCCGCCGAAACCGGCGAGCCCGGACGCTCGGTGCTGGAACTGGGTGCCGAGAAGCTGGCCCGCAAGGGCTGCGATCTGCTCGTCGTCAATGAGGTCGGCGCCGAAAAGACTTTCGGCCAGGACGAAAACACCGTGCACATCCTGCGCGGCGATGGTCAGCCCGGCCTCGATGCCGGCCCGGCCAGCAAGGATGAGATCGCCGACGCGATCCTCAGCCTCGCTCTCAAGGTCATGGCCTGACCACGTCTCGGGCGTGGTCACTGATCCGGTGCGCCGACGCCGCGACATAGAATCACCAGCAGTTCGCGCGTCCCGCCGACCCCGGCGCCCGCGACGCACCATCACCAGCCGCTGAAGGAGCCAGGGTGTCCGCTGCCCGCCTGTTCACGTCCGAATCGGTCACCGAGGGCCACCCGGACAAGATCTGCGACCAGATCTCCGACTCCATCCTCGACGCGATGCTCGAGCAGGACCCGCGCAGCCGGGTGGCCGTCGAGACGATGGTCACCACCGGCCTCGTGCACGTCGCCGGCGAGGTGTCCACGGAGGCGTATGTCGAGATCCCTCGCCTGGTGCGCGACCGGATCACCCGCATCGGCTACGACTCCTCAACCAAGGGTTTCGACGGCAATTCCTGTGGCGTATCGATCTCGATCGGGCAGCAGAGCCCGGACATCGCCCAGGGCGTCGATGATGCCTATGAGGCGCGCACCGGCACCGTCGACGCGCTCGACAAGCAGGGCGCCGGCGACCAGGGCCTGATGTTCGGCTACGCCTGCGACGACACCGCCGAACTAATGCCGCTGCCGATCTACCTCGCGCACCGCCTCGCTGAGCGCCTGACGGCCGTGCGTAAGGACGGCACCGTTGCCTATCTGCGCCCGGACGGCAAGACGCAGGTGACGATCGAATATGCCGGGGACCGCGCCGTCCGCCTCGACACCGTCGTCGTCTCCACCCAGCACGCCGATGGCATCTCACTCGAAGAACTGCTCAGCCCGGACATCGAGCAGCATGTGATCGCGCCGGTGCTGGCGGACCTCGCCGCGGCGGGCACCGAACTGGACACCTCCGCATACCGCAGCCTCATCAACCCGACCGGCAAGTTCGTCATCGGCGGCCCGATGGGCGATGCCGGGCTGACCGGCCGCAAGATCATCGTCGACACCTATGGCGGCATGGCCCGCCATGGTGGTGGCGCATTCTCCGGCAAGGACCCGTCCAAGGTCGACCGATCCGCGGCCTATGCGACCCGTTGGGTGGCCAAGAATGTCGTCGCCGCCGGCCTCGCGCGCCGCTGCGAGGTGCAAGTCGCCTATGCGATCGGCAAGGCCCAGCCGGTGGGGCTGTATGTCGAGACCTTCGGCACCGAGAGCTCGCCGGTCGAGAAGATCCAGTCCGCCATCACCTCGGTCTTCGACCTGCGGCCGGCCGCGATCATCGACGATCTAGACCTGCTGCGCCCGATCTATCTGCCCACCGCGGCCTATGGTCACTTCGGCCGCACCACGGCAGATGGTGTCGACAACGCCTTCACCTGGGAGCGCACCGACCGGGTCGAGGAATTGCAGCGCGCGGTCGCCGGCTGAGGCCTGTCGGACCCGCCGACTACATTCGGTGGGTATGACGCAGCGGCCGAGCATTGAGGGCACGGGGGAGACCTCCGTGCCCTCTGCCGTGCCGCCGGTTGACGTCGCGCGTCCCGTTGCGGCCGTGCTCGTCGAGAGCGGATTGCCGCACCTAGACCGGGTTTTCGAGTATGCCGTGCCTCCCGACCTCGACGAGCTCGCGCAGCCCGGGGTGCGAGTGAACGTCCGGTTCGCTGGGCAGGAGTTGCGTGGGTATGTCGTGGAGCGTCGGGCCGAAGCGGAGCACGATGGCCGGTTGGCGCCGCTGAAGTCGGTGGTGGCGGGGGAGGCGGTGTTGACCCCGCCGATCTTGGAGCTGGCTCGTGATCTGGCGGCGACACACGCCGGGGTGACGGGCGATGTGCTGCGCCTGGCGATCCCGCCGCGACACGCGCGGGCCGAGAAGGCGCTGGCCATGGAGCCGCCGGCGCTGGACCCCTTGCCGGTGGCGGCGCTGGGGGATGGCGCGTGGGCGAACTACCGTGGCGGATCGGCCTTTCTCGAGCACGTGCGGGACGGGGCCGCGGTCGGTGCGGTGTGGTCGGCCCTGCCGGTCGCGGGGGATCCGGCCCGTGATTGGCCCGCTGCCTTTGCGGCCGCGGCGGCCGCCTGTGTCGCGGGTGGCCGGGGGGCGCTGCTCGTCGTGCCCGATCATCGGGACCTCGAGCGGCTGGACGCCGCGGTGGGCGCGGTGCTCGGGCCGGGTCGGCATGTGCGGCTTAGTGCGGATCAGGGGCCGCAGGCGAGATATACCGCCTGGCTGAAGGTGCTGCGTGGGCACGTGCCCGTCGTCATCGGGACACGGGCGGCGGCCTATGCCCCGATGCCCGACCTCGGCCTGATCGCGGTGTGGGACGACGGGGACGATCTGTATGACGAGCCTCGCGCGCCCTATCCGCATGTGAGGGATGTCGTTGCCAACCGGGCGCGGATCGAGGGCTGCTCGCTGCTCCTTGGTGCGTATGCCCGCAGCGTCGCCGACGAATCGCTGGTCGAGGCGGGCGTGCTGCAGCCGATCGTGGCGCCACGAAAGGCGTTGCGGGACAATGCTCCTCGCGTCGTCATCGCCGGCGAGGAGACGGAGCGGGAGCGCGATCCCGCGGCGACATCGGCCCGGCTGCCAACCCTGGCCTGGCGCACGGCCAAGGCTGCCCTGGAACGCGGGCCAGTGCTGATCCAGGTGCCGCGGCGTGGATATGTCCCGTCCTTGGCGTGCCAACAGTGCCGGGCCCGGGCTCGCTGCACGGCGTGTCATGGACCACTCGCGCTGTCCGGTGGCGGGCAGGTGGCGAGCTGCCGGTGGTGCGGCAGCGCCGCCAGGGAGTGGGAGTGCCCGGAATGTGGCGGGACTCGGCTGCGGTCGCTGGTGGTCGGTGCGCGGCGCACAGCCGAGGAGTTGGGCCGGGCGTTCCCTGGTGTGCCGGTCATGACGTCCGGCGGTGACGCGGTCCTCGCGTCGGTGCCTGGTCGACCGGCCTTGGTGATCAGCACCCCAGGTGCGGAGCCAGTCGCCGAGGGTGGGTATGCCGCCGCCCTCCTCCTTGATGCCTGGGCGCTACTCGACCGGCCGGCCCTCGACGCCGCGCCCGAGGCATTGCGCCGCTGGATGGCGGCCGCGGCGCTGGTCCGGCCGGCTGCGGCGGGAGGGATGGTCGTGGTGACGGGTGTCTCGCCGGGGACCACTGCGCCGGCTCTCGAGGCCCTGATCCGGTGGGATGCGGCGTGGCTCGCGGCGGGCGAGTTGGCGGAGCGGCGGCTTTTGCACCTGCCGCCGGCGGACATCTTCGCCGAGGTTGTCGGCACGCGGGGCGCGCTGGAGGCCATCGCGACGCGGGAGGGCTTGCCGGCAGGCGTGACGGCATACGGCCCGACGCGGCTGCCTGGTGTGGGGCCGGCGGCCGGGGTGGCTCGCTCCGGAGCGGGCGGCGGGGATTCGGGTGATCTCGGTCTCGTGGTGCCATTTCGCTTGCTCCTACGCGCGCGGCCGCAGGATGTCGATGCCCTCGCCACCGTTCTACGACAGGTGCGGGCGGAGCGCAGCGCGCGTAAGGAGACCGACACCCTGCGCGTGCGGATGGGGGTGGCCGATGTGAACTGATGGTCGCTTCCGCAGCGAGCACGGTCGGTGTCATGCCGGGGCGGGGCGTAGAACTGCCGGACATCTAGACTCGACCGGTGTCGATTCAGCGCATCCGACTCTTCGGTGATCCTGTCCTGCGGACTCGGGCGAGTGAAGTCGTCGACTTCGACAAAGAATTGCGCACACTCGTCACCGACCTGACCGAGACCATGCTCGACGCTCCCGGTGCGGGGCTGGCGGCACCGCAAATCGGGGTATCGCTGCGCGTCTTCACGTACTGCGTCGACGGCATCGTCGGGCACTTGATCAATCCCGACCTGGTCCTCGGCGAGGAGGAGCAGGACGGCCCCGAGGGCTGCCTCTCCTTCCCGGAGCTTCGCTATGACACCAAGCGCGCCCTCAATGTCGTGGCGCGCGGTCAAAACATGTGGGGCGAGCCGGTCTTCCTCGAGGGCAGCGAATTGTTGTCTCGGGCGATCCAGCACGAAACCGATCACCTCGACGGGGTGCTCTTCATCGACCGGTTGGACCGGGAAACCCGCAAGCTGGCGATGAAGGCGATTCGCGAGGCTGACTGGGGAGCCGACGGAGCGCCGACCGTCAAGGTCTCGCCCCACTCGACCTTCGGATTGGGCCTGTGATGCGGCTGATTTTCGCGGGGACTCCCGAGGTCGCCCTGCCGTCCCTGAATGCTCTCGTCGGCTCGGCGCACGAGGTGGTGGCCGTCATCACACGACCCGATGCGCCGTCGGGCCGCGGGCGGCGCATGGTCCCGTCGCCAGTCAAGGCGCGGGCGATGGAGTTGGGCATCGAGGTCTGGGAGCCCATGCGCCTGAAAGACCCCGACTTCCTCGATCGGTTGTCGGCGGCCGCGCCCGACCTCTGTCCCGTCGTCGCCTATGGCAACCTCATCCCGCAAGCCGCTTTGGACCTGCCCCGGCAAGGCTGGGTCAACCTGCACTTTTCGCTCCTGCCGGCCTGGCGCGGCGCGGCCCCGGTCCAGCATGCCGTGATCTCGGGCGATCAGATCATCGGCGCCTCGACCTTCCAGATCGAGGCAGGCCTAGACACCGGCCCGGTCTTCGGAACGCTCACCGAGACCGTGCGGCCAACAGATACCTCCGGCGACCTGCTCGGACGCCTCGCCGACGCAGGAGCGGGCCTGCTGCTGGCCACCGTGGACGGCATCGCCTCCGGCGAGTTGGTGGCTGTGCCGCAGCCGGCCGAGGGTGTCAGTCACGCACCCAAGTTGACCGTCGAGGATGCGCGGATCGATTTCGCCCTGCCGGCAATGGCGATTGATCGTCGCATCCGCGGATGCACCCCCGCCCCCGGCGCGTGGACGACCTTCCGCGGCGAGCGCCTCAAGCTCGGACCGGTCACGATCGCGGCTGTCGGTGAAGGGGCCGTGGCGGGGTCACTGGCGCCGGGCGAATTGCGTTTCACCAAGAGCCAGGTCGAGGCGGGAACTGCCACCGGCCCCGTCGTGCTCGGCCAGCTGCAAGCTCTTGGCAAGAAGCCGATGCCGGCCGCGGACTGGGCCCGCGGCACACGTCCGGGACCCGGGGAACGGCTCGGCGCCTGAGACGCCAGCAGCGCGGTTTACTGGCCGGCGGCGTTAGCTTCCAGGGCCGGGCACTTTTGGCCCTTGGCGGGCGCGAGCACCTCGAAGTGCCAGTACTCATTCGCGTAGCGACGGCACAGTCCGAACTTCACGCCATTTTTCTCCAACCACTTCGCGGCGGCATACGGCCCGACATCGACCGCCCCGCCCTTCACGTGCTCAGACTTGTCCGGCGGGAGCACCCAGCGGCTGGCGACCTCGGCCGAGCCGTACTTGGTGATCGCCTCATTGAAGAGTCGCTGCTGGGTTGCCGCCGTGCGATAGCCCGACACGATGTTGATCGTGACGGCATCGGCCGCGGCTGCTTCGCGCGCTCGCGTGATGGCGCGGGTCAGCGCCGGCGAGAGTCCCTCAGTTCCCACATCGCTGCCCGTGGGGGCGTGAGACATCAGCTCGGCATCCGCCCCCGTCGGGGTGACATTCGCGGCGGACGGCTGGGTGGCGGGAGCGTCCTGCGACGCGCGCTCTTCGAGAGCGTGGTGGTAGCTATTGATCGTCGCCGCGCCGATGCCGCCCATCGCCAGCAGCGGCACGCCGATGAGGGCGATGGTGGCGAGCAGCTTGTTGCGCTCGCGCCGGCGTCGCGGCGCGCCGAAGGTCGAGGTCACCTGGCGCTCGGCGGCCGGGTTGTAGGCATTCGCGTAGGGATCGCGCAGTTCGATCTCGTCGCTTGTGGTCGTCACGTCAACCTCCCGGTCCGGTGTGCACGGCTCAACGTATACCGGGTATGTCGCGGTTCCGGCGCGCCACGCCGGTAACCGGACGCGGCCACGACCTGGTTAGGCTCGGGCCTCGTGAGTGAGGCATCGAGCGGCAGGCCAGGCGAGCGCCGCGGCAGGAGTGAAGGGGACCGACGGCGGCCGGACCGCAGCGGGCGCTCGGCCACCCGCCCCAGCGAGCGGGGCCGGACGGGCGATCCGGCGCGGCTCGCGGCATACACCGTGATGCGCCGGGTTGCTGACGGCGGCTACGCCAATCTCGAACTCCCACACGAGCTGCGGCGGCGGCGCTTGCGCGGCCGCGATGCGGCATTCGCCACCGAAATGACCTATGGCGCAACGCGATTGCGCGGTGTCTACGACGCGATCATCGAGATTGCCGCCGACCGGCCAATCGCCCGGATCGACGGGGGAGTGCTCGACACGCTGCGGCTCGGCGCGCACCAATTGCTGGGTATGCGGGTGCCGGTCCACGCGGCTGCCGACACCACCGTTGCGTTGGCCCGGCAGGTCAATGGTGCCGGGGCTGCCGGTTTGGTCAATGCCGTGATGCGCCGGATCAGTGAGCGGGACCTCGACGCCTGGTTGGACGCCATCACGCCGACCGATGGCGACGTCACGACCGCGCTCGCTATCCGGCACTCGCACCCGGAGTGGATCGCCAAGGCGCTGCGTCAAGCGCTCCTGGGTCACGGCGCATCCGACAAGGTGACCATCGACGCCGACCTCGACCGGCTGCTGGCGATCGACAATGTCCCCGCCGAGGTCAACCTCGTCGCCCGGCCCGGCCTGGTGACCGTCGACGACCTCGTTGGCGAGGGGGCGATCGTGCATCCGCACGTCGCCACGGCGGCTCTGCTTCCCGGCGGCGATCCCGGCGCCCTAGCAGCGGTCCGCGACGGTCGCGCGGCCGTGCAGGATGCCGGCAGTCAGGTCGTGGCCTTGACCCTCGCGGCGGCCCCGATCGAATCCGGCTCTCAGCACGAGCGCTGGCTGGACCTCTGTGCCGGTCCGGGTGGCAAGGCCGGCCTCCTCGCCGCGCTGGCCATCGAGCGTGGCGCCGACCTGGTGGCCAACGAGATCACGCCCCACCGCGCCGAGCTCGTCGCGCAGACTCTTGGTGCCGCCATGGACCGAGCCGCAAAGAGCGACTCAAAGATCGAGGTGCGCACCGGCGACGGTCGGGAGATCGGCGAGGACGAGCCGGCGGCATACGACCGGATCCTCATCGATGCTCCCTGCACGGGCCTCGGTGCCCTGCGCCGGCGTCCCGAGGCGCGGTGGCGCCGGACCCCGGGGGATCTGGCCGCCCTCGGGGTGCTCCAGCGCGAACTCCTCGGCAGCGCGCTCGACGCGCTCGCTCCTGGCGGGGTTGCGGTGTATGCGACGTGCAGCCCGCACCTCGCGGAGACCACCTTCGTCGTCGGGGATGTCCTGAAGAAGCGCCCGGATATCGAGCAGGTGGACGCCCGCCCGGTGGTCGAGGCCGTGACTTTCGGGTGGGCGGGGACGATGGGCTCGGGGCCGGCTGTCCAACTCTGGCCCCACGTGCACGGCACCGATGGCATGTTCCTGGCTGTGCTGCGCAAGCGCGCGTGACGGATACGCTTGCGGCCGTGCAGATCTCGCCCAGCATCCTGTCCGCGGACTTCGCCAACCTGCAAGCGGAGTTGGATGCCATCGCGAGCGCCGATTGGGCGCATGTCGATGTCATGGACGGGCATTTCGTCCCCAACCTGACGCTCGGGTTGCCGGTCGTGGAGCGGCTTGCTCAAGTCAGCCCGGCGCCGATCGACGCGCACCTGATGATCGAAGACCCGGACCGGTGGGCTCCGATGTATGCCGAAGCGGGGGCTTCGTCGGTGACCTTCCACATCGAGGCGGCCGCGAATCCCATTGCGCTGGCACGCAATCTGCGTGCCGCCGGAGCACGCGCGTCGATGGCGATCAAGCCGGGAACCGCTTTCGGGCCGTATGCCGATCTGTTGCCCGAACTCGACATGGTGCTCGTCATGACGGTCGAGCCGGGCTTTGGTGGTCAGGCCTTCATGTCCGATCAGATGCCGAAGGTTCGTGAGGTTCGCGAGGCCGTGAGGAGGTACGGCGGCGAGGTGTGGATCCAGGTCGACGGTGGTGTTTCCGCCCGGACGATCGAAGAGTGTGCGGACGCCGGAGCGGATGTCTTTGTCGCGGGTTCCGCGGTCTACAACGCCGAGTCGGCCTCGGCGAATATCGCGACGCTGCGTGCGCTCGTCGCGGGCCACGCGCACTGACGGTGACCACGTGGTGACGCGGCTGCTGGACGAGGTCGGCGTGGCGGCATACCTCACGGACCAACAGCTTGTCGGGTCGATGGTCGCGGGGGAGGAGGTGCGCGGTGTCGAGTTCGACGGGTGCGCCTTTGACGGCGGAGTGCTCGCCGGCGCTCTCCTGCTCGGCTGCACGTTCACCGAGTGCACCTTCACCGGCATCGACCTGGCGCGCGCCAGCGTGACCGATTCGACCTTCCGGGAGTGCCGCTTCGTCGAATCTCGGCTGATGGGCGTCAATTTCGCGCTCGCGCATGCCGGCGCGATCTCGTCAGCCTTCGCGTTCGAGCACTGTCGCATGGACTATGCAAGCTTCCACGGCCTGGGGTTGACTAGCTCGTCCTGGCACGGCTGCCGGCTGCTCGACGCCGACTTCGGCGAATGTGACCTGCGCAGAACGGATTTCGCGGGAAGCGACTTGTCGGGGGCAAGCTTTGCTGGCGCTGACCTGCGGGACGCCTCGCTCATCGGCGCGGTGAACTATGCGCTCGATGTGCGTGACGTGAAGGTCAAGGGCTTGCGCGTCGAGGCTTCCGGGGCCGGTGGCTTGCTGTCCGCCTTCGGGATCGTCGTCGACTGATGCATCGGGCGGATGACCCGCGTCAGGTTGTCCGCTCGTCCTCGCGCAGGTGCGGTGTCCAGTTGATCCGCGTGGCAATGGGCGTGTCGGGCCAGCGGGGGTCCTCGTGGAGCAGCGAGACGGCCGTGTTGTCGATATCGATCCACCCGCCGATCTGCTCGATGCGCAGGAAGGCCATCAGGAGGTATTGCGTGAAGTGCCCGTGCGTGACGAGAGCGATTGTTGAATCGCTCGGATGCTGTTGTCGCACAGCGTCAATGGCGGTCTTTGCTCGGTCGAGGACGGCGTCAAGCTGTTCCACCTCACCGCGCCACCAGCCCTGCTCATCGATCTCGTCGGCGAGCTGCAGCCGGGCGTACAAGGTGAGCAACTCCCTGCGGGACGCGCCCGGGTGCGGCCAGCGATCGCCGGTGTCGGGGTCCTCGTCGAAGGGTCCCGAGGTCTCGAAAATGTCGAGGTGGTGCAGGGGCAAGTCCACGGCGTCGGCGATCGGCGCCGCCGTCTGCACGGCCCGGGTCATCAGGCTGGTGTAGATCGCGTCGATCGACCAGGGTAGGACGCCGGCAGCGATGGCGTCGGCGAGCTTGCTCGCCTGTTCGTGGCCGCGCTCGGTGAGAGGGGTGTCGGGGTGGCGACCCGTGGACTCGCCGGTCTGCTGCCAGAGCAGGTTATTGCCGGACTGACCGTGACGGATGAGGACTAGGCGCATCCGGCCATTGTGCCGAAGGTGCCCCGGCCCACCTGGGAAGCAGCGTCAGGTGGCTGACGGATCCGCCACCCGCCCGACGAAGAGCGGAGCGTTCGTCGCGGTGTCGTGGATGACGAACAAGAAGGGCCTGTCGAAGACGACCTCACGCGGCGGCCCCGCGCTCCCCATCGACAGGGCGATCACGACCGCGGTGGCGGCGGCGGCCTCCGTGCCGACCTCGTCCACCGCGACATACGCCTCGTGCAGCACCGCCGCGATCTTGAGCCGCTCGGCGCGCGTGATGCCGGAGAAGTCGGCGCGGGTGTCGTCGAAGGCGTCCGGTATCCCGAGGCGAGTTAAGGTGTCATTGAGTCTGCTGGGCGATCGGAAAGTCCAGCGCGGCAGCACGATTCGTGCGCCGTGCCCGGCCTCTGCTGTCGTGAGATGGTCCAAGCCACCAGCGCTGAGCCATTCCGCGTGCGCCGCGGCTCCCGCATCGGCGGTCTTCACCAACGTCATCGCTAACTCCGCGCCGTGGTACGACATCCGGATCGCCTCCCACCCGGTGCCCGAGAGGTATGCGGACCCGTTGGGCGATCCGCTCATCATCGGCACCGAAACGCGGGAGCCGTCCTCGCGGGTGAACTCGCGGTCGCCAGTATCCGCTGTCTTGAACGGATCGGCCCACTGCGCCACGAACCGCAGCGCGTTCACGAGCACCAAACGCGTCTTGTCATCCAGAGCCCCTCAGGAATGAGCTCCGGAATGCGGGAGTCGGTTTCCTCGCTCACCCAGCCATTGATCGCTCGCCGGGCGGCCTCGGGCTGACCGTAGTCGACGGTGTGGACGGGGGCGCCATACCGGCGCGCCATCGCCTCGAGGAAGGGCTGCTCGATGGGGTACTTCGCTTGCGGCCAGAGCGAATTCGCGAAGGTCAGGACAATCTCGTAGGGCTCCGCGCCCTGTGGTGTGAAGCGGCCCGCCTTCTTGGCGAGAGAAGCAACGACGGCGCCGAGGTGCGCATTGGTCGTCGCGAGGTCCCCGTGCCGCAAGACGTCGAGCATCTGCGCGGCCGTGGTGCCCGCGCACCATTGACGGTCATTCCGAGGGCGATGGCGATCGAGGCCGGCGAGATCGCGAGATTTCCCTTCTGCTTCGACAACAGGTCGGCCAAGACCGCGGACCCGAATTGCCGCAGACCCGCCGCCCCAGCACGCGCCTAGGCGTCCGTGAACGTGGCACGACTCGCCGTGCCGCGCAAGACCTCAGCCGCTGCTGCGGGCCTCGTGGAGCAGGCACTCAAACCCGCGCCCAGCGCGAGCAGGGGCACGCCGAAGGCGATCTGCTGCACGATAATTCGACGGCTCGCGGTGGCGGAGCGAATGGCTGACGGCGACGGCACACGCCGTGGACGCGCGACTTCTGCAACTCGTTCCCGCCCCGACCGGTCAGGTGAAGAGCGAGTCGGCCATCGGCTCGTCGACCGCCAGGATCCGCATCGAGTGGCTGTCGCCAGCGGTCTCGCCCGGCGCGGGGGAGAGGCTGACCGGCAGGCCGGTCTCGAGATCGAGTCCGACGAGCCATTGAGCCGGGTAGGTCCGGTCCCCGAGGTATGCCGGCGGGCCGGCCTCGCCATACTCCAGCCGATTGGCGATCGGTCCGGGCAGCATGGCGCAGCACGAGCAGCGAGGGTAGTAGTGCTCGATCGGCGCGACGGTGGCCCACCAGGTGGTGCGCCCGAAACGCTCGGTGACCATGACATCGCGAATGTCCGTGCCAGGGAGGGTGATTGGCACGTCACCGGCGTAGTTCACGCCGTCGGCCAGCTCCTGCGGGTCCAGGAGAGCGAGCCAGTAGTAGTTGTGGAAGTACAGGCCGTGGTCGTCGCCGTCCGTCGCCAAGGTGCGCGTCAGCACCAGGCCGTCCGGGCGCCGCGTATGCGGACGGTCCGGCGGCTGGGGCCCGAGCCAGCCGCGCCGCTCGATCGCGATCTCGCCTTCCGGCATCTCGACCCGCACATCCCCCGGGCGGCGCAGCCAGGCATGGAGCGGCGTGTCGAGCGTGGCCACCATCGACCAGCTCGACCAGGTCAGCTCAAACTCGACGGATTGCCAGAGCCACGGTGCGCTGCGGGCCAGGGCGCGCCAGTCCTCGGCGGTGGGGATCGTCATACCCTGATGGGACCACCCCGGCGGGCGGGTGCGCCACCGGAATAGCTAGGCAACGGCAGCTGTGACCACCGCCATGCGGCGGGAGGGGGAGGCTGCGGCATACTGGCCCCACGTGCTCCGGGGTCGGTGCAATTCCGAACCGGTGGTGATAGTCCACGACCCGCTGGCAGCCAGTCAGCGGTTGACCTGGTGAAACTCCAGGACCGACGGTGAAAGTCCGGATGGTAGGCAGCACGTACGGCGGGTATGCCGTGGCCCACGTCCGCGTGGACCGCGCGGGTGCCCGGTGTGCAATGTCCCCGGAGTTCGTCCGTGCTCAATCGAACTTCCAAGGACGAACACCAATGATCACCACTCTCGCCGCCGCGGATGCCGCGACCGGCAATATCTTCCAGCGACTGATCGACTGGACCATCCCCGTCGGCTCCTATTCGGTCCACGGGCTCGAAGTCATCGGCATCCTCATCGGATTCGCCTCGGCATACCTCGGGATGAAGCGCTGGGTCTGGGCCTGGCCGGTCGGGATCAGCGCCAACATCATCCTGTTCTTCGTCTACCTCGGCGCGCTCTTCGCGGCCGACGAGCGCATCCCGCTCTTCGGACAGGCGGGCCGGCAGGTCTTCTTCATCGTCACGAGCATCTATGGCTGGTGGCGCTGGAACGAGAGCCGCAAGCGCCGCGGCGTCGACAACGCCGCCCCGGCCATCACCCCGCGCTGGGCGAGCACCAAGGAGCGCTATGCGATGGTCGCGCTCTGGCTGCTCGGCACCGTCTTGGTGCATCAGGTCTTCGTCGCGCTGTGGAATGCCGCGCCGAATCCCTACTGGCAGCCGCAGTGGTGGTTCTACTGGTGCGATGCCTGGATCTTCGTCGGCTCGATCATCGCGACCTTCGCGATGGCGCGCGGCTGGAACGAGTTCTGGCTGGCCTGGATCGGCGTGGACCTCGTCGGCGTCCCGCTCGGCTTCGCCACGGACTACGTCCCGACGGCCGTGATGTACAGCTTCTACGGCCTCTTCGTGCTCTACGGCTTCAGCCAGTGGGTCAAGGCCAGCCGCGCCGCGGGCACCGCGGATCGCGTCGAGGACCGCGTCACAGTCTGAGCGCGCGCGGCTGGCATGGACGGGGGCGGGCCTACTCGGCCCGCCCCCGTACTCTTGGTGCACGTGAAGAGCTTCGATCAGCTGTATGCCGAGCTGGCGGACAAGGCGGCCACCCGGCCCGCCGGGTCCGGGACCGTGGCGGCCTTGGACGCGGGCGTCCATATGATCGGCAAGAAAATCGTCGAAGAGGCGGCCGAGGTCTGGATGGCCGCCGAATACGAAGGCAAGGACAAGACGGCCGAGGAGATCAGCCAACTCCTCTATCACCTGCAAGTCCTCATGCTGGCCACCGGGCTGACCCCCGACGACGTCTACAGCTATCTCTAGGAACGACTTTCGTATGCTGCGCCTCGCCGTCCCCAACAAGGGCTCGCTCGCCGAGTCCGCCATCGACATGCTCAAAGAGGCGGGCTATCGCACCCGCCGCGACCCCAAGGAACTCATCGTCACCGACCCGGACAATGGGGTCGAGTTCTTCTATCTGCGCCCGCGTGATATCGCCGTCTATGTCGGCTCGGGGACTGTCGACGCCGGCATCACCGGCCGCGACCTGCTCCTCGATGCCGGCTCCGGCGCCGAGGAGGTCATGGCCCTCGGCTTCGGTGCCTCGACCTTCCGGTATGCCGCCCGCCCCGGTGAAGTGACCGAGGTCGCGGGGATCTCCAGCCGGCGGGTGGCCACGTCATACCCCGGGCTCGTGGCCAAGCACCTGGCCCAGGCCGGGGTGCAGGCGGATGTTGTGCGGCTCGATGGGGCTGTCGAAACCGCCATCACCCTCGGGGTGGCCGATGTCATCGCCGATGTCGTCGAGACCGGGACCACGCTGCGAGCCCAAGGCTTGGAGCCCTTCGGTGAGCCGATCTTGCGGTCGGAGGCGGTCTTCATACGCCGGCCGGGGACGCAGCAAACCGCGGCGGTGGAGACGGTGCGGCGGCGGCTCGTGGGGGTGGTCACGGCCCGGCACTATGTCCTCATGGACTATGACTGCCCGGCCTCGCTGGTGGAGCAAGCCTGCTCGCTGACGCCCGGCCTGGAGTCTCCGACGGTCTCGCCGCTGCAGAATCCTGAGTGGGTGGCGGTGCGCTCGATGGTGCCGCGCTCGCAGACGAATCGGGTAATGGATGCGCTCTATGACCTTGGCGCGCGGGCCATCCTCGTGACCGAAATCAGCGCATGCCGGCTGTGACCCCTGCTGCGGAGGCGCCCTTTGTCCCGCGCCGCGGCCGGGCGATGGCGATCATTTCCGGGGTCATCGCGACTGTCCTCTCGGGCGTCATCGCGATCCTGCTGCCGGGCCCTGAGGTCGGCGGCAAGTGGGGGCCGATGGACAAGCTCATGGTGTGGTCGCTTGGGCTGGCGATCGCGGCGCTGATGGTGCGCTATGCGCTGATCAAGGCGTGGCCGCAGGACGATGGACTGCGCGTGCGCAACCTCATCCTCACCCAAACCTTGCCGTGGTCCGAGATCGAGGATGTGCGCTTCGGCGGCGGCGAGCCGTGGGTGATGATCGAAATGGCCGAGGGGGAGAGCGTCGCGGTGATGGCGATCCAGCGCGCGGACGGCCCGGTGGGCGTCGCCGAGGCGGCCCGACTCGCTGCGCTGGTCGACGCGCATCAGGGCCGGACGTCGTCGGCCTAGACGCCGAATAGCGGCCCCACTCCCGTGGGCCGAGCGGAGCGGGTTTTCTGCCGAGCCGAGCGGGGTTTCTGCCGAGCCGAGCGGCCTTTGCGGTTGGGAGCGGGGCTATGGCCCCGCTCGCGTGCGGATGCCCCGCTCCGCTCAGCCGTGGCCGACGGGCTCGAGGTCCGGGCGAAGCCGGGCGACGGCCGCGATCTGGACGATGACCAGGAGGGCCAGCCCACCCCATACGCTCCCGAAGCCACCGGAGGCGTCGCGCACCAACCCCAACACGGTCGGGCCGAAACCGGCCAAGAGATAGCTGACTCCCAAGCCCATCGCGGACAGCCGAGCACTGGCCGAGGTGGAAGTGGCATAACTCACGAGCAGAACCAAGCCCACGGCGAATGACCCTCCTTGGCCGACACCGAGCAGAGTTGCCCATAGCCACGGCGCCGAGTCCGGAGCCGCCAGGACACCCAGATCTCCGGCGACGATCGCCGCGGCCGCGGGAAGCAGGAGGAGCCGCCGGTCGCGGACCCGATCGGCAAGAGCCGGCCCGGCGAATCCGGCCACCATCTGGGTCGCCGTGAAGACCGAGAGGAGGTAGCCCGAGCGCTCGCCGGACCAGCCGTGATCGACATAAGTCGGGGCCAGCCAGGCCAGCGAGGAGTAGAACTGCCAGGATTGCAGGGCGAGGAATGTCGTCACGATGATGGCCGTCGGATGCCGCCACGGCAGGCGCACGTCCGCCGGTGTGTCGTCGGTGTCGAGACTTGGCGCGTCATGATGGATGCTCCGCGAAAGCGGAAGCCAGAGAAGCAAAGCCGCGACGGCCGGCAGCGCCCAGAGGGCGAGCGAATGCGACCACGAGCCGAGGGCGACGGCGAGCGGCACGCTGACCGCCGATGCCACGCCGGCGCCGCCCATCATCGCCAGCATGTAGGCGCCGGTGACCAGCCCCGCCCGCTCCGGCGGGAAGAGATGCTTGACCAGTCCCGGGAGGAGAGTGCCGACGATAGCGATCCCGACTCCGGCGAGGAAGGTGCCGGCATACACAGAGGTATGCCCGCCCAGCCCCCGCAAAGCCGCCCCGAGACTGATCGCGGCGATGCCGGCGGCGATGGGCGTGGCTGCGCCAGAACGGATCGCCGCACGGTGCGCGAGGGGTGCGAAGGCCCCCATACACAGCACCGGAAGTGCCGTGAGCGCGCCGATCCAGCCCGACCCCAGGCCCAGCCCGCTCGCGATCTCCTTGGTCAGCGGCGGAACGCTGGCGATGACGCCGCGCAGGTTCGCCGCCACGGCCAGGACGCTGAGCAGGATCAGGCCCTGTCCGGCGAGCGGTCGAGGAGGTGTCGCGGGGGTCGAAGTCACGGGCCATTGTCGCGCGTTCACCTGCAAGGACGGTGCGGTCGTCGGCGGTCAGGGGAACCTGCCACCGGGTGCTAGCGTCTGCTGGCCTGGATTCTCGGAGGGGAGAATCGGGTGTTTCGCCGAGGCCGAGGTCCGTCTCGGCGTGGAGAGAAGGAATCAGCATGCGTCGTTCCATCACGATCCTGAGCGGGGCCGCAGCCCTGACGATGGTCGCCACCGGTCTTGCCGCTGTGCCGGCGGGTGCCTCGAGTGCCCCGGCCCCGCGGCCGGTCGCGGGCACCCAGGTCCCGGTCTATGCCGGGCCCCTCGGCGGCGTGCCGAGCTTCGTCGACGACTCGGCCGGCGCCAAGGCCGCGCCGACCGCGAAATTCGTGGTCACCTACACGGGCTTCTCGGCGGAAGCCAAGGCCGCCTTCCAGCGTGCGGTCAACATGTGGGCTGGCAAGCTCAACAGCTCCGTCCCGATCACCGTCAAGGCCAGCTGGGAGCCCCTCGGCAGCGGCATCCTCGGCTCGGCCGGGCCGTCATACGCCTGGGACATCGGTGGTGTGCTCTACGTCGACGCGGTCGCCAACAAGAAGTCCGGCAAGCAGCTGAACGCAGCGCCCGACGTCGTCGCCCGCTTCAGCAGCAACTTCTCGAACTGGCACTTCGGCACCGGCCCGGCCCCGGCCGGCAAGTATGACTTCCAGTCCGTCGTCGCGCACGAGCTCGGCCATGGGGTCGGATTCCTCGGCGCTGGCCGCGTGAGCGGGAGCCTGGGCTCCGTGCGGATTAGCGGCAAGAACATCTCGTATGACCGCTACACCCGCCTCGGCTCCACCGCCACCAGCCCGTTGCTGTGGAAGATGCCCGACAACTCCACCCAGCTCGGCAGCGCCCTGCGCAGCAACAACGTGTACTTGGACACGCCTGCGGTCCGCTCGGCCAATGGCGGCAAGTCGGCCAAGCTCTATGCCCCTTCCACGTGGCGCCAGGGCAGCAGCTATAGCCACCTCGACGAGGCGACCTTCCCCAAGGGCAACCCCAACTCGCTGATGACTTACGCCATCGGCGGCGGCGAAACCATCCGCACCCCCGGCAATGTCGGCATGGCCGTGCTGAAGGCGGTCGGCTGGTAGGCGGCGCCTCTCTGCTGTTTCTCTCCGGATGCCGGAAAGTTGAGGTTCGGGTGACTTTCTAGGGCACCCGAACCTCAAGCTTTCGGCATCCGGAGAGAAAAGAGGGACTCGCTCCCCGCGCATAAACTCGGGCGCATGGCTCTGGCGGCGCGTGTGATTCCCTGCCTGGACGTCGATGCGGGGCGGGTGGTCAAGGGGGTCAACTTCGAGAACCTGCGGGATGCGGGCGACCCGGTGGAGCTGGCGGCGGCATATGGTGCCCAGGGGGCCGATGAGCTGACCTTCCTCGACGTGACGGCCAGCAGCGGGGGGCGCGAGACGACCTACGACATCGTCCGGCGCACGGCCGAGCAGGTCTTCATCCCTCTGACGGTCGGTGGGGGAGTGCGCAGCGTCGACGATGTCGACAAGCTGCTGCGGGCGGGCGCGGACAAAGTGGGCATCAACACCGCCGCGATCCACCGGCCGGCAGTCATCTCGGAGATTGCGGATCGTTTCGGCGCCCAGGTGCTCGTGCTGTCGGCGGACGTGCGGCGGCGCGTTGGCGAAGATGGCGCGCCGGTCGGAGGCTTCGAAGTCACCACCCACGGCGGCCGCCAGAGCGCCGGCCTGGACGCGATCGAATGGTGTTCGCGCGCAGCGCAACTCGGGGCTGGCGAGATCCTGCTGAACTCCATGGACGCCGACGGCACCACGCAGGGTTTCGATATCGAACTCATCGAGCAGGTGCGCCGCGAGGTCTCGATCCCGATCATCGCCAGCGGCGGGGCTGGTATACCCGAGCATTTCGCGCAGGCTCTCGATGCGGGTGCCGATGCGGTCTTGGCGGCCTCGGTTTTTCATTTCGGCACCCTGACTATCTCGCAGGTCAAGGACGCCATCGCCGCGCACGGTCATCCGGTGCGCCAAGTGCAGGCAGGATAGGACCATGACGCGATTCGCCCGGGCCGAGCGGGAGGCCCTCAGCGACACCTTTCTTGAGGTCGGGCCCGACGCCCCCACCTTGTGCAGCGACTGGACCACCGCCGATCTGGCCACCCACCTGGTCGTCCGCGATGGCCGGCCCGACCTGATCGTCGGCCCGATGCTGCCGATTATCGGCGGCGCGGCGAAGCGGCAGGTGCGCGCCATCAAGCACCAGCCCTGGCTCGATCTCGTGGAGTCCGTCCGGACCGGCCCGCCGATCTATTCGCCCACCCGGCTGGGGCCGGTCGACGAGTTCGTCAACCTCATCGAGTTCTACGTCCATCACGAGGATGTCCTGCGTGCCGGCGAGCGCACCGACCGCCGCGTCATCCCCGAGGCCGAACAGCGCGCTCTGTGGTCCGCACTGGACCGGATGGCGAAGCTGATGTTCCGCCGCGCTTCCGTTGGCGCGGAACTGATTTCGCCGCTGGGTCGGATCGTTGCCAAGCCGGCCACTCCGCGCGGCAGCGTCGCGGTCGAGGGCGCCCCCGGGGAACTGGTGCTCGCGGCATACGGCCGGCGCGCCCAGGCGGAGATCACCAGCCGCGGCAGCGACGACGCGGTGGACGCGCTGTGGTCGAGCAAGTTGGGCATCGCGTGACGGCTGCGCATGCCGGTTCCTGAGTATGCCGACCGCTGACCTCGCGGACGGCGCGGCCACCGATCGGGTGATCCGGCGGGCAGCACGGGTCGTCGCCATCGGTGTCCGTTCGCAACCGCGGCTGTTCGCCATCGCCGTCGCCGGGAGTGTGCTCTATGGCGTCATGACGGCCGGGATGGCGCAGGCCGTCGGCTGGGTGACGGCCAACCAGATCACGCCGGCCATCGCGGACGGCCACCTCACCGGGCGGCGAGCACTGATCATCGGGGCGACGATCGGCTCGGTCGTGCTCCTGACGACGATCGGGGTTCTGCTGCGCCGAATCGGCGGCGGGTTCACGGTCTTCAATGTCGGCGCTGAGTACCGCCGGTTGGTGACGCGCCAATACTTGCGCTTGCCGCTCGCCTGGCATCACCGGCATCCCTCCGGGCAATTACTCTCCAATGCGCACGCCGATGTCGAGGCGACGTGGGGCATCTTCATGCCGCTGCCGATGGCGCTCGGCGTCATCGTCATGCTCATCGCTGGCCTGATCCAGATGCTCCTGATCGACCCGGTGTTGGCGCTAGTCGGCATGGTGATCTTCCCGCTGCTCTTCGCGGTCAATGCCGCCTTCCAGCGCCGAATGAGCGCGCGCGTCACCAAGGCTCAGCAGCTGCGGGCCGAGGTGGCCGAAGTGGCGCACGAGTCCTTCGAGGGCGCCCTGCTCGTCAAAGTCATGGGGCGTGAAGCCCGGGAGACCGAACGCTTCGCCGAGGTCAGCGACCGGCTGCGGGTCGCCGCCATCGCGGCCGGCCGAACCCGCGGCACCTTCGACCCGATTATCGAGGCGATCCCCACATTTGGCACCCTCGCCGTCCTCGGGATCGGCGTCGGCCGCGTCGCCTCCGGGGCGGTGACGACCGCCGAACTGGTGCAACTGGCATACCTCATCTCCGTCCTCGCCTTCCCGGTCCGCGCCCTCGGCTGGGTGCTCGGCGAGGTGCCGCGCACCCTCGTCGGCTGGGAGCGCGTCAACGCCGTGCTCAGTGCCCAGGGATCGATGGGACACGGGCCGACCCGCCTGGCGGGGCAGACTCCTGGGGCGCGCTTGCGGCTGGAGGGCGTGGGCTACGACTACGCGCTCGCGCAGGGGGAGCACAGCGCACCGAGCGCCATACCCGCCCTTGAGGACATCACCCTGGACGTGCCCGCTGGGCGGACGGTCGCGATCGTCGGCCCGACCGGCGCCGGCAAGTCCACGCTCTCGGCGCTCCTCATCCGGCTGATGGACCCGACGAGCGGACGCGTGTTGCTGGACGGCACCGACCTGCGCGATCTGGCCCCCGGTGCCCTCGCGGAACAAGCGGCGCTGGTGCCGCAGGGGACATTCATCTTCGACGACACGATCCGTGGCAATGTCACCCTCGGCGCCGAGGTCCCCGACGAGACCGTATGGCGCGCGCTGCGCACCGCGCACGCTGACGGCTTCGTCGCCCACCTGCCCGACGGCCTCGACACCACGGTTGGGGAGCGGGGCGCCACCTTGAGCGGTGGGCAGCGTCAGCGGCTCGCGCTCGCGCGCGCCCTGGTGCGCCAGCCCCGGCTGCTGGTGCTGGACGACGCGACATCCGCGGTTGACCCCACGGTGGAACAGGCAATCCTTGCCGCCCTCGGCGCCGGGACAGGCGGGATGACTGTGCTCGTCGTGGCCTATCGCATGTCGACGATCGCGCTCGCCGACGAGGTGGTCTTCCTCGATCAGGGGCGGCTCGTCGACCGCGGAACGCACGCCGAGCTGCTCGCTCGCTGTCAGGGCTACACCGACCTGGTCACGGCGTATGCCCGGGAGGCCGCCGAGCGCGCCGCCGTCGCCTCCGACGAGGAGCAGGTAGATGACGCGGCGATCGCAGCGGGAGGGGAGCGATGAGCGCTGCCGCTGTGCCGTCGGAGACGGGAGGCGCCCGGGTCCGCACCACCGCCTGGGGGACGGTGCGGCGCGGCATCCGGCTGTCACCCGAACTGACCCGCGGCCTGCGGGTCACCCTGGTCCTGGCGGTGCTCGCGACGGCTGGGCGGGTCGTCATACCCGTGGTTGTGCAGCGGGTCACCGACGACGGGCTGCTCGTCGCGGGAGGACCCGACACCGGCCTCGTCTACCGCTATTTGGCCATGGCGGCGGTCGTCGTCGTGCTCACCGCGCTGGCGGTGTATGCCGTGAACGTCCGCCTCTTCACCGCCTCCGAATCCGGCCTGGCGACCTTGCGGGTCAAAGCTTTTCGGCATATTCACGATCTGTCGGTCCTGACGCAGAATGCCGAGCGGCGCGGATCGATGGTGGCGCGGGTGACGACCGATGTCGACACGATCAGCCAGTTCGTGCAATTCGGCGGGATCATGCTCATCGTCAGCCTCGGGCAGATCACGCTGGCGACGGTGCTCATGGTGCTCTACAGCCCGGTGCTCGCTGCCGTGACGTGGGGCTGTTTCATCCCGCTGCTGATCGTCGTGCGGCGGATGCAGCGGTCGCTCGGGACGGCATACACCCAGGTGCGCGAGCGGGTCGGCGATGTCCTCGCCGCGGTCTCGGAGTCGGTGGTGGGCGCGGCGACGATCCGCAGTTTCGGGGTCGAGCAGCGCACCGCCCAGCGCCTCGACACGGCCATCGAGGACCACCGGCAGGCGGCGACCACCGCGCACATTCGGTCATCGATCGCCTTCTCGGCGGGGCAATTCGTCGGCGGAATCACCGTCGCCGTGGTGCTCGTCGTCGGGACCTGGCTCGCAGCGCGCGGCGATATGACGCTCGGTGCGCTGCTGGCATACCTCTTCCTCGTCGGGCTCTTCACGCAGCCGGTGCAACAGGCCACCGAGATCCTCAACGAGCTCCAGAATGCGGTCGCCTGCTGGCGTCGCGTGATCGAGGTGCTCGACACGCCGGCCGATGTCGCCGACCCCGGCGCGGGTGGCGTCGACCTGCCGCGCGGGCCGATTACGGTGGATTTCGCGGACGTGAGCTTTGCCTATCCCGGTGGTGAGCAGGTCCTGCACGGCGTCACCGAGCATGTCGCGCCGCGCAGCCGGATCGCGGTCGTCGGCGAGACCGGCTCGGGCAAATCGACCTTCGCGCGGCTGCTGACTCGGCTGATGGATCCGAGCAGCGGTGCGGTGCTGCTCGATGGCGTGGATGTACGCGATGTCCGGTTCGCTTCCCTGCGATCGCGAGTCGTCATGGTGCCGCAGGAAGGCTTCCTGTTCGACGATTCGGTCTTGGAGAACATCCGGTTCGGCGGACCGCACAGCCGGGCCGATGTGGCGTTGGCGCTGACCGAACTCGGCCTCGATGCCTGGGTCGAGGGACTGCCGGACGGCCTCGACACCGCCGCTGGGCAGCGGGGCGAGTCGCTCTCGGCGGGGGAGCGGCAGCTCGTCGCCCTGACCCGCGCCTATCTCGCCGATCCCGACCTCCTGGTTCTCGATGAGGCCACCTCCGCCGTCGACCCGGCGACGGAGGTCCGCCTGCAGCGGGCCCTGGATTCGCTCTCGCGCGGCCGCACCTCCATCGCGATCGCCCACCGCATCTCCACCGCTGAGGCGGCGGATGAGGTAATCGTCATGGACGCCGGCCGGGTGGTCCAGCGGGGTCCGCATGCGGTGCTCGTCACCGAGCTCGGGCCGTATGCCGCCCTCCACGCCTCCTGGGTCGCCAACCAGGCCGCGCACTGAGTGGTGCTGCGTTGGTCGCGCACGGGCAGTGTGAACGGACGGCTCAGCCCAGCAGTGGGGGCGCCACCGAGAGGTAGCGATGCCGCGTCGGCGTGGTCAGTCCCGTCACGTGGGTATGCCGTCCCGCCCCAGGCCCTTCCTGCGGGTCCAGGACGCGGGTGGTGAACCCGGGGAGTTCTTTGGTGTAGTTGCAGCGGGCGCAGAGTCCTTGTCCGTTGTGCAGTGAGGTGGGTCCGCCGTCGGCCGCTGATCGGATGTGGTCGGCGTGGCGGATGGTGGCGTCGCAGTATGGCGTGCGGCAGGTGTCGTCGCGCAGGATCAGGGCGGCGCGGAGTCGGGGTGGGAAGAGCCGGGCGATGGCGTCGAGCGCGAGGAGGTCGCGGCCGTCGGGGCTGGTGAAGATTCTGGTCAGGAAGACCTGCGCCGGCTCGGCCAGTCGAGTGCCGCCAGGGGTGGGAGCCGGCGGTGGCGAATCGTGTTGGGGTGACGCGGTTTTCACTGGGTCGGGTGGTTCGCACCCGTGGAGGAGGAGCCGTCGGGCGAGGGCTGCGGGGAGTATGCCGTGTCCCGGGATCCGGGCGGGTGTCTCGGTGCTCCGTGACCCGCGTGTGGCAACGGGTGCGAGGGTCGGATGGGTGTTGTCCCTGTCTCCCGGGTGACCGTGTGCGCCTGGGCTACTCGACGTCTGGCCGGCTGTGGAGTCGTCGCCGTCCGTCTCAGTCGGCTCAGTGGCGCCGGGATCGATGGTCGTTATGTCGGTGTTGGCGGGCTCCGTCGCGAAGAGGCTTTCGGCGGGCATGACGAGGTTGAGGGCGACGGGGCAGGCTTGACCGGGCGTCAGACCGGTCAGCCACCGCAGCGCAGCATCAGCCATCACCTGGGCGTGGGTCCGATCGCCCAGCGGGTCAGCGGGAGTCTCACCGTCGTCGGTTTCGTGGTGGCCGGCGACGACGGCGGTGGCGTGCCGGTGCACGGCGGCATACGCGCTGACGATCCCTGTCAATGGCCCGAAGATCGACAGGTACGCCATGCCGTCGGGTGCGGGGCGGGTCCACACACCCCGTTCCGACATTGCGCGTTCGTGTTTGGCCACGACAGCGGCGGGGTCGAGTTCCGCGGCGTA
>JAIUPO010000010.1 GCA_020160805.1 Actinomycetota bacterium | reverse complement strand
CGGAGGGGCAGTCGAGGAGCGGAGCCGAGCGAGGCACGAGCGAGCGCAGCGACGAATCTCCTGCCCCGAGGGCTCCCCCAGGAAGCGCAGCCGAAACCAGACGAGCCCACTGCCAAGCGGAGAGCACTGGCCAGGCCCGAGGGCAGTCGAGGAGCGGAGCCGAGCGAGGGACGAGCGAGCGCAGCGACGAATCTCTTGCCCCGTGGGCTTCACCCAGGAAGCGTAGCCAGACGAGCTCACTGCTGGCCGAGGCGCCAAGAGCGAGGAACGAGCGAGCGCAGCGACGAATCTCCTGCCCCGAGGCCTTCCCCCAGGAAGCGCAGCCGAAACCAGACGACCGCCCGGTCGGCCAAAGTGAGGGTGCGGCGGCGACCCCGGCACTGTGCCCGAAATGCAGCACAAGACACCGGCATGACGAAAGGGCCCTGACGAGAGAGCGCCCTGTGCAGGGCGCTGTGGTCAGCCGAGTTCGAGGGCGGTGATGCGCCAGCCGGTGCTGGCGGCATCGGCACGGATGGCCATGGCCCGGACACGGGGGCCGACGTTCAAGAGCACGACGGCCTCGACGACCGCGGGGTCGGGACGGGTGACGCGGATACGCACGACATTGGGTCGGCGGATTCGGTCGACGCCCGGCTGGGTGGGCTGGGCAGCGGCGCGGCGGCGGGCACTGGCATACCGGCGGGCAACGGCAAGATAGACGTCAGGGGAGCAGGAGCGGACTACCTGGGCCGGTGGGCGCAGGCCCGCCATGACCTCCAGAACCGCCTGGCAACCCGCGCGCAGCCACGGCTCGGGATCGGGCAAGTCCGTTGCAGGAGTGTCATATTCGGCGTCGCTGCGCCGGGGCATGAACTCGAAGGCGAGCGCGTCCTGGACGTACAGCGCCGCGCGTTGGGCTTCGATCTCGAACTCATTCCAGGGAATGTCCGGGTCGAGATAGGGCGGCCGATGCTCTGGGATAGGCAGGATGCGGATCGGCGGCAGGGTGGTCGTGCGGACGGTCGTGCTGGTCATGGACGCTCCTTCGGGATCATCAGCCGCAAACCGGGGTGGATGAGGCCTGGGTCGGCGCCGATGCGGGCGCGGTTGGCGGCATACCACCGCGGCCACTCAGCGGCGATCTCGGCTTGCGAAGCGCGCGGCCCCAGCGAGCGCGCGACGATGTCCCACAGGCACTCACCGCGGCGCACCACCACCTCCTGATCACTTTCGCTGCCGCTGCCGAGCAGCCGGATCTGGGCCTGGCTCGTGGTCGACGGTTCACTGGCTGGCCAGCGCGGATCGGGTGCCACCCGCGGCACCGCCGAGGTGCTTTCGAGGCTGGCGCCACCGGTGGCCGCACCCGGGTTCGCGGGCGCCGTGATCACGGTCGCGCTGAGCGCCGGTGCAGCTTGCGCCGCGCTGCCCCCGGCGCCCACGAGCAGTGCCGCGATGCGCACCGCCCACGGCGCCCGCGTCCGATGCGTATGCCGCAGGGTCGTGGCCGCCAGCGCCGCCCGCGTCACTTCGATCCCCGCGAGCAGCAAGCCCACCAATCCCACGGTCAGCAGCAGGCTGCCGACGAGGGACTCGGGGTCACCCGACGGATCCCGCAACAGTCGCACCGTGTCGACGGCCGCGGCGGCGCACAGCAGCAGGACAAGAGCATCGGCGAGCCACAGCAGTCCCAGCGACGCCACCACCCGGGCCGGCCCCGGCTGCATCCGTCCCTTCATGCCAACCCCAATCCGCTGCGTTAGATGTCGTTTGATGCAGTTTGGTGCATCTAGTCACCCTTCGCAACCGGAAGCCCCGCCGCCTGTGGATGTTCACCATCCAGAGGGTCGAGAGCTGTGGATGACCCGATAAGCCTCGGCCGTGGCGTCACTACGCTGGACACCATGGAGGCGGGGCGCTGGGAACGACTCTTTGCTGATCTCGACGCTGCCTTGGCGGCGCAGGAGCGCCGGGAACGCGATCTTGAAATCGCTGACCGGACCCGGACCGAGCGAGCCAAGGTGACGCTGATCGGCCGGTTCGCTGCCCATCTCGGCGAGCCGGTCGATGTCCGCCTCCAAGCCGGCATCCGCGTCCACGGACGGCTCGCGGACGCGGGCGCGGATTGGCTCGTCATCAGCCCCGCACCCGGGCGGGCGGCCCTCGTCCCGCTGGCCTCAATCGTCACCGTGGCAGGCCTGGCCCCACGCAGCGCACCGGAGGGCATTGGCCGCCGCTTCGGTCTTGGTTACGCGCTGCGCGAAATCAGCCGCGACCGCGCCCGAGTGCAAGTCCTCGACACCGGCGGCGGGTCCAGCGAGGGCACGATCGATGTCGTGGGCGCGGACTTCCTCGACCTGGCCGAACACCCCCGCGATGAAGCCCGGCGTCCAGGGAACATCCGCTCGCTCCGCACGATCCCCTTCGCCGCCATCGCCTGCGTCCACAGCCAGTAGCCCACTCGACGCGGCGTTCAGTCCCGCGAAGTCGCCTGGGCGCGAACGAAATCGGCTGTCTCGGCATACATCCTGGCGATGTAGTCCTCGAGCACACTCGTCTCGACCCGCCACTGCCCACGCCCACCGATTTTGATCGCCGGTAGATCACCAGAACGCACCAAGGCATAGGCCTGCGCTGCCGAGATATCGAGGATCTCGGCCAACTCCGTCAAGGAGATGAAGCGCTTCGGCATGCCCCGATTGTGCCGCACGGGCCACCGCTCGCCACGGCAGGTTGTCCACAGGTGCCCGGCGTTCGAGATGCCGATCCCAGCGCTCTGGGTAATGCTGTGCTCCAGACCACTGCCGTTTCACTCTGGGGGATCGATGACGTCATTGCCTGCGCCCGCCGCCGCCCGCTTGCGGCGACCGAGTTGGCGAGACACCCGTTTGCTCGTCGGGATCGCGCTTGTGCTGCTCGCCACGGCCCTTGGCGCCATGGGCCTGCGGGCCGCGGACAGTCGCACCACGATGTATGCCGCCCGCGAGGCGTTGGTGCCCGGGGAGCAGTTGACTTCGGAGAAGCTTGTGCGGGTCGAGGTCCAGCTCTCGGACCTCGCCTCGGGATATCTCTCGGTCGATGGTGGCCTGCCGAGCGATGGCTATGTCCTCAGCGATATTCGCGCGGGGGAGTTGGTGCCCAAGGCCTCGGTCGGCACGGGGTCTCAGGTGCGGGTCTCGCCCTTGTCCATCGCGGTCGATCAAGCCTCTGCCGGTGCTTTGGTCATTGGATCGACCGTCGATGTCTATGCCAATACGCCCGACCTAGCCGCCGGGCGCGACGCGTGGAAGGGGCCGGAGCGGGTGCTCGAGCGGGTCGCGGTGGCCCGGCTCAGTGACGGCTCAGGCTTCGGCGGCGGGTCCGGCCGCAGCGCGGTTCAGGTGCTGGTCCCGCGCGAGAACGTCGGGACGGTCATCGGGCTCGTGGACTCAGGCGCAAAGTTCACGCTCGTTCCGGTCCCCGGATCGGCCCAGCGGGAGGTCTCGTGAAGTCCCGCATCCTGACCGCGCTCGAACCAGAGCAAGAGTCCTCGCTCGTCGCTCGACTTGGGGGCCTGCGCGATGTCGACTTGGTGCGCCGGTGCCCCGATCTGGCGGATCTGGTGGCGGCCAGCGCTGCCGGGCTCGCGGATGTCGCCATCGTGTCGGCGAGCCTGCGGGGCCTGGACCGTGACGCCCTCGCGCAAGTGCGCGCCGACGGGGTTCAGATTGTTGGCCTGAGCGTCACGGAGCACGACGAGCGGCGGCTGCGCCAGTTCGGTATCGCGCAGATCGTCGCCGCTGACTGCACCACCGAGGAACTTGACCGAGCCCTTCGCGCCCAGGCTCGCCCCGCCGTGCCTGCCGACCCGGAGGCCGGCTGGGCCGCCTTGGAAGCGGGTTTGGACCCGCGCGAGGCCGAGTTGGCGCTGGCCACACCCGCTGACGTCGCAGACGACAACGGTGAGGGCGTGAATGTCGGCAGCGGCCGCATCGTCGCGACCTGGGGTCCCACGGGTTCCCCCGGGCGCACCACGATCGCCACGAATCTGGCGGCCGAGTTGACCTTGCAGGGCCACACCGTGCTCCTGATCGACGCCGACACCTATGCCGCCTCCGTCGGTCAGCATCTGGGTCTGCTGGATGAGGCTCCTGGAATCGCCGCGGCCGCCCGCGCCGCTGAACTGGGCACGCTCGATCTGCCCGTGCTGGCCCGACTGGCACCAACGGTCGATCCTGGATTCCGGGTGCTGACCGGCCTGCCCAGCGCCGCGCGCTGGCCCGAGGTCCGCGCGGATTCGCTCTCGCACACCCTCACGCTCGCCCGCTCGCTGGTCGACATCACCGTGATCGACTGCGGCTTTTGCCTCGAGGATGACGAGGATCTCAGCTACGACACCCGGGCGCCCCGGCGCAATGCCGCCACGTTGACCGCCCTGACTGCCGCTGATGACATCATCGCGGTCGGCTCCGGTGATCCGGTCGGCCTGCAGCGTCTCGTCCGCGCGCTCGCCGACCTGGAAGCGGCCGTGGGCACCGCGCCCACCGTCATCGTCAACCGGGTGCGATCCTCCGTCGCGGGTATGTCGCCCGAGCGAGCCGTCGCCGAAACACTGGAACGCTTCGCCTCCGTTCGCGTCGACCACATCGTCCCGGACGACCGCGCCGCCCTCGACCGCTCCCTTCTTGCCGGAAGACTCTTGCACGATGTGGCCCCGAAATCACCGGCGCGCAACAGGATTCGAACGATCGCGAACGAACTCGCCAAGGCTCCTGTCAACGAAGCCCTGTCCGCGCCGGTGCGCTTCGACCTCCGGCGTGGCTTCCGCCGCTGGTCCACCGCGTGAGGCATTAGGGTCGGGAAGACCGGCGAGTACACCCGGACGAGGCAGGTCGAGGAGGAAGCGATGACGGATCGTGCGGCCTTCCTGGGCTGGCCCGCACTGCGACAACTGGCGACCGGCGACTACCTCGGGCGCGGCCAGGCGGTCGTCAGCAAAAAGACCCGGGACAAGCTCGCCCGCACCGCCACCGCCGACAAGGTCGTGAAATCCGTCTGCCCCTATTGCGCCGTCGGCTGCGGTCAGAACATCTTCGTCAAGGACGGCAAGGTCGTCCAGATCGAGGGCGACCCCGACAGCCCGGTCAGCCGAGGCCGCTTGTGCCCCAAGGGCAGCGCCAGCGAGCAACTCGTCAACAGCCCGACCCGCCAGACCACCGTCCTCTACCGCGCGCCATACGCCACCGACTGGTCGCCGCTCGGTCTCGAGGAGGCGACCGACATGATCGCCGACCGCGTGATCGAGACCCGCCGCCGCACCTGGCAGGACAAGGACGAGAACGGGCAGTTCCTGCGCCGCACGATGGGCATCGCCAGCCTCGGCGGCGCGGCGCTGGACAATGAAGAGAACTACCTGATGAAGAAGCTCTACACCGCCATGGGAGCCATTCAGGTCGAGAACCAAGCTCGCATTTGACACAGTTCCACGGTTCCCAGTTTGGGAGCCTCGTTCGGGCGCGGCGGCGCCACGCAGTTCGTCCAAGACATCGCGAACACGGACTGCCTCATCATCCAAGGCTCCAATATGGCCGAATGCCATCCGGTCGCCTTCCAATGGGTGACCGAGGCCAAACTTCGCGGTGCCCGGGTGATCCACATCGACCCCCGTTTCACCCGCACCTCCGCCGTCGCCGACAAGCACATCCCCATCCGAGCGGGCAGCGATGTCATCCTGCTCGGCGCGCTCATCAACCAGGTCCTGCGCACCGGGAGCTACTTCGAGGAGTACGTCGCGGCATACACCAACGCCTCGATGATCGTCTCGGACGACTATCAGGACACCGAAGATCTCAGCGGCGTCTTCTCCGGCTACGACCCGGAAACCGGGCAGTACGACCTGACCTCGTGGGCCTACAGGTCCCGCAAACCGGGTGAGGACGACATCGGTGAGGCAGGCCCCGAGGAGCACGGGGCGGCCAAAGCGGCATCGGCCGCCGGCCACGCGCATGGTGCCGCGGGCGCGCCGCTCGATCACGCCTTGATCGAGCGCGACCCGACGATGCAGGATCCCCGCTGTGTCCTGCAGATTCTGAAACGCCACTATGCCCGCTACACCCCGGACCTGGTCACCTCGGCCTGCGGGATCTCCGCTGCCGACTTCGCCTATCTCTCGGAATCCCTCGTCGCCAACAGCGGCCGCGAACGGACCACGATGTTCGCGTATGCCGTGGGGTGGACCCAGCATTCGCTCGGGGCCCAATTCATCCGCACCGCGGCGATCCTGCAATTGCTCATGGGCAATGTCGGGCGACCGGGCGGCGGGATCATGGCCCTGCGCGGGCACGCCTCGATCCAGGGGGCCAGCGACATACCCACGCTCTTCAATCTGCTGCCCGGCTATCTGCCGATGCCTACGGCAGGCAAGGACGAGACCCTCGCCCAATTCCTATCCGCGGTTTCCTCACCTCGGCAGAAGGGCTTTTGGACGCACGCGGATGCCTACCTGGTGAGCCTGCTCAAGGCCTGGTGGGGGGATGCGGCGCAGCCGGAGAACGACTTCTGCTACGACTACCTGCCGCGGATGAATGGCAATCACAACACCTATCAGTCGGTCCTCGGCATGATCGCCGGCACCGTCGAGGGCTATTTCCTCCTCGGCCAAAATCCCGCCGTCGGCTCGGCGAACGGCCGGCTGCAGCGCCTCGGTATGGCGAACCTCAAGTGGCTGGTCGTGCGGGATTTCAATCTCATCGAGTCCGCAACCTGGTGGAAAGACGGACCGGAGATCGCGACCGGGGAGCTGGAGACCGACAAGATCGGCACCGAGATCTTCTTCCTCCCGGCGGCCAATCACGCGGAGAAGGATGGCACCTTCACCCAGACCCAGCGGATGCTCCAGTGGCATTTCAAGGCCGTCGAGCCGCCCGGTGATGCTCGCTCCGATCTGTCCTTCTATTACGTCCTCGGCAAAAAGATCCGCGAGCGCCTCGCGGGGTCCACCGACCCCCGTGATCGGCCGTTGCTAGACCTGACCTGGGACTATCCGCAGGACGAGCATGGCGAACCGGACGCCGATGCCGTGCTGCGCGAGATCAATGGCACCTATCTGAGCGGCGAGCAAGCCGGCCAGGCCCTGCCGGGATTTGGGGCGCTGAAAGCCGACGGGTCGACGGCCTCCGGATGCTGGATCTACTCCGGGGTCTATGCCGATGAGGTCAATGCCTCCAAGAACAAGCTGCCGGACGCGCAGCAGAGTTGGGTCGCGCCGAACTGGGGCTGGGCGTGGCCGATGAACCGGCGCATCCTCTACAACCGGGCGTCCGCCGATCCGCAGGGCCGCCCGTGGAGCGAACGCAAGGCCTATGTCTGGTGGGACGAGCAGACCGGCCGATGGGTGGGCCATGATGTCCCCGACTTCCCGCTGACGACCGCCCCGTCATACCGCCCCGCCGACGGCACCAGCGGCCCCGAGGCGCTGGCCGGCGATGACCCGTTCATCATGCAAGCCGACGGCAAGGGCTGGCTGTTCGCCCCCAGGGGCATGATCGATGGCCCGCTGCCGACGCACTACGAGGCGCAGGAAAGCCCGATCGGCAACCCGCTTTATCCTCAGCAACGCAATCCCGCCCGGCTGGTCTATCCGCACAAGGACAACCTCACGGCGCCGTCCTTCGGCGAGCCTGGGGCCGATGTCTATCCCTTCGTGGCCACGACCTATCGCCTGACCGAGCACCATACGGCGGGCGCCATGAGCCGTTGGCTGCCCTATCTCTCGGAACTGCAGCCCGAGTTCTTCTGCGAGGTCTCCCCGGAACTCGCCGCGGAGCGCGGACTGGTCAATGGCGGCTGGGCCACCCTGATCTCGCCGCGTTCGGCGATCGAGGCTCGGGTGTTGGTGACCGAGCGGATGACGCCGCTGATCATCGGCGGTCGCACGATCCACCAGATCGGTATGCCGTATCACTGGGGCGTCGGCGGCACCGGCGCCGTCGTCACGGGCGACTCGGCCAATGATCTGCTCGGGGTCACCCTTGATCCCAATGTGTCGATCCAGGAGAGCAAGGTCAGTTCCGTCGACATCCAGCCCGGCCGCCGGCCCCGCGGGGAGGCCCTGACGCGCCTGGTCGCCGATTATCAATCTCGTTCTGGCGCAACGGTGGTCACCGGTAACGACATCGTGAACGAGAACGACGAGCGGGAGGAGCGCCGGTGAGTGTCACGAGCCGAAGGGGCCGCTGGGGGGAGGGCTGGCGCGCGGCCTGGCGAGATGCCCTGGACGGGCAGTTCTGGCATACCCAACTCAGCGGGCCGACCGACCCCGCCAAGGATGCGGGCTGGCAGGCGCCCCCGCCGCGCAAGGGCTTCTTCACCGACACCTCCATCTGCATCGGCTGCAAGGCGTGCGAGGTGGCGTGCAAGGAGTGGAACCAACTCCCGATGGACGGTCTCGGGATGACCGGAAACTCCTACGACAACACCATTGGTTTGGGCGCCAACACCTGGCGGCATGTCGCCTTCGTCGAGCAGTCCGCCGAGCACATCGCCGAGGCGCGCGTCCGCGGGGCGCGCCTGGTGGACCTGGGTATGCCGCAGGTCCGGACCGAGATCACCGCGACTCCGCCCGGGGTGCCGCCGATGCTGCCCAATGCGACGGCCCAGGATGTTTCGCGGGCGCCAGCGAGCGGCATACCCCTGACCGGGCCGGGCACGGCCGCCTCCCTCCCGTCGGCCGGCGAGGCCACTGCGCCGCCGACCAGCCCGTCCGATCTTGATGCCGCGCAAGGCGCGGCCGAGCGCGCCCTCGCCGAGGGCAGCGTCCCGGACTTCCGATGGCTGATGGCCAGCGATGTTTGCAAGCACTGCACGCACGCGGGCTGCCTGGATGTCTGCCCGACCGGCGCCCTCTTCCGCACCGAATTCGGCACCGTCGTGGTGCAGGACGATGTCTGCAATGGCTGCGGCTATTGCGTGGCGGCCTGCCCGTTCGGGGTCATCGACAAGCGCAAGGATCCGGATATGACTGGCGCGGCCACGGCCAAGACGGTCGGCATCGCCAACAAGTGCACGCTCTGCTATGACCGGATCAGTCTGGACGCCAAGCCGGCTTGTGCGCAGGCCTGCCCGACGACCTCAATCCAGTTTGGTGACCTCAGCGAGATGCGGGAGCGTGCCGAGCAGCGGGTGGCGACCCTGCACGGCAATGGCTATACCGAGGCGCGGCTCTATGGCGCCAATGAGAACGACGGGGTCGGCGGGACCGGCTCGATCTTCTTGCTGCTCGACGAGCCGGAGGTCTATGGCCTGCCTCCGGATCCCGTCGTGACCACCAAGGACCTGCCGGACATTTTCCGAAAGGCCGGCCTGGCGGGCCTCACGATGCTCGCCGGCGCGGCCCTGAGTTATGTGGGGCGCAATCCCTCGTGAGCGATAGCGAAGCCACCCAGAACGCGCCCGTCGAGGCGGCCAGCCATCCTCCCGCGACGCAGCCCCGCGAGCGGCGGCGGCGTCGACGCCGCGACGACCTCATGGTCCCGGACGCGACCTTCGCGTCCTACTACGGCCGCTCGGTCGTCAAGCCCGCGCCCTGGGACTACAAGATCCCGACCTATCTGTATGCCGGCGGGCTGGCCGCCGGGTCGGCGCTCGTCGCGGCCGGGGCGGAGCTGACCGGCCGCACCGAACTGCAGCGCAATGCGCGGCTTACCGCGCTCGCCTCGCTCGGGGTGAGCACGGCTGCACTTGTCGGGGACCTCGGGAAACCGTCGCGATTCCTCAATATGCTGCGCGTCATCAAGCTGACCTCGCCGATGAGCGTCGGCAGTTGGATTCTCGCGGGCTTCGGCGCCTTCACCGGCACGGCTGCCGCCTGCGAAGTGGCGAAAATCGTTCTGCCGCAAGAGAGCCGGATCAACGCCGCCTTGCCGGTCGTCAGCCGGGGAGCGAGTCTTGGCTCCGGATTCTTCGCTCCGCCACTGGCTGCCTATACCGCGGTCTTGCTGTCCAATACCGCCACGCCGACCTGGCACGGGATGTACAAGGAGTTGCCCTTCGTCTTCGTCGGCTCCGCCATGGGGGCGGCAGGCGGCGCGGCCATGATCACGACCAATCCGGCGATCACCGGCCCGGCGCGCCGGATGGCGATCGGCGGGTCCGCGCTCGAACTCGCCGCCTTTTCACTCATCAACCGCAACGCGGGACTGATCGGGGAGCCACTGCATACGGGCAGGGCGGGCCGTCTCGTGTCGGCGAGCAAGGCGCTCACGCTCGCGGGAATGGGACTGACCCTGGTCGGCGGCCGGTGGCGACCGGCGGCGGTCCTGGCCGGCCTGGCGTTCAATGCCGGCTCAGCCGCACTGCGATTCGGCGTCTTCCACGCCGGCATCGAGTCAGCCAAGGATCCCAAGTACACCGTCATCCCGCAGAAGGAGCGCGTTGCGGCTCGGGAGAGCGCCAGCCGTCCCGGACGCACCGCCCAGCACGCGGCTACCGTGATGCGTTCTGCGCCAACGGAATTGACCTAACGACACAGTCGATCAGCCAATGATGATTCGCGTCGAACCATGGGCCGCGACGGTCTCGCCGATCACCGGCGCGCCGGGGATCTCACCCAGCACGAGCAGACCCCCGCTGGTTTGCGCGTCCGCGAGCAGCAGCAGCTCGTCTTCGCTCACGCCCGGCCGCACGTCAAGGGATGGGCGCACCCAGTCGAGATTGCGCCTTGAGCCGCCGGGCACATAGCCCGCGGCCAGGCTCTCCCGCGCTCCATCAAGCACCGGCACGGCGCCGTGATCGATGTACGCCGCGATCCCGGAGGCGCGGCAGAGCTTGAACAGATGACCCAACAGGCCGAAACCGGTGACATCGGTGGCCGTTCGCACCCCGGCGGCGAGGGCGGCCACGGACGCCTGGTCGTTGAGCGCGACCATGGAGGCGATGGCATCCGGGAAGACCTCGCCGGTGACCTTGTGCCGGTTGCCGAGAATGCCCACGCCGAGCGGCTTGGTGAGGCTGATCGGCAGGCCGGCGACGCCAGTGTCGTTGCGCAGCAAACGATCCGGGTCGGCGATCCCCGTCACGGCCAGGCCGTAGATCGGTTCTGGCGCCGTGATGCTGTGGCCGCCGGCGATGGCGATCCCAGCACTTGCCGCACCCTCCGCGCCGCCACGGAGCACCTCCGTGATCAGCTGCGGATCGAGCTGATCGACCGGCCAGCCCAGCAGGTTGATCGCGACAATCGGCGTCCCGCCCATGGCATAGACATCCGAAAGGGCATTGGCTGCCGCGATCCGTCCCCAGTCATAGGCAGAGTCGACGACCGGCGTGAAGAAGTCGGCCGTCGAGATGACCGCCTGACCTCCGGCGATCCGGACGGCCGCCGCGTCATCGCCGCTCTCCAGGCCGACGAGAAGGTCGGCGTGGCGGCTCGCCGGCAGCCCGGCGACCAGCGTCTCCAATTGCGCGGCGGGAATCTTGCAGGCGCACCCGCCCCCGGCGGCATACTGCGTCAGCCGAATCGGCTCGCTCATCAAGGGATTCCTCTCACGGTCGGCTCATCGCACGACCTCGCGGTGGCCGGCGTCGAGCCGGCGGGTCCAGCCGCGCCGGTCCAAATACTCCAGCAGGGGTATGACGACCCGCCGGGTGCTCGCCAGCGCTTCCCGGGCTGCGCTTGTCGTGAACGGCTGGGGGAGCGCGGCCAAGGTCCGCATCGCCAGGGCTGGCGCCGTGGGCAGGAGAATGAGGTCGTCGGCGAGGCGGATCACCCGGCCGAGCGCTTCGGCGGCGGCGAGTTCTTGGACGCCAAGGCCGGCCGCTTCGAGTTCGGGCCGCTCGGGGGCATCGAAGGGCCGGTCGCCCAAGCGAGCCACGATTCCCTCCAGAGCGGCAGATTTCGCCCCGAGATCCGGGCGCGCCCCTTCGCGAGCCACGCGGCCCCCAGAGATGTCGAGAGCCATTGCCCGACAGAGCAACTCGGTCGTGGCGAGATCGGGCAGGCCCGCCCGCGCACGCGCCGCCGCCAGCGGCAAGCCCGGGCGTAGCGGCTCGTGGCGGGTCTGGTCGTCGAGGGCGGCCCCGAGGGCCGAGGTCCATTGGCTCACCACATCTCGAGTCGCCACGCGGGAGCCGATGCGCACAAACTCGTCACCGCCCAGCATCTCGGGATCGCAGTCCAGGCGGCTAACGCCCGACAGGCCGGCCAGATCGTGGCCGAGGCCCGCAGCCTCCGCATCGGTCAGACTCCCTCGGGTCCGCACCAGAGCCGCTAACTCCGCGGCTCCTACGTCGAGAAGCGCCGCGCCACGTCGTGCTCCATCGCCGCGGCGCCGCAAAGCCGGCGGTTCGATGTCCAGCACGACCGCCCCCCAAATGGCACCGTCGCGCCCGGAATCGCGCAGGATCAGCGCATCACCCGGTGTCAAGGGCACCGCACAATCCAGAGTCAGCCGGGCCGCACCGGGGGTGAGGGGACGGACATACGCCCGCAGCGCGGCGGTGCCGACATGGCAGCGGGCCTCCCGGGGCAGGTCCGGCGCGTCCTCACGCAGCCGCACGTCAACAACCGAGGTCAGGCGCCAGTCGCCCGCGCTCAGAAGCGCATCGCCGCGGCCGATCGCGCTCGCATCGGCCCCGCGCAAATTGACCGCGACCCGGGCCGTCGCGGCGACCGTCTCCTGGGGCGCTTCCAGCGACTGCAGGCCGCGAATAGTGACCACGCGATCGCCGACCGCGAGCCGGTCCCCGCGATGCAGGGTGCCGGCGCCGAGGGTGCCGGTGACGACGGTGCCGCTCCCGTCGATGGTGAAGGACCGGTCGACCCAGAGCCGAACGCGTCCGTCTGTGCGCGGCTGGGGGAGCCTCGAACAAAGACGCGCCAAGGCCGCCCGCAGATCCTCCAAACCGGCCCCGGTCACGGCCGAGATCACAACCGAATCGACGTGTCCCAGAGATGATTCCGCAATCCGCTCGCTCCCAGATTGGGCTACTTCCTCCGCCCTCTCGGGCGCCACGAGATCGCAGCGCGTCACCACCAGCAGGCCGTGGCGCAGGCCGAGGGCATCGATGGCCCGCAGGTGCTCTGCGCTTTGCGCCGACCAGCCGGCGTCCGCCGCGACGACGAAGAGCACGGCTGGCGCGGGGCCCAGGCCGGCGAGCATGGTGCCGATGAAGCGCCGATGACCGGGCACATCGACGAAAGCCACGTCTCCCACATCGGGCAGGGTTGTCCAGGCGTAGCCCAACTCGATCGTCAACCCGCGCCGCTTCTCCGCCTCCAACCGGTCCGGATCGCGACCCGTCAGCGCACGGACCAGCGTCGACTTGCCGTGATCGACATGCCCGGCCGTCGCGATGACGTGCATCAATCCCGCCCAAGCGCCGCGAGCACGGCCGAAGCGACGGCCGGATCCTCCGCGTCCTCGATGCAGCGCAAGTCGAGCAGGGTGCGCCCACCCTCGACCCGGGCCACGATCGCCGGGCTGCCTCGACGCAGCGGGCCCGCCAGGTGTTCCGGCAGCACCAGCGCCCAGCCCGGGAGCGGCATACCCGGTGCACCGCCGCCACCAACGGCCCCCTCGACGGGCACGACAGCCAGCACATCCTCCAGGTCCGGCCGGGCCGCGAGCACCGCGGAACGCACCCCCTCCACGCGACCCCGCAACTCATCGGGGGCGCGGTGCAGGTATGCCGACACCCGCGACCGCGGCCCGCGCAACGTTGCTTCTAGGGCGGCGAGCGTGAGCTTCCCCGCGCGGAAGGCCCTGGCCAGGGGGTGGCGACGGAGTCGATGAACCAGGTCGGCCCGGCCGAAGATGAGTCCCGCCTGCGGTCCGCCGAGCAGCTTGTCTCCGCTGCAGATGACCAGGTCAGCGCCCGCAGCGAGGGTCGATTGAGCGTCCGGTTCGTCGGTCAGCAGGTCGTCCGGAGCCAGCAGCCCGGAGCCGATATCGACAATCACGGGTATGCCGTGCTCCCGCCCCAGCGCAGCGCACTCACCGACCGTGGCCTGGGCCGTGAAGCCGGACACCCGGAAGTTGCTCGGGTGCACCTTGAGAATCGCCGCCGCTCGCTCATCCAGCGCTCCGGCATAGTCGGCGAGGTGCGTGCGGTTCGTCGTGCCCACTTCGCGAATCGTCACACCGGTCGACTCGATGAGATCGGGGAGCCGGAAGCCGTCGCCGATCTCGACGAGCTCGCCCCGGGAGACGAGCATGTCCCGCCCCTGGGCAAGCGCCGTGACGGCCAGCGACAGGGCCGCCGCGCCATTGGTCACGACGAGGGCGTCCTGCGCCGCCGGAACGGCGGCGAGCAGCGCGTCCACGGTCCCTCGGCCGCGGCGCTCCCGCACCCCGCTCTCCAGCCCAAACTCCACATCGACATACCCACTGGCCGCCAGAAGTGCCTCCCGTGCAGCGGCCGTCAGGGGGGCCCGGCCCAGGTTGGTATGGATCACCACGCCCGTGGCATTGAGCACCGGCGTCAGGGTCGTCGCGCTCCGCGCCAACGCCGCCAACTCCTCAAGCACTCGCTCCCGAACCAACTGGGGCGCAAGAGATCCCGCGCGGGCCTGCGCGGTGGCCGCGGCCACCATGGCGCGGACGCGATCGCCCCCGAGGGCCTCGGCATAAGCCGAAATCTCCGGATCGGCCAGCAGCGCGTCGGCACGCGGAATGGCGCGCCGCGGGTCCTGCTCGCTCACCGGATTGGCCTCCTGGTCCGTGGGCGACCGGCCCATTCCGGGGCGGTCGTGGCGGAGGTGGACGGGAATCGAACCCGCCTGCGACGGATGCCGCCGCACACCGGTTTTGAAGACCGGGGGGACCACCAGGAACCCAGACACCTCCGCGGCTCACCTTACGGGGGCGCCGTGCGTTGCCGGTCCATGGCGAGGGTCTGCGACGATGTGCGCGTGATCGACCGGCTCAGCCCAGCAGACAGCAGTTTTCTCTATCTGGAAGATGCGTCGACGGCGACGCATGTCGGTCAAGTCCTCATCTTCGCGGCGCCCGACAACTTCCGCCCGGCGCGGGTGCGCGAAGGCATCGCGGCGCGGCTGAGCAGCCACCCGCGCTACCGCCAGAAGATCCGCACCCTGCCCGGCCGGATCATGACGCCGGTGTGGATCGACGACGCGGATTTCGATCTCGACTATCACGTGCGTCGCTCGGCACTGCCTGCTCCGGGATCAATCGAGCAGTTGCAGGATTTCGTCGCGCGCGTCGCGAGCCGCCCGCTGGATCGCTCGCGCCCGCTGTGGGAGGTGTATGTCGTGGAGGGCGTTTCCGAGGACCGGTTCGCCGTCGTCACCAAGATCCACCAGGCCCTCATCGATGCCGGGGATGTCACCGGCCTGTCCGCCGATCCGGCCGCGCGAACCGCGGAATCTGGTTCGTGGACACCGGTTCCCGCGCCGAGCACCAAAGAATTGCTCGGCAATGCGATCTCCGGATTCGTCCGCCGTCCGACGACCGTCGTCGACGGAATCCGAGGCGGTGTCCAGGAACTGAAGGCCACCGCCGGCCAGGTGGCCAAGGTGGGGGGGACCATCGCCCGGGCCGCCGTGGCCCCGCCCTCTCAGCGCGCCTTCGCCGTGGAGGGCCACAACGCTCGCCGCTATCTGATGACTGACCTAGATCTCGCGGACCTTCGCGAAATCCGCGACAGCGCGAGCGCACCGGATGGCACCCGGCCGACCGTGCACGCCATCGCCCTGACCGTCATTGCCGGCGCGCTGCGCGGCTGGCTCCAAGCCCGCGGCGAACACATCTCATCCGCCCGCTCGGTGCGCGCCCTGGTGCCGGTATCGGTGGCGGACGACTCGACGCCCTATGGCTCCCGAGTCCAGGCGGTCTTCGTCGAGCTGCCGGTGGGTGAAGCCTCACCGATGATGCGGCTCGCGCAGATCCAGTTCTCCCTGGAGCATCAGCTGCGCCAGCACGCCGGAGTCCGAGCCGCCGATCTGGCGGCGATGGCCGGGTTCGCGCCCCCAGCGCTGCACTCGCTCGGCGTCCGCCTCGGCGCGTCGATGAGCACCCGGCTGTTCAACCTCGTCATCACGAATGTCCCGGGCCCGCAGCGGCCGATGTATGCCGATGGGGTCCGCCTGCAGGCCAGCTATCCCGTCATCCCGCTGACCCGCGGCCACGCGCTGGCCATCGGGATGACTGGTTACAACGCGCGCCTCCACATCGGAGTGCTCGCCGATCGCGATGCCGTCCCCGATCTGGAGATCCTGGACGGCACCCTTGCCGATGCGCTCGCCGAACTTCTCGAGGCCGCCACTAGCCACACCGGACGGAGTCACTGATGGGATTGCAACGCCTCTACCTCCCGGTGACCACCACCGACCTCGCGGCCCTGCTGCGGGATGGCACGCTTCCGGCGGGGCGCCCGGCATATGGCGTGTCCCCGGCTTTCGCCGCCGCGACGCCGCGGGCGGATGAGGAAGAACGCGAGTACCTCGCCTTCCTCGATGCCGTCGCTGCGGCCAGGGAGCACAATCGGGTCATCGTCCTGGCCGTCGACCTGCCGGACGGCGAGGTGCGCTGGAGCGGGCCGGGCACGGCCGTCGCCCTGCCGCGCCCCCTCCTGCATCGCGAGGGCGTCTCGCTCCATGTCGGCGAAGAGGACGGACCTGACGCCGACCTGCTGTGGTACGACATCACCGAGGCCGAGGTCGTCCTGGATCTGCTGGACTGATCGCCGGCGCCCATGCTGGCGTGCCCTCTCGCTAGGGTGGGCAAGCACCCTCCAACGGCCGAAGGAGTCCGCCATGGATGCCGTCACCCAGGTCCCCGCGCCGGTCAACGAGACCGTCCTCGACTATGCCCCCGGCTCCGCCGAGCGCGGGCAGGTGCAGGCCGCCCTCGCCGAACTCGCCGGCAGCACAAGGGATTTCCCGCACGTCATCGGGGGGGTGGAGGTCGCCGGCTCTGGCAAGCGCATCCCGGTGCGCCAACCCCACGCCCATGCCGAGATCCTCGGGCACCTGCGTAATGCCGGCACCGCCCAAGCCTCCGCCGCCATCGACGCTGCCCTCGCCGCCGCGCCCGCCTGGCGGTCCCTGTCGTATGACGACCGCGCCGCTATCTTCTTCAAGGCGGCGGACCTGCTCGCCGGCCCGTGGCGCGCCCGGCTCAATGCCGCAACCATGCTCGGGCAGAGCAAGACCTGCTACCAAGCCGAGATCGATAGCGCCTGCGAGCTGATCGACTTCTGGCGCTTCAATGTGCACTTCGGGCGTCAGGTGCTCGCCGAGCAGCCGGCCGCGAACTCGCCCGGCGTGTGGAACCGCCTCGATCACCGCCCGCTCGAAGGCTTTGTCTACGCGATCACACCCTTCAATTTCACCGCCATCGCCGGCAACCTCCCGACCGCCCCGGCGCTGATGGGCAATACCGTCCTGTGGAAGCCCAGCCCCACCCAGCAACTCGCCGCGACTCTCACGATGGAATTGCTGATAGCCGCCGGACTCCCGCCGGGCGTCATCAATATGGTCACCGGCGACGGCCTAGACGTCTCCAAAGTTGCTCTGGCGCATCGGGATCTGGCCGGCATCCACTTCACCGGCTCGACCGCGACCTTCCAGCACCTGTGGCAGGAAGTGGGCAGCCGACTCGCGTCCTATCGCGGCTATCCCCGGCTCGTCGGCGAGACCGGCGGCAAGGATTTCGTCCTCGCCCACCCCAGCGCCGACCCTGATGTGTTGCGCACGGCCTTGATCCGGGGCGCTTTCGAGTTCCAAGGACAGAAGTGTTCGGCCGCCTCCCGTGCCTACGTCCCCCGATCCTTGTGGAAGCTGATTCGCGACGACCTCGCCGACCTGACGACCGGTCTGCGGCAGGGCGATGTTCGCGACTTCGGCAACTTCATGGGGGCCGTCATCGACGAGCGATCCTTCGCCCGCAATGCCTCCGCCATCGACCGCGCCACCGCGCGGCCCGGGATCTCCGTCCTCGCCGGCGGGACCTATGACGACTCCGAGGGCTATTTCGTGCGGCCCACCATCCTGGTCGGCGACGACCCGCTCGACGAGGTCTTCACGACCGAGTTCTTCGGCCCGATCCTTGCCGTGCACGTCTATCCGGATCGCCAGTTCGACAAGGTCATGGCGGCCATGGAGTCCTCGGCGCCCTACGCCTTGACCGGCTCGATCATCGCCCGGGACCGGGCGGTCATCGCCCGCGTCAGCGAGGCGCTGCGCTTCGCTGCCGGCAACTTCTATGTCAACGACAAACCGACCGGTGCCGTCGTCGGCCAGCAGCCCTTCGGGGGCGCCCGTGCCTCGGGCACCAATGACAAGGCTGGTTCCCTGCTGAACGTGCAACGCTGGACCTCGCCGCGCGCGATCAAGGAGACCTTCACTCCGCCGACGCGGCACGAATACCCGCACATGTCATAGGTTCTGGGCCCCGGCTCCACTAAGTTGATCGCCCATGAGGATCACCGAGTCCGCGGACCTGCCCGCTTCGCCCGATGAGGTTTTCGCGACCCGCGCGACCGAGGAGTTCCAGGAAGAGAAGTGCGAGCGGTCCAGTTCGGCCGAACACACCGTCGCCATCTCGCAGGCCGCCGGCCGCACGGTCATCACGACCACGCGCGCCATGCCCACCGAGAGCCTGCCCGATGCGGTCCGCTCCGCCGTCGGAGAGCACTTGATGATCCATGAGACGCAGGACTGGGGGCCGGCCAACCCTGACGGCTCCCGCTTCGCCCGCATCGACATCAAGGTCCAGGGCGCGCCGGTGACGCTTCAGGGCACCCTGCGGCTAACTCCGACGGAGACGGGATCTCACCAGAGTCTCGAGGCGGAACTCAAAGCCGCCATCCCGTTCCTCGGCGGAAAGGTCGAGCGCGCTGCCGCGCCGGCGATCAAGCACGGCTTCGACCTCGAAGCCCAGATCCTCAACGAGTGGCTCACGGAATAGCCCCCTGCGGCACTCCCCGTCAGAGCTTCCCGTCAGCGCAAGGCATCGGCCACCCGAGTCGCCGCGGCCGTCAAGTCGCGCAGCTTCTCGATGAAGGCCGCATCTGCGGTCTGCCGGGCGGCCACCAGCTCGTCCACGCGCGACTGCGCGTGAGCCAGGGCCTCGGCCCGGCCCGCCACGACGGCGGGCACCGCCACTCCCGAGATGCCCGGGGCGAGGCCATAGCCACCTTCGCCACGCACCAAGCCCGATGCGGTGGCCCGATCCTCCAGGGACCGGATGTCGTGCGCCTCCCGAGCTTGGCGGTATGCCGTGTGGTTTAGCAGATCGCCACCGTGTTGAGCCAGCCGGGCAAGGTCGGCGGCGGCGCGGCATACCTCCTGCACGTGCCGACGTTGGGCGGCGCTGAGCCGTGGGCCCTCAATGGGGGCCCTCAGGTCCTCCGCGGCCGCCGTGAGGTGCGCCGCGAGCGTGCGCAAGGCGCTCGCCGTTGCCGACAGCGAGGCGGGATCGCTGCTGGCTCTCACCACGACCGGCTCCGCTCGCGCTCGGGCCCGCCGCTAGGCAGCGGCTCGGACAACGCCACCCTGCGCTGACTGACCGGCAGGGCCGCCGAGGCCTCCCGTCCCACCGCGGCGAGCATCCGCAGCGCGTCCATCAGAGCGTCCAGATAGTCATCGAGCGCCCCCTGCAGCGCCCGATCACCAGCCATCGGCATGGCGTCGAGCAAGCCATCCACGGCATCGTCGCAGGCCAGGGCCAGACGATCGAGGACTGGACCTGGGCCGGGAGGCTGGACGGGCGGCATACCGAAACCTTAAAGCGCTGCCCTGACACCGTCCGAAAGTTATCCACAGCACCTGAGCGGTGCCTGCCGGGCGCGCAGAAGAGGCGGGTGCCGATTGGCCCCGCGTGCGGGCTGCTCGATACCCTCGACGGGGAGGGCAACGTCGCCCGCAACCAAGATTCGAGGATTCACCAGCGTGCCGACCACGACGCAGGAAAAGCAGACCCGACTAGCCGCGATCACGCAGGTGTGCGAACTCGCCGCCACCTCGGACCCGCCGGTGGAAAGCGCGCTGATCGAAGCCTATTTCCGGCACGCCGTCGCCGAGGATCTGACCGGCCGCAGCCCGCAGGAGCTGCTCGACCTGGTGCGGGCGCACCGGGCCCTGGCCTCCGAGCGGCTCGCGGGGGTGGCGAAGGTCGAGTGCGTCACGCCACCGCCCGGCGTCGGCGTCGATCACACCGTCGTGCGGGTCGTCACCGATGACATGCCCTTCCTCGTCGACTCGGTGCGCGCCGAATTGCTGCGGATGAACCGCCCGATCCATTCAGTCCTGCACCCCGTGCTGCAGGTCGAGCGCGATGCGGCCGGCGCTCTGGTCAGCGTGCTCGGGGCCAAGGGTGAGGCCGCCACCGGCAGCGCGAAGGCCGTCGGTGAGTTGACCGAATCGTGGATCCACGTCGAGACCGACCGCGAGAGCGACGCCCCCGATCGCGACGAAATCGTCGCCCGCATCAAGCTGGTGCTCTCCGATGTCCGCGAGTCCGTCGAGGACTGGCCCAAGATGCGCGAACGCGCCCGCCAGGTCGCGGCGGACCTGCGCGAGCACCCGCCGGTCGGCATACCATCGGCGGATGTCAGCCAGGCCGCGGAGGTCCTCGACTGGCTGGCGGACAACCACTTCACCTTCCTCGGCAGCCGCGACTACTCCCTGACCGAGGTCCCGGGCGGCACCGGCCTGGTCCCCGTGCCCGGCTCGGGGCTTGGCCTGATGCGTTCCGATCCGCCGATGGGCGCCGAGCGCCCGGCTTTCAACGACCTGGTCCTGGCCCGCGCCCAAGAGCCCCGCGTCCTGTTCGTCACCAAGGCCAACTCCCGCTCCACCGTGCACCGGTCGGTCCATCTGGACTATGTCGGCGTCAAGACCTTCGACGACCAGGGCGCCGTCACCGGCGAGCGCCGCTTCCTCGGCCTCTTCACCGCGAGTGCGTATGCCGAGAGCGTCACCCGGGTGCCCTTCTTGCGCGAGAAGGTCCAGGCGATCCTGGAGCGCGCCGGCTTCACCCCGGAATCGCACTCCGGCAAGGATCTGCTGGGCGTGCTGGAGGACTACCCCCGCGACGAGCTCTTCCAAGCCGATGTCGACCAGCTCGTCGATGTCACCGCCTCGGTGCTGTCGCTGGCCGACAAGCGCCGGGCCCGCGTCTACCTGCGCCCGGACGATTTCGGCCGCTTCGTCGCCGCCATCGTCTACATCCCCCGGGACCGCTACACAACCGCGGTCCGGCTGCGCGTCGAGGGCATCCTGCGTGAGGCCTTCAACGCGACGAGCGTCGATTACACCGCGCGGGTCTCCGATTCGGCACTGGCCCGCGTCCACTATGTGCTGCGCCTCGATGCCAGCAAGCCGCTGCCGCAGGTCGATATCGATGCCCTCAACGAAGACATCGTCGAGGCCACCCGCACCTGGGACGAAGACTTCTCGGATGCGGCGATCAGCAGCCTCGGGGAGGAGGCGGCGGCCCCGATCCGCACGGCGTACGCGCACGCCTTCCCCACGGCATACCGCGAGGACTTCCAGGTCAGCCAAGCGCTCGCGGACCTGCGCAATCTTCAGTCGCTGACCGATCCCGAGAGCACGGCCTTCGCGCTCTACAAGCCGCGCGGCGGCGATGCCTCGCTGCGCCGCTTCAAGATCTTCCGGCGCTCGCCGATCTCGCTGACCCGGGTGCTCCCCCTGTTCACCCATATGGGCTTGGAGGTCGTCGACGAGCGGCCATATGAAGTCTCGCGCGCCGACGGAACCCCGCTCCACGTCTACGATTTCGGGCTCCGCGCGCCCGACGGGCTATGGGATGCGATGCCCCATGCCCAACTGCGCGAGCTCTTCGAGTCGGCCGTCGCGGCGGTCTGGGACCGGCGCGCCGAGTCCGATGATCTTGGTGCCCTGGTGCTGCAGGCCCACCTCGATTGGCGCCAGGTGCTGGTCCTGCGGGCGATCACGAAGTATGTCCGTCAGACCCAGTCCACCTTCTCCGAGCCCTATCTGCACGCGGCCCTGGTCCACAATCGCGCGATCGCGGCCGACCTCGTCGCGCTCTTCGCGGCCCGCTTCGATCCCGACCATGTGGGCGATCGCGACGCGGCGCAGCAAGAGATTCTCGATCGGATCGCCGCGGCCCTCGACGAGGTGTCCTCGCTCGATGAGGACCGGATCATCCGCGCCTGCCGCGGCGTGATCATGGCGGGCTTGCGCACCAACCACTATCAGGTCGACGCTGAGGGGGCACCGAAGTCCTACTTCTCTCTCAAGCTCGACCCGACCAAGGTGCCGGATCTGCCGGCCCCGCGACCGGCCTACGAAATCTGGGTCTACAGCCCGCGGGTCGAAGGTGTGCACCTGCGCTTCGGGCCGGTGGCGCGCGGCGGCTTGCGCTGGAGCGACCGGCGCGAGGACTTCCGCACCGAGATCCTTGGCCTGGTCAAGGCCCAGATGGTCAAGAATGCCGTCATCGTGCCGACCGGATCCAAGGGCGGCTTCTATGCCAAGCAACTGCCCGACCCGGCCCTGGACCGCGACGCCTGGCGCGCGGAGGGCGTGGCGGCATACAAGCTCTTCATCGCCGGCCTGCTCGACCTGACGGACAACCGCGAGGGCACGGACATCGTCGCGCCGCCGCGGGTCGTCCGCCATGACGGCGAGGACCCCTATCTCGTCGTCGCGGCCGACAAGGGCACCGCGACTTTCTCCGATATCGCCAATGGCGTCTCGCAGGACTATGGCTTCTGGCTCGACGATGCGTTCGCCTCCGGCGGCTCCAGCGGCTACGACCACAAGGCCATGGGCATCACCGCGCGCGGGGCCTGGGAATCGGTCAAGCGGCACTTCCGCGAAATGGGAATCGACACGCAGGCGGAGGATTTCACGGTCGTTGGCGTCGGGGATATGAGCGGCGACGTCTTCGGCAACGGCATGTTGCTCTCCGAGCACATCCGACTGGTCGCCGCCTTCGACCACCGGCACATCTTCCTCGATCCGACCCCGGACGCGGCGAGGAGCTTCGTTGAGCGTCGGCGACTCTTCGATCTCCCCGGGTCGTCGTGGGCGGACTATGACGCCTCGCTGATCAGCGCGGGCGGCGGCGTTTTCCCCCGATCCGCCAAGTCCATCGCGATCACCCCTGAAATCGCGCAGGCGCTGGGCCTCGCTGAAGGAATCACCGCGTTGACACCGACCGAGCTGATCCACGCGGCCCTGCTGGCGCCGGTCGATCTTCTCTGGAATGGCGGCATCGGGACTTATGTGAAGGCCTCCGATGAGACCAATGGCCAGATCGGTGACCGGGCCAATGACGCCATCCGGGTCGACGGCCAGCAGGTCCGCGCCAAGGTCATCGGCGAGGGCGGCAATCTCGGCATGTCCCAGCGCGGTCGCGTCGAGGCGGCCCTGCATGGCGTGCGTCTGAACACCGACGCCATCGACAATTCCGCCGGCGTGGACACCTCGGACCACGAGGTCAATATCAAGATTCTGCTGGGCCAGGTGATGCGCGATGGCGAGTTGGACCTCGCCGCTCGCGACGAACTGCTCGCCTCCATGACCGACGACATCGCGCGCATGGTGCTGCGGGACAACTACGAACAAAACGTCCTGCTCGGTAACGCCCGGGCCCAGCAACGCGCCATGCTGCCGGTGCATCTGCGCCTCATCCACGACCTCGAAGCACATGGCGGCCTGGACCGGGAGTTGGAGTTCCTGCCCAGCGACGCAGTCCTCGAGGAGCGGATGGCGGCGGATCAGGGCCTGGTCTCGCCGGAATTCGCGGTGCTCGTGGCCTATAGCAAGCTGACCTTGAAGCGGGCCCTGCTCGACTCCAAGGTTCCCGACGACCCATGGCTGGAACGCTCGCTGCGGGGCTACTTCCCCGAGGTGCTCGGGCAGCGGTATGCCGAGGCCATCGCCGCCCATCCGCTGCGCCGGGAGATCATCGCCACCATCTTGTCCAATGCTTTGGTCAACCGCGGCGGCATCACCTTCGCCTTCCGAGCCGCGGAAGAGACCGGGGCCTCGATCGAGCAGATCGCCCGGGCGTATGTCATCGCCCGCGAAGTCTTCGATATGCCGGCCTACTTCCCGCAGGTCGAGGCCCTGGACAATGTCGTGCCGACCGCCGTGCAGACCCGGCTGTATCTGGAGATGCGCCGCCTGCTCGACCGGACGGTTCGGTGGTTCGTCACCAGCCGACCCGCCGCCTTGGATATCGCCTCCGAGATCGAGCGCTACCAGCCGGTCGTGCGGTCCTTGGCGTCTCAGCTGCCGGAACTGCTCGTGGGTTCCGAAGCGCGCCGACTGGAGCGCAATGTTGCGCCGCTGGTGGCTGACGGTGTCCCGGAGGAGTTGGCGCGCACCTGCGCGGCGCTGCTCGACACCTTCTCGCTGCTGGATATCGCCGACATTTCGGCCGAGCGGGGCCGCGACCCGCAGGTGGTCGCGCCCTTGTATTTCCATGTCTCGGAACGGCTCAAGGTCGATGAACTGCTGGGCAAGATCACCCAACTCTCCCGCGAGGACAATTGGGATGCCCTGGCCCGCGGAGCGCTGCGTGACGATCTCTACGGCATCCTCGAGAACATCACGACGGCTGTGCTCGATGGCGCGCCGCAGGAGGAGCAGGACGCCTCGCGCCTGACCGACCGCTGGATGACGGCGCACCGGGAGACCATCCAGCGGGCCCAGCGCTCGCTGCAAGGCGTCGATCGGCTGGACAAGCCGGGCATCGCCGCGCTGTCGGTGGCGCTGCGGACGTTGCGAAGCATCGTGCGGGCCGGAGCGACCGAACGCTGAGGCTGCTCGGCGTCGGCTCGTCTCGCAGCGGCGCGGGTTAGGCTGCCTGCTCGTGGCCAGCCTTCTCGCCGAGCGACTGCATCGCGAGTCCGATTTGTCCGAGCGCGAGATCGAGCACATCCATATGTTGCTCGGGGACTGGCAGTTGCTCTCGGACCTGTCCTTCGCCGACCTGGTCTTGTGGGTCCTGATGCGCGATGGCGCCTGGCGCGCCGTGGCGCACGTGCGGCCCAATACCGGCCAGATGGTCTTCTTCGAAGACATCGTCGGCCAACAGGCTGTCGGCGACCGGGCTCGTCTGTTGGAGCGGGCCCGCATCGAAGTCGCGGTGCTGCGCCGCGGCGGCCCGATCCTCGATCACGATCACGCGATCCGCGAGGAGGCCGTGCCCTTGCGGGCCGGTGACCAGGTCGCGGCGATCGTCACCCGGCATACGAACCTGACGGCCTTGCGCACGCCGAGCCGGCTGGAGCTGAGCTATCAGGGCCTCGCGGCTGCCCTGGTGCGGATGATCGCGGCGGGGGAGTGGCCCTCCCCGAGCGCTCCGACCGGCGTGCGCCGCGGCGCCCCGCGGGTCAGCGATGGGGTGGTCCACCTCGGGGTGGACGGGGTCACGCTGTATGCCAGCCCCAATGCCATGAGCGCCATCCACCGACTCGGGCACGACGGGGACATCATCGGGGAAGCCCTCGCAACCGTCCTGGCCAATGCCTTGCGCGATGAGGCGCCGGTGGACGAAGCCTTGGCGATGGTGGCGATGGGCCGGGCGGCATGGCGGGCCGATGTGACAACGCGTTCCGCGGCCGTGGCGATGCGGGCGATCCCGCTGACCGAGGCGGGTGAGCGGGTTGGCGCCCTCATCCTGCTTCGTGATGTCACCGAATTGCGGCGTCGAGAGAGCGAACTGCTCTCCAAGGAAGCGACGATCCGCGAAATCCATCACCGGGTGAAGAACAACCTGCAGACGGTCGCCGCCTTGCTGCGGCTGCAGGCGCGGCGGCTGCCCGAGGGCGGCGGCCGCGAAGCCTTGCTTGAGGCCGTGCGGCGGGTCGGCACGATCGCCACCGTCCACGAGACGCTTTCGCACGGTTTCGACGAGACCGTCGATTTTGACGAGATCGCGCGGCGGGGATTGCAAGCCATCGTCGAGGTGGCGACCACCGATGTGCCGATCGCTTCGGAACTGACCGGCAGCTTCGGCCGCCTGCGCGCCGAGGATGCGATGCCGCTCGCGCTGATCATCAGCGAACTGGTCCAAAATGCCGTTGAGCACGGGCTCGCCGAGAGTGGCGGCGGAACCGTGCGGGTCGAGGTCGTCCGCGAGCCGCACGAGGAGGCCGATGGCGATGTGCTGCAGGTGGCGATCAGCGACGACGGGACGGGCATACCCCCGGGCTTCCGGCCGGGCAAGGCCGGATTGGGCACCCAGATCGTCAACTCACTGGTCCAGGGTTTGCGCGGCTCGATCCGGTGGGAGGATGTCGAGCCACACGGCACCCGGGTGCGCTTCTTTGCCCGGCTGCGGCCCCTCGATCAGACGCCCTGATCGGAGCCGACGACGAGGGCGGCGCTCAGCCGGCGCGGCGGGCGCGGGCGTTGCGTCGCTTGAGGGCGCGGCGCTCATCCTCAGAGAGGCCGCCCCACACGCCGGAGTCCTGTCCGGACTCGATCGCCCACTTCAAACAGGTGTCGATCACCTCGCAGCGTCGGCACACCGCCTTGGCTTGCTCGATCTGCAGAATCGCCGGCCCAGTGTTCCCAATGGGGAAGAAGAGCTCGGGGTCCTCGTCCAGACACGCAGCGCGGTCGCGCCAATCCATGAAGCGGGCTCCTTGAGGTTGGTGGCCACGGCGTCGAACGACCCGGGTCCAGGCCATCCGTCCCGGGCCTTTGGGTCGAAGGTGATCGACTCACTATTGTCGGGGAAGCACTACCCATCTGCCAATGGGTTAGGCCAGTGGATTTGTTCCCGTTTCAATAATTTGGGGGTTGGTATGCCGGACGAGGGCGTCATCGCGCACTCCGGGCGCTCGAAAACTCCCTTGTCGAGAGTTGCGGCGGGCGTGCTCATCGCCGAATCGTTGCTGCTTCTGGCCCTGATCGCGGCCTACGCCATCGGGATTCGCGAGGACATCGAGTCGGATCTCGGCCGGACGCTGGCCTCCATCGCGCTCTTCCTCGTCGGCGTGGTGATCCTGCTCACCATGGCCCGGGGCTGGCTGCGCGGGCAGTCCTGGCCGAAGATGGCCACTCTGGTGGTTAACGCCCTCCTCGTGCCGGTGTCGTTCACCGTCATCTCGACCTGGGGCGCGATGGTCGGCATCCCCCTGCTCGCGCTCGCGGTCCTCGGTGTCCTTGCGGGGCTGTCTGCCTCGTCGGGCGACGGGTCAGCCGCCTAGGTCACAAGCCCAGATCGCAGCCATCGCAGCCGCCGCAGCCGTCCCCGAAGTCGAGCAGACCGCTGGCGGAATCGGCGAAATCGGTCGCGCCCGAGGCGATGCTGCCGAGCCCGTCCGCGATGTCTAGGTCAGGAAGGTCGAGGCCGGGCAGGTCGCCGAGCACATCGGCCATGCCGAAGGCCACCTCCCCGAGATCGCTTAGGCCATCCAGCACCGTCAATCCATCGATCCAGGTCAGGTCGAACCACGCGCTCCCCAGGCCCTGCAATTGGGCTTGGCGAGCGACCTGCGCGAAGGTGGCGGCCCACCGGTCCGCGACCCCGAAGACCATGGCATAGGGCAGATAGCGGCTGAAGAGATCGCTCGCCTCCTCAAAGCGGATCTGGTTGGCCTCGGCCTTGGTGAGGTATTCCTGGAAGCCCAGCGCCTGAATGCGCACGGCCGTGCCTTCTGCCGTGCGCGGAGTGCGGCCGCGACCGCCCCAGATCAGCAGGATCGCGGAAAGAAAGAGCCCCGCGCCGAGCGCCTGCAGCGTATGCGAGGGCACCGGATCGAGGGTCCGCGCAAGCGAGGCCAGCGCGAGCACGATGGCCACGATCGCCAGCGGCCACCCGAGGCACCCGAGCCGGCGGTTCCGGTCCCGCGGATGCTTGGTGTACCACCCGCGGTCCACGACCTCGCGATAGAGCCCGATCTGCGCCTCGCGCATCGTCAGATCGAAGCCGCGGGCCTTCAGGTCCGCGATCGTGACCTCGGTGCTGCGGGCGAAAACCGCATCGAGCAGAGCGCGTTCGAAGGGCAGCAAGGTGTCGTGCTCGGGTGTCGGCAGACGGGTCAGGCGCCAGTCGTGATCCGTCGTGGACGCGCGTGCTGGCTTGGGGTTCGGGCCGCGCGGCGGCGGGGGCGGACGATCCGGATCGGCCGGCTCGGCGTGCAGGTGCAGGTAGCCACGGACCGCCAGATCGACGAGCGTGGCGCTGACATCGACGACATTGGCCCGGCCGTCGATGACGGTCCCGACGAGGCCAGGGGTCAGTCCATCGGGTGGGGTGAAGCGCACCGCTACCGTGCCGGACCATTCGTCGCCGCCCACGCGGCGCCGCGTCACCTGCTGGCCGTATGCCGGGAGCTCACCCGGGGTGACCCCCTCAAAGATCTCGTCCCGTCGCCGGCGGCGAAACCAGGTGACCGCGGGCACCGCGACAAGTAAGGGCAGCACCACCCCGGCGACCAGCGGGACCATCTCACCGGACTGCACGACATACCCCCTGATTGGTCCGTTGACGCAGCCACTCAGGCAGCCGCCGCCACGATTCCAACACGTTCGCGGGCCGCGGGTAGCATCAGCCCCCGTGTCCCGCCGCTTCGTCCTGACCCTCTCCTGCCCCGACCGGCCCGGCATCGTCGCCGCCGTGGCCTCCACCTTGGCCAATCTCGGCGGCAATATCTTGGAGAGCCAGCAGTTCGACGACCCGCGCACCGGACGCTTCTTCATGCGGGTGCTGCTGGAGCCGGTCGCGGGGGAGAGCATCGAGGAAGCGCACCTGCGTGGGGCGATCGCCGCGGTGGCCCAGCGCTTCGAGATGGAGTTCGACCTGCGCCCTGCCGATGCGCCCTATCGCACGATCTTGATGGTGTCGAAGTTCGGACATTGCCTCAACGACCTGTTGTTCCGCTGGCGCAGTGGCGGGATCGCGATGGACGTCGCGGCTGTCGTCTCGAACCATCGCGACCTGGAGCCGCTGGTTTCGTCGTATGGCGTGCCCTTCCATTACCTCCCGGTGACGCCCGCGACCAAGGCGGAGGCGGAGGCCGCGCTGCTCGCGCTGGTCGATGAACTCGACGTTGATCTCGTGGTGCTGGCCCGCTATATGCAGATCCTCAGTGACGGCCTGACCCAGCGGATGTCGGGTCGGATCATCAATATTCACCACTCCTTCCTGCCGTCTTTCAAGGGCGCGAAGCCCTATCACCAGGCGTATGAGCGGGGCGTGAAACTCGTCGGAGCGACGGCGCACTATGTCACCGCCGACCTGGACGAGGGGCCGATCATCGAGCAGGACGCGATCCGCGTTGATCATCGGATGGCGCCGGAGGATCTCGTGCGCGCTGGGGAGGAGTGCGAGGAGCGGGTGCTCGCCCGAGCCTTGCGCTGGCATTGCGAGTCACGAGTGATGCTCGCCGGCGACCGGACGGTCGTCTTCAGCTGACGCTGCAGCTCACGTCGCAGAGGCCGGGACGCGCTCGCGCGCCGTCAGCGTGAAGCCCGTGGGCATCAGCGTGAGCCGCTCGCTGACGCGCAAGGTGTATGCCGGATCGCGGGTCAGTTCGAAGCGGTGCACCAGCCTTGCCAGGACGAGGACGGCCTCGTGCAGAGCGAACTGCCGTCCGATGCAGGCGCGGGCTCCGGTGCCGAACGGCAGGTAGCTGTGCGCCGGCCGGGCGCGGACCCGCTCTGGCAGGAAGTTGTCCGGGTCGAAGCGATCAGGGTGCGCGCCCCATACGGCGGGGTCCCGGTGCACGGCTGGGAGGAAGACCATCAGCCAGTCCTGGGGCGTCATGGTGTAGCCAGCGATCTGGGTCGGCTGCCGCGGGCTGCGGCCGAAGGCGGGGGCGGTGGGCCACAGCCGCAAGGCCTCGTCGAGGACCCGGCGCAGGTAGCGGAACTTCGGCACCAACTCAAAGGTCGGTCTTGCCGTGGGGTCGGGCCCGAGCAGCGCGTCCGCTTCGGCCTGAGCGCGCGCCATCACCTCGGGATCGTTCGCGAGGTGCCACAGCGCGAACGTCACGGCACCAGAGGTGGTTTCGTGGCCGGCGGTGAGGAAGGTCAGCACCTGGTTGATGACATTGCGCCGGTCCAGCCGCTCGCCGGTGCGCTCGTGGGCGTGAAAGAGCATGCGGCCGAGCAGGTCCTCGCTCTCCTCGCGCGGCCCGCCCGTGCGCATCCGGTCCGCGATGATGCCTTCGGTGATCCGGACCTGGGTGTCGTATGCGGACCGGGCCCGCGCGCGGGGGCGGCGGGTGATCTGTTGGCCACCCGGCAGGGTGCTGAGACCGGCTGCTCGCCCCGACTCGGTGAGCAGCGTGACCATCGCCTCGACATAAGGATCGGTCTGCTGGGCGGCGAAGGTGCCGAAGGAGTGGCCGAAGGCGGTGCGTCCGATGGTTTCCAGCGTCATCCGGGTCAGGTCGCCGGGCACGTCCACCGGGCCGGTCGCGGCCGACCACCGCGCGACCAGGTCGTCGGCGACGGCATTCATCGTGTCGTGATAGCCGCGCATGGCGGCCTTGGTGAAAGCCGGCGCGAGCAGATCGTGAGCCAGCGCCCACGCTGGTTCTTCGGTGAAGGCCGTGAAGAGTGCGTCGCCGCTGAAGCGCCGCAGCGCGAGAATCGCCGGCGGCAGCGCCTTGTCGAAGGTGGTGTCATCACAGACCTGCGCACACAGCCGGGCGCTCATGACGAAAACGAAGCGCTCGCGAAAAGCCTTGAACTCCACCAGTTCCGGCAGGCCCTCGCAGCGGCGCAAGAGGTTCTGCGTCGGTGTGGTCGGGTCGGCATCGCGTTCGATGTCACCGAAGATCCGGCGCCGGCCGGGCGGGTGCGGCAGCCGTTGGCCGGACCATGCGTTGCGCGCCATCGGGCTTAGTCTCCTGCCGATGGGCGCAGCGCGGTTGTGCATTCCCGGGCGATCTGCAATTCCTCATTTGTGGGGATGACATAGGCCGTCACGCGGCTGCCTGGCGTGGTCAGGCGCGTTTCGCCCTCGGCGGATTCGTTTGCGGCGGAATCGATTTCGATGCCGAAGAGCGCGAGGCGTTCGAGGACGGCGGCCCGCAGGGCAGGGTTGTGTTCGCCGATTCCGCCAGTGAAGGCGATGGCATCGAGGCGTCCCATGCCGGCGGCATACGCCCCGACATATTTCACGAGGCGTAGCGTGACGATATCGATGGCCGCGCGGGCGGCTGCGTCCCCTGCGGCGGCGCGGGTGACCACGGCGCGGAAGTCGTTGTCACCGGTCAGGCCGAGCAGTCCGCTCTGCTTGTTGAGGGCGGTGTCGAGTTCGCCGATGCCGAGGCCGGCGGTGCGCGCGAGGTGGAAGGGAATGGCCGGGTCGATGTCGCCGCACCGGGTGCCCATGACCAGGCCCTCCAAGGGCGTCATGCCCATCGAGGTGTCGACGGAGCGACCGTCGAGCACCGCGCAGGCGCTGCAGCCATTGCCGAGATGCAGGACAACCGTCGCGAGGTCCGGCCGTCCGATCAGCGCGGTGACGCGCTCCGAGACGTACTGGTGGGAGGTTCCGTGAAAGCCGTATCGCCGCACGCCATGCTCGGATTCCCAGGCACGGGGGACGGCATAGGTGTAGGCCGCGGGCGGCAGCGTCGCGTGGAAGGCGGTGTCGAAGATGGCGAACTGCGGCACCTGCGGGAAGAGTTCAAGCGCCGCCTCAATCCCGGCAATATTCGCCGGATTGTGCAGTGGGGCAAGGGGATTGAGAGCGCGCAAGGTGTCGAGAACGACCGCGTCAATGCGCGTGGTGCTCTGGAATCGGGTGCCGCCATGGACCACGCGATGACCCACCGCGATGGGTGGCTCCGCGCTCAGGTCGGGGCCGTGCTGATCGAAGGCTGCACCGACCGCCGCCAGGGCGGCCGGCATGTCGACCAAGCCGCCGGTGCTTTCGTGGTCCTTGCCGCCGGCCGTATGCCGGTGCCGCCCCCCGCTCGGCTCGCCGATCTGCTCGACGAGGCCCTTGGCCAGAACCGCACCGGAATCGGGTTGCAGCAGTTGGTATTTCAGCGATGAAGACCCCGCATTGAGGACCAGGACGCGTTCCGTGCTCATTCTTGGCCCCCTGCCTGGATCGCGGTGATCGCGATGGTGTTGACGATGTCGCGCACCAGCGCGCCCCGCGAGAGGTCGTTGACGGGGCGACGCAGGCCTTGCAAGACCGGGCCGACCGCGACGGCATTGGCCGAACGTTGCACCGCTTTGTAGGTGTTATTGCCGGTGTTGAGGTCGGGGAAGATGAAGACCGTCGCCTGGCCGGCCACTGGACTGCCCTGCAATTTCGTGGCGGCGACCTCCGGGTCGATCGCCGCGTCGTACTGAATCGGCCCCTCGACGAGCAGGGAGGGGTCGCGTTCCTTGACCAATTGGGTTGCGGTGCGCACCTTTTCGACATCAGCCCCGGAGCCGGAGGCGCCGGTCGAATAGGACAGCATGGCGACGCGCGGCTCGACGCCGAACTGGCGGGCGGTCGCCGCAGAGGACAGGGCGATGTCAGCCAGGTGCTCGGCTGTGGGTTCGGGGTTGACCGCGCAATCGCCATACACCAGAACGCGATCCGCCAGGCACATGAAGAAGACGCTGGAGACGACGGAGACGCCCTCGACGGTCTTAACGACCTCAAGGGCCGGGCGAATGGTGTGCGCTGTCGTGTGGTTCGCGCCGGAGACCATGCCATCGGCATCGCCCATCAGCACCATCATTGTCCCGAAGTAGGCGCCATCGAGCAGTCGGTCGCGCGCGATATCGATGGTCACGCCCTTGGCCGCGCGCAGCCGAGCGTATTCCTGCGCATAGCGCTCGTGATGCGGTTCGGTGTCGGTCGAAAGCACCTGCGCCGCAGTCAGATCCAGGCCCAAGTGCTCAGCGCGGGCCCTAATCTGCTCGGGGTTGCCGAGGATCGTCAAGCGGGCAGCGCCCCGTGCGAGGATCTGTGCGCCCGCGGCGAGGATGCGATCGTCGTCGCCTTCGGGCAAGACGATATGCCGGTTCACCGCCCGAGCCGTTGTGATCAGGCCCTGCTCGAACATCAGCGGCGTGATCGCTCCATTCGCGGTGGCGCCGAGGCGCTCGATGAGTGCGGTCGCATCGACGTGCTCGGCGAAAAGGCGTTCTGCCGCCTCGATTTTGCGCGGCGAATCCGGGCGCAGTGTGCCAGCGACGTCAGCGAGCGCGGCAGCGGTCGCCATGGATCCGCCGCGACACGAAATGACCGGCAGGCGCGGCCGCAGACCGGCAATCAGTTGCTGGACCTGCGGACTCGGCAGGAAGCCGCCATTGAGAAAGAGAGCGGACGGGCTCGGGAAGGTGTTGGCGCCATCGGCCAGGAGCAGGCTGAGCAGAACATCCTCGCGATCGCCGGGGGCGACAACGGCCGCCGACGGCAGCAGTCGATCCAGGACGTGCGGCATCGTCATCGCCGCAACAATCAGCCCGATCGACTCGACATCCAGCCGCTCCGGGTCCCCATACAGAAACTCGCCGTCCACGCGCGTCATCAGCTCGCGCACGGTCGGTGCGCTCAGGAGCGGCTCGTCGGGCACGGCATACACCGGGACCTCACCGAGCGCGGCCTGCGTTGCCGCGCGCACGGCCGCGAGATCGGCTCCGACGCGGTTGACGATGACGGTCAAGACTTGGGCGTGGTGGGCGCGCGCGTCCGCAACCATGACCTCGGCGGCCCGAGCAACCTCCTCCGGCGAGAGCCCCATCGCGCCCACCACCAGAACCATCGGGGCGTCGAGGTGCGCTGCAAGCGTGGCATTGGTGCTGAACTCCGTGGGGGTGGGGACCCCGGAGAAGTCCGACCCGACAATGACCATCGTCTCGACTTCGCTCGCCGCGGCGTGGAAACGACCCACCAACTCGGTCATCGCGGCGGCCGGATCGGCGAGCACGCGATCGGTCGTGATCCCCGTTGCGGCCGTGAGGTCAACGGGCTGCGCCAAGCGCGAGGCCAGCAGCGTCAGCACCGGGTCGGGCTGAGCGCTCCCGGCAACGAAGGGACGAAAGATCCCCACCCGCCCCGCGTGCCGGGCCAGGGCCGAGACCAGACCCATGGCGATAGCGGACTTCCCGGAGCGCGCCTCAGCGGCGGCGACATAAACGCGCGTCGACATACCGCCAGCGTAGGCGAGAACGCACCGGCTCAGGGGGCCGGTGCGCTCTGGGATAGCAGGTGGTGGGGCCTTAGGCGGCGATGCGGATGCCGGCGGCGGAGCCCTGGAAGGTGCGGCGGTGGTAGGCCGCGAGGTTGTCGGTGAGGACATCCCGCACGAGTTCGGCCTGCGGGCCGTCCTCGCGGTCGACCGCGGCGAGGATGTCGTCGATGTCGGCGGGGGTGGAATAGACGGACAGGAGACGCTCCATGTCCTTGCGGGCCGCCACGGCCTCGTGGCGAGCCTGAATGCTCTGACGGATGTGCTTGATGCTCATGACATCCATGGTGCGCTGGCGACCATCAATGCGTCCAATAGCGGAGTGACAACTCTCGTATGTCGTATCGTCATGGGTTGTGGATACCGAGACCCTGCGTTGGTTTCAGCATGTCGCCGACGGAATGACGGTCACCGAGGTGGCGCAGACGTATGCCGTGAGCCAGCCCGGCGTCTCCCGCGCCCTGGCCCGGTTGGAGGAGGAGCTGGGAACGCCCTTGCTCCAGCGCTCCGGGCGGGTGCTTCGCCTGACGCACGCCGGGGCCGAGTTCAAGGCGCATGTCGACAAGGTGATGGCGGAGTTCGACGATGGGGTTGCGGCCATCGAGCAATTGCTCGACCCGGGAAGCGGGATTGTGACCCTGGGCTATCCGCTCAGCCTCGGCGCCTGGCTGGTTCCGGATCTCGTGCGCGCCTTTCGGGAGCTGCATCCGCGCGTGCGAATCCTCCTGCAGCGCACCTCGATCGGCGAACGGGGCGCCATCTCTCGGCTCCTCGCGACGCGATCGATCGACCTGGAATTGACGACCGAGCGTGTGGCCGGGCCCGGGATCCAGTGGCGCCCGGTGCTCATCGAGCCGCTCTATCTCGCCGTCCCCCGCAATCACCGGCTCGCGGCTGCGGCGACGATCGACCTCGGGGAGGTCGCGCAGGAGCCCTTCGTCATGCGCCGCTCGCCCTCGGGGATGCGGGAACTGGCCCTAAGCCTGTGCGTCCGCGCCGGCTTCGAGCCGGAGATCGCGTATGAAGTCGATGACCTCCCCACCGCCCGCGGCCTGGTAGCCGTAGGCGAGGGCGTCTCCATCGTTCCTTCGCTCGGTCGAGCCGCGACGGCCCGTGGTGGCCGAGTGGCTTTGGTGCCGTTGGCGGACCCCGAGGCCCGCCGCGAGATCGGGCTGGCCTGGCACAGCGAGCGGCGCCTCTTGCCCTCGGCGCGGGCCTTCCGGCGCTTCGTCCTAACCCGCGCGTCGGCGTGACGCAGAGCACGCCAGAATCGTTGAAAGACCAGCCGTCCGGTCCGTGTCCCTGCGGGGGGCTCTCGGCCCGGCTTGGCAGACTGGCCGCAGATCCCGGTGCGCCGGCGTCGCGGGTCGCGACACGGCATACCCCAGCCACCACGGAAGGGCCTTCGCCATGCCGCCTCGCTCGCGCGCCAAGGGCGCGACCGTCCTCGCCCTCGCCAACCAGAAGGGCGGCGTCGCGAAGACCACTTCGGTCGCCTCGCTCGGGGCGGCCTTCGCCGAACTCGGCAAGCGCGTCCTGCTGGTCGACCTCGACCCGCAGGCCTGCTTGACCTTCAGCCTCGGCATCGACCCGGACGAGGTCGAGGCGTCGATTCACGACGTCCTGACCGGCAAGGCCGATCTCGCAAATGTCATCCACGAATGCGCCGACGGCGTCGACCTGGTCCCCAGCTCCATTGAGCTCGCCGGCACCGAATCGGTGCTGCTCGGCCGCCCGGGCCGCGAGTACATCCTTCAGGAAGTGCTCGCCGGCGTCGCCGCAGATTACGACATCATCCTGCTCGACTGCAGCCCGAGCCTTGGCGTGCTGACCCTCAATGCGCTGACCGCGGCGCGCGGTCTGATCATCCCGATGCCCTGTGAAATGCTCGGCCACCGCGGCGTCGGCCAGTTGCTCGACACGGTCCGCGATGTCAAGCGCATCCTCAACAAGAAACTCACGGTGATCGGCGTGCTGCCGACGATGTATGACAGCCGCAGCGCCCACCAGCAGGACGTGCTGGCCGATGTGGGGGAGCGTTACTCCATACCCGTGCTCGCCCCGCCCATCCCGCGCACCGTCCGGTTCGCCGAGGCGCCGGCCGTTGGCCGCTCGATCCTGGAGACGGCGCGCACCTCCAAGGGGGCCCAGGCTTATCGAGCGGTGGCCAAGGATGTGCTGAGCCGCCTCTGACTCAATAGGTTGGGGGTATGACGACCCACATCCCCGCCCTGATCATCGACTCCGTTGGCGCGCCCTTCCGGCAGGGCCTGATCGAACGCCGCGAGCTGCGCCCCGACGACGTGCGCATCGACATCGCCTTCGCCGGCATCTGCCACAGCGACATCCACACGGTCCGCGAGGAGTGGGGGCCGTGCATCTTCCCGATCGTCACCGGTCACGAGATCGCCGGCGTCGTCGCGGAGGTCGGCTCGGAAGTCACGAAGTATGCCGTGGGTGACCACGTCGGCGTGGGCTGCCTGGTCGACTCCTGCGGCGAATGCGATATGTGCGTCAAGGGCAGCGAGAACTTCTGCGAGCGCGGCGCGGTCGGCACCTACAACGCCAAGAACTATGACGGCGAGGTCGCCCAGGGCGGCTACAGCCAACAGATCGTCGTCTCCGAGCGCTTCGTGCTGCGCGTGCCGGACAGCATTCCGCTGGAGCAGGCCGCGCCGCTGCTGTGCGCCGGCATCACGATGTACACCCCGCTCAAGCGCTGGGGCGCCGGCCCGGGCAAGAGCGTCGGCATCATCGGCATGGGCGGGCTCGGGCACATGGGAGTCAAGATCGCGGCCGCGATGGGCGCCGACGTCACGGTCATCTCCCAGACAATGTCCAAGGAGGCCGACGGCCGCGAGTTCGGAGCGGTGGACTATCGCGCGACGGCGGAAAGCACTGTTTACAAGGACCTGCGGGGCACCTTCGACCTCATCGTGTGCACGGTGTCCTCTGAATTGCCGCTGGATAAATACCTCGGCATGGTCAAGCCGTTCGGCGCGCTCGTCCTCGTCGGCTTGCCGCCCGAGCCGCAACAGCTCGCCGTCTGGTCGCTGATCGGTGGAGACAAAGTCCTGACCGGCTCGAATATCGGTGGCATCCCGATCACCCAGGAGATGCTCGACTTCTGCGCCAAGCACCAGATCGCCGCCACCGTCGAGACGATCTCGGCCGATCAGGTGGCCGAGGCGTATGACCGCGTGGTCGACTCCAAGGTCCGCTACCGCTTCGTCATCGACACGTCGACGATCGTCCCGGAGTAGCGCGCGGGTCTCGGTCGACGATTTCGTCCTAACTCGTCCGTTTCGTCGTGAGTCCTACCGCACGCGGTAGGACTCACGACGAAACGGACGAGTTGTGTCCGAATGTGGGAGTCAGAGGAGCGGGGGAGTCAGACGACCTACTCGGCGGCGGCCTGACCTGAGCGGGTGCGGCGGCGATTGCGGTTGCGGCGCGGCCGGTTGGCTCCGGCTTCGGACGACTCCCCGCCGCCCGCCGGGCCGGCACCCTCGCGGCCGGAGTCGTTGCCCTCGCCACGCGAGCGAGCGCCCCGACCGTCACGGCTGCGGCCATCCCCGCCACGACCCTCGCCGCCGCGTCCACCCTGGCCCCGTCCAGCGCTGCGGCCCTCGCCGGAGCGGCCGCCGCGACCACGGCTGCCGGACTTGGCCGGGCCTTCGATGTCCTCGATCTCCTCGGCCGCGAGGCCGGCGCGCGTCTGCTGCGCCTTGGGCAGCTTGCCCTTCGCGTCGCGGGGGATGTCGAGATCGGCATACAGGTGATCGGAGGAGGAGTAGGTCTCCACCGGCTCGGGGATGCCCAGGTCGAGTGTCTTGTTGATCAGGCCCCAGCGAGGGATGTCGTCCCAGTCGACGAAGGTCACCGCGACGCCGGTGTTGCCGGCGCGGCCGGTGCGGCCGATGCGGTGCAGATAGGTCTTCTCGTCCTCGGGGCACTGGAAGTTCACGACATGCGTGACATTGTCGACGTCGATGCCGCGGGCGGCGACATCGGTGGCGACGAGGATGTCGACCTTGCCGGTGCGGAAGGCCCGCAGCGCCTGCTCGCGCGCTCCCTGCCCGAGGTCACCGTGGATGGAGGCTGCTGCGAAACCGCGCTCGGTCAATTCCTCGGCCACCTTGGCCGCCGTGCGCTTGGTGCGGCTGAAGATCATCGTCAAGCCGCGCCCGCGCGCCTGCAGGATCCGCGACAGCATCTCGGTCTTGTCGAGGGCGTGCGCGCGGTAGACGAACTGCTCGATCGCCTTGACCGTGTGCTGGTTCTCGCCCTCTTCGCTCATCGCGCGAATGTGGGTCGGCTGCGTCATATAGCGGCGAGCCAGCGCGACAACGGCACCCGGCATCGTCGCGGAAAAGAGCATCGTTTGCCGGCCCGCGGGCGTCAGCGCCAACAGCTTTTCGACATCGGGCAGGAAGCCGAGGTCGAGCATCTCGTCGGCCTCGTCGAGCACGACGATGCGCGCGTGCCCGAGGTTGAGGTGCCCCTGCCCCGCAAGGTCGAGGAGGCGGCCAGGGGTGCCGACGACGACATCGACACCCTTGCGCAGCGCCTCGACCTGCGGCTCGTAGGCGCGACCGCCATAGACCGTCAGGACGCGCACCCCGCGCTGGGCACCCGCGCGCTCGAGGTCCTTGGCCACCTGGACCGCGAGTTCGCGGGTCGGGGCCACCGCGAGGGCCTGCGGCTTGCCGGGGGCGGGGAGAGCGTCATACGCGGCGCCGTCCTTGGGGGTGACGACCCGCTGCAGCATGGGGATGCCGAATCCCAGGGTCTTGCCCGTGCCCGTCTTGGCCTGGCCGATGATGTCGTGCCCGCTCAGGGCGACCGGGAGGGTCATGGCCTGGATCGGGAAGGGGGTGATGATCTCGTGCGCGGCGAGGGCCGCGACGATGTCGTCGTGAACGCCGAAGTCGGCGAAAGTCTGCTCGGACATGGATATGTCGTCTCTCGATCGGGACCGCCGCCGGGAGGGGCGGTCGGAGGAGGAGCCGATCGGAGGTCTTCGTCGCGAGGAGTTCGCGGTGGGGGCCGGCCCGTGCCGGCGCAGTGATTCGTGCCGACCGGGCACCAACTGCTGTTGTGCTGAGCAGTTTAGCCGTATGCCGTCCGCTCCCGGACGATTCGTTCGCGGCGCGCGCCAGCCCGGCTTTCGGCTGGCGTGGCTAGAGTGCGCCCGTGCCGGATTCCGTGGAGACCTCGCCCGCCTATGCCGCCGCGGTCGCCGACCTGCTGGGGATGCTCGCGTATGCCGAGCTGGCCGCCTGCGCGCGGCTCGCCGCGGACTCGGATTTGGCACCCACCGTTTCGGCGCGGGTGGCCCTGGCCCGGATGGCGGGCGCTGAACTGGCGCACCACGACCTGCTCGCCGCCCGGATCGTCGAGCTGGGGGCTGATCCCGAGGAGGTGATGGCGCCCTATGCCGAGGCCTTCGCCGCCTTCCATGACCGCACTCGGCCAAGCACCTGGCTCGAAGCCGTGGTCAAGGCGTATGTCGGCGATGGCATCGCCGAGGACTTCGGCCGCGAGATTGCCGCCTTTGCGGATCCGCGCAGCCGGGAGGTCATTGAGGGATCGTTGAGTGATGAGGCGCGCAATGCCGTGCTCGTCGAACTTGCGCGCGCCGGGATGACGGCCGACCCGCAGGCGGTCGGGCGGCTCGCACTGTGGGGGCGACGCCTGCACGGTGAGGCCATTTCCTCGGCGCAGGCCGCGGCGGCCGAGCGCGACGGGCTCACGGCGCTCTTGACCGGACAGTTTGGTGGTGATGGGCTTGATCTCGCGCGCCTCGGCGAGCTCTTCGCGCGACTGGCGACGCGGCATACGGACCGGATGGCTGCCCTCGGCCTGGACGCCTGAGCCAACCCAGTTTGACCGCGCGGCCCTCCCGTCGAGTTCGGGAGACACGCCGAGCGGCGGCCCGGTTCGTCGGCGTGCTTCCCGAACGCGACCGCCGGCACAACCCTCCGGGTCAGGACGATCGACCAAATGACAGCGGGCCCGACGACCACTTGGTCGTCGGGCCCGCTGGCGCTATGGCGAGATTCAGCGAATCTGCTTGCGGCCCGCCATATTTCCGTAGAGCACGATCAGGCCCGCGGCAACCGCGATGCCCGCGAGGAACGGGATGAACTGGAAGCCACCGTTCTCGTTGCTGTAGCCCAGCTGGTAGACGATGAAGGACGCGATCAGGGACCCGAGGATGCCGATGATGATGGTCAGCGGCAGGGAGATGCCCTGCTTGCCCGGGAGGGCGAGGCGGGCGAGCCCGCCGATGATGGCGCCACCAATGATGGCCCCGATGATGGTTCCGATCACGGAACCGCTCCTTTCCGAAGAGCCCAGGATCGGGCCGAGGGTGCCCGGGGGTGTCCGAGCCGTTCACACCAATGCTTGCACGCTCAAATACCTTCCCGGGGGATTGGCGTCCCATGAGTTGGGGAGCGTTATTTCCTTGTGATGACAGGCAATCTGCCGAGCGGTCAGGCGCCGAAACCGACGCGACCCTTGTGCGACTCGCCGATATCGACATACCCAATGGCCGCGGCCGGAACGATGACCACGCGGCCCTTCTCATCTTCGAGGCGCAAGGGCGTGCCATCGGCGACGGCGGTGCGCACGAGTTCTTCGACCCTCAGGGCCGTCTCTTCGGGCTCGATGCTGACCTCGCGGGCGATATTCGCGATTCCGATCTTGACTTCCACGATCCACTCCTTGAAAACAGGGGATGACGATGTTGTTGTGGGGGAGTCAAACACACGGCGCCGACAGACCCTTCCCCGCCCCTCTGGACCCCTGCTGTGGCAGAGCCCGCGAAGCCTTAGCCCTCGCTCGCGGCGGGGCGGGCCGGCTGGCCCCCGACGCCTCGCCACGCCAGCCGACCAATCACCGTGACGGCGACGTCCAGGGGCAATGTCTGGTCGCGTAGCCAGGCGCGGGCCGAGACCTGGGACATCCCGACGAGACCCTGCGCGACGAGCCGGGCGATCGGCTGCGGCAGCTCGGTGTCCAGCATGATCCGGCGCGAGATCGCCTCGACGCACTGATCCGTCGACCAGCTGATGCGCTCGCGGACGGCGGCCACTTCGTTCAGGTCAGATTCGAAGACGATCCGGTAGGCGCTGTCGTCGCGGGCGACGAAATCGAAGAAGGCCCGGATGCTCGCGTGCGTGCGGTCCTTGTGGTTTTCGGTGCTCTGGAGCGCGCTTTCCACCAGTTCGACCAGGCTCGCGGTGTGCTTGTCGACGAGCGCGAGATAAAGCTCCAACTTGCCTGGAAAGTGTTGGTAGAGAACGGGCTTCGACACACCCGCTCGCTCGGCGATATCTTCCATGCCCGCCGCGTGGTAGCCCTTTTCGACGAAGACCGCCTGGGCGGCTTCCAACAATTGGGCTCGCCGCTGCATACGCGGGAGCCGCTGCCCGCGAACCGCGTCAGGGGCGGTGCCTTCGAGTGCCATTCCGGCACCCCCTTTACGCCAACACAATGAGTCGCGGTCATCCTAATGAGTACGCTCGCGAGGTGCAGGAACCTTTGACAGAGCGGGTCGGGCTCGATGCGGCCGCCCGGCGCAGGTATGCCCGCCACCTCCTGCTCCCCGAGGTCGGGGTTGCCGGCCAGGAGCGACTGATGGCCGCCCGGGTCTTGATCGTTGGTGCCGGTGGCCTCGGAGCCGTCACCGCGACCTACCTTGCCGCCGCCGGGGTTGGGGTGATCGGGATTGTCGACGACGATCTCGTGGATGAGTCGAACCTGCAGCGGCAAGTCATTCACGACACCGCATCGGTGGGTATGCCGAAGGTCGCCTCCGCGGCCGCCCGCCTCGCCGCGATCAACCCCTTGGTGCAGGTGGAGACTCATCAGGTCCGGCTGACGGCCGACAACGCGATGGACCTCTTCAGCGGATACGACATCGTCGTCGACGGCGCCGACAACTTCGCGACGAGGTATGTCGTCGCGGACGCGTGCGCCCTGCTCGGCCGCCCGCATGTCTGGGGATCCATCCTGCGCTTCGACGGGCAGGTCAGCGTCTGGGCACCCCCGGTCGGCCCGTGCTATCGCTGCGTTTTTCCGGCGCCGCCGGCGCCCGGCAGCGTGGCCTCCTGCTCGGAGGCGGGGGTGCTCGGGTCGCTGTGTGCATCCGTGGGGTCGGTGCAGTCGACCGAGGCCATCAAGCTCATCACCGGGATCGGCCGGCCGTTGATCGGGCGCCTCATGGTTCATGACGCGCTCGCCGGCACCTGGGGCGAGATTGCTGTTCGCGCCAATCCCGCCTGCCGGCTGTGCGGGCCGAACGCGCAGATCACTGCCCCACAGGACCCCGAGGAGGTATGCCGGGTGCCCGGCACCCCCCCGGACGTGCCCGCGGGTGGCGGCGAGCGGCATACGGCCGAATCCCTCGCGCAGGCGCTCGCCGAGGACGATTCCTTGGTGCTCGTCGATGTCCGTGAGCCCGGGGAGTGGGCGAGCGGGGTGATCCCTGGGGCGCTCTTGCATTCGGTGGGACGTATGGAGGAATTGGCCGTCCCGACGACGGCTCGGGTCGTGCTCTATTGCGCGGCGGGTGGGCGGTCAGCAGCGGGCGCCGCGCGCTTGCGGGCCGCCGGCTTCACGGATGTGTCCGATCTCGAGGGGGGAATCACGGCCTGGCCGGGTCCGCTCGACGTGCCCCGCTCCTGAGGTCGCTGGACGACACGCCGGGGCCGAACGCCCAGGTGAGCGGGGTTGTCAGTGCCGGGTGATGACATAGGTCCATGACGTCGACCGCGCTGCACCGAGACACCGTGGAGGTGGGCCTCGATCCCGCCTGGGCAGCCGCACTCGCCTTCCGCGGACCGCTGCTGCGGGTCCTCGGCGGCCCGGGGACGGGCAAGACGCACCTGGCCGTCGAGATCATCGCGGAGCGAGTCCGGGCCGGCGAGACCGAGGCGCAGAACTGCCTGCTCATTGCTCCCACCCGCCGGGCCGCGGCCAGCGTGCGTGACCAGGTCACCCGAGCCGTCGGCGCGACGACGCGCGAGCCACTGGCCCGCACGATGGCCTCTTTTGCCTTCGGCATTGTGCGGATGGCGGCCATTCGCGAGGACCTTCCGACACCCTTCCTGCTCAGCGGCGCCGAGCAAGACGCGGTCTTGCGCGAGCTGTTGGACGGGCATGCCGCGGATCAAAGCTCCGGGCCGTTCTGGCCGGAGCATCTGCAGGAAGCCCTCACCACTCGCGGCTTCCGCGCCGAGCTGCGTGACCTGCTCATGCGCGCCGTCGAGCACGGACTCGATGCCGAGACTCTGACCCGACTCGGCCGCGAGACCGGACGCGAGGAATGGGTTGCCGCCGGGGCGATCCTGGATGAATATGACCAAGTCACGGCCCTCTCGCGCCCTGGTGCCTATGACCCGGCCTGGCTTGTGACCGGCGCTTGCGACGCCTTGGAGCTGGATCCGGATCTACTCGGAGAGCTGCGCGCCATGGTGCGCCTGATCGTGGTCGATGATGCGCAGGAACTCGGCGCTCCCGGTGCCCGGCTGCTGCGCGGGCTGGCCCAAGCCGGCATCGAGGTGGTGCTCATCGGCGACCCCGACGCGGCCGTGCAGACTTTCCGCGGGGCTGACCCGCGCTTGTTCGTCGACGATGCCTCGATCCGTCCCGCGACGGCGAGCGTGGTGCTGACCCGCGGATTCCGGCTGAACTCGTCCGTCGCCGCGGCCGATGCCCGCATCACGGCGCTGATCGGGGCCATCGGCGGCGGGCGCCAGCGGGCTGCTGCCGCCTCATTGGTGGCCGATGACGGCGACCAGGCTGCTGATTCTGTGCAGGTCCACGTCTTTCGGTCGGCCGCACAAGAGGCGACGCATATCGCCGATTCCCTGCGTCGTGCCCACCTCCTGGATGGCATTCCCTGGCGAGATCTGGCAGTCATCGTGCGCGGTCAGGGCCGAGCTGATGTCGTGCGGCGGGTGCTGGCGGCGGCGCACGTCCCCGTCGCGGAAGCCGATAGCGATCTGCCGCTCGCGGATGAGGATGCCGTTCGCCCCCTCTTGGCCCTGATGCGCGCCGCGGCCGATCGGGTGGCCCACTGCCTGGCCGCCAGCGCCGATGCGCTCGCCGAGGACCCCGACGCTGGCTGGTTCCTGGCGCCCGAGGTTGCCCTCGACCTGCTCACCTCGCCCTATGCCAGCGCGGACGCCGTCACCTTGCGCCGCCTGCGCCGGGGCTTGCGTCGGCCCGCGCTCGCCGAGGGGTCGGCGGCACCGGCGGATCTGCTCCTCGCCCGGGCCCTGGCCCGGCCCGCCGACCTGACCGAACTCGGTCCGGAGGCGGCGGGCGCGCGGCGCATCGCCCGGATGCTGGCCGCCGCGACCGAGGCGCTGTCCGGCGGGGCGTCCGGCGCAGGCGGAGTGCCTGGCTCGGGTGGATCGGCACGCCGGGCCGTCGCCGCCGAAGACGTCCTGTGGGCTACCTGGGAGGCCGCTGGCGTCGCCGATCGCTGGCGGGCTGAAGCGCTGGCCGGCGGACGCGCCGGCGCGCGAGCCGATCGCGACCTCGACGCGGTGATCGCGCTGCTGGCCGCCGCCGGGGACTTCGCGGACCGGCTTCCGGGGATCGGCCCGGTCGCCTTCGCCGATCACCTCGCTGGACAGGATGTCGCGGCAGACACCATCGTCGTGCGCGGCGCCGACCACGATCGAGTTGAGGTGCTGACGCCGCACGCGGCCGCGGGTCGGTCCTGGCGCCGGGTGCACATTGCAGGCGTCCAGGAGGGTTCCTGGCCCGATGTCCGGGTGCGTGGCTCGTTGCTCGGCTCCTCGGACCTCGTCGATGTGCTGGCCGGTCGCGAACGCTCGATGCGCGCCGCCCAGACGGCTATCCGGCACGACGAGGCGCGCCTGTTCCATGTGGCGCTGACCCGGGCAGCCGAACGGGTCCAGATCAGCGCAGTGCGGGATGCGGACGACCAGCCCTCGCCCTATCTCGACATCCTCGACCCAGGCCTGGCCGACCGCGGCTTCACGGTCCCCGACGCACCCCTAACCCTCGTCGGTATGGTGTCCGCCCTGCGCCGCACAGTCGCAACACCCGCGCCCTCGCCGAGCGCCCGAGCCGCACGCGCGCTGGCGGCTGCCACCTTGGCTCGCCTGGCCGAAGCCGGGGTGCGGGGCGCCGATCCGCGCAGCTGGTGGGCGCTGCGAGAGGTCTCGGACCAACGACCGCGGGTCGATCCGGACGAGGTGGTGCCAGTGTCGCCATCGGCCTTGCAGACTTTCGAACAATGCCGGCTGCGCTGGTTGCTGACGTCTGCCGGCGGCGAGGGACCTTCGGTCGGCTCGGCCGCCCTCGGCACTCTGGTGCATGACGTGCTCGCCGAATGCGGCGACGCGGATCGCGAGACGCTCTCCGCCTGGGTCGATCAGTGGTGGCCCCGGCTGGGCTTGCCGGCGGGCTGGACCGAGCGAGCACACCGAGCCAAGGCGCAGGCGATGATCGAGCGCGCCGCGCAATATTTCGAGGAGTCGGCGAATCAGGGCTGGCACCGGCTCGGCGCCGAGGTCCCGTTCTCCGCCAGCTTCGGACGAGCCCAACTCGGCGGTGTCGTCGACCGGATCGAACGTCATGACGACGGCCGGGTCCGGGTGATCGACTACAAAACCGGATCAGCCAAAGTGCCCGTCGCCGATCTCGCCCGCCATCCGCAACTCGGGGCCTACCAAGCGGCGGTCGAGGCTGGCGCTTTCGAGGGGGCAGACACCAGCGCTGGCGCGGCCCTCGTGCACATCGGCAAAGGCGGGATGACCGGAAAGTGGGTCCAGGAGCAAGGCGCGCTCGCGGCCGACCCCCAGCCCGGCTGGGCCCGAGACCTGATCGAGAGTTCAGCCGAGGGCATGGCCGGAGCCGATTTCCCCGCGACCCGCAACACCGGATGCGACCGGTGCCCGGTCCGCACGTCTTGCCCCGCCCGCGCCGAAGGCTCGGGGGTCGTATGACGAGTCCAGGCCTCAGCGCCCTCGACATCGCCCGCGCACTCGGGCAACCCCGCCCGACATCCCAACAGCAGCAGATCATCGAGCATCCGCCGACCCCCCTTCTCGTGGTGGCTGGGGCCGGCTCCGGCAAGACCGAGACGATGTCGGCCCGGGTCGTGTGGCTCGTCGCCAACGGCCACACCCAACCCGAGGAAGTCCTCGGCTTGACCTTCACCCGCAAGGCCGCCGCCGAACTCGCCGGGCGGGTCACGGCGCGCTTGCGCAGCCTCGCCGACGCCGGGCTCTGGCGACCCGATGAGGCCACCGACCTGCTCAGTGCCCCGCCGACGGTCTCGACCTATCACGCCTATGCCGCCCGGCTGGTCCGCGATCACGCGCTCCGGCTCGGGCGGGAGCCGGACGCGCGCCTGCTCTCGGAGGCCGCCGCCTGGCAACTCGCGCAGGAGGTCGTCGCCCAGTTCGACGGGCCTTTAGAAGACCTCGGAAAGGCCGAGAGCACGATGACGGCGGCCGTGGTCGACCTGGCAGGGGAGATGTCGGAACACCTGGTCACCGCCGAGCAGCTGGAGGCCTGGCTCGTGGGCATCCGGGCGCATCTCGAGGGTTTAGCCGCTGGCGCCGGGCTGCAAGCCGCCGGGAAGGCACTGCACGAGGCCATGGCGGGCAAACTCGCGCTGCTGCCCGTCGTCCGACGCTATGCCGAGACCAAACGCGACCGCGGTGCTATGGATTTCTCCGACCAGATGGCGCTCGCCGCAACGCTGGCGGGCCGTTTCCCGGAGGTCGGCCGACTCGAACGCGAGCGTTACCGCGCGGTCCTGCTCGATGAGTTCCAAGACACCTCGCACGCCCAACTCGAATTGCTGTCCGCCCTGTTCGCCACCGACGATGGGCCCCACTGCGTCACCGCCGTCGGCGATCCGAATCAATCGATCTACGCCTGGCGCGGTGCCAGTGCCGCAACACTCGCGCTCTTCCCGAAAGCTTTTGGGCCCAAGGGCTCGCCGGATCCCGGGAGCGTCGACCTACCACCGGTTCCCGTTCTGCCGTTATCCGTCACCTGGCGCAACGCCCAGAACATCCTCGACCTCGCCAATGCGGTGGCCGAGCCGCTGCGGCGTCATGCCGCGGTGCCCGTCGAGCCTCTTGCCGCTGCTCCAGATGCGCCGCAGGGGAGAATCGACATCGCGCGCGTGCCGACAACGGCGGATGAAGCCACGCTTGTCGCGCGGTGGATCGCGCAGCGCCGCGCCGAGGGGGCACAGTCCGCCGCCGTCCTGGCCCGGAAGCGTTCCCAATTCGATGTCATCGTCGCCGCGCTGGAAGCCGAGGGGCTGCCGGTGGAGGTCGTCGGGCTTGGCGGCTTGCTCGTCACCCCCGAAGTCGGGGATGTTGTCGCGCTCCTCAGCCTCGCGCATGATGCCGCGCGCGGCGATCGGCTGATGCGCTTGCTCACCGGTCCCGTATGCCGACTCGGAGCGGCGGATCTGACCGCCCTCCATGCCTGGGCGCGCCGACACCAACATCCGGCGAGCCGCAGAGGGCCGGGATCGCGCGGCAGCGATCTCTCGGATGCCGCGGCCGATCGCGTCTCGCTCGTGGAGGCCGTGACCGACCTGCCACGCCTGAACGCCAGTGAACGCCTTACGACCGGGATCAGCCCCACGGGCCTGGAGCGGCTCGGGTCGCTGGCCGTGGCCCTGTCTACCCTGCGCAGCGTGTCCGGTGGCGGCTTGGTGGACCTTGTCGCCGAGGCGGAGCGGGCGCTCGGCCTCGATATCGAGGTCCTCTCGCGGCCGGGCTATCCGCCGGGGGTCGCCCGGGCGCACCTGGACGCCTTCGAGGATGTCGCGGCGCAGTTCGCCCTGTCAGGGGATCGCCCGACGCTCGGGGGCTTCCTGGCGTGGCTCGACGCGGCCTTGCAGGAGGAGCGCGGCCTTGACAAGGGCATCCTCGATGTCGCGCCGGGGGCGGTCCACGTCCTGACCGTGCACGCGGCCAAAGGGCTCGAATGGGATGCCGTCGCCATCCCCGGATTGATCGAGTCCACCTTTCCAGCGCATTCCGGGTCGACCTCGAGCCTGGACAAAGAAACCGGCCGGTGGAAGGTCAACGAGCCGAACGACTCGGCGTGGACGGTGGGGCTCGGCGCACTGCCATACGACATGCGCGGCGACCGCGCCTCCCTGACCGCCCTGGCCTGGCGCTCGGCCACCGATGGCAAGGATCTGGAGAAGCGACTGAGGGAGTTCAAGGCCGCGGCCGGCCAGGCGGGCATCGCCGAGGAACGCCGCCTGGCCTATGTTGCCTTCACTCGCGCCCGGCATTCAATGCTCCTGACCGCTCCCGTGTGGGGCAGCACCAAGACGCCCCGCGTGCCCTCGCGCTTCCTGCGCGAAGTCCGCGAGGTCCGTCCCGACCTGCTGACGGTGCTGCAATGGGAGGACGATCCTGCGGTCGACGCCCCCAATCCGCTGCTGGCCGAGCCCGTCACGGCGCCATGGCCCCTGCCGTCCGTGGGCGATCCCGGAGTGCGCGTGGGGGCGGCCTTCGTCGACGACGCCCTCGCGGCACCCGAACGCCAGGATGCCCTCGACCCGGCCGTCGAAGTGCTGCTGGCGGAGCGCGCCGCTCGGGCGTCCGGCGCCGAGACCTTCGCGGCGCGATCGGGCTCGGCGGGTAGTTGGCGGGTGCTCGACGCGCTCGGAGGCCACGTGAGCACCTCTCAGTTGGTGGCGCTGGCGCAGGATCCGGAGGTCTTCGCCGAGAACATTCGCCGCCCGATGCCGACCCGGCCATCACCCGCGACCCGACGCGGCACCGCCTTCCACGCCTGGATCGAGCGGCATTACCGCCGGGCCTCGCTGCTGGAGCCGGACGACTTGCCGGGTAGCGCCGATGATCCCCTCGACGCGGGCGGTGACCTCGCCGAGCTCACGGCGCGCTTCCTCGCCTCCGAGTGGGCCTCGCAGGAGCCGGTCGAGGTCGAGGTCATGGTGGAGACGGTGATTGCGGGCGCTGCCGTGCGCGGCCGGATCGACGCAGTCTTCCCCACGCCGGAGGGCGTCGTGATCGTGGACTGGAAGTCCGGACACCCGCCATCGGGCGAGGCCGCGCACGCGGCGGCCGTCCAGTTGGCGGCCTACCGCATCGCCTACGCCCGGCTCCGAGGCCTGGATGTGCGAAATGTCGACGCCGCCTTTTATTACGCCGCTACCGGCCAGACTCGCAAGCCAGCGCTGCGGGACGAGGCAGAATTGAGCGCGCTCGTCGCGACACTTCAGCCGTGAGCGCGCGAGCCGACGGGGTGCGGGGACGTCATACGGCATAGCGTGGACCCGTGACGCGTACCCCCTTCCAGCTGGCTGCCCTGGCGAGCGCGGCCGTCCCCGGCCTCGATCCGGTGGCCGCCGGGCCGTTTCCGCTCGACCCCGGCCATGCGATCGATGTCGCGAGTGTCGAGGACGGACAAGGCCGGTCCTGGATCGTGCGCTGCTCGGCTTCGCCGGCCGCTGCCGTCGCGCTCGATGCGGGGGCCGCCGCGGCCGCACTGGTCGCGCGGCGCCTCGGGGTGTCGGTCCCGCTCTCCCGCGGCACCTTGACCCTCCCGGAAGGCGGACGCGTCCACGTGCACGTCGCCATTCCCGGGCAAGGACTGCGGCTGTCAGCCCTGGAGCCACAGTTCGCGATCGCGTCAGCCCTGGGCAAACTCATCGCCGGCCTGCACAATCTCGAACCCGAGGTCTTCGAGGACGCCGGATTGGAGACCTACACCAGCGATGAATACCGCCAGCGACGATTGACCGATCTGGACCGGGCTGCCTCGACGGGGCGCGTGCCAGCGGCGCTCCTGACCCGCTGGGAGGAGGCGCTGGAAAATGTCGCGATTTGGCAGTTTGTGCCGGTCCCGATCCACGGCGCCCTGGCGGGCCGCCATGTGCTCGTCAGCCTGGGCGACGACGGCGAGGCCGTGATCCGCGGCGTCGTCGGGTGGCGGCGGGCCAAGGTCGCCGATCCGGCCGATGACTTCGCGGCCCTCGTGCGGGAGGCCGACCCGCCCGCCGTGATCGAGGTGGCACGCACCTATGCCCGCTCGCGGACCACCCGCCCAGACCGGCATCTGTTGACCCGCGCCAAACTCGTGAGCGAACTTGCCTTTGTGACAGACCTTTTCGCCGCTCTCGCGGCGGGCTATCCCGAGGCAGTCGATTATGCAACACACACCTTGCAGCAGCTCGCGGACCAGGTCGAGGGAACCGACCTGATCCCGGCCCCGCCGACCCGGCCGGTGCCGGTCGCGGAGCCCTCCGAGCCAGCGCCGGAAACTGAGGAGCAGAGCACCCAGCCGGTCCCGACGACCGAGGCCGAGGACGCCGAACCCACTCGGTAGGCTCGGCCGGTGCCGATCGACCTGCCCGCCCGCGCCCGCGTCGTCATCATCGGAGGCGGGGTGATCGGGTCCTCGATCGCCTATCACCTCGCGCACGCCGGGTGGAACGATGTCGTGGTCCTGGAGCGCGACCGCCTGACCAGCGGAACGACCTGGCACGCCGCCGGGCTGATGACCACCTTCGGCAGCACGAGCGAGACCTCGACCGACATTCGGCTCTACGGCCGCGATCTCTACGCCCGCCTCGAGGCCGAGACCGGGGTCGCGACCGGCTTCAAAGCGGTGGGGCTCATTGAGGCCGCGGCCGACGCCGATCGGCTCGAGGAGTACCGCCGCGTCGCGGCCTTCCAGCGCCGCCTGGATCTAGAGATCCACGAGATCGGGCCGCGCGAGATGAGCGAGCTCTTCCCGCTCGCGAAGACCGACGACCTGCTCGCCGGCTTCTATGTCCCGGGCGACGGCCGGGTCAATCCCGTCGACCTGACGATGTCGTTGGCGCGGGGGGCCCGGAATCTGGGCGTGCGCATCATCGAAGGGGTCAGCGCCGAGAAGGTGCTCACCCGTCCTGGGGTGGGTGGTCAGCAGGTCGTCGGCGTCGCCACGAGCGCGGGGGACATGGAGGCGGAGTATGTCGTCAACTGCGCCGGCATGTGGGCGCGCGAGGTGGCGGCGCGCAATGGGGTCATCGTCCCCAACCAGGCCGCGGAGCACTACTACCTGATCACCGAGCCGATCGCCGGCATGAGCCCCGACGCGCCGGTCTTCGAAGATCCAGCCGCCTATGGCTACTACCGCGAGGAGGGCGGCGGCATGATGGTCGGCCTCTTCGAGCCGCGGGCAGCCGCGTGGGCGGTGGACGGCATACCCCGCGACTTCTCCTTCGGCACCCTCCCGCCGGACTGGGAGCGGATGGGGCCCTTCGTCGAGCGGGCGATGGCCCGCGTCCCGGCCACGCTCGATGTCGGCATTCGCACCTTCTTCTGCGGACCGGAGTCCTTCACCCCGGATCTCCTTCCGGCGGTGGGGGAGGCGCCCGGGGTGCGGGGCTATTTCGTCTGTGCCGGAATGAATTCCGTCGGCATCCTGTCCTCCGGCGGTTGGGGCAAGGTGATGGCGCACTGGATCACGACCGGTGCTCCCGATGTCGACATCACGGCCGTTAATGTCGATCGCTTCCGCGACTATCAACTCGATCCCGCCTACCGCGAGCAGCGCACCGCCGAGATCCTGGGCACGGTGTATGCCGCCCACACCCCCGGCATCCAACTCACCACCGGGCGAGGCATTAACCGGTCCCCGGTCCATAACCGGCTCGTGGCGGCCGGTGCCTACCTGCGCGATGTCAGTGGCTGGGAAAGCGCGGATTGGTATGCCGGACAGGGTCTTTCGCCGTCAGCCGAGCCAGGATGGGGGCACCAGCCGTGGTTCGCGCAGTGGCGAGCGGAGCATACGGCGGTTCGCGAGCGGGTCGGCCTGATCGATATGTCGTTCATGGCCAAGTGGCGCGTGACCGGGCCCGACGCCAGCGCCGTTCTCGACTGGCTGAGCGCCGGAGCGGTCGCCGAACGGGACGGCCGCATCACCTACACCCAGTGGCTCGACGATGACGCCCGGCTGCAAGCTGACCTCACGGTCACGCGCCTGAGTCAGCAGGACTTTCTCGTCGTCGCCTCTGACACGGCCTATGGGCACGTGGAGAACCTGCTCCACCAGGCGGCAGCTGGCCGGGACGTGGCGCTTGAGGATGTCACGACAACCCTGGCTCAGTTCGCGCTGCAGGGCCCGAACTCGCGCGCTACGCTCGCCGGCCTCACCGAAGCCGATCTGAGCAATGACATCTTCCCGTTCCGCACCGCAGCCCGCCTCACGTTGGCTGGTCGAGACGTGATCCTCGCGCGCACCACATATGCGGGGGAGCTCGGCTACGAAATCTACGTGCCGAACGCCGAGGCCCTCGCCGTGTGGGACGCGATCGTGGACGCCGGTGCACCCCACGGTCTTTCGCTCTACGGACTGAAGGCGCTCGCCAGTCTGCGGATGGAAAAGGGCTACCGCGACTATGGCCATGACATCGACAACACCGATGGTGTGTATGAAGCGGGCCTGGGTTTCGCCGTCGCCCTCGACAAGGGTGACTTCCGGGGCCGGGAGGTGGCGGCGCAGGCGCGGACCGCACCTGCGCGCCGGCGCATCGTCTCGGTGCTCTTGCGCGACCCCGCATCGCTGCTCTTCCACGCCGAACCCGTGCTGCGCGATGGGGCGTTCGTCGGCTATCTCCGCGCCGCGTCATACGGCTGGACACTCGGCGGTGCGGTGGGTTTGGCGATGGTCGAGGCGCCGGAGGCAGTCACTACCGACTGGCTCGACACCGGCACCTGGGAGGTCGACGTGGCAGGCCGCTGCGTGCCCGCGATGGTGTCGTTGCGCCCGCTTTACGACGCGCGAAGCGAGCGAATCCGGAGCTGACGTGAATGTGACCCAGGTCACATTTATCGGACGCAACCTCTTTGCCGCATGCGGCGTCTTTTAACTGTGACGGCACCGCTGGGGGGCGGGCCGTTTCGGCGGTGGGTCTCGTGGGGACGCGAGACCCACCGCCCATGTCTTCGGGAAACTGTGCCGAAGCAGGGAGCGGCGAAGGCCCTCGGTGAGAACACTCACCGAGGGCCTTCGTCGTATGCCAGCCACGTCAGACCGGCGTGCTGGTTCAGCGGGCTGCCGCGACCTTCTCGCGCACCTCGCCGGAGATGTCCGGCTCGTTGGCGCCGGTGATGACCGCATAGGTCGCGCCGACGATCAGGGCACCGAGGATCGGGGCCACCCAGAAGAGCCACACCTGCGCGGGCGCGCCATCGCCATTGAAGAAGGCGACGGCCGTCGAGCGGGCCGGGTTGACCGAGGTGTTGCTGATCGGGATGGAGATCAGGTGGATCAGGGTCAGCGCGAAGCCGATCGCGATCGGCGCGAAGCCGACCGGGGCGCGGCCGTCGGTCGCGCCGAGGATGACGTAGAGGAAGATCGCGGTCAGCAGGGCCTCAGCAACGAAAACCGCCGTCAACGTGTAGCCGCCGGGGGAGTGGGCTCCATATCCATTCGCCGCCATGGACCCGATGCGGTCGAAGCCATCCTTGCCGGAAGCGATGACGAAGAGCGCGGTGCCAGCGACCAGGCCGGCGACGACCTGCGTCACGACATAGGCCGGGACATCGCGCCACTCGAAGCGCTTCGCGGTGGCGAGGCCGATGGTGACGGCCGGGTTGAAGTGGCCACCGGAAACGTGCCCGACGGCATACGCCATCGTCAGCACGGTCAGTCCGAAGGCGAGAGCGACACCGGCGAAGCCGATGCCCATCTGAACCGGCGTCGTCGCCGGCGCGGCGACGATCAGGCGCGCTGCTGGCGCGGGACGAGCACCTCTTCATACAGCAGCAGCAGACCGGCGGCGACGGGGATCGCGAGCAGCGCCCCGATCACACCGAGCAGAGTCCCCCCAGCGAGCGCGGCGACGACCGTGACGGCGCCGGGGACCGAGACCGTGCGCGCCATGATCTTCGGCGCGATGACGTAATTCTCCAACTGCTGATAGATCAGGTAGTAGACGCCGACGATGATCGCGCTGCGCGGGGAATCGAAGAACGCGACGAGGCACACGAGCACCGCACCGACCGTCGCGCCAACCATCGGGATCAGCCCGAGGAAGCCGACGAGCACGGCCAGCACCGCGGCATACGGCACCCCAACGATCCGCATCATGATGTAGGAGCAGATGGCGTTGATCGTCGCGACCGTCACCTGCCCGATCGCATAGGCGCCCGTGCGGCGCATGATCTCCTCCGACAGGGGCTCGACGCGCGGGCGACGGGTCGCCGGGACCATCGCGTAGGCCGCCCGCTTGACCGTGGGAAGAGAGGCGAGGAAGTACAGCGTGAGGATCAGGATGGTGAAGACCTGGAAGAAGCCATTGGCGAGCGCCTTGCCGGCACCCAGCACGCCGCCGAAGACGCGGGAGAGGAAATCGCTATCCGTGAGCCGGGAGTTGATCTCGCTCTGGAGCTTGTCGACGATGTCGTAGTTCTCATCGAGCCGCCGCACCCAGGCCGAGTTGAGGATCGCATCGACATAATCCGGGGCGTTGGTGAGCAGTTGGCTGCCCTCCGAGATGACCGGGGGTATGACGAGACCCCCGAGGAGCCCGAAGACGACGAGCACGCCGGCGAAGACGACCGCGACGGCGCGGGAGCGCTTCAGGTTCTGTCCCTGCAGCCACTCCACGAGCGGGTTCAGCGCAAGGGTGAGGAAGAAGGCGACCAACAGGATGGTCAGGGTCGACGTCAGCCGTCCGAGGGCATGCCACAGGCCGATCGCCAGCAGGGCGCCGATGGCGCCGACGAAACCGATGTAGAGGGGTGAGTACCTATTGATCGGCTGCCCGGCCGGGCCGAATCGGCTTGCGCCGGAGGGTGTTTCCGCGCCGGGATGCAGGCCGTCTTCAGTCGCTGCCGGGGTATCGCCGGCCTGCGCGTGGCGATGTTGGGAGTCCCGCAGGGCGGCGCGCTGGCGTCGCTGGAACTCTCGATAGCGTTCGAGCCGGATGTCCTTCACGAACGCTTTCCTCCCCTGGCGACATCGGACCGTCGGTGGCCCGAAAGCCAGCCGACGGTCCGAGAGTAGTCGCGAGGCCGTCCCGGAAGGGTCAGGCGTCGCGGAAGCGGTTGATCCCGTCGTCGAAGCGGGCCCGCTTGTCGGGGTCCGTCACGCCCAGGCCCGCCTCCGGCGCCAAGGTGAGAACGCCGACCTTGCCCTGGTGAGCATTGCGGTGCACATCCAGGGCGGCCTGCCCGACCTCATCGAGCGCATAGGTCTTGGACAGGGTCGGGTGGATCAGCCCGCGGTTGATCAACTCGTTGGCCTCCCACGCCTCGCGGTAGTTCGCGAAGTGGCTGGAGATGATGCGCTTAAGGTTCATCCACAGGTAGCGGTTGTCGTATTCGTGCATATATCCCGAGGTCGAGGCACAGGTCGTGATCGTCCCGCCCTTGCGGGTGACATAGACCGAGGCGCCGAAGGTCTCGCGGCCCGGGTGCTCGAAGACGATATCGACGTCATACCCTCCGGTGAGCTCGCGGATCTTCTTGCCGAATCGCTGCCACTCCTTGGGATCCTGCGCGGTGCCTTCGTCATTCCAGAAGCGGTAGCCCTCGGCGCTGCGATCGATGATCAGCTCGGCCCCCATGCGGCGGCAGATCTCGGCCTTTTCCGGCGAGGACACCACGCAGATCGGGGTCGCCCCACCGGCGAGCGCCATCTGCGTCGCATAGGACCCGAGTCCGCCGGAGGCACCCCAGATCAGGACCCGGTCGCCGAGCTTCATCCCCGCGCCATTCTTGGAGATGAGCTGGCGGTATGCCGTGGAGTTGACCAGCCCGGGGGAGGCCGCCTCCTCCCAGCTCAGGTGGGTCGGCTTGGGCATCAGCTGGTTGGCCTTGACGATGGCGAGCTCGGCGAGCCCGCCGAAGTTGGTCTCGAAACCCCAGATCCGCTGCTGCGGGTCCATCATCGTGTCGTTGTGGCCGTCGGCGTCCTCCAACTCCACCGAGAGGCAGTGCGCGACGACCTCGTTGCCCGGCTGCCATTTGGTCACGCCCGGCCCGACGCGCAGGATGACGCCCGCGAGGTCCGATCCGACCACGTGATAGGGCAAGTCGTGGCGCTTGGCGAACTCGCTCGTGCGGCCATACCGCTCCAGGAAGCCGAAGGTCGGCACCGGCTCGAAGATGCTCGTCCACACGGTGTTGTAGTTGATCGCGCTCGCCATCACGGCGACGAGGGCCTCGCCCGGCGCCAACTCCGGCACCGCTACCTGCTCGACGTGCAGGCTCTTGCGCGGGTCCTTCTCCTTGGTCGACATTCCCTCGAACATGCCGACCTCGTCCTTGTGGACGGTCGCGGCGCGGTAGCTCTCCGGGACGGCGAGGGCGGCATAGGCCGCGCTACTCCGCTCGCCGGAGGTGATCGCGTCGAGGATCGATTGAATGCTCACGGGGGTCTGGCTCCTTGGCATCGTGGGCCCGAACGGGCTGGTCGTGACCGAACCTAGGTGAGCGCGGGGGACCGATGGTGCTAATGAGATTGCGGTCACCCGTGAACTGGGTCACGCGCGGCGTCGGCGCGAAATCGCTGCGGCGCAAGGGCGACGCTGTGCCATCCTGGTCGGCGTGAGCTATATCGCAGGGCACCCGCCGAAGGTTGAGCGGTCGTACTGGCCGCCTGCGCTGCAGTTTGCCTTGGCGGTTGGTTTGCTGGGGCTGGGCCGGTGGGCGGATCTGCATGCGCCGCACGCGCGCACCACGGATCAGTGGGCCTTCAACAGCCTGGCCCTGTGCTGTTATCTCCTCGGTCTGCTCTTCTTGCCGTTCGCCCTCGCGGCGCTGGTGAAGGTGATCCGCAACCGCCGCAAGGACTTCGAGATCGTCCGCCGCTGAGGCGTCGGTAGACGTCGGCAGAACCGTCGCGCGATGCCCTGGGGCGAGCGTCAGTCGAGTAGTGGGGGCGCGACGGACAGATGGCGATGCCCTGTCGGCGTGGTTACCTCGGTCACGTGGGTATGCGGGCCGGCTCCGTGCCCCTGCGGCGACTCGAGAACTCGCGTGGTGAAGCCATCGAGTTCTTTGGTGTAGTTGCAGCGGGCGCAGAGTCCTTGCCCGTTGCGCAGGCTGGTGGGTCCGCCGTCGGCTGCGGGTTGGATGTGGTCGGCGTGGCGGATGGTGGCGTCGCAGTATGGCGTGCGGCAGGTGTCGTCGCGCAGGATGAGGGCGGCCCGGAGTCGGGGTGGGAAGAGCCTCGCGCTTGCGTCGAGGGCCAGGAGGTCGCGGGCGTCGGGGCTGGTGAAAACCCGGGTCAGGAAGACCTGCGCGGGCTCGGCTACTCGAGTGCCATCCCGGAGCCCTGCGCCCGGTGGGGACGAATCGTGTTGGGGTGGCGTGGGTTTCGCAGGATCGGGCGGTTCGCACCCGTGGAGGAGGAGTCGTCGAGCCAGTGACGCGGGGAGTATGCCGTGTCCCGGGATCCGGGCGGGTGTCTCGGTGCTCCGCGGCCCGCGCGTAGCGGTAAGTCCTGGAGTCGGGTGGACGCTGTACGCCGGGTCAGGCTGGGCGCCGGCGCCGCTGGGGGCCCGGCCCTCCGTGGTGTTCTCGTCGGTCATCGCGGTCTCACCAGTGGCGACGGAGTCGGTAGTCCTTGTGTTAACGGTCGCGGGCTGCGTCGCGAAGAGGCTTTCGGCGGGCATGACGAGGTTGAGGGCGACGGGACAGGCTTGGCCGGGTGTCAGTCCGGCGAGCCACCGCAGCGCGGCATCGGCCATCACCTGGGCGTGGGTCCGCTCATCCAGCGGATCCGCCGGCGTGTCGGGGGCGCCGGTTTCGTGATGGCCGGCGACCACCGCGGTGGCGTGCCGATGCAAGGACGCGTACGCGCCGACGATCCCCGTCAAGGGTCCGAAGATCGACAGGTACGCCATCCCGTCCGGAGCGGGCCGGGTCCATACACCCCGTTCGGACATCGCGCGTTCGTGTTTGGCGACGATCGCGGCGGGGTCGAGTTCCGCGGCGTACCGCGCCGCCGCGCCGGCGAGTTGTTTCAGACTCGACGTCGCCAGCCGTGGCGCGATCAACTCATCGACCCGGGCCCGCAACTCCGGGCTGAGGACATTGGTTTCCCGGACGATCGCGGCGGCGCAGCGTTCGTCGATGACCCCGGCGGTGAGCGCGGCTTGTGTGTGCGGCATCCCCGGCAGCGCGCGGGCCAGTCCGAGCAGCCGATCGGCGGTCGCAGGCGAACACCGCCGAGCCAGCGCGATCTGTGGCGCGATGGAGGAGCGGGCTTTCGGCAGGGAGGCCCGGTTCGCGAGCGCCTCCCGCACCGTCGCCCGACCGAACTCCGCGGTCGCGCGGGCCTGGGTCGCCGCGATCGCGCCCTTGACGTGCTCAAGCCCGGCGATGAAGTCGATCAACTCCGCGAGGCTGGGTTCGTCGCCGGGAGTCTCGATGGCATCGGCGGCATGATCCGGCACGAGCCCAGCGAGCCAACCGATGAGTTCCCGCACCGCCGTGACCGGCGATGCCGCACCCGTCGAAGCCGCCGTCAGGTCCCCTGCCGGGTCGACAAACGCTGACGCGTCAGCGGGTGCAGTCCCCAGAAGCGACTCCGCTCCGCCGGTCAGATCATCGGCCTGCACTGGATGCGCATGGCCGGCCGGCAGATCGCCAGCGTCCAGCGCACACGCATGCCCGGCTGGCTGGTCGCACCAGCGGGGTTCGCTCGCGGCGAGCGCCCAGGACTCCCGCTCGTCGGCCTCGTCCACGTCATCCCAGCCGAGCTCGTCCTGCCACGCCTCGAAATCGGCGACCAACTCCTCGACATCCAGAGGCGGCCACCACGCGTCATCGAGCGGAGTCAACCCCTCACACCCACCCGCCGGGCGCAGCCCGGCAGCGGGCCCGAGGGGCCCGTCTGTGGGGTGCTGCGCCATCGCTGTCATTCTCAAATGGTACACCAGTTCGATCCAAGGCGCAACCATTTGATCAATGAATATTGCTGCTGGACAACCGAATTGGCCGCTGCTCGCCCGTCGCAAGGTGCCCGACGTCGTCAGTTTCGGCTGAGGTCGTCACGTCAACCTGACGAACTCAGCCGAATGTGACGAGCTCGCCCCGAGATCGTCACTTTGGTCGCCCTGCCCGCCCAGATCGTCGCGAGGTAAGCCCCCGGCTGCCGAGGTCGTCAGTCAGGCGAGGTCGTCAGTTTCGGTCGAGGTCGTCACGTCAACCTGTCGAACTCAGCCCAATGTGACGACCTCGCCCCGAGATCGTCACTTTGGTCGCCCACCGCCGCCCTGCCCGCCGCGCCGCCAGGCGGTCGGCGCGCCTCAGTGGCCGCCGTCGGCGGCGGGCTCGACGAGCTCGACCAGGATCCCGCCCGCATCCTTGGGGTGGATGAAGTTGACCCGGCTGTTGCTCGTGCCGCGCTTGGGGACGTCATACAGCAGGCGCAGCCCGCGCTCGCGCAGGGTCGCCCCCACCGTATCGATGTCCGCGACCCGATAGGCCATCTGCTGAATCCCGGGCCCGCTCCGGTCGAGGAACTTGGCGATCGTGCTCTCAGGGGAGAGCGGGGCGAGCAGCTGGATGCACGAGCCGGAATCGCCGACCGCCATCATCGCCTCGCGAACGCCCTGCTCCTCATTGGTCTCCTCGTGCAGCATCCGCATGCCGTACTTCTCCGAATAGAACGCGATCGCCGCGTCGAGGTCGGGCACGGCCACGCCGACGTGGTCGATCATCGTGAACAGGTCCGTGGGCAGGCTCGTCGCACTCATGATCTGAGCGTATGCCGCAGGCCCGCCCCCCCGCGCCCCGCGCGTGGCCCGACTCACGTAGTCAAGTGCACTGACAACCCGGTCCGCGGGATGTAAAGCTCCCTTTACGTAAAGCAAGCTTGACTCTCACTTAAGGGCAGGGGACATCGACATGACACTCACGACCTCCACCATCATGACCGCGCTGCGCAAGGTGCTCCCGGCGATTGCGTGCAGCTTCCCGCTCGCGCTCGCCATGGGGGCCCTCTTCGCATGGCGCAACCCCGAGCACCCGACCAGCGTGGCCGTTGCCGCTATGGCCGTGTGCTCCTGGCCGATAATCGCCACGGCGCTGCAGGTGTTGTGGTTCGATCGCAACGCCACGAATGCCGCGCTCGAATCCGGCCGCGGCGATGTCGAGACCGCCTGGTTCCAAGAGGCAGCGGCCACAGCTTTCTGGGCCACGATGGGCGGCCTGCTCTTTCTGGGCGGTATCGGTTCCGCCCTCCACCTTGACTGGCTAGCGCCAATCGGGCTAGCGCACGCGCTGGTCTTGGGGGTCGGCTCCTTCGCGCTGAGCTACCTGTGGCTGCGCCGTCGGGACCGGTGACGGGGTGGAGAACCGACTCGCCGAATTGCGCTCGGCGCACGGGCTGTCCCAGGCGGCCCTGGCCGAGGTGCTCGGCACTTCCCGCCAGACGATCATTTCCATCGAGCGCGGTCGATTCGATCCGTCCCTACCCCTTGCCTTCAAGATCGCCCACTACTTCGAGACCACCATCGAGCAGATCTTCACCCCAGACACCTAACCCCGCGGTCGCGCGGGTGGTGAGGGTCACCGTCTCGGGGAGGTGGGCCTGTCGGATGCGCTCGCTAGAGTCGACGGCATACGCCATCGCAAGAACGAAGAGGTTTGGCCATGTCGAACGACCCCACCGTCATCGTCGCCGGAGCCCGGACGCCCATGGGGCGGATGAGCGGCTCGCTGAAAGGCTTCAGCGGCTCCGACCTCGGCGGCTTCGCCATCAAGGGCGCCCTGGAGAAGTCTGGGGTCAAGCCGGAAGACGTGGACTACGTCATCATGGGGCAGGTGCTGTATGCCGGGGAGGGCCAGATCCCGGCCCGCCAGGCCGCCGTCAAGGCCGGCATCCCCATGTCCGTGCCCGCCCTCTCCCTCAACAAGGTCTGCCTCTCGGGCATTGACGCCATCGCCCTTGCCGACCAGCTGATCCGCGCCGGTGAGTTCGAGATCGTCGTCGCCGGTGGTCAGGAGTCCATGACCAACGCCCCGCACCTGCTGGAGAAGAGCCGCGACGGCTTCAAGTACGGCAATGTCACCCTGCGCGACCACATGGACTTCGACGCGCTCTCCGATGTCTTCACCATGCAGGGCATGGGTGGCCTGACCGAGTCCGCCAACACGGGGGAGCGGGCCGTCACCCGCGAAGAGCAGGACGCCTTCGCCGCGCGCAGCCACCAGAACGCCGCCAAGGCGTGGAAGGACGGCTTCTTCGACGACGAGGTCGTGGCCGTGCAGATTCCGCAGCGCAAGGGCGAACCGATCGAATTCAAGACCGACGAGGGCATCCGCGCCGATACGACGACGGAGTCGCTCTCCGGCCTGCGCCCGGCCTTCGCCAAGGACGGCACGATCACGGCTGGCTCGGCGTCGCAGATTTCCGATGGCGCGTGCGCCGTCGTCGTGATGAAGAAGTCGAAGGCGGACGAGCTGGGCCTGACCTACCTGGCGGAGATCGGCGCCCATGGCGTCGTCGCCGGCCCTGACTCGACCCTGCAGAGCCAGCCGGCCGAGGCCATCAAGGCCGCCTGCGCCAAGGAGGGCATCACTCCGGCCGATCTCGACCTCGTCGAGATCAACGAGGCCTTTGCCGCCGTCGGCCTGGTCTCGGCCCGCGAACTCGGCCTGGAGGAGGACAAGGTCAACCCGAATGGCGGAGCCATCGCGATGGGCCACCCGCTGGGTATGTCGGGTGCTCGCATCACCTTGACCCTCGCCCAGGAGTTGAAGCGGCGCGGCGGCGGTGTCGGTGCCGCGGCCCTGTGCGGTGGCGGTGGCCAGGGTGACGCGCTGATCATCCGGGTCCCTGCGGCGGGCTGACCGGCCTCACCCGACACCATCCACACACGGATCCGGCGCTCGTGCCCCGATCCCTCGACATCGACGCCCTGGCCGCCGGGGTGGCGCAGCGCGCCCCCCGGCCGCTAGCGCGCGCCATCTCGCTCACCGAGTCCGGCCACCCCGATGCGCGTGCCGTGCTCGCGGCCCTGCCGGCTGGGCGCGAGGCGCATATCGTCGGACTGACCGGCCCGCCCGGGGTGGGCAAGTCCACGACGACGAGCGCGCTCGTCACGACGCTGCGCGCGGCGGGCCGTACGGTCGCGGTCCTCGCGGTCGATCCGTCCTCACCCTTCACCGGCGGCGCCCTTCTCGGTGACCGGGTGCGCATGGGTGAGCACGCCACCGACTCCGGCGTCTTCATCCGCTCAATGGCGGCTAGGGGCCATCTCGGCGGGCTGGCCGCAGCCGTCCCACAGGCCGTCCGCCTCCTCGAAGCGGCTGGCTTCGACCTCGTCCTCATCGAAACTGTCGGCGTCGGCCAGTCCGAGGTCGAGATCGCCCGGCGTGCCGACACCTGCGTTGTCCTGCTGGCCCCGGGACTCGGAGACGGCATCCAAGCGGCCAAGGCCGGCATTCTCGAGATCGCCGACATCTTCGGGGTCAACAAGGCCGACCGCGAGGGCTCGGAGCACACCGTCTCCGACCTGCGGACGGGCATCCGGCTTACGGCTCGCCCGACCGGCGCCTGGCGCCCCACGGTGATCTCCCTCTCAGCACAGACGGGCCAGGGAATCGCAGAGTTGCTTGCCGCGATCGAGGAGCACCGCGCCCACGCCCAGCGCACCGGCACCTGGCAGCGGCGCCGCGCCGAGCGGGCGGCAGCCGAGGTGGAGGCGCTCGTTCTTGCCGCGATCACCGGCAAGGTTCACCATCAGGTCGCCGCCCGCCTGGCGACGGGCGACGGAGCGGCGAGCGATCCGCATACTCTCGCGGAGCAGATCCTCACCCACTGGTGAGCGGCGCTCACCACCGCCTTGCGTGCGGGGTGTCAGCGGCCGAGTCGATCCAGATGGCGTCGACAGTCGCGACGATTCACGACTCTGGAACGGCCGTGACGATTTTGTTATCTGCCGTGCCATAGGTCATCGTGGACGGCGTGTCCCTGCTCAAAAGACTCCTCGGAGTGCTCCTCGCGCTCGCCGGTCTGGTCCCGCTGATCGCGGGCAGTTGGCTCGCGATCCGCCTCGGGCCGTCCGGTACGGCGCGCTTCACACTGCCCGATCCGGGCAGCGTTCCTGTGCTCGTCTCGCCATCGGTTCTCAACCGGACCGACCTCGATGTCCGCATCGCCGTCGAGGCTCCCGATGCCGTCATCGGCGTGGGCACCCCGTCCGATGTCGCCTCCGTCCTGCGCTCCGCCGAGCACCGCGCGGTGACGGGCGTGCAGCTTCCCGGCTGGGATCTCGCGACCCGCACCGAGGGCAGCGGGCCGGCCTCGCGCCTCGGCGATATCGAGCTCTGGCGCGACCGTCAGCAGATCGCGGGGTCCGGCGAGCTGACGATCACCCAGGCGACCGCTCCCGAGTCGGTGCTCATCGTGCCGGGCGCCTCCCCGCTCAAATCGGTGACGATGAGTTGGGCGCATGACACCTGGTTCTACCAAGCCCTCGTGCTCGCCGCCGCCGGTGGCCTGCTGGCCACGGTCGGCTGGTTGCTCGCGCGCCCGGCTCGCCGGCCCCGGCCCGCCGCCTCTCAATCCATCACCGTCTCTGGATCCACCACCGAGGAGGAGCGATGAGTAGGCCCGCCCCTCGTCATACCCCTGCCTGGCTGAGCCGGCGTGCCGTCACGAACGGCCTGGTCGCGGTGCTCGGCCTCAGCCTGACTGGCTGCGGCCTGCCCGATCGCGTCGTCGGCCTGCACGACGCACCGGTCGAGAAGACCTCCGGCGCCGCCTATTCGGAGGCCGCGGCGCTGAGCATCGTCACCCGGGTCCTCACCGCGGCCGATGCGGCCTTCGCGAGCTCGGACGCGGCCCGCAAGACGCGACGCACTGTCTTGACCGGACCCGCGCTGCGCAGTGCCGAGGTGGAGAACCGCTTCGAAGATCGCTCGGCATCCCTGCGCACCCGCGGCAAGCCCACGGTCCTCGGGATCTCCGCGGGCCGGGACTGGCCACGCCACATCTTGGCGACGACCCTGGTCGACGGCGTCCAGGAATTGCATGTCCTGCGGGCCAACAGCCCGACCTCCCCATACAAGCTGTGGATCACCGCGCCGATGTTGCCGGGCGCGAGCCTGCCCACGCTGCCGCCGCTCGCCGAGGGCATCACCGTCGTCGCGGGCGACAAGGGCCTCGCGGCGTCCCCAACCGAGGTCTTGACGGCATACGGGCAGCTGCTGAACGTCCCGACGAAGACCAAAACGTCCAAGATCGTCACGACCAAGGATGCGTATGCCGCCGCCGTCGCCCAGGCGACCGCGGCCCAGCAGAAGGCGCTCGGCACGCTGGGGACCTTCACGCGCACGAACAAACCGGCCACCGAAACCTTGTCTTTCCGGCTGGCCGACGGCGGGGCACTCGTCTTCGGCCAGCTCGCCCGCACCGACCAGCTGGCGCCGACGTCCAAGGCCAAGCGGCTCGATCTGCCCGCCAACTTGGCCAAGCTTGCGAAGACCAAGTCCGTCACCGAGAGTCTGCGTTTGAACTGGCTGATGAGCGCGATCGCGGTCGTGCCGACTTCCGGCGCGGCCACCGTGATCGGGGTCGGGGAGCAGTTGCGCGGCATCGAAGCCGACTGAGCACTGGATCGTCGCAACTCAAGGGAATGGGATGATGACCCCATGACTCAGCCCGCTGTGCCCGGCAGCGCCACCCGTGGCGCCGTCGACCTAACCGGCCTGTCCACCGCCCCCGCCGCCTCGGCGAGCGGCGCCGCCCCGGGCGGCTCGGATCAGGTCCACGTCAAGGTCACCGACGAGAACTTCACCGAGATCCTCAACCGCACCGTCCGGGTCCCGGCCGTCATGGTTGTCGTCTCAAGTCGCCTGCCGGAATCGGTGGTTTACCTCGGCGAAGTCGTCGAGGTGGCCAAGACAATGCAGGGACGCCTGCAAGTGGTCTCGGTCCATGTCGACACCAACCCCGGCATTCTGCGGGCCTTGCAGGTGCAGTCCGTGCCCGTCACCGTCGGCCTGATCCAGGCCCAGGTGGTCCCGATGTTCGCTGGCGTCGCGCCCAAGGACCAGGTTCGCGAGATCCTGACGCAATTCCTCGACCTGGCCGTCCAGCAGGGCGTGACCGGGCGCATCGAGGTGGCCAGCGCGGCTCCGAGCGATGAGCTGCCTCCGCTGCATCAGGAGGCCTACGACGCAATCGAGCGCGGCGATCTGGCGGCGGCAGCGGCGGCATACGACCAGGCCCTCGTGCTGGATCCGAAGGATGCGGACGCCCTGGCCGGCCGCGCGACGGTCGCACTGATGCAGCGCACCGAAGGCGCCGACCTGGCCGGGGCGCGCGCTGCCGCGGCAGAGCGCCCGGATGATGTCGCGGCTCAAACCTTGGTCGCCGACCTCGATCTGCTCGGCGGGCATGTCGAGGATGCCTTTGGCCGGCTCATCGATCTCGTGCGGCGCACCTCGGGGGATGAGCGCACGGCGGCCCGGCAGCATCTGACCGAACTTTTCGACCTCGTCGGCAATCAGGACGAGCGAGTCAAGCGGGGCCGCACGGCCCTGATGAGCGCGCTTTTCTGAGCTCAGCGAGCTCCCGCCACCCGGCGTGATGGCTGATCCCGCGGTTCCGGTGAGGACTCGCGGTCGCAAGGTGGCCGTGGACCCCCGAAGTGAGGTTGGATACGGGGCATGGGTGCGCGCGTCGAACTTGCGGTCCCGGGGTCGGATTCGACCTTGGGTGTGATCCGCCATGGCCACTATGGCCGTCCGGTCATCGTCTTCCCGTCGGAGGCGGGACGGGCGGAGGACTTCGCCAACAACGGCATGCTCGAGGCCGTGCAGGACATCGTTGACGCTGGCCGGGTGACCTTCTTCTGCGTCGACTCCCTCGACCGCTTCTCCTGGTCGGCCTATGACCAGCCGACCGAAGAGCGAGCGCGCCGCCACCGGATCTACCACTCCTGGCTGGAACAGGCCGTGCTGCCGCATATCGCCTTCGAGATGGGCGGCTGGCAAAGCGACATCATCACCTTCGGCGTGTCCCTTGGTGCCTTTCACGCGGCGCATTTCACGCTGCAGCGCGCCGATGTGGCGCCCCTGTCGATCTCGCTATCTGGCAGTTATGACCCGACGAGCTGGCGGCCCTGGGGCGAGATCGGTGACGCGACCTATTTCGCCAACCCCCCGGCATACGTCTCGGGCGCGCAGGGCGACCACTTGCGGTGGCTGCAGTCGCGCGCGAATCTGCTCCTTGTCGTCGGGCAGGGGCCTTTCGAGTGGGAGCCAACCAAGTCCTATCCCTCCACCCTGGCCTTCGCAGAGGTGCTGCGCGAGAAGGGGATTCCCCACGAGCTCGATGTTTGGGGCCACGACAGCGCGCACGACTGGCCCTGGTGGCGCAAGCAGCTCGCGCACCATCTGCCTCGCTTCGTCTGATCCGCATACCCCCACCAAGGAGAAGATCCGTCCATGACGTCTCAGCGTGATCACCTCATCGGCCTGCTGCTCGGCGCGGAGGAGGACTGGCCCACCGCCTTCGAGTCCCTGGTGCGCCGGCTCGGCATAATCCGCACGACCGACGGCACGTCCCACCGGATCACGTCCGAGCGGGTGACGATCGAACCCTTCAATCTGCGCGACAAGGCGCGCCAGGATCTGTGCATCGACCGGCTCGCGTATTGGTACTACCACCCGCGCGAATGGCTGAAGAAGGCCGCGCTGATGGACGATGTTTATCTGCTCAACAGCCCCTTCACCTTCCAGTCCATGGAAAAGCACTCCGCCTACTGCGCGATGCTTCGGCTGGGCCTGAATGTGCCGAATACCGTTCTCGTGCCGTACAAAAACCCTGTCGACAATGCGCGCTGGGCCTACACCTCCGCGAAGTACAACCAATCCTTCGACCTCGACGCGCTCGCCGACGAGATGGGCTACCCCCTCTACATGAAGCCCTTCGATGGTGGCGGCTGGCGCGGAGTCTCGCGCGTCGACGACCGCGAGGGCCTGCACACCTCATACGACGAATCCGGCGAGATGCTCATGCACCTGCAGGAGTCGATCGACTATGACGTCTTCGCGCGCGCCTTGACGATCGGGCCCGAAACGATGGTCATGAAGTTCCGCCCCGAAATGCCGATGCACGATCGGTATGAAGTGGCGCACGACTTCCTGTCCGAAAAGGCCGGCACCGAGGCGATCACGATCAGCCAGACCGTCAACGCCTTCTTCCGGTGGGAGTTCAACTCCTGCGAGATGCTCGTCAAGGACGACATCGTCTACCCGATCGACTACGCCAACGCCTGCCCGGATGTTGCGGTGACCTCGCTGCACTACTACTTCCCGTGGGCCATGAAGTCGCTGCTGAAGTGGTCGGCCTTCTGCGTTGCCACCGACCGGGTCGCCATGACCCAGGTCGACACCGCCCCGTGGTTCGCCGTGGCCGACAACGACGATCTCGACTATGCCGCGAAAATCGTTGCCTACCAACGCCTTGCGGACGACCACTTCGACACCGCCCGCTACCGCGAGTTCTGCGACAGCGCCCTCGGCCATGTCGATGAGTTCGTCTATGAGTATGTGACGTCCCCCGAGTTCCGCTCGATGCTCACCTCGACCATCCAGCAGACCTACCCGACCCACGAGTGGGAGCGCTTCGAGGCGCACTTTGGTGGCCTGATGACCATGTGGGCCACCGACAACGCCCACCTCGCGAGCTGAGGATTCGCCCCCTGAGTGGCGTGGTTTAGCTCAGGGCGCGATCCAGGTCGGCGAGCAGGTCGCCCGGATCTTCCAGACCGACCGAGAGCCGGAGTATGGCGTCGCTCGGCTTCGCGTCGGCCGTCACGGGGCGGTGGGTCAGGCCGGCCGGGTGCTGGATCAGGGTGTCGACCCCGCCGAGGGAGACGGCGTGCGTGATGAGTTGCACGCGCTTGGCGACGGCAGCAGCGGCTTCGTAGCCACCGCGCAGTTCCATGGCCAGCACCGACCCGGGACCGGACATTTGCCGACCGATCAGCCCCTTGGGGTCATGACCGGGCAGCGAGGGGTGAAGAACACGGCGCACTGCCGGATGCTCGGCCAGGGCGGCGGCGAGGCGCGTTGCACTGCGCTGCTGATGTTCCACGCGCAGCGGGAGGGTGGGCAGGCCGCGGTGCAGTAGATAGGCACCCATCGGATGCAGGATCCCACCAGTGATCGCGCGGATCGGACGCACCATGGTCGCGATCTCGGCATCGCCTACGAGCACCCCACCCATGGCATCGCCATGTCCCCCAAGGAATTTCGTCGCGGAGTGCAGCACAATGCGAGCGCCATGTTCGAGCGGGCGCTGCAAGACGGGCGTCGCGAAAGTGTTGTCGACCAGCACCGGCACCTCACCGGCGGCGTCGGCAACGGCGCGGATGTCGACGAGATCCAGGGTCGGATTGCCGGGGGATTCCAGGATCACCAGTCCGGTCCGATCGGTGATGGTCGCCCCGACCTGGTCGGCATCGGCATAGGTGACCTCGGTGCCCAGGAGCCCGGTGGCCAGCAGGTGATCGGTGCCGCCATAGAGCGGACGCACAGCAACGACATGCGGGGTGCCCTTGGCGGCCAGCGCGGTCAGCAACGCGGAGACTGCGGCCATGCCGGTGGCGAACGCGACCGCCTCTTGCCCGCCTTCGAGGGCCGCGACGCCCTCCTCGAACCGGGCGACCGTCGGATTCCACAGCCGCGCATAGACATTCGAGTCACCCGTGCGAGGACGACCCCCGCCGCAAAGCTGGTCGTATGCCGCCCCGCCGGCCTCGACATCGGCCAGCGGATAGGTCGTGGAGAAGTCGATGGGCAGGGCGTGCACGCCGAGCTCGGTCAGGTCGGCGCGGCCGGCGTGGACCGCGGTCGTCGCGAAGTGGGTGGCAGACGTCGTTGTCATGCCCCCAGGTTCGCAGATCCTCCGACAGAACGGCTTCTCGGTCGAATAACTCATCATGACAAGCCTGGTCACCCGCGGGTGCTCTGAACAATCTCGCTAACATCGGCGGCATGTCGAAGGATCTGCGACCGGAGTCCGTGCTCGATGCCGTGGATGCGACGCTGCTCGCGGCGCTCGTGGAGGATGCGCGGCTGGCCAACAACCGGCTCGCCGCGCGGGCCGGGGTGGCCGCATCAACCGCCCTGCTGCGGGTGCGTCAACTCATCGATCGCGGCGTGATCCGCGGCTTCCATGCCGATATCGCCCCCGAGGCGATCGGGCGGCCCGTGCAAGCCGTCGTCGCGATCCGCCTACGGGCGCATGACCGACGGCATATCGACGCCTTCACCACGACCGTCCCCCGCCTGCCTGAGGTGCTGCAGAGCTTCCACGTCGCTGGGGACGATGACTACCTCCTGCACGTCGCCGTGCCCTCGGCGGCATACCTGCGGGACTGGATCCTCGATCAGGTGACCACCCACCCCGCCGTCGCGCACAGCCGCACCAGTCTCATCTTCGGCCACGAAACCGGCCACAGCGGCCCGCTGCCGGACTGATCGCCCGGCGGCTCCCTGCGAGCAACCCCTGTTAGCAGAGCTAAACCGAATCCGCGCACCTAGCAAGGTATGCGGATTCGACTTACCTCTGCTAGCAGAAGTTGCTAGACCTTCGCGATCACGCCGGGGGACTGCTCGCTCACGCGCCGAGCGCCGCGCTGACAACCTCGCGCGCCTGCTCCTGGACCTCGGCGAGATGCTCGGGGCCCTTGAAGGACTCCGCGTAGATCTTGTAGACATCCTCGGTGCCGCTCGGGCGCGCCGCGAACCAGGCGTTCTCGGTGACGACCTTGAGCCCACCGATCTTCGCGCCATTGCCCGGGGCCTCGGTGAGCTTGGCTGTGATCGCTTCTCCGGCAAGGCTTTCCGCGCTGACGTCGGCGGGGGAGAGAGCGCCCAACTTGGCCTTCTGCTCCCGGTTGGCGGGCGCGTCGATGCGGGCGTATGCCGGACTGCCGTGCTTGGCGGTCAGCTCGGCATACAGCTGGCTCGGGCTCTTGCCGGTCTTGGCCTGGATCTCCGAGGCGAGCAAGGCGAGCAGGATGCCGTCCTTGTCGGTCGTCCACACCGTGCCGTCCATCCGCAGGAAGGAGGCGCCGGCGGACTCCTCGCCACCGAACGGGCCGGAGCCGTCGAGCAGGCCGGGCACGAACCACTTGAAGCCGACGGGCACCTCCACGAGGCGACGTCCCAGGTCGCCGGCGACCCGGTCGATCATGGAGCTCGACACGAGCGTCTTGCCGACGAAACCGTCCGCGCGCCAACCCGGTCGGGCACCGCCGAAGAGGTACTGGATAGCGACCGAGAGGTAATGGTTGGGGTTCATCAGGCCGCCATCAGGCGTGACGATGCCATGCCGGTCGGAGTCGGCGTCATTGCCGGTCGCGATCTGGAACTGATCGCGCTTGTCGATGAGCGAGGCCATGGCCGAGGGGGAGGAGCAGTCCATCCGGATCTTGCCGTCCCAGTCCAGCGTCATGAACCGCCAGGTCGGATCGACCAGCGGGTTGACGACCGTCAGATCGAGCCCGTGCCGCTCAGCGATCGCGCCCCAGTAATCAACGGCAGCGCCACCAAGCGGGTCGGCACCGATCCGGATGCCCGCCTCGCGGATCGCCGGGATGTCGATGACATTCGGCAGATCGTCGACATAGGTTCCGAGGAAGTCGTATGCCTGCGCGGTCGCCCGGGCGCGCGCGAATGGGATCCGCTTGACCCCGGACAGGCCGGCGCGGATGTAGTCATTGGCTTTCGCCGCGATCCACTTCGTGGCATCGGTGTCGGCGGGACCACCATGGGGCGGGTTGTACTTGAAGCCACCATCGGTCGGCGGATTGTGTGAGGGCGTCACCACGATGCCATCGGCCAGCCCGATGCCCGCCGGCATATCGTCGACGCCGCCGATCTTGCCGCGGTTCGCGGTGAGGATCGCGTGCGAAACCGCGGGCGTGGGAGTGTAACGATCGCTCGAATCCACAAGCACCGTGACGTCATTCGCGACGAGCACTTCCAGCGCGGACGCCCATGCGGGCTCGGACAGGCCATGCGTGTCGCGGCCGATGAAGAGCGGACCGTCGAAGCCCTGCTCGCGCCGGTAGTCCACGATCGCTTGGGTCGTCGCGAGGATGTGGTCTTCATTGAAGGCCGTCTTCAGCGAGGTCCCCCGATGCCCGGAGGTCCCGAAGGCGACTTGCTGGTCGATATTGTCCGGGTCCGGCTTGCCGGTGTAATAGGCCGTGACGAGGTGGGCGATATCGACCAGGTCCGAGGGCAGTGCCACGGTGCCGGCGCGCTCGTGCATGTCAATCCTCCTTGGACGAATCCACCCGGCGGGGCGCGAGGTAGATCGCGGACAGCTTGGGAACCGAAAGGACAGCGGAATAAGGCTGGTTGTCCCATGGGCTGTCCTCCGCCGTGAGGACGACGCCGGCTTGAGATGGCGAGCCATACTCATCGAAGCCGGAGGTGTCGAGGATGACCTCCCACTCTCCGGCATACGGCAGACCGAATCGCATGCCGTCGCGGGCATTGCCGCCAAAGTTGATGATGGCCGCGATGGCACTTCCGTCGCCCCGGTCTTGACGGCCAAATCGCACATAGGACAACGTATTTCCGGCGTTGTCGTGCGGGTTGAGCCACTCGAAACCGGACGGATTGGAGTCCTGGGCCCACAGGGCGTCGTGCGCCTTGTAGATGCCGTTGAGCTCCTTGACCAGGTTGTGCACGCGATAGTGCGCGGCGTGATCGAGCAGCCACCAGTCGAGGGAACGACCGTCCGCCCATTCGGACGGCTGCGCGAACTCACAGCCCATGAAGAGCAACTGCTTGCCGGGGTGGGACCAGATGTACGCCAGATAGGCGCGCAAGGTCGCCAGTTGGTCGTAGCGGTGTCCGGGGATCTTGCCGAGCAGCGAGCCCTTGCCGTGCACGACCTCGTCGTGGCTGATCGGCAGGACGTAGTTCTCGCTATAGGCATACATCAGCGAGAAGGTCAGCAAGTTGTGGTGGTACTGCCGGTGCACCGGATCGCGCTGCAGATAGCGCAGCGAGTCGTTCATCCAGCCCATATTCCACTTCAGGCCGAACCCGAGACCGCCATTCGCCGTCGCCTTTGTGACGCCCGGCCAGGAGGTCGACTCCTCCGCGATCGTCACGATCCCCGGAGCATTCTTGTATGCCGTGGCGTTCGTCTCCTGGAGCAGCCCGATCGCTTCGAGGTTCTCGCGCCCGCCATATTGGTTGGGCAGCCACTCGCCGCTGCGCCGGGAGTAGTCGAGGTAGAGCATCGAGGCAACGGCGTCGACGCGGATGCCGTCGGCGTGGAATTCCTGCATCCAATAGAGCGCATTGGCGACGAGGAAGTTGCGCACTTCCTTGCGCCCGAAGTCGAAAATGTGTGTGCCCCAGTCGGGTTGGTCACCACGGCGGGGGTCCGCGTGCTCGTAGAGCGCCAGCCCGTCGAAGCGAGCCAGTGCCCATTCATCGCGGGGGAAGTGCGCCGGCACCCAGTCCAGGATGACGCCGATGCCGGCCTGGTGCAGCTTGTCGACGAGGTACTTGAACTCATCCGGCGAGCCGAATCGAGACGTCGGGGCGTAGTAGCCGGTGACCTGATAGCCCCAGCTCGGGCCGTAGGGGTGCTCCATGACCGGGAGGAACTCGACATGGGTGAAGCCGAGGTCCGCGACATAGTTAACGAGATGTTCGGCGAGCTCGACATAGCTCAGCCCGGCCCGCCATGAGCCGAGGTGGACTTCGTAAACCGACATCGGACCCGAGTGCGGATTGGTGCCGGCCTTGGCCGTCTGCCAGTCGCCATCGGACCATTCGTAACGCGAATCGTCGACGACCGAACCGGTGCGCGGCGGCACTTCGGTGCGGCGCGCGAGCGGGTCGGCCTTGTCGCGCTCGACATCATCGGCACCGCGGATCCGGAATTTGTAGGTCGAACCCGCGCCGACGCCAGGGACGAAGAGCTCCCAGATGCCCGAATTGCCGAGCAGGCGCATCGGGTGACTGCGGTTGTCCCAGCCGTTGAAATCACCTGTGACGACAACGGATTTCGCCCGCGGCGCCCAGACCGCGAAGGAAGTTCCGGTGACCGAACCCATCGGGCCGTCATACGACCGCACGTGCGAGCCGAGGACTTCCCAGAGGCGCTCGTGGCGGCCCTCATTGATGAGGAAGCGGTCGATCTCGCCAACGGTCGGGGCGAAGCGGTAGGGGTCGTCGTGCTCGTGCTCCACGCCATCGCCCCAGGTCGTGAGCACGCGATAGTCCAGCGCATCGCTCGCGCCGGCTCGCACGCCACTCCAAATGCCATCGGACTCGTGCGCGAGGTCGAGGATCTCGTCGTCCTCGAAGCGGACGCGGACGCGGTCGGCGAGCGGGCGCATCACCCGGATCCGCAGCCCGTCATCCTCGACATGCTGGCCGAGTAGGTCGTGCGGCTGCTGGTGTCGGCCGTTGGCGAGGGACCACCGGGCGCCGGGCAGGGCGCTAGGGGGAGTGGGCATGGTCAGTCCTCCTTGGGCGCTGCCGGGGCCGGCAGCAATCGGTCAATGGCGGCGAGGGGAATGTTCATCCAGGTCGGGCGATTTCGGGCTTCGTAGACCACTTCATAGAGCGCTTTGTCCACGATATAAGCCGCCAGCAGCGGTCCCGCATCGCGCGGGTCATGGCCGGCCACGCGGGTATAGCCATCGAGGAAAGCGTCCTGGGCGGCGCTCACCCAATCGCGGGCAGACACGCCGCGTGTCTGTTGCTCGATCGACCCACCGGCATAGTCAAAGGACCGCAGCATCCCCGCGACATCGCGCAGCGGCTGATCGGTGCGATTGCGCTCCGCCAGCGGCCGCAGCGGCTCGCCCTCGAAGTCCAGAAGCACCCAGCCGCGCTCGGGGACTTCGAGGACCTGGCCGAGGTGGTAGTCGCCGTGCACGCGTTGGAAAGCCGGCCACTCCGCCTTGGCCGCGGCGGCGAGGGTGGCCTCGATCGTATGAGTGTGTTGGGCAAGCGCCGGCACCTCTGCGAGCGCTCCCCGGAAGCGCGATCGCATCTCCTCGATCGTCTGGGCGACCCGGGCGGAATCCGCGGGCTCGGTCGGCAAATGCTGCGCGAGTATGCCGTGCACCTCCGCGGTGGCCGCGCCGAGATCCGCTGCGCGAGAGGTGAATTCGTCGTTCTGTCCAGCCGCGAGAAGAGCCTCTCGCCAGGCGTCCTGGGCCCCGGGGAGGAACTCCTGCGCGAAGGCCAAGTGTCCGTGCGCGAGCTCTTCGCCGTCACCACTCGGCCAGCTCCCGGCGACGGCTCCGAGGCTGGCGGGAACCCGCTCGCAGCCGGCGGCGGCGAGGGCACCCTGGAGGACGACGTCCGGATTGTCACCATCCGCGATCGCACGGAAGACCTTCGTGATCACCGGTCGTTCGGCGCCGGAGTCGTCGACGGCGATCGCGATGATCGAGGTATTGGACTGCTCCCCGGTGAGCACCCGCGACGACGCCAGACGCAGCCCAGCATGCGCGCCCGTTCCGTGAATTCTCTCTTCCGGCGCGTCGGTCACGGTCGACGAGACCGCCTGCGCGGAACCGGTCGCGAGGGCGAAGAGCCGCTCGGCATAGGCCGGGTCGTGGGGGCCGTCATACACATAGCGGGTGCCGAGTACCGAGTGCTCGAGCGTCCCGACCAGTGCGTGGGTAGCGCCTTCCAGCGGCGCGGCCCGATAGGTCAGCGGCACCTGGTAAATGACGGGCGGCGTGGTGGCGTCATCGGCGACGATGAGCGTCTCGATGCCCACCTCGCCATCGGGATCATCCAGCCGCCAGGAGAAGAGGCGGCGCGGCTGCGGGGCGCGGCCTTTCGCGGCATACCAGCGCTGCTCGCCGATCCAGCCGGCGATCAGTTCCTGCTTGGAGGGGACCAGGTTAGCGCCCGTGTGAATAGTCGCCATGCCTGCCTCAGGAGCGACGGACGTGGATGATATGCGCGGGCTCGCTGTCCGGGCCGAGCCGCACGAAATTGCGCTCCCACCAACGCCATTCGGCTCCGGTGATCAGGTCATGAGCAATGAATGAGTCGCCCCAGTCCATGCCAAGAGCAGCCATGTCGAGGTGCACCACCGAGCTGCGGGTGGAATGCGGATCGAGGTTTGCGACGACGATGATCGTGTCTTCCTCTCCGCCCGGCAGCACCCGGCGCTTGGAGAAACACAAGAGGTTCTCGTCCTGGACGCTGTGGAAGGTGATATTCCGCAGCCAGTGCAGCGCCGGGTGTTCGCGCCGAATGGTGTTGAGCATCGTCAGATAGGGCGCGAGGCTCTGGCCCGCCTTGGGGCCACCGGCGTCGTAGTCGGCCCAGCGACGATCCTTGTATTGGTACTTCTCGTTGTCGATCTGCTCCTCGGCGCCGGGGCGCGCGACATGCTCCATCAGTTCATAACCGGCGTAGATGCCATAGGTCGGCACGAGTGTCGCGGCGAGCGCAGCACGCACCTTCCAGGCAGCCTTGCCGCCGAACTGCATATAGGGCGTGAGGATGTCGTGGGTGGTGGGCCAGAAGCTCGGCCGCATATAGGCCGCGGCCTCGCCGGCCAGCTCCTCGACATACTCTCGCAGGTCCCAGGCCTGGTTGCGCCAGGCGTAATAGGTGTAGCTCTGTTGGAAGCCGACCTTCCCGAGCGTGTGCATCATGGCGGGCTTGGTGAAGGCCTCAGCCAGCCAGATGACCTCGGGGTGGTCCTTGGCGACATCGACGATCAGCCACTGCCAGAACTCGACTGGCTTGGTGTGGGGGTTGTCGACGCGGAAGATCTTGACGCCATGGTCGATCCAGACCTGGATGACGCGGCGCACCTCGGCATACGCCCCGGCCGGGTCATTGTCGAAGTTCAGCGGGTAGATGTCCTGGTACTTCTTCGGCGGGTTCTCGGCATAAGCGATCGTCCCGTCGGCGCGGGTGGTGAAGAACTCCGGATTGGTCTGCACCCACGGGTGGTCGGGGGAGGCCTGCAGCGCGATATCCATCGCGACTTCCATCCCCAGACGCTCCGCCTCGGCGACGAAGGCGTCGAAGTCATCGAAGGTGCCGAGGTCTGGGTGCAGCGCGTCGTGTCCGCCATCGGGCGAGCCGATGGCATACGGGCTCCCGGGGTCTTTCGGGCCGGCGTCGAGGGTGTTGTTCGGTCCCTTGCGTGCTGTTGTGCCGATCGGGTGGATGGGGGTCAGGTAGACGACATCGAAGCCCATCGCCGCGATCGCCGGTAGTCGCTTGGCGGCCGTGGCGAAGGTGCCGGATACCCAGTCGCCGCTAGCGGCGTCGAGATAGCAGCCCTCCGAGCGCGGGAAGATTTCGTACCACGCGCCGAAGAGCGCCAGCTTGCGCTCGACGAGGAGCGGGAAATCCGGTGTGGGACTGACATATTCGCGCAGAGGAGTGGTCGCCATCTCGGCGGCCACTTCCGGACTGGTGCCGGCGTGGAGGCGCACGGTGGCGTCCTTGCCCGAGTCGCGCAAGGTCGTGATGGCGTCATCGAGCAGCAGTCGCCCGGCCCCGCTGCGACCGTCCATCGCCGCCGCGCGCTCGAACAGCAGCGCGCCTTCCGCGAGCATCAACTCGGTGTCAACGCCAGCCGCGACCTTGATCGTTGCGTCGTGAACCCACGTCCCATAGGGGTCGGACCAGCCCTCGACGCGATAGGTCCAGGCGCCCTCAGTGGTCGGTGTCACCTCGGCCACCCACAGATTGAGGCCGGGGTTGATGCAGTCCATCGGAACGGCCTGGGTCGACCCATCCGGGCGCGTCAGCACCACGGTCGCATTCACCGCATCGTGGCCCTCGCGGAAGACGGTCGCGGAAACCGTGAAGGTTTCACCGACGACGGCTTTCGCTGGTCGCAGCCCGCCGTCGACAAGGGGCTGCACACCCAGGACAGGGATGCGGCCGATCGGGTGTTGCGGGGCGGAAGTGCGCAGGCTCGGTGCTGCGGACGCGGCGGAGGTGGACGACGCAGAGGTATCTGTGGTCACACCGACCAACCTACCCGTTCTGCGTCTCCGCGGAGGGGTGCGATCGTGTCGCGTGCGGACTCAGTCGAGGCTGGCCCAGACCTGCATAGAGACGGCGGCGGCGCCATATGCCGAACCGCCCTCGCGCACCACGCCATTGGCCTCGTCGAAGGCTTCTTCAGCGCTGTCCCACAGCAGTCGATAGTGTCCAGCATCCGGTCGCCACGGCAAGGTTATCGAGCTGTCGTGGGTTGCTCCGTTGATCGCCACAACGACATCCCGGTCGGACGGAGTCGGCGCGCCCAGCGCCATCACCAGAGTGCGCAGTCCGGGGTCTTCCCAACGTTCCGGAGCCAGCGGCATACCGTCGGCGCGAAACCACGCGACATCCGGGGCTGCACCATCGGTGGGTGGGCTCCCGGTGAAGAAGTGGGCACTGCGTAGCGCGGGATTTTCGCGGCGGATTCGGCTCAGGCTCGCAACGGAGTCGAGCAGTTCAGCCTGCCAAGGCTCCCAATCCCAGCCGAGCCAGCCGATCTCGTTGTCTTGGCAGTAGGCGTTGTTGTTGCCGTGCTGGGAGCGGCCGAACTCATCGCCAGCGTTGATCATCGGCACGCCGGCCGACGTCAGCAGCGTGCCGAGCAGGTTGCGCATATTGCGGCGACGGATCGTGAGCACCGACTGATCGCCGGTCTGTCCCTCGACGGAGTGGTTCCAGGACCGATTGTGCGAAGCGCCGTCGCGGTTGCCCTCACCATTGCCCTCGTTGTGCTTCTCGTTATATGCAGTCAGGTCCGCCGTCGTGAAACCATCATGTGCCGCAACGAAATTGATGGAGGAGAGCGGGCTGCGGCCGACGCCGCCGAAGAGGTCCTGTGAGCCGGCCATGCGAGTGGCGAGGTCCCGCGCGCCGTGTCCAGGCTGCAGGCCGTATGCCGCCCCGAGGTCGGTGAGCCAGAACGTGCGGACGTCATCGCGAAAGCGGTCGTTCCACTCGGCGTAGGGCGCGGGGAACTGCCCAGTGCGCCAGCCGCCCATCCCGACATCCCAGGGCTCGACGATCAGCTTGGTGCGTTGGAGAACGGGATCGTCGCGCAGCGCCGCGAGGAAGGGATGGTCCGGGCTGTAGTCGTGATAGCTGTCCCGGGCCAGTGCGACGGCCAAGTCGAAGCGAAAGCCGTCGACATGCATCTCGTCGACCCAATAGCGCAGGGAGTCCAGGATCAGTTCTCGCACAACCAGATTGCGGGTATCGAGGGTGTTGCCGCAGCCCGTCATATCGATGGTTCGCCCGAAATCGTCCAGGCGGTAATACGACGCATTGTCCAGGCCGCGGAAGGACAAACTGGGCCCGTCATTCCCTTGTTCGGCGGTGTGGTTATAGACGACATCGAGCAGCACCTCGAGACCGGCCTCGTGCAGCGCCCGCACCATCGTCTTGAATTCATCGACCACGCCCTGCGGGTCGCGCGCCGCGGCATAGCGTCCATGGGGGGCGAAGAAGCCCAGGCTGTTGTAGCCCCAGTAGTTGACCAGGCCGCGCTGGAGCAGGGCCGGCTCGCTGACGAAGCTGTGGACGGGGAGCAGTTCGACGCTGGTCACCCCGATGCGGTGCAGGTGTTCGATGACCGCCGGGTGCGCGAGACCGGCATACGTCCCGCGCAGGTGGATCGGCACCTGCGGGTGACGCATCGTCAGCCCGCGGACGTGGGTCTCGTAAATAACCGTTTCGTCCCACGCGATTGCGGGCCGCTGGTCACAGGCCCAGTCGAAGGCGGGGTCGATCACGACCGCATGCCCGGTCGCATCGATGGCGCGGGCATACGGGTCAAGCAGCGGCAGATCCTGCCGGTACAGGTGCCCCGCGTCGGGGGTATGCGGACCGGCCGCGTGCACGGCATACCGCTGCCCGGGGCCGACCCCCGGCAGGTGCGCGGACCACCAGCCGCCGTCCTGCGGTCCGTCCAACTCCACGACTTGACCCGCGCCGTCCCCGACGCTCATCCACACTCGCTCGGCGTGCCCGGCGAAGATCCGAAGGTCGGCGCCGCCGGGCACCAGGTGGATGCCGGGGGCGGCCGTATCGACGCGAGGTGACGCGGACATGGTCCCTAACCCTATGTGTGGGTAGGTTGAGGGAATGACTGATCCCACCGCACTTCCCAACCTGCCCGGCTTCGGCGGCAATCCCGCACCGGCTGGCGACACCGAGCCGCCGGCGGAGGCGCCGCTTGGCGAGCGCCTCGCGGACGCGCTGCGCAGCCTCGAGCTCGAGCCCACCCTGGACTCCGACGGCGACCTGTCCTTCCAGGTCGAGCAGCAGCAGTTGTTCATCCGCTTCTCCGAAGAGGACGCCCAGGTGTTGCGACTGTTCGGTCAGTGGCAGCTGGCGGACCCGGTGCCGACCGACCAGGTCGAGCGGCTCGAAGCCTGCAATGACGTCAATATCGCCTTCAACATGATCAAGACGGGTTTGGCGAACGACACCCTCCTTGTCACCTCCGAGCACATGCTGCCGCGCGGTGCCGACGTGCGCAGCCTCTTGATGGTCGCGATTCCGCTTGTGCTGCAAGGTGTTTCGCTTTGGCACCAGCGCGCGATCGGCGAGGAGAAGTTGGCCGCCATGCAGGGTGAGCAGCAGCCCGAGGGCCCCGGCGCCTCGTTCGGCCTCAATGGCACGGGGCAGCAGGGCTGACGTGGGCGAATTCGTCAGCCTCGAGGTCGAGGACGGCATCGGCACGATCCGGCTGAACCGGCCACCGATGAATGCCCTGAACCAGCAGGTGCAGACCGAGCTGGGGGAGGCGTCGAAGGCTGCTGCCGCCGATCCGGAGGTCTTCGGGGTCATCGTCTATGGCGGCGAGAAGGTCTTCGCCGCTGGCGCTGACATCAAGCAGATGCAGGCCATGGGCTACACCGACATGGTGCGCGCCGCGCAAGGGCTGCAGGAGTTCACCCGGGCGCTCGCGGCCATCCCGAAGCCCACCGTGGCCGCCATCACCGGCTATGCGCTGGGCGGCGGCTGCGAGGTGGCGCTGGCCTGTGACTTCCGCATCGCCGCCGACAACGCCAAACTCGGTCAGCCGGAAATCCTGCTCGGAATCATCCCCGGCGCCGGCGGCACCCAGCGGCTCGCGCGCCTTGTCGGGCCGTCCCGGGCCAAGGAACTCATCTTCAGCGGTCGGTTCGTGGATGCCGCCGAGGCACTCGCGATCGGCCTCGTGGATGAGGTCGTGCCCGCCGAGGAGGTGTATGCCGCGGCGCGCCGCAGCATGGCCCGCTTCCGTGGTGGGCCCGCTCTCGCGATGGCTGCGGCGAAGGAGGCTATCGACCGCGGGTTGGATGTCGACTTGCAGACGGGGCTGGAGGTTGAGCGCATGCTCTTCACCGGCCTATTCGCCACCGACGACCGACAGATCGGCATGGACTCGTTCGTGGCCAACGGTCCAGGCAAGGCGAGCTTCACCGGCCGCTGATCACAGCTGTTCATCGATCGGCCCCGGCTCATGGCGTGTTGACAATCACGCTCCGGCTGGGGCCGATCGGTCATTTCGGCTGAGAAACTTGCGGGAGTGCCAGCGCCCGGCCACCGGGCGATCCCTAGCCCGTGAAGGATTTCAGCGACCATGAATATCGTCGTGTGTGTCAAGTACGTTCCGGACGCTCAGGCTGATCGCGGCTTCGATGAGTCCGACCTGACCACGAACCGCGAAAGCGTCGACGGCCTGTTGTCCGAGCTCGATGAGTATGCCGTTGAGGAGGCGCTGAAGATCGCCGAGGCCGGCGAGGGTGAGGTCACCGTCGTCACCATCGGCCCCGACAAGGCCGCCGATGCCGTCAAGAAGGCACTGCAGATGGGCGCCGACAAGGGCGTGCACATCAGCGACGAGGCGATCCGCGGTTCTGACGCGTTCGCGACCTCGCTGCTGCTCGCCAAGGCGATCGAAAAGATCGGTGCGCCCGACCTGGTCATCACCGGCATGGCGTCGACGGACGGCACGATGGGCGTGGTTCCGGCGATGCTCGCCGAGCGCCTCGGCCTGCCGCAGGTCACCTTCGCGTCCGAGTTGACGGTGGACGGGGATGGCGTGACGATCCGCCGCGATGGCGACACCGCCAGCGAGACGATCATCGCCAAGCTGCCCGCGCTGGTGTCGGTCACCGACCAGATCAACGAGCCGCGATATCCCTCCTTCAAGGGGATCATGGCCGCCAAGAAGAAGCCGGTCGAAACCTGGTCGCTGGCCGACTTGGGTGTTGACGCCGGTGCCGTGGGTGCTGCGGGCGCCTACACGAAGGTGCTGTCGGTGACCAAGCGGCCGCCGCGCGAGCAGGGCCAGATCGTCACCGATGAGGGCGATGGCGGCAGCAAACTCGCCGACTTCCTCGCCTCCCGCAAGTTCATCTGATCGCCCACGACGGCTTGACATTTCAAGGAGTAACCATGGCTGAGATCTTCGTCCTCGTGGACCACGCCAACGGCCAGGTCCGCAAGACCACCGCCGAACTGCTGACCATCGCCGCCCGTCTCGGCGAGCCGTCCGCCATCTTCCTTGGCGCCGGCGCGCAGGAGGCCCAGGCCACCCTCGCGAAGTTCGGCGCGAACCGGGTGTATGCCATGGACAGCGCCGATCTGACGGGCTACCTCGTCGCCCCGCAGGCCGAGTTCCTCGCCGCTCTGGTCGGCAAGCTCAAGCCCGCCGCGCTGCTCGTGCCCTCCAACCCGGCAGGCAAGGAAATCGCCGCGCGCGTCGCGATCCGCACCGACTCGGGCCTGATCACCGATGCCGTCGATGTCCAGGCGGGCGATGGTGGCATCGAGACGACGCAGTCGGTCTTCGCCGGCTCCTATACCGTCACCTCGACGGTGACCAAGGGCACGCCGATCATCTGCGTGAAGCCGAACTCCGCTGCGCCGCAAGAGAAGCCGGCAGCTGGACAGGTCGTCCCCGTCAACCTCACGATCTCCGAGGCCGCCAAGGCCGCCCAGATCACCGAGGCCAAGGAGAAGAAGGCGTCCGGCCGTCCCGAGCTGACCGAGGCAGCGATCGTCGTCTCCGGCGGACGGGGCACCGGTGGCGACTTCAGCCCGGTCGAGGAGTTCGCGGACTCCCTCGGCGCGGCCGTCGGCGCCTCCCGCGCCGCGGTCGACGCGGGGTGGTATCCGCATACCTCCCAGGTCGGGCAAACGGGCAAGCAGGTCAGCCCTCAGTTGTATGTCGCGTGCGGCATCTCCGGTGCCATCCAGCACCGCGCTGGCATGCAGACCTCCAAGACGATCATCGCGGTCAACAAGGACGCGGAAGCGCCGATCTTCGAGCTGGTCGACTTCGGCGTCGTCGGCGACCTGTTCGCTGTCTTGCCCCAGGCCACCTCCGCAGTCCAGGCATCGAAGGCCTGACCGCGGCACTTAGGCTTCAGCTAACGCGCCGCTCAGCTAACGCCCGGGCTACCGCCTGGTATTGGTCGTGATCACAGCCGGTACCAGTGGGTAGCCCGGGCGTTAGGTTTCCTGGCGGGGCGGACTATGCCGCTGGGGGGCGTGTCTGCGTCCCCGTAAACTTGGTCGGTGCCCGCTCACTATCTCGATCACGCCGCGACGACGCCGGTCCTTGCCGTGGCGCGCGAAGCCCTGATCGAGCACCTCGGGCAGACCGGCAATCCGTCGGCGCTCAATTCCGCTGGGCGCGCGATGCGGCGCGTTGTCGAGGAGTCACGCGAACGACTCGCGGGCGCCCTGGGCGCCCAGCCCAGTGAGGTCATCTTCACCTCCGGCGGCACCGAGGCCGACAATCTCGCCATCAAGGGTGCGTATGCCGCCCGTCAGGCGGCGGACCCCGCCCGCCGAGGGATCGTGCTGAGCGGCATCGAGCACCACGCCGTGCTGGATCCGGTCGAGTTCCTCGTCGAATCCTTGGGCGCCGCAGCGCTTTTCGCCGAACCCGACGACCGAGGCGTGGTCACCGTCGATGCCCTGCGGGATGCCGTGCGCGACCCGAGCTCCATTGCGCTGATCTCGATCATGTGGGCCAACAACGAGATCGGCACCATTCAGCCGATCGGCGAGTTGGCCGCGGTGGCCCGGGAACACGGCATACCCATCCACAGCGACGCGGTCCAGGCGGTGGGGCACGTTCCGGTCGATTTCGCGGCGAGCGGTCTGGACTTGCTCTCGCTGACCGGTCACAAGCTCGGCGGGCCGGTCGGCACCGGCGCTCTCCTGGCGAGACGGGACGCCAAGCTCACCCCGCAATTGCATGGCGGGGGGCAGGAGCGCCTGGTGCGTTCCGGCACGGTCGATGCCGCGGGAGCCGCCGCGCTGGCAGCCGCGGTTGAGGCAGCTGTGGGCATGCTGGCCGTCGAGTCCGCGCGATTGATTACCTTGCGCGACAACCTGATCCAGGGCGCGCTCGATCTCGACCTCGGCATCGAGGTCACGGGCGCCTGGACCCCGGGCAGTGCAATGGACCGGCTCCCCGGCAATGTGCATCTGCGGGTCCCGGGGACGGACGGGGACTCCTTGCTCTTCCTGCTCGACGCGGCCGGCATCTGCTGCGCCACCGGCTCGGCCTGCACGGCCGGCGTCCCGCGGGCCAGCCATGTGCTCCTGGCCATGGGGATCCCCGAGGAGGACGCGCGGGGGGCGATCCGCTTGAGCCTCGGGCATACGTCCACCCAGGCAGACGTCGCCGCGGTGCTCGCGGCGCTCCCGGAGGCGGTCGCCCGGGCGCGCCGAGCAAGAGGTGCTGCCTGATGCGGGTCGTCGCCGCGATGAGCGGTGGCGTCGACTCCGCGGTCGCCGCGGCGCGCATGCTGGACGCCGGCCATGAGGTCGTCGGCGTCCACCTCGCCCTCTCCCGATCGGCCGCCACGCTGCGCGAATCCGCCCGTGGCTGTTGCACATTGGAGGACGCCGGCGATGCCCGACGGGTGGCCGACATGCTCGGCATACCGTTTTATGTCTGGGATCTGGCCGACCGTTTCCAGCGCGATGTCATGGACGACTTCGTTGCGGAGTATGCCGCGGGCCGCACCCCGAATCCTTGCCTGCGGTGCAACGAGAAGATCAAGTTCAGCGCCCTCCTCGACAAGGCGCTCGCCCTCGGTTTCGATGCCGTGGCGACGGGGCACTACGCGCAGATCGTCGACGGGCCGGCCGGCCGGGAACTCCACCGAGCGGTCGACGCCGCGAAGGACCAGTCCTATGTCCTCGGCGTCCTGACCGCCGAGCAACTGGCCCAGGCCTTCTTCCCGCTCGGCGACACGACCAAGCCGATGGTCCGCGAGGAGGCGGCGGCGCGCGGCTTCTATGTCGCCAAGAAGCCGGACTCCTATGACATCTGCTTCATCCCCGACGGCGACACCCGCGGCTGGCTGACCAAGCGGCTGGGGGAGCAGCCGGGCAAGATTCTCGATGCCGACGGGTCGGTGGTCGGTCACCATGAGGGGGCCTACGGCTTTACGATCGGCCAGCGCAAGGGTCTCGGGCTCGACCGCAGCGCGATGGACGGTCAGGCGCGTTATGTCGTGGGGATCGACCGGGCCGCCAACACCGTGACCATCGGGACGGCGGATCTGCTCGGCGTCGATGAGATTGTCGGCATGCGGGCGCTGTGGTGCGGTCCCGCGCCGACCGGGCCGAGCCAGTTGGGCGCACAGGTGCGCGCCCACGGGGAGGAAGTGCCGGCCACCGTTGAGCCGGACGGCACCCGGGTGCGCGTCCTGCTCGACCGTCGCATCCGCGGCATCGCCCCCGGCCAGTCCGTGGTTCTGTATGACGGCACCCGCGTCGTCGGGTCGGCGACCATCGAGACGGCAGGGCGCGGGCGGCCTACCGAGCCCGCGTCGTGAGCCTGCGCTCCCGGATCGCCGCCCTCCGCCTCGACCTGACGCCCGCTCGGGAGTCGCGCGACTTCCGGCTGCTGCTCATCGCCGGCAGCGTCTTTTATCTCGGGCACATGGTGTCCTATGTCGCGCTGCCCTTCTTGATCTATCGCGAGACCGGCTCGAACGCGATGGTCGGCCTGATGGGCGCTGTCCAACTCGTGCCCCTCGTGGTCTTCGGCCTCTGGGGCGGGGCGCTCGCGGACCATGTCGATCGGAAGCGGCTGCTGGTCCTGTGCGGCAGCGCCCAGGTTGTGCTCATGGGGGTGCTGGCGGGCAACGCGTTCCACGACAACCCGAGCATTCCGCTGATTTTCGTCGTCGGCGCGTTGCTGACCTGCGTTGGCGCCTTGCAGCGACCGTCGCGAGAGTCGTTATTGCCCAGGACAGTTCGGCACGACCAATTGACGCAAGCCAATGCCCTGGCCTCCTTCGGCCTGCATGCCGGGCTCTTCCTGGGCCCTACCCTCGCCGGGCTGCTCATCGCCAAGGTGGGGATCGGCTGGTGCTTCGTCGTCGATGTGCTCGGGATGCTCGTGGCCACCGCGATGTATGCCGCGATGCGCCCCTATCCGCATCGCGAGGAGACCACGCCCCCATCGCTGCGGGGCATCGCCGAGGGCTGGACGTATGCCGTGCGCCGCCGCGATTTGCTCGCGACCTATCTCATCGATATCGCCGCGATGTTCCTCGCGATGCCGATCGTGCTCTTCCCGGCCTTCGCCGAGGAAGTCTTTGGCCGGCCGGAGCTGGTTGGCATGCTGTATTCGGCTGAGACGGTCGGCGCCCTCATCGCCACGACGCTTTCCGGGTGGATGCCGCGGGTGCATCACCACGGCCGGGCGATCACGATCGCTGCCGCGGCATACGGCCTGGCCATCGCCCTCGTCGGGCTCGCGCCGTCGATCTGGCTGGCGATGGGTGCCCTCGCCCTCGCGGGCGCCGCGGACAATATCTCCGCCGTCTTCCGCGGCACGGTGTGGAACCAGACCATCCCGGAGCGGATGCGGGGTCGACTCGCGGGGATCGAGATGCTGTCCTATTCGGTCGGTCCGCTCGGCGGGCAGATGCGCGCCGGCCTGGTCGCCGACGCGTGGAATGTGCGCGGCGCCATCACCAGCGGCGGCCTCGCTTGCATCGCCGGCGTCGGCCTGACCGCCGCCTGGCTGCGCGACTTCTGGCGGTATGACGCCCGCACCGACCCACACGCCGTCACCGAGCGCCTCGCGCGCCAAGCCCTCGCCGACGCGCCGTCGTCTCCCGCCGACGGGCCGCGCGACGCAGCCTGAACTCCTGGAGGACTAGGCGACGGCGGTCCCGTCGAGTTCGATGAGTTGGCCGGGGATGGCCAACCGCGCGACGCAGAGCATCGTGGTGGTTGGCGCGACCCCGGCGGCCGCGAGTCGCCCCGCGATAACGCCATAGTGCGGGAACAGCGCATCAACATCGGTGGTGTAGACGCCGATGCGGACCACATTCGCGAGTGGTGGCGGGCACCTCTTCGGGCTCGATGGCGCACTGGCATCGGCGCTGCGCAAGGTCGTCGATGCCCTGCCCGAATCGAACCAGAGCGGGCTCGGTGCTGCCGCGCAACGTTTGCTGGCCGAGCCGGCGACAGACCTGCTGTCTCGTCGGACCGAGGGGGAAGACATCCCATCGGCACTCTTGCGTCCCGTACGTGAGGCCGTGCTTGCCGGCAAGCGCCTGCAGATCGAGTATGCGGCTCCCGCCGCGCCCGCGGCCTCGCGGACAGTGGACCCCATCGGCTTGGTCACGGTGCGGGGTCGGACCTATCTTCTGGCGACGCGAGATGGGGCCGAGCGCACCTACCGGCTCTCTCGGATCCTGAGCGCCGAACGACTGCCCGAGTCGGCCCAGCGACCCGCGAGGGTCGACCTCGACCAACTGTGGGCGAGGCGCTGTGCTCAGTTCCTCGCGGATCATGACTTCCCTGTGGTCCTTCGCGTTCGGCGTCCGCGCCTGTCGGAACTGCTCGACATGGCACGAGCCGTGCGCGCCGAGGAGTCCGAGCTGGATCATTGGGTTCGCCTCGAGGTTTCCTTCGAGGATGAGCGGCATGCCGTGTGGGCCATCTGGCAGCTCGGCGATGACGCCGACGTCCTTTCTCCCGTATCGGTTCGCGACATTCTCCGCCAGCGCGCGGCGCGCCTCGTGACGCGGTACGCCGGTCCGGCGGACCGCGCGGAGTGACACGACCCGCGACGCTCCCGCGCCTCGTCGGAATGCCCGGCGCGGTGGGTGTCGACTGTGATGTGATGCGCGGATGAGCTCCCTCCGCGCCGCCGACGACCGCCTCTCCCGCCTGACCCGCAAGCCCGATCGGGGTCTTGGCACCCGCGAGCAGCTTGACGCCCTGCTCGACAGCCAACTCGTCGGCACGCTCTCGACTGTCCTGGACGGCCAGCCCTGGGTCGTGCCCATGCTGTATGCCCGCGACGGCGACCGGATTCTGCTCCACGGCTCGTCGGGGGCGGGCGCCTTGCGGCAGGTTGCGGCGGGCGCCCCCGCGGCCTTTTGTGTCGTCGTGATGGATGGCCTCGTGGTCGCCGAGACGACCTTCGAGTCCTCAGCCAACTATCGCTCCGTGGTGATCCGCGGGCACCTGGAGACTCTTTCGCAAGACGCGAAATCCACTGCGCTGGAGACGATCTCGGAGCACATCATCCCGGGACGTCATGCCGAAGTGCCGCCGTCGACCAAGAAGGAAGAGGCTGCGACGGCGGGCCTGGCCCTGGCCATCGGCGACGACAACTGGATCATGAAGCAGCGCGATGGCGACCCCGCCGAGCCGCCCGGCCCCGTCGATGTCTGGTGTGGCGTCATACCCCTGCGCACAGTTGCCGGTGCGCCGGTCCCAGCCCCGTGGTCGGTCGGCCCGATCCCGGAATCCGTCGAGCGTTTCATCGCCGCCCGCCCCGCCCCGTGAGCGATTCGCGCGCCGTCCCGGACTCCGGGATGATGTCGCGGTGACGCGCGCAACCGGCATCGGCTCCTGGCCCGGCACCGACGTTCGCGAGGCCATCGTCACCACGCGGGACCTGCTCCTCGACGCGGACGGGCTCGGGCTGCCATACCTGCCCGAAACCCCGGCCCGGGGGCCGGGGGCCGACCTCATCGGCCGGGGCGCCGGCCTGTTGGTCGACCTGCACGTCGACCTCCAACCGAGCGGTTGGCGCTTCGTCGACCGGCCCGGCAAGGATGCCGCCCGCACGGCCGCCCTGATCCGTCAGGATCTCGATGAACTCGCCGAGGCCTACGACGGCTACACGGGGCCACTGAAGGTCCAGGTGGCTGGCCCATGGACCCTCGCCGCCTCCGTCGAACTCAACCGCGGCGAGCGCTCGGTCAGCGACCCCGGAGCCACCCGCGATCTGCTCGCCTCACTGAGCGAGGGCATTAGCCGGTATGCCGCGGACGCCCGCCGCCTGATTCCTGGCGCCGACCTGGTGATCCAACTCGATGAGCCGTCCCTGCCCGCCGTCTTGCAAGGCCTGCTCCCGAATGCCAGTGGCTACGGCCGGGTGCGCGCCGTCGACCCGCAGGTCGTGGGGACCGGGCTGCGCGCCCTGGTCGAGGCGCAGTCGGCCCCCGTCGTCATCCACTGCTGCCACCCGAGCGCGCCAATCCCGTTGCTGCGCAACACCGCAGCGGCGGCCTTGGCCCTCGACGTCACTGACGCGACCCCTGCGCGCTGGGAGTCGCTGGCTGCGACCATCGAGTCTGGGATCGGGCTCTATGCCGGCGCTCTCCCCACCGACGGCACGGCCTCCGTCGAACGCGGCAAGCGCCTCGTCCTGGACGCCTTCGAGACTGTCGGGCTCGCCGCGGAACATCTCGACGCGTTGACCCTCACACCCGCGTGCGGTCTGGCGTCTTCCACGGTGGCGGGCGCACGGCATACGCAGCGCACCGCCATCGATCTCGCCCGCGAACTGACGGAGGGAGCCACTCGATGAGCACCGACCAACGCATTCCATGGCAAGCGAAATTCCTTGCCCTGGCGCTGATTTGGGGTTCGAGCTTCCTCTTCATGAAGGTTTCCCTCGCCGCGCTGCATCCGATCCAGATCGCGACCGCGCGTATCCTGGCGGCGGCGCTCATCCTCGTACTGCTCCTGCGTATGACGGGTGGTCGCCTCCCGCGCGAGCGCCGGGTCTGGGGGCACCTGGCCGTGTCCTCGGTCTTTCTGACAGCGCTGCCCTTCACCGGGTTCGTCGTGGGGGAGACCCGGGTCGCCTCCGCCATCGCGGGGATCGGCAATGCGACGACACCCATCGCCGCGGTGCTTTTTGCCATCGTCTTGCTGCCCGCCGAGCGGCTCACCGGCGCCAACCTCGCCGCGGTGCTCATCGGTTTCCTGGGCGTCATCATCATCGCGGAGCCGTGGAATACCGCAGGACGTCCCGACCCGCTGGGCTTCCTGATCGTCGTGTTGTCGGGTGCGTGTTACGGCCTGGGCTGGACCTACAACCGGCGGTATTTGGCGCACGCTGACCTCGGCGGACTGTCGCAGCCCGCGGCGCTCCTGCTCTGCGGCTCGGCGCTGATGGTGCCTGTCATCCTGATCTGGTGGCTGTCCAGTGATGTCGCGACGCCATGGTCGCTCGTCCCGCACGAAGGGCACACGCAGTACCCGATCTGGCTCGGCCTGGTCTGCGTCGCTCTGCTGGGCTTTGTTGGCACGGGAATTGCGTACATGCTGCAATTCGATGTCGTCCGCGCGGCCGGTGCTGTCGCCTCGACCACCGTCACCTATCTGATTCCGGTGGTCTCGGTCGTGCTCGGTGTCTTCGTCCTCGGCGAGCACCTCGGCGCGGCTCAGCTCCTTGGCTTCGCCGTCGTCCTGGCCTGCGCCTATGTCATTAACGCCAAACCGCGAAAACCGAAGGCCGCCATGGCGTGACGCTCCGAAGTCAGCGCAGGTTAGTCGAATCCGCATACCGTGCAAGGTCTGCGGATTCGACTAACTTCGGCTAGCAGAGGTTAGGAGACCACCGCCCGGGCACGAACCGGTCAGGCGGAGGGGGCGTGCACCTCGCGGCGCAGGATCTTGCCGGTCGGGCCCTTGGGGAGTTCCTCGACCTGCCACACGGTGCGGGGGCACTTGTAGGCCGCGATCCGCTCCTTGGTCCAGGCCTGGATGTCCTCGACGCTCGCGGTCGCGCCGGGGCGCAGCGCGATGGCGGCGCCGACATTCTCACCGAGCAGCTCGTCGGGAACCGCCACGACGGCGACTTCCAAGACGTCAGGGTGGGCGTAGATGACTTCCTCGACCTCTCGCGGATACACATTCATGCCGCCGCGCAGGATCATATCCTTCTTGCGATCCACGATCGTGTAGTAGCCCTCGTCGTCCACCGTCGCCATGTCGCCGGTGCGGAACCAACCATCCGGGATCGCCTCAGCGGTGGCCTCCGGATTTTGCCAGTAGCCCTTCATGACGTTGTCGCCGCGGATGGCGATCTCGCCGACGCCGCCGGGTCCGACATCCTTGCCGTCCTCGTCGATCAGCTTCATCTCGCAACCGGGGATCGCGACGCCGATCGTGCCCGACTTCGTCGGCTGCCCCGGCATATTGAAGGAGGCCACCGGCGAGGTCTCGGACAGGCCGTAGCCCTCAAGGATCTGGCAGTTGAACTTCTCCTCGAACGCCCGCTGCACCTCGTGCGGCATGGCCGAGCCACCCGAGCAGCAGGTGCGCAGGCTGGAGGCGTCGAGACTGTCGCCATCGGGGTGGTTGAGGATCGCGGCATACATCGTCGGCACCCCGAGCATCACGCTGACCTTCTCGTTGGCGATCGTCTTGATCGCATCCGCCGGGTCAAAGCGCGGAATCAGGGCCAGCGCCGCGCCCGCGATCACGGCCGCCTGCAACCCGACGACCAGGCCGAAGACGTGGAAGAGCGGCAGGCAGCCCATTACCACGTCGTCACGGGTGATCTGCGCGATGTCATTCGCGCAGCGCGTGGCGTTGAGGTGGATATTGGCGTGCGTCAACTCGGCACCCTTGGGCCGGCCTGTCGTGCCCGAGGTATACAGAATGATCGCCGTGTCGTCATCGGCACGCTCGACGGGCGCGGTGATCGGCTCGCCGGCCGTCAACAGATCCCCGACTGGACCCATCGGGTCGCACGGCACGACCAGGGTTCCGGAGTTGGCCGCGCCCTTGGTGACCTCATCGACGAAGTCGGGCCACACGAAGGCGATCTTGGCCCCGGAGTTGGTGAAGAAGAAGTCGATCTCACCTGCCTTGAGCAGCGGGTTCATCGGGACCACGGTGCCGCCGGCATACAACGTGGCGAAGAAGGCCACCGGGAAGGCCGGCACATTGGGCAGGATCAGCGCTACCCGGTCGCCGGGCTCGATGCCGGAGGCTTTGAGGTCGCCGGCGAGCTTCGCGGCGAGCTGGTGCATCACGGCATACGACAGGTGCTTGCCGCCCATCGCGATCATCGTGTTGTCGGGGTGCTGCTCGGCGGTCGTGACGAGATTCGTCGCGAGGTTGGTCATAGTCGACCCTCCTGGAGTTGGTCCGCGGCCGGCGGAATGGGTTGTGGGCGCCATTGTGCATGCTCGGAGGGACGGATGCGAGGATCGGCGCCATGCGTCCCCGCCTGCCGGTGCTCCATCTCACCACCGGCCTGCCTGGCACCGGCAAGACGACCCTCGCCCGGCAGATCGAGCACCGCGACAACGCCATCCGCCTCACCCCGGATGAGTGGATGCAACCGCTCTTCGGTGAGTCCGATGCCGGAGGACGCCGCGACATCCTCGAGGGCCGGCTCGTCTGGGTCGCCTATCGCGCCCTGCTCTCGGCGAGCGACGCGATCCTCGACTTCGGCTGCTGGTCCCCCGATGAGCGGTATGCGGTGCGCGCCATCGCGGCGCTGGCCGGCGGCACCTTCGCACTCCACTACCTGACCCTGGAGGAGCGGGAGCGCCGCCGCCGGGCCGAGCACCGGTGGCGCACCGTCCCGCACGAGACCTTCGAGATGAGCGAGGCGGACCACGACCGGTTCCTCGCGGCATACCAAGTCCCCACCGAGCACGAGATGTCGTATGCCGCGCTGCCGCCCCCGCCCGCGCCATTCGGGAGCTGGACGGCCTGGGCGGCGGACCGGTGGCCGACGCTTCCGGACCTCGGCGAGCCGGCGCCCACGGCAACCGGGATCAGCCGGGCCGACCTGAGTGACCCGGCCCTGCGCACCTTCCTCCAGGCGCACCTGGACGAGCTGGAACCGACGGCGCCACCGGAGAGCCGACACGCGCTCGACGTGGAAAGACTTGGGGGAGAAGGGATTCGGCTCTTCGTATGCCGCGTGGCTGGCGAGATCGTCGCGACCGGGGCGCTTGCTCGCCTCGGAGCCGGGCACGAAGAGATCAAGAGTATGCGGGTCGCTCCCGCCGCTCGCGGGCGCGGCCACGGGCGATCAATGCTCGCCTTCCTGCTCGCCGACGCCGACAACCGTGGCGTCGAGCGGCTATCGCTTGAAACCGGGAGTATGGACTTCTTCGCGCCCGCGCGTCGGTTGTATGTCGCGGCCGGCTTCACGCCGACGGGCCCGTTTGCCTCCTATGTGGCGGATCCGAATAGTTGCTTCCTGACGCGCCTCACCGCGCGTCCGGCACGCCCTTGAACAAGGCATACCAGGTGTCGATGCCGGCTTGATCGTCGAGGTCCAGCGCCATGAAGACGGCCCGGCTGAACTCCAAGGGCGCCTCGCCAATGGCGGTGATCAGCGGCCCATCGTGGGCGATCGAGGCGTGCACGCGGGCGGCGCTGCCGGGGTAGTCGGGCTCGTCGGCATCCGCGTTGACGACATGCGCGCGATGCTCCATCAACCCCGCCCTGGCGAGGGCGCGAGTGGCACCGCAGATGCCGGCTACCTGGCGATCGGAGTCGAGCAACCTGCTGGCGAGGGCGAGCGCCGAACTGTGGTCCCCGTCGAGCCACGTGTTGCCACCCGGCAGGAGGAGCAGGTCGATATCGCTCACGTCGAGGTCGCCCAGCGTTGTCTCTGGGAGCACCCGCAGGCCACCCAGCGTGGTCACCGGCTCGCCGGCCGCGCCGGCGACCACAAGGCGATAGCGATCGTCCCCGCCGCGCGCCGCCATCTGCAGCACAGTGGTGACATAGGCGTACTCCCAGTCCGCCATGGTGTCGAAGGCATAGAGCACGACTTGTCCCATGCCCCAGACCCTATGTGCGGCAGGATGAGCGGGTGCCAGAGAGCCATGAGATCCCCGAAAGTGCTCGTCACGAATGGACGTCCCTGGCTGAGCAAGCCACGGCGGCGCAGTTCGCCTATCACGTCAAGGATGCGCCGACAATCAGCGATGGGGAGTACGACGCCCTGATTCGTCGGCTACAGGAACTCGAGGAGGCACACCCGTCCCTCCGCACGCCCGACAGCCCCACGCAGACCGTTGGCGGGGCGATCTTCAGCACCGACTTCCAGGCGATCGATCACCTCGAACGCATGATGAGCCTGGACAACGTCTTCGCCCCGGACGAACTAGCCACCTGGGCCGCGCGTGTCGAGCGCGAGGCCGGCGGGGCCTCATACCACTTTCTCTGCGAGCTGAAGATCGACGGCCTCGCGATCAACCTGCTGTATGAGCAGGGCCGGCTGACCCGGGCCCTGACCCGCGGCGACGGGCGGACCGGCGAGGACGTCACGCTCAACGTCCGCACCATTGACGGGGTGCCGACGCAGTTGTTCGGCAACGATATTCCCGCGCTGGTGGAGATCCGCGGCGAAGTCTTCTTCCCGATCGAGGCCTTCGCGGGCCTCAACGCCAGCCTCGTCGAGGCCGGTCGGGCACCCTTCGCCAATCCCCGCAATGCCGCCGCCGGATCGCTACGTCAAAAGGACCCCAAGGTCACCGCCACCCGGCCGCTGCGCATGCTCGTCCACGGCATCGGCGCAAGGCGAGGGCTGGACATCGAGCGGCAGTCCACGGCATACGAGCTCATGCGCGGTTGGGGACTGCCGGTCAGCAGCCACTTCCGCGTGCTCGACGACATCGAGCAGGTCCAGGAGTTCATAGTCCGGTTCGGCGAGCAACGACACAGCGTCGAGCATGAGATCGACGGCGTTGTCGTCAAGGTCGACGAGATCGCCGTCCAGCGTCAACTGGGCTCCACCAGCCGCGCGCCGCGCTGGGCCATCGCCTACAAGTACCCGCCCGAGGAGGTCAACACCAAGCTTCTCGACATCCTTGTCAATGTGGGTCGCACCGGACGGGTCACGCCATATGGCGTCATGGAACCAGTCGTCGTGGCGGGCTCCACCGTCACGAATGCCACGCTGCACAACGCTTTTGAGGTGCAGCGCAAGGGCGTGCTGATCGGCGACACCGTCGTGCTGCGCAAGGCCGGAGACGTTATTCCGGAAATCCTCGGGCCGGTCGTTGACTTGCGCGACGGCAGCGAGCGGGCCTTCGTTATGCCGACGAACTGTCCGGCCTGCGGCAGCGAGCTGGCGCCGGAGAAGGAGGGCGATAAGGACATTCGCTGCCCGAACGCCCGCTCGTGCCCCAGCCAGTTGCGCGAGCGGCTTTTCGGTCTCGCCGGACGAGGTGCCTTCGACATCGAGGCGCTCGGCTGGGAGGGCGCGGTGGCGCTGCTGGATTCCGGCGTGCTGATCGATCCTTCCCTGGGCGGTGCGAGTGAGTCGATGCTCTTTTCCTTGGGGGAGAAGGAGATTGCCCGCGTGCCCCTGTACACGCGAGCGGCGAAGAAGACCGACCCGGAAGGCAAGATCGTCGATGGACGGGTGGTGTCGGCCAATGGTCAGCGGCTCGTCGACAATCTCGTCAGCGCCAAGGAGCAGCCGCTGTGGCGGGTCCTCGTGGCCCTATCCATCCGGCATGTCGGTCCCACCGCAGCCAGGGCATTGGCGCGTCACTTTGGGTCGATGGCGGCCATCCGGTCAGCATCGGTGGCGGAACTCTCCGGTGTCGAAGGCGTCGGCGGGGTCATCGCCGAATCGGTTCGGGACTGGTTCGACCGGCCGGGCAACGAATGGCACGGGCGCATCGTCGATCAATGGGCCGCTGAAGGCGTGCGGATGGTGGACGAACGTGACGAGGATGTCGAGCAAACGTTGGCGGGTAAGACCGTGGTCGTGACGGGATCACTGGAGGGCTTCAGCCGGGACTCGGCGAAGGAGGCGATCCTCGCGCGCGGGGGCAAGGCGTCCGGCTCGGTGTCCAAGAAGACCGACTGGGTGGTGGTCGGTCCTGGCGCCGGATCGAAGGAGACCACGGCGCGCGAGCTGGGGTTGACGATCCTCGACGAGGCCGGCTTCGTCCGATTGCTCGAGACCGGTTCAGCCGACTGAGCAAACACGACGAGGTCCCGGTGCCGTGGCACCGGGACCTCGTCCATGCTGTGTCGCGCTCTGCGCGCTGGCGTGATCAGGCGCGCGCCATGATCCACATAAGTAGGGCGATGATGAGCAGCACACCGACGATCGTCCAGATAAGCCCTGAACCTCGCATGATCACAACCTCCTTGTTGCGGGAATGTGTGCCGAGATTAGGGTCCGCGAGGTCGACGAAGTGGGCTTAGCGGGCGAGATTTTTTTCTCTGGCGATCTGCTCGCCCGGGTTTTGCCGCGTTTCCACCCTTTGGGGTGACATTTTGCGTCCCGAGTAGACCAGAGCCCGCTGGATGAGGAAGCTCGCGGCGAAGAGGGCGACCTCCGTGGCGATCTTGGCCGCGAGCAGGGAACCGGTGACGGCCAGGAGAGCGTGGAGCAGGGCCACATTGGCCACGAGGATCGTCGCGGCGAGGGCGGCATACCGCAGCAGCGAGGGCAGCAGCGGTGCCGCCTCGCCACCGCGACGAAAGACCCAGCGCCGGTTGATTGTGTAGTTCGTCGCGGCACTGGCGACGCGCGCGGCAACCGCCGAGGCGGTGACCTGACCCGTCAGGGCAACCCCGAGGAAGAGCAGCGTGGTGTCGATCCCGAACGCCAGCAGCGAGGAGCCGATGAAGGAGAGCAGTTGGCGATAGATGAGCACCGAGTCGTGTAGCGGCCGGAAGTGCGAGGAAGCGTTTTCGTCGAGATAGATCGTGGCGATCTCCACCTCGCGGATGTCCTGATCCTCCGAGCAGGCCCGCAGCAACAGCTGCAATTCGTACTCGAAGCGATCGCCAGGGATGGCAAGCAGCCATGGAATCATCCGGGCCGGATAGGCGCGCAGGCCAGTCTGGGTGTCGATCAGCGTGCGCCGTGCCGCGAGCGCAAACAGCCGCTTCGTCACGCCATTGCCGACGCGGCTGCGCAGGGGCACCGAGCCGGTGAAGAGCCGCGCCCCGAGGACCATGTCGGGCTCGCCGCTCTCCAGCTCGGCCGCGACGCGCAGGATGTCGACGGGGGAATGCTGCCCGTCACTGTCGGCACACACGATCCCCTCATCGGGGAAATGCGCTGCGGCATAGGCGAATCCGGTCTTGAGCGCGGCACCCTTGCCGCGGTTCATTTCGTGATGGACCACGGTGGCCCCGCGCCGCGAGCACTCGGCGAAGATCGAGGAGTATGCCGGGCCGCTGCCGTCGTCGACGATCAGGATCGGCGCGGCGTCACCGAGATCGGCGATCAGTTGGGGGAGGCGTTGGTCCGGCTCGTAGGACGGAATGAGAACGATCATGGCCGCTCACCCCGCGATGTAGACGATGTCGCTCGTCCCGCGCTCTTGACCCTTGCCCAGCGGGTTATTGACCAGATTGCCCTGGAAGATCATCGCGGTCGAGCCGCCGCCGTCGAGGTTGTACGCCACCTCGGCGCCGAGGCTGACGAAGATCTCGGCGAATTCGGTCATGGTCACTCCACGGCTGTAGCCAGGGCTGCGGCCGTCCGCAGCGACGAAGAGCAGGTGGTTGTTCCCTATCAGGCCGATGCCGGTGCGCGGCTGCTGGCCCTGGATGGAGTGATTCCCGAAGTTCGTGTCGACCTCCACTGACTCGATTCCGCTGCGCACCTTGCCGCCCTCGACCAGTCCTGGACCGAAGGACAGGGTCTGCCAAACACCCTCGGAGAGAAGCGTTTTGGCATTTGTCGCGGTCTCGTCGTAGAGCTTCATCGAGCCGTCCTTATAGAACGCGAGACCTTCTCGGGCGCCGGCATCCCGATAGATGACGCCATTGCGAATCTGGATGCCGGTGTCGCGGAAGCCGTAGTAATCGCCATTGATCGCCAGGACCGCACCGGCCTGCGCCGCGATCGCCGAGGGGTAGGCAATGATGTTCTGCCCGAACTGGTCGTTGGCAAAGGCACTCTTGACGATCGTGGCATCACTGACGGTGACGTCCGCGACGAAATAGGTCACCTGGTCGCTGCCCGAGCCCGTCACGACCTTGGTGATCTTGATCGTTGCCGTGTCGCTGGTATAGCTGTCCGCGGAACTCGTCGCACCCGTGGTGTCCGCGGCCACGGCCTGTATGGCGGTTGACGTCTGCTCGGAGGCATTGCTCACCTCGACGTGGTCCACGACATAACGGTTCAATGCCCAGCCGCCGGTGGCGCCCAGGCCAGCAAAGGCGACACCGCCGATGCCGTAAAGGGCGGCACGACGCCCCATGCGTCGTGATCCCACCGGTTCCGGGCCCGGGGGCTGCGAGGGGGTCTGCGTCGGGGGGATCAGGGTCGCGGTCATGTCATCGTCCTTCGGGTTCTGTTGCGCGAGTGCGGGACTGGTGTGGTGCTCTGGGACCTATTGCGAAGCTCCCGAACGGGGTCCCCGCGAAGTACCGGAGCGAGCTTGCGAGCGAGGAAACTTCGTGAGGTGTCCTGGCTGTATGACGGGTGGCTGGCTCAGTGCCCGCCCATGCCGCCGGTGCCCTGCCCGGCGGTGACCGAGCCGACCTTGGTGGCGCCATCGATCGAGCCGCCGAGCGAGAAGGTGGCGACCTGGTCGGCGGCGAGCGCGCCGCCGAACCACACGTCATACGACTGACCGGAGGTGATGCCGGCGCCGGTGAAGACGAGGTTCGAGTAGTCCTTGACGGCAGTGAAGGTGGCGAGGACCTGATCGCCCGAGGCGATGCTCACGGTCTGGCCGGCGCTGACGGTGCTGGAGAAGCCGAGCTGGACCCAGCCCCCGGTCGACGCGCTGTCGGGGGCCTCGGCCATGCCGGACGAGCCGGCCGCCAGGACGGTGCCTCCGGTGACGGTGGTGCCGCCATTGGAGTCCAGGGATCCGTTGCCATTCATCGTCGGGCCATAGACAACCGTGGTGCCGCCGCTGATCGTGGTGCGCCCGTTGGAATCGAGGCCGTCCCCGCCCGCATTGACGACGATCGTGCCGCCGCTGATGAGCAATTGCGATCCGTCGTCCTGCATCCCGCCGCCACCCATCCCGCCGCCCGAGCTGGTGCCGGCCGTGGCGTTGAGGCCGTCGTCGGAGGAGGTCAGCGATATCGAGCCGTTCTCGATGACGATATTGGCGCCTTCGAGTGCTTCGGTGGACTTCGTCACCTCGACGGTGCCGCCGGTGACCGCGAGGTCCCCTTCGGCGTGGACGCCGTCGTCGCCCGCGGTGACGGTGGTCTTTCCGCCGGAAATCAGGATGTACCCGACCGTGTCGTCGCTTTCGTTGTCCGACTTCAGGCCGTCGTCGGCGGCCGAGACGTCGAGGCTGCCGCCGGCAACGATGAGGTAGTCCTTGCCGCGAACACCGTCATCGACGGCGGTGACTTGGATGGTGCCGCCCTGGATGACCAGTCCGTCCTTACTCGCTATGCCGTCATTCGTGTTGCCCGTGACCGTCAGCGATCCGCTCCCGCCGATGGTCAGATCCGCCATCGAAAAGAGCGCGGCATTCGGGGCGTCTTGCGCGGAGGTGTCATATCCCGTGCCGTCGGTCAACGCATTGGTCGTGCCATCGGCCAGCACGACAACCGCCTGGTCCGCGGCCTGGATGTTCACGGCGGCGCCGACGCTATTGGTGATCGTGGCGCCATCAAGGACGAGGCGCACCGTGCCATCGGTATCGCTGTTGACGACGACCGAACCATCGGTCAAGGTGCCCTTGAGGACATAGGTCCCCGGCGTGGAGATCGTGATGAGGTCGTCCTTGATGCTGACGCCTGCCGTGCCTGACGCCGTGCTCGCCCCGTCGGCCAAGGTCACCGAAACAGCCTGTGCCGCATCGTATGTCGTGTCCTGCGCCGATGCGTGCGAGGCGGCATTGTCGCTCAGGAGCGCCGATTCGGCGCTGGTTACCGAGCCGGAGGCGGGAGCGCTGCTGCTCGAAGAAGTTCCAGTCGAGCCCGAGACAGCGGAGGTTACCGAACCGGCGGGTGTGCCGCTCGCGTTGCCCCCGCAGGCGGCCAAGCCGAGGCCGGCTGTTAGGGCAACGAGCGCCGAGGTGATGCGCTGTGTCTTCATGGTGGGTAGCTCCTGGATCGGTGAAAAGGCTTGCGGGGTGAGTGAGGTTCAGGCTGTGAGGAAGTGCTGGTGCAAGGTCCGGTGCCACTTCAAGTCGGGGAGTTCCGGGCGCAGGGCACGCAGACCGGTGCCGTACTTGCTCACGCGGACGGGTCGGTGGCCCAGCGCCCAGAGTGCGCGGTCGACTGCCGAGGGAGTCGAGGTGCCTTTGGTCTCGATAATCGCGAGTCCAGGAAGGTCCAAGGCAGCGCCGGCCGGCACCCGGAATCGCAGGTCGGTGTCGATGGTGGCGCGTGTGAGGGACCCCTCAGCGGTCACCGTCGCGATGGTCATCCGCCGGTAGCGCGTGATGAGGGTGGCCTGCAGCGCCCTCGCGTCGATGCCCTCGACCCCATGGGCCGCCAGTCGATCCGACACGAAGTCGGACGCCTCGACGTCCAGGCGGGCGCTGAGGATCTCCGGATGCTCGATGCGCTCCTTGACTGTCGTGCCGCGCGGACCACGCGTCTTGACCTCGAGGAAGGTTGCGCCCGTGTCGACATAGGCCCGGGAACGAACCTTGAATCGGCGTCGGCGCCCTTGACCTGCGGACCTGAAGCTCGCGAGTTCTGCTGTGTCCCAATAGATCGATCGGTAGCCGAAGGTCCGGGCTCCGTCGATCTGGAGGATTCGGGAGTCGGGCCCGAGGCGATCGGTCAGGCGATTGATCGTGGCGTGCGGGACGACATACTTCCGGTCGACGCGAGTCAGCAGTTCGCCGGCTGCAACCACCTCGGGCAGGGAGATCGGCGCCAAGTCAGCACCGACGGGCGCCGGAACGGGGACCCCGGCGGGCGACGTGACAGCCTCCTGGGTGGCGATGGTGGCGGTCATCGTGCGACCTTCGGCGCCTTGGGCGCCGCGAGTGCGGTGCCGGGGCGGTAGCGGACGTCCACGGTGGTCGTGTCGTTGACTAGATCGGTTTTGATGATGGTGAGCGACGCGACTTCGGCACCGAGGATTCGCTCGACGTGCGCGCGGGTGGCGACCGGATCGGCATACGCCCGGTCCAGCACGATGGACTGGCGCTCTGTGCGGCGGGCGATCGCCGGGTGATCGCCGATGGCGAGTGCCGCGAGGATCAGGCCCATGAGGCCGGCGACGAGCGGAACATCGGTGCTTCCCAGCCCTCCGAGCAGCCCGAGGGCGAGCGCGGCGAAGTAGTAGGCGACTTCGGAGTTGCTCAACTCCTCCGAGCGCAACCGGATGATTGAGAGCACCCCGAAGAGCCCGAGGCCCAAGCCGGCGCTGACCGTCGAGGTCGCCAAGGCCGCGGCGACGGCAAGCACGCCGACGTTGACGCCGAGGAAGGCGACGATCAGATCGCGCCGGCCGTGGCGGGGCAGGAAGAAGGCGAAGACGAGGACGGTGATGGCGATCAGGTCGACGCCGATGAGGATCGGGTTCATGAGGGGCTCCTTGGCTTGCGGTTGCCCCTATTTCGTCAGCGCAACCCATCGGGACCCGATGCGCCCTCTGTGTGTCACCTGTGAGTCGAGGTCCGGGGGCGTGCGCACGGCCCACATAGACTGATGCGCATGTCCGAATTGACCCGCGCCGATGTCGCGCACCTGGCCGGGCTGGCCCGGATCGAGTTGTCCGACGACGAGCTCGACAAGATGGTCGGCGAGCTGGGGATCATCCTCGAATCCGTGGCGACCGTGCAGAATGCGCCGATCGACGACGTGGCACCGATGTCGCACCCGATGCCCCTGGTGAATGTGACGCGGCCCGACGAGGTGCGCCCATCTCTCTCTCCCGAGGCGGCGCTCTCCGGTGCCCCCGAGCAAGACCAACAGCGCTTCTCCGTGCCCCGCATTCTTGACGAAGACTGATAAAGAGCGAGATCACCACTGTGACAAACGAACTCATCACGGCCAGCGCTGCTGACCTGGCGGCGCGCCTGGCTGCCCGCGAGATTTCCTCGGCGGAACTCACCCAGGCTTGCCTCGATCGCACGGCCGCCGTCGACGGCGTCGTCCACTCCTACCTGCACGTCGACGCCGAGGGTGCCCTGGCGGCCGCGCGCGCGATCGACGAGCGCCGCGCGGCCCGTGAGAGCCTGCCGACGCTGGCCGGTGTGCCGATCGCGGTCAAGGACGTCATGACCACCAAGGGCCTGCCGACAACCTGTGGGTCGAAGATCCTGGAGGGCTGGATACCGCCCTATGACAGCACCGTGGTCACCCGACTCAAGGCCGCCGGTATGCCGATCCTCGGCAAGACCAATCTGGACGAGTTCGCGATGGGCTCCTCGACGGAACACTCGGCATACGGCCCCTCCCGCAATCCCTGGGATCTCGATCGCATCCCCGGCGGCTCGGGCGGTGGCTCGTCTTCCGTCATCGCGTCCTTCCAGGCGCCGCTGGCGACCGGCACCGACACCGGTGGCTCGATCCGCCAGCCGGCCGCTGTCACCGGGACCGTTGGCACCAAGCCGACGTATGGGGGTGTCTCCCGCTATGGCCTTGTGGCACTTGCCAGTTCGCTCGATCAGGCCGGACCGTGCGCCCGCACCGTGCTCGACACGGCGCTGCTGCATGAGGTGATGGCCGGGCACGACCCGATGGATTCCACCTCCATCGATGCGCCCGTCCCGGCGGTCGTCGAGGCCGCCCGCCGAGCTGATGTCTCCGGCATGAAGATCGGCATCATCCGCGAACTGACCGGCGACGGCTTCCAGGCCGGGGTCCAGCAACGCTTCGATGAGTCGGTGCAGCATTTGGTCGATGCCGGCGCTGAGGTCGTCGAGGTCTCCTGCCCGTCGTTCACCTATGCCCTCGCGGCCTACTACCTGATCCTCCCGAGCGAGGCGAGCTCGAATCTCGCGAAGTTCGACGCTATGCGTTATGGCCTGCGCGTCGCGCCGCACGGCATCGACGACCCCAGCGCTGAGCAGGTCATGGCGGCGACCCGGGACGCGGGCTTCGGTGACGAGGTCAAGCGCCGGATCATCCTCGGCACCTATGCCCTGTCCAGTGGCTACTACGACGCCTATTACGGCTCGGCCCAGAAGGTCCGCCGGTTGATTGCCGACGACTTCACCCGCGCTTTCGAGGCGGCCGATGTGCTCGTCAGCCCCACCGCACCGACGACGGCCTTCGCCTTCGGCGACAAGATCGATGACCCAATGGCGATGTATCTCAACGACATTGCCACGATCCCCGCCAATCTCGCCGGCGTCCCAGGCATGTCCCTGCCGAGTGGCCTCGCGCCCGAGGACGGCCTCCCGGTCGGCTTCCAGATCCTCGCCCCGGCCATGCAGGACCAGCGCCTGTATGCCGTGGGCGCCGCCCTCGAGGCCCGCCTGCTGTCCGCCTGGGGAGCCCCGCTCCTGCACTCCGCACCCGATCTCACCGCCGCCGGAAAGGGGGCCTGAGCCATGAGCCAGGCGACCGCCGAAGCCACGCTGCCCTTCGAGGAGGCCCTCGCGGCATACGACCCGGTGCTGGGTTTGGAGGTGCACGTCGAGCTGGGCACCAACACCAAGATGTTCTGCGGATGTGCGACCGCCTTTGGGGCAGAACCCAATTCGCAGGTATGCCCCGTCTGCCTCGGCCTGCCCGGCGCCCTGCCAGTGGTCAATGAGAAGGGCGTCGAGTCCGCCATCCGCATCGGCCTCGCGCTCAACTGCGAGATCGCGAGCTGGTGTCGGTTCGCCCGGAAGAACTACTTCTATCCGGATATGCCCAAGAACTTCCAGACCTCGCAGTATGACGAGCCGATCGCCTTCAACGGCCACCTCGACGTCGAGTTGGCGGATGGCTCGACCTATCGCGTCGAGATCGAGCGCGCGCACATGGAGGAGGACACCGGCAAGTCGCTGCACGTTGGTGGCTCGACCGGTCGCATCCACGGCGCGACGCACTCTCTGGTCGATTACAACCGCGCCGGCATTCCGCTCATCGAGATCGTCACCAAGCCTATGACGGGCGCGGGGGAGCGGGCGCCCGAGATCGCCAAGGCGTATGTCGCGACCCTGCGCGACCTGCTCAAGGCGCTCGGCGTCTCGGACGTGAAGATGGAGCAGGGCTCAATGCGCTGCGACGTGAATCTCTCACTCATGCCGAAGGATTCGACGACCTTCGGCATCCGCAGTGAGACCAAGAATGTCAACTCGCTGCGCTCGGTCGAGCGGGCTGTGCGCTACGAGATCGGTCGCCACGCGGCGATCTTGTCCTCCGGTGGCAAGGTCACGCAGGAGACACGGCACTGGCACGAGGACACCGGCATCACGACGGCCGGCCGCGAGAAGTCCGACGCCGAGGACTACCGCTACTTCCCCGAGCCCGATCTGGTCCCGGTTGCCCCGAGCGCCGAGACGGTTGAGGCCTTGCGCGCCACTCTGCCCGAGCCGCCCGCGGCCCGCCGCAAGCGGCTCCAAAGTGCCTGGGGCTACAGCGATTTGGAGATGCGCGATGTCGTCAACGCCGCTCTCGTCGACCTGATCGATGAGACCGTCACCGCCGGTGCCAGCCCCGCCGGAGCGCGCAAGTGGTGGTCGGGCGAGATCGCCCGCCGCGCCAATGACGCGGGTTCCGATGTGCCGACATATGCCGCGTCCCTCGCCGTCACGCCGGCTCACGTCGTGGAGTTGGAGTCGCTCGTGACGGGCGGCCGGCTGAACGACGCGATGGCGCGCCAGGTCTGGGACGGCGTGCTCGCCGGCGAGGGCACGCCGACGGCGGTTGCCGACGCGCGTGGCCTGGAGTTGGTGCAAGACACCGGCGCGCTTCAGGCCGCGGTCGACAAGGTCATCGCGGCGAATCCCGATGTGGCACAGAAGGTTCGCGACGGCAAGGTCCAGGCGGCCGGCGCCCTCATCGGCCAGGTCATGAAGGAGATGAAGGGCCAGGCCGACGCCGCAGCCGCCCGCCAACTCATTCTCGACAGCTTGACGAACTGAGCTTTCCGCTCACGCGCACGCGAGGCGGGTGGCACCGAGAACGGTGCCACCCCTCATACGGGTGCCGCGCGGAGCGCGATCAGCGGCGGCCGCCGCCGAGGATCGAGCCAAGGATGTCGATGATCCCGCCGCTCGACGACTGCTGCTGCTGTTGCTGCTGGCGGCTGCTCTGGCTGGAGGCCGCCCCGCCGAGGACGTCCTTGAGGATGTCGTCGAGGTTCGGCTGGCCGGAGGACTGGGGTGCCTGCGGCGTCTGCTGGCGCTGGGGCAGCACCCGCTCGTCGGCTTGGCTCTCCTGCGGCGCCGAGGCCGCGCCACCACCGAGAACCTGACCCAGGATGTCGCCGAGCCCGCCGCCGCCGGAGGACGAGCCCCCGCCGGACGTGCCGCCGGTGCGCTGGGTCATCTGCTTCATGACATAGGACAGCACGATCGGCGCGAGGATCGGCAGGAGCCGGCGGAAGAGGCTGCCGCCGAGGCCGCCGGCGGCGCCATAGCCGCCGAGCTGGCTGTAGACCTCGTCCTCGTTGCTGCCGAAGATGTGGCGAGTAATCGCTGCGCCGTCCTGCGCGTCGACCTGGCCGAGGTCGACCCCACCATCAAGCAGGGCGCCGTCATGCTGGCCGAGAGCCTCGAGGATCGAGCCCGCGCCGCGGGGGTCCTGGGCGTTCGCGTCGAGGCCGCCGAAGAGCGCGGGCAGCGCTGCCGCGGTGGCCGCCTCGACCTCGCTCGGATCCGCGCCCACCATCGCGGCGAGCTGGTCCATGTCCAGGCTGTTCAGAATGTCGTCAACGGCATTCGCCATGGAGGGGTACCCCATTTCTGGTCGTGCGCGGGAGCGCGTCGGGTCGGCGCGCTCCAGTGCGCGGCGATCCCGCTGTACCCAAAAGTAGCAAGGGCGGCCGCGGTATTTCCCCCCAAGCGCCCCCACCCCGTGCGATAGGGGCATGCTTGGGGTATGACGTCCGCTGCCATGGATCGCAAACTCGTCCTCGTGCGGCACGCTGCTGCGGCGGCGCGGCACCCCGAGGGCGACCACGAACGCGAGCTGACCGAGGAGGGGATTTCTCAGGCGCGCACCGCTGGTGGGTGGCTGAGCGGCCACGAACTCGGCGTCGATCAGGTGCTCTGTTCGTCCGCGGAGCGGGCCAGGCAAACCGCCGAGGGCCTGTGGGACGGCGGCTGTTGCGAAGCCGATGTGCACTATGACCAGCGCATCTACAACGCGGACCACAACGCCCTGCTCGGCGTGGTCCGAGAGGCGGATGAGGACGCGAGCGTCGTGATGATGATCGGGCACGCCCCCGGCATACCTGCCCTGGCCAGCCTCCTCGCCGATGGCGAGGGCAGTCGCCGCGCGCATGAGGCGCTGGCGGCGGGTTTCCCGACAGGGGGTCTGGCGGTGCTCAGCTTCTCGGGCTACTGGCGCGATCTTGGGGCGGGCGTCGCGAGCCTGGATCGCTTCCATACGCCCTGATCGGGTGAGCCGGGTCGTGGACGCCCGGCGCCTGCCGCGAGCCCGGGTGCGAGAATCAGGAGTATGCCTGCGCTGCGATCCCGCACCTCCACCCACGGCCGGACGATGGCCGGAGCCCGCGCCCTGTGGCGCGCGACGGGGATGACCGATGACGACTTCGGCAAGCCGATCGTTGCCATTGCGAACAGCTTCACGCAGTTCGTGCCGGGGCATGTGCACTTGAAGGACCTCGGCCAGCTCGTGGCTGGCGCGGTCGCGGAGGCGGGCGGTGTCGCCAAGGAGTTCAACACGATCGCCGTCGACGATGGCATCGCCATGGGCCACGCCGGGATGCTCTATTCGCTGCCCTCGCGCGAACTGATAGCGGATGCCGTGGAGTACATGGTGAACGCGCATTGCGCGGACGCCCTGGTGTGTATCTCCAACTGCGACAAGATCACTCCCGGCATGTTGCTCGCGGCGCTACGCCTGAACATCCCGGTCGTCTTCGTCTCCGGCGGCCCGATGGAGGCCGGCAAGACCGTCGCCATCGAGGGCATCGTCCACGACAAGATCGACCTCATCGACGCGATGATCGCCTCCTCCAATGACGCGGTCACCGACGATCAACTCGACGCCATCGAGCGCTCCGCCTGCCCCACCTGCGGCTCCTGCTCGGGCATGTTCACCGCCAACTCGATGAACTGCCTCACCGAGGCGATCGGTCTGTCCCTGCCGGGCAATGGCTCAACGCTCGCGACGCACGCGGCGCGCAAGGATCTCTTCCTGCGCGCCGGGGAACTGATCGTCGAACTGTGCAAGCGCTACTACGGCGGCGACGACGAATCGGTGCTGCCGCGCAATATCGCGACCTTTGACGCCTTCACCAATGCCGTCGCCCTCGATGTCGCCATGGGCGGCTCGACCAACACCGTGCTCCACTTGCTCGCCGCCGCGCGCGAGGCCGACCTCGACTTCCATATGGCCGATATCGACGCCATTAGCCGTCGCGTACCGTGTCTGGCCAAGGTCGCGCCCAACAGCCCGAAGTACCACATGGAGGATGTCCACCGCGCCGGCGGCATCCCGGCCATCCTCGGCGAGCTCGACCGTGGCGGGATGCTCCAGCGAAATGTTCATGCCGTGCACGCCGCGAACCTCACGGAATGGTTGGGGGAGTGGGACATTCGCGGCGGCTCGCCCTCCGATGCGGCGCTCGAGCTGTTCCATGCCGCCCCTGGCGGCGTGCGCACCACCGAGCCCTTCTCGACCACGAACCGGTGGGCCTCCCTCGACACCGACGCAGCCAACGGCTGCATCCGCGATAAGGCCAACGCCTACACCGCCGACGGCGGCCTCGCCGTCCTGACCGGCAATCTCGCCCCGGCCGGGTGCGTCGTCAAGACGGCCGGTGTGCCAGAGTCCGTATGGCGTTTCGCCGGCCCCGCGGTCGTCTTTGAGTCCCAGGATGATGCCGTCAGCGGCATCCTCAACAAGCAGGTCAAAGAAGGCGATGTCGTCGTCATCCGCTACGAAGGCCCCAAGGGCGGGCCAGGCATGCAGGAGATGCTCTACCCGACCTCCTTCCTCAAGGGCCGCGGTCTCGGCCAAGCCTGCGCGCTGATCACGGACGGCCGCTTCTCCGGTGGCACCTCGGGCTTGTCGATCGGTCACGTTTCACCCGAGGCGGCCAGCGGTGGCCTGATCGCGCTGGTCGAAGATGGCGACCTCATCGAGATCGACATCCCCGCCCGCTCGGTCAATCTCGCTGTGCCACAAGACATCCTGGACGAGCGGCTGGCCAAGCAGCAGGCCCGCGAGCGCCCCTTCACCCCCCTCGACCGCGACCGGCCGGTCTCGGCCGCGCTGCGGGCATACGCCTCCATGGCCTCGTCCGCCGCCGACGGCGCCGTCCGCGTCGTTCCCTAGCGCACGTCTCACCGGGCGCGCCTGCGGTCCGAAACGGCGGCCCTCCGGGGTCTGTGTCTGAGATGACATGCCCGACAGGTGAGACGGTTTGGATTTGCGTTGACGCGGCCAGCGACGGCGGGCCAGAGTGGAGACGTGGCATTCCTCCTCGTAATTGATAAGCGCGCTTGAGCCCTCTCCGGCAAGCGCGCTACCCCGACGTCCACCCATGGACCGAGGGGTTTTTTGTTGGAACGCCACACCCGAAAACCGAACTGAGAGCGGAAGTTACGAGATGACCACGACAGGCCAGGCGCCAGCGCAATCCGCGACGCCGAGTCCGGCGACGATGGCCCACAAGGCCCAGCCACAGTCGAAGAACACCACCGAGGTCACGGGTGCGCAGTCGCTCATCCTCAGCCTCGAAGCCGTCGGCGCCGACACCGTCTTCGGGCTCCCGGGTGGGGCCATCCTCCCGGCATACGACCCCCTGTTGGACTCCACCAAGGTCCGGCACATCCTGGTCCGCCACGAGCAGGGCGCGGGACACGCAGCAGAGGGGTATGCCGCCGCAACCGGCAAGGTCGGGGTCTGCATGGCGACCTCCGGGCCGGGCGCGACGAATCTCGTCACCCCGATCGCGGACGCCTACATGGACTCGGTGCCGATGGTGGCCATCACGGGTCAGGTGTCGTCGCGCGCGATTGGCACTGATGCCTTCCAGGAGGCAGACATCCGCGGCATCACGATGCCGATCACCAAGCACAACTACCTCGTGACCAAGGCGGACGACATTCCGCGTGTCATCGCCGAGGCCTTCCATATCGCCGCCACCGGGCGCCCCGGGCCGGTTCTCGTGGATATCTCCAAGGACGCGTTGCAGGCCAAGAGCACCTTCGCGTGGCCGCCGAAGTTCAACCTGCCGGGCTACCACCCGGTGATCAAGCCGCACGCCAAGCAGATTCGCGAGGCGGCTCGCCTGATCAAGGCCGCGCAGCGGCCGGTGCTGTATGTCGGTGGCGGCATCATCCGGGCCCACGCGGCCCAGGAGTTGGCTCAGTTCGTCGAGGCGACCGGCATACCCGTGGTTACGACCTTGATGGCGCGCGGGGCCTTCCCGGACAGCCACGAATTGCACCTCGGAATGCCGGGCATGCATGGCTCGGTCGCCGCCGTGACCGGCCTGCAAAAGGCCGACCTGCTCATCACCCTAGGCGCGCGCTTCGATGACCGGGTGACCGGTGAGTTGAAGTCGTTCGCCCCGGAGGCCAAGGTCATCCACGCCGACATCGACCCGGCCGAGATCTCCAAGAACCGCGTCGCCGATGTGCCAATCGTCGGGGATGCCAAGGCGATCATCGTCGACCTGCTCGCCGCGGTGACGGAGGGTGAGTATGCCGTGGACCCCGCCTCGTATGCCGCCTGGCGCGAGCGCGCCCTCGGGTGGAAGGCGACCTTCCCGGTCGGCTACAACGCCCCGACGAGCGAGGCGCTGATGCCGCAATATGTCATCGAGCGGCTCGGGGCGATTTCGGGGCCAGAGTCGGTCTATGTCCCCGGCGTCGGGCAACACCAAATGTGGGCCGCGCAGTTCATCCGCTACGAACGACCCAACAGTTTCGCCAACTCCGGCGGCCTCGGCACCATGGGCTATTCCGTGCCGGCCGCGATGGGCGCCAAGGTCGCGGAACCCGATCGCGTCGTGTGGGCGATCGATGGCGATGGCTGCTTCCAGATGACCAATCAGGAACTGGCGACCTGTGTCATCAACAACATCCCGATCAAGGTCGCGGTCATCAACAACTCCAGCCTCGGCATGGTGCGGCAGTGGCAGACGCTCTTCTACAACGAGCGCTATTCGGCGACCGATCTGCATACCTCCGTCGGCTCTCGCATCCCCGACTTCGTCAAGCTCGCCGATGCCTATGGCTGCGTGGGGCTGCGGTGCGAGTCACCCGAGGATGTCGACGCGACGATCCGCAAGGCGATGGAGATCAACGACGTGCCTGTCGTCATCGACTTCGTCGTCGAACGCGACGCCATGGTCTGGCCCATGGTTGCGGCCGGCGTGAGCAATGACCTCATCCAGATCGCCAAAGACACTGCGCCGCAATGGGATCGGGAGGAGTCCGAAGCTCTCGAGCAGGACCTCGATGCCGACCACGACGGCATACCCACCGGCAGCCACGGCGCCTGAGATCGACCGGAGCGAAACCTGATGTCCAAGCACACCCTGTCCGTGCTCGTGGAGAACAAGCCGGGCGTCCTGGCGCGGATCTCCGCGCTCTTCTCCCGGCGCGGCTTCAATATCGACTCCCTCGCCGTCGGCCCGACGGAGCATCCGGATGTCTCGCGGATGACGGTCGTCGTCGATGTCGAGGACCTGCCGCTGGAGCAGGTGACCAAGCAACTCAACAAGCTGGTCGAGGTGCTCAAGGTCGTCGAACTCGACCGCGACTCCTCGGTGCAGCGCCAGATCGTCCTGGTCAAGGTGCGGGCCGATGCGAACACCCGCAGCCAGGTCACCGAGATTGTCCAACTCTTCCGTGGCAAGGTCGTTGACGTGACCCCGGAGGCGCTGTCCGTGGAAGTCACCGGCAATGCGGACAAGATCCACGACCTGCTCGCGTTGCTGGAGCCGTATGGCGTGAAGGAACTTGTCCAGTCCGGCATCGTCGCGCTCGGCCGCGGCACCCGCTCGATCACCGACCGCGCCCTGCGCTCGGCCGGCTGACCCACCCCTCCCAAGGGACGGACCGGCCCAAACCGGCCGTCCGCCCGCGGCATACCCTTGCCAGCAGTCACACCGCACCCATCCCACCCAAGGAGTGGCCCACGATGGCCGAAATGTTCTACGACGACGACGCCGACCTGTCGGTGATCCAGGGCCGCAAAGTGGCCGTCATCGGCTATGGCAGCCAGGGCCACGCGCACGCGCTAAACCTCCGCGACTCCGGCGTCGATGTCCGCGTCGGCCTCGCCGAGGGCAGCACGTCCCGCGCCAAGGCGCAGGACGAGGGCCTGCGCGTCCTGACCGTCGCGGACGCCGTCAAGGAAGCCGACCTCGTCGTCATCTTGACCCCCGACCAGGTCCAGCGCACCGTCTATGCCGAGCAGATCCAGCCGAACCTGCGCGAAGGCGCGGCGCTGCTCTTCGGCCACGGCTTCAACATTCGCTTCGGCTACATCACCCCCGAGGCGGGCAGCGACGTCATCATGGTCGCCCCGAAGGGTCCGGGTCACCTCGTTCGGCGCGAGTTCGTCGACGGTCGCGGCGTGCCGGTGCTCGTCGCCGTCGAGCAGGACGCGTCCGGCTCGGCCTGGGAGCTCGCAAAGTCCTACGCGAAGGCCATCGGCGGGCTGCGCGCCGGGGGCATCAAGACCACCTTCACCGAGGAGTGCGAGACCGACCTCTTCGGCGAGCAGGCCGTCCTGTGCGGTGGCGCCTCCCAGCTGGTGATGTATGGCTTCGAGACGCTTGTCGAGGCGGGCTACCAGCCCGAGGTCGCCTACTTCGAGTGCCTCCACGAGCTCAAGCTGATCGTCGATCTGATGATCGAGGGCGGTATCGCCAAGCAGCGCTGGTCGGTCTCCGACACGGCGGAGTATGGCGACTACGTCTCCGGCCCGCGCGTTATCGACCCCTCGGTCAAGGAGAACATGCAGGCCGTCCTCGCCGACATCAAGAATGGCGCCTTCGCCAAGCGCTTCATCGATGACCAGGACGCCGGCGCGCCGGAGTTCAAGGAATTGCGCGCCAAGGGTGCTGCCCACCCGATCGAGGCCACGGGCCGCGAGCTGCGCAAGCTGATGGCCTGGGTCGACACCTCCCGCGACAGCGACTACGTCGAAGGCTCCGCCGCCCGCTGACCCCGTTTGGCTGGGTGGTAGGTTTCTCGCCCGATGCCGGAAACCCCGTGTTTGTGCCGGAAAGCTTCTGACACGAACAAGGGGTTTTCGGCACATAGGCCCGCCTCACGACGCGCAGGCGGGCCCGTCGCCTGTTCCGGAATGCTGCATAGTCTTGGGCCATGGCACAGATCCGGATCGCGCAGGACGAGCACGCCGACGACGTGCTGAGCACCGACAGCTTCGGGTTGCTGGTGGGGATGCTGCTGGACCAACAGTTCCCGATGGAGCGGGCCTTCGCCGGGCCGGCGAAAATTCTCGACCGCTTCGGCACTCTCGATCCGGGCGCGATCGCCTCCGCCGACGCAACGACCTTCGCCGACCTGTGCGCCACCCCGCCAGCGATCCACCGCTATGGCCGCTCGATGGCTGGCCGGGTCCAAGACCTCGCGCGCACCGTGCTGGAGTCGTATGACGGCGACGCCGCCACGATCTGGACGACGGCGGACGACACCTTGACGCTGCTCAACCGCTTGAAGGCGCTGCCGGGGTTCGGGGACCAGAAGGCCCGCATCTTCGCCGCGCTGCTCGGCAAACAGCTGGGCATCCAGCCGGACGGCTGGCGCGAGGCGATCGGCCCGTATGCCGAGCCGGGCTCCTTCCGCTCCGTCGCCGATGTCGTCGACCCGGACTCGCTGCAGAAGGTCCGCGAGTTCAAGAAGTCCGCGAAGGCCGCCGCTAAGCAGGCCGCAGAGTCCTAACTGAACCCATCAGGCAGGCCCCGAACTGCCCTAGCGCCTGAGCTACCGCCTGGTATCGGCCGCGATCACGACCTATACCAGGCGGTAGGCCGGTCGTTAGAGGCTGAAGAGTCCTGACCCGATTGCTCAGCGGCCGGGCGGGATGGCGTCGATATCGAAGCCGGGCAGATAGCGCGCAAGGGCGTCGCGAGGGGCGAGTTCGCCGCCAATCTGGCACAGGACGCCGATACCGCCGAGCCAGACTCGGTGGATCAGCAGATAGTCCGGGGGCAGGTTGAGCTTCATCCCGACCACCCAGTCGGGCCGGCGAATGTCGTTGATGCGCGCCGTCACCGAGCGCAGCCACGCCCGGTCGAAGCGATAGTGCGCGTAGGTCAGCGGCTCGATGAACATCGACAGATAGGTCAGCAGATCCTGCGGATCGACCTCGATGCTGTCCTTGATGAAGCCCGCCGAACGCAGGCCCGCCAGCAGCCCGTCGGCGTCGCCCGCCAGCGCCAGCGTCAGGAGCTGGCCCATCTCGGGCGGCAGCCCGTTCGGCAACCGATTGACCGCCCCGAAGTCGAGCACCCCGAGCCGGCCGTCTGGTGTGATCCGGAAGTTGCCAGGGTGCGGATCGGCGTGTAACTGCCCCGAGCGCACCGGCCCCGCCAACAGGAACTCCAGGTAGAGCTGCGCCGCCGCATTGCGGGTCGGTTGGTCGGCCTCGGCGATGATCCGCGCCAGCGGCACGCCCGGCAGCCACTCGCTGACCACCACCGAGGAGGTGGCGAAGACAACCTCTGGGATGGCGAAGTCGGGATCGTCACGGAAGGCGTCGGCGAAGGCCCGCTGATGTTCGGCCTCGAGGAGATAGTCCAGCTCCTCGCTCATCCGGGCCTGCAATTCCGCCATCACCGGCTTGATGTCCAGGCCGGGGATCCAGCCGGCGGCTAGCCGCGCCACCCGGGACAGTTGGCGCAGATCGCTCAACAGCGCCTCCCGCGCGCCCGGGTACTGGATCTTCACCGCCACCGTGCGCCCGTCGCGCCAGGTCGCCTTGTGCACCTGCCCGATGGACGCCGCAGCCGCCGGTATGTCGTCGAAGTCCGAGAACTTTGCTGTGCGCCACCGCGGTCCAAGCTCGCGGGCCAGCACCGCATGCACTTGTTCAGGCGGCAGGGGCGGGGCGGCCTCCTGCAATTTCGTCAAGGTGGCGCGATAGGGGCCGGCCCACTCCTCGGGCATCGCCGCTTCCATGACCGACAAGGCCTGCCCGACCTTCATCGCCCCGCCCTTCAGCTCCCCGAGGACGCTGAAAAGCTGCTCTGCCGTGCGGGCCTGGAACTGCGCGGCGACGAGTTCGGCGGGCTGGCCACCCACGCGCTTGCCGAGCCCGATCGCGCCTCGGCCGGCCATACCCAACGGCAGCGACACCAGCTTCGCGGTGCGTTTGGCCGTGCGCCGGGGCAGTTCACTCACGCGCCTATTGTGCGTGCTGGAGCCACCTGGGGCGAACACGAGGGGCAGTTGGGGTGTCGTGTCCAGCGGTATTGGCGCACGCCCGGCCAGGGTGCCGCGACTTCGAAGGTCAGCCCGGAGGGCAGCGACTGCCCGTTCAACTGGTTCAGAACGATCCGGGCGGTCAGCGCCACCGCCATCGTCGTGCTCGGCTCGTCGGCCCGTTCGGGCGGGCCGCACCCCTCGACCCGGGACTGCGCTGCGAGCGAACTAAAGGAGGGGTCCTTCTCCAGACGCGCGAGGTCGAGGCAGCGCAGGCACGGCGCCCCCGTGGCCCCGACGAGGGGACCGACCGTCATACCGCTGGCACGGCTAAACGCGACCGGGAGGTGGGGTATGCCGCGCGCCCGCCATCGCCCGCCATCCGCCGCCACCGCCGGCCCGCTCGTGAGCAGGACCACAAGGTCGGGTGCGTGCCGATAGCGGGGGATCGGTCCGTGCGCGGGCAGCCGGGGGGCCTGCGCAATCCCGGCGCGGTGGAGCATCTCCTGCAAGGGGCCGCCCGCTGGGTGAGCGCCCTCGATGAGCACGCGGTGGCGGCTGACGAGGGGTGCGGCGGCCCGAAGCAGACCAGCGGAGTTCAGCCGATCAAGCAACTCATCCATCCGCTCCTCCCGCAGGCCTTCGCGCCGGCCGCGATGCCACGGATCGCTGGTGCCGTCCAAGGCGCGCAACCAGCCGACCTCCTGCTCGCTCAGCCCCTCGATGCACACACCATGCTCGGGGCTCAACCCGAGTTGGATGCTGCCGTCTAGGCGAATCATCGGCATCGCCCGCTCGCTCAGGCGTGGCCACCCCGGCATGACGCCCCCCTTCCCGTCCCCAAGGCCCCGCGCCCCGGCATACGGCTCACCCTCGCAGGTCCCGAGACAACATGAAAGCCGTTGTCCACAGGCTGTGGACAACGGCTTTCGGAGCTGGGGCGATCAGGCCTTCGCGAGGATGCGGTTGAGGTTGGTGCCGCAGACCGGGCAGACGCCCTTGGCCATCCGGCGGCCGTTCTCGGTCGTGACGACCTTGCCCTCGGCCTCGCGCTTCTCCTTGCACTTCACGCAGTAAAACTCGCCCTTGTAGGTCTCGTCAGCCATGACTGCTCCTTCGTCGCTATCGGCTTTGATTCACCGGGGTATGCCCCGGTGCCACGCTCAACCCTAAGTCACGCATGGGCCAGATGCCCGATTTGAGCGTGATGGCGGTCTCGGGCGTGGTTGGCTAGCCGCATGTCCCAGGAGCCGGTCGTCGAGATCCGCCGCAGCGCACGGCGCCGCCGGACGGTGGCGGCGCGCCGCGAGGGCGATCGCATCATCGTCATGCTGCCGGCCGGTTTGAGTGCTGCCCAAGAGAAGACCTGGGTGGACAAAATGGTGGCCCGCCTGGACCGGCAAGCACCTCGTCGCGCCGCCCGCTCGGATCAGGATTTGATACGCCGGGCGAGGGAACTCTCGGACGCGCATCTGGATGGGCGACCGCGGCCGACCAGCGTGCGCTGGGTCGGCAATCAGGGCCGGCGTTGGGGTTCGTGCACTCCCGCCACCGGGGAAATCCGCCTCAGCGATCGCCTGCGGACCATGCCCGGGTATGTCGTGGACTACGTCCTCGTCCACGAGCTCACTCACCTGCTGGTCCCAGGTCACGGGCCGGACTTTTGGGCGTGGGTCGCGAACTATCCGCGCGCGGAGCGGGCGCGGGGCTTTCTGGACGGCGTCGCGAGCGCCGCGGGGCTGACCCTCGATCAAGACGATGTCGACGACTCAGCGGAGTCGGTGGGTTAACCGAGGCGAGCCTGGCCTACCGAGATCAGCCGGGCGACATCGGGTGCGGTGTTTGGGGGCAGGGCGTCCACGGGGAACCACGCGATATCGTTCGACTCCTCGCTCGCGCGAGGCATTAGCCCGGCGGGCGCGACGGCGAGATAGCGCACATCGAGGTGCTCGGCGCAGTCCCCGAACCGTCCAACGAGTTGGTGACGATCCAAATCGATGGGCTCGTCCTGCGGCTCCAGATCGTCCAGCCCGGATTCCTCCCGCAACTCGCGGGTTGCCGCCGCATGCACGCTGTCGTCCCTGCTCTCCAAGTGCCCGCCGAACTGCAGCCAGACGCCAGCTCGTGCGTGCAGGTGCAGCAAGACCGATCGCCCGTCCGGGCTGAGCACGAGGCACGAAGCGGTCAGGTGCGAGGGCGGTCCTGACTTCGCGACCGCCATCGGATCACCGGACAGGGCGCGCAGGAAGCTGCGGCGCAATTGCTCTTGATTCTCATCCGGCGCGCGCCAGCCGAGCAGGAGGGCCAGCGCATCGTCATACAAGTGGCGCACGGAGGCCGGAGCGATGCCGCTCATCCGCCGTCGCCGCCGAGCAACTCGCGCAAGGCGTCGTCCAGATCGTCGGGCTCCGGCGTGGCGGCGCGGCGCTCGACATACCCGAGCACATCATCAAGATCCGCGGCGCTGGGGGCGAGATCCGGGTGTCCCCAGGCGGAGTCGCGCAGCGTGGCCCCACCCTTGTCTTCCAGGGCCGCGAAGAGGTTCGCCGCATCCCGCAACCGGCGCGGCCGCAATTGCAGGCCGACGAGCGCCGCGAAGGTCTTCTCCGCGGGACCACCGCTGGCGCGGCGCCGGCGCATCGTCTCGCCGAGGGCGCCGGCCTGCGGCAGGTGGCGACCCGCCGCGCGGTCGGTGACGACATCGACCCAGCCTTCGACCAGAGCGAGCCAAGTTTCCAGGCGCGCGAGGGCCGCCCGCTGCGCCGGGGTCGGATCGGGAGCGAAGAGCTTGTCGGCGAGGGTGGCTTGCATGGCGCCAGGATCACTGGGGTCCAGGCCGCGCATTGCGTCTTCGATGGCCTCGGTGTCGATCGCGAGGTCACGGGCATAGTCCTGCACCGCCGTGCGGATCTGCGCCGCGAGCCACGGGACGCCCGCGAACAGCCGCAGCCGCGCCGCCTCGCGCACCGCGAGGTAGAGCCAGACCTGCTCAAGGTCGATCTCTAGCCCCTCGGCGAAGCTGGCGATATTGCTGGGTATGAGGGCCAGCACGCCATCGCCGGTCAGCGGCAGTGAAACCTCGGTGCCGGTGAGCATCTCGCTGGCGAGGCCGGCCAAACCCTGCCCGAGTTGCATGGAGAACATCGAGCCACCGGCCCGCTCGAGCATCGGCCCCACCTGGGCCATCGCAGCGGCGGGATTGGTGCCGGGCGGCAGCATCGCGGACAAAGCCTCCATGCCGCCATCGGCGAATTGGGCGGTCATAGCCTTGGTCATCGCGCCCGTAACCCCCGCCGCGACCGGCTCGACGAGCGTCTGCCAGACGGCCATGGTGTCCTCGATCCACTCCGATCGGGACCAGGCAACGCCGCGCAGGCCGGGGGATTCCAGATCCGTGACCTCGCCGAGCCACAGATCGGCGACATGCCCCGCCTCCGCCGCCAACTGCCGCTCACGCTCGCCCATCGCGGGATCACCTTGCGCGGCAACGGCTTTGCGTGCCACATCGGTGGTGATCGTGGGGGAGAGCGGCCCCTCGTCGGGGCCGGCGAACATCGATTGGAACTGACTGAGCATGCCCTCGAATTGCGCGACGGGGATCTGACCCAGACCCATCGAGGCCAATTGCTCCATGACCTCCGGGGGCAGTTCGGCGCCGCCGGTCATCCGGCGTAGCGCTTCTTGCATCTCCGGGGGCAGCCCTGCGGGCTCGCCCGAACTGTCAGAGCGCTCGATGTCGTCGGGCACGGTGATTTCTCCTAAAGGGCCCTGGGTGAAAATGTGTCCACCCAAGACAACCACGCGGGTGCTTCCACAGTTCCCGACACCACCAGGAGATCTGTCGATGTCACCGCAGGAGCGCGAACCGGCCGAGGGTGTCGTGCGCCTGTGCGCCATCCGGGACCAGGCCTTGTCCGTCGATGAAGCATTGAGCGCCATCGCCGACCCCGCCTGCGGCGGGCAGGTGCTCTTTGTCGGGCGGGTCCGCGATCACGACCACGCCCGGGCCGTCACCGCGCTGGCATACCAAGCCCATCCGCAGGCGACCGAGCGCATGGCGGCGGTGTGCGCCGAGATCGCGCAGGAGTATGACGTGCGGGCCGTGGCCGCGCTCCATCGCGTCGGGGACCTGCGTATCGGCGATATCGCGGTCGTCACTGCCGTGGCTGCTGCCCATCGCGGCGCGGCCTTCGAGGCGGGTCAGGCGCTCATCGACCGGCTCAAGGCCAGCACACCGATCTGGAAGAACCAGCACTTCGCCGATGGGGCCAGTGAGTGGGTCGGGCTCCCGTGAGCGATTGGCGGACCGACCCAACTCAGCTCTCGCCACGATCCAAGCGTCTGCTCTGGTCGACCTTTGTCGGGCTCGTCCTGGCGTGCATCATCGCGCTGATTCCGCTGCCCTACGCGATTCTGCGTCCCGGCCCTGCAACAAACACCCTCGGCACGACGAGTGACGGTAAACCTCTGGTCGACATCAAGGGTGCCTCCACCTATCCGACCAGCGGCGGGCTCGACTTCACCACGGTGCGGGTGTCCGGCGGTCCGGGCCGGCGGGTCAACGCCTGGGACCTGCTCGGGGCGTGGATGAACCCCCATGACGAAATCTTCCGCGAGGACCAACTCTTCCCCAAGGGCAGCACGTCCAAGCAGATCGAGGAGCAAAATGCGGCCGAGATGGCCGGCAGCCAATCCGAAGCGGCGGCCATCGCGCTGCGCAGCCTCGGCAAGAAGGTGGGGGAGTCGTATGTCGTCGCCGCCCTCACCGAGGGTGCGCCCTCGGCATCGGTGCTCAAGGTCGGTGATGTGATCACGGCGGTCGACGGCCGCCCGGTCACGGCGCTCATCGACATTCAGAACCAGGTCCGCACCCATCAGCCCGGCGACTCGGTCGAGGTCACGGTTTCCCGCGAGGGGTCAAGCCAAACCGTGACGACGACCACCATTGCGGCGGACGGGCGCCCGGTGCTTGGGGTTCGGCTGCGGATGGACTTCGACTTCCCCTTCGAGGTGACGATTCACGCCGGAGATGTCGGCGGACCATCAGCGGGCGCGATGTTCGCCCTGGCGATCCGCGATGTGCTCACACCCGGCGAGATGACCGGCGGCAAGCAGATCGCCGGCACCGGCACTATCGACGATGACGGAATCGTCGGCCCGATCGGCGGGATACGGCAGAAAATCGTCGGCGCCAAGGAGGCGGGCGCGACCTTCTTCCTCGCCCCCGCGGACAACTGCGCCGAACTGGTCGGGCATGTCCCCGACGGCATCACGGCCGTCAAGATCGCCACCTTCGACCAGGCCGTCAGTGCCGTGGAGAAGATCGCCGCCGGCCAGGGCGACCTCCCCTCCTGCGGCTGACCCTTCCTGCGCGCGTGCTCAGCGCTGCGGCGCGTCCTCGCGCAAGGTTGCGGCGAGCGCCTCAACCAGGCCCGCGGCTAGGTCCGGGCTCATCGCGACCATGTCGTCGCTGTCATACGCACGCTGCCGCAGCAGGCAGATGGACCGGCCGTCGCGCAGCACCGCGACCACGAGTCGCACATCCTTGCGCTCGGGATGTTTCTGGAGGCGGTCGATCGAGTCGCCGCCGGCCAGCTCAGCCTCGGCGCCCGGGGGAAGCACGATGCGTTCGATGCTGAGCGCAACCCCGTGCACCGCTTCGGGCCACATGATCCGCAGCAGGGCGCCCTGGAGGTCATCGCCGGGATCGAAGCCGTCCTGCTCGACGGCCGACAAATCCTGGGGACCCGCCTCGGCAGCGCCGTCCAGGGATGGTGCGCTCGCGGCCAACTCGTGCGTCGGGACGAGAGCGAACAGGCGGGCGGGCTGATCCCAGCCGCCGCGAGCGACATATCGCTCGGTCTCGACGGCCACGACTTGTAACGGATCGGCTTCCATGGCCCCCATGGTGGACCCACGACGGGGGGCTTGATGCTCCTATTCCGTGTCAAGGTCTGTTCATGCGGCGGTGAGCCAGGCGCGGTAGCGGGCGGCGAGTTCTTGGTT
>JAIUPO010000009.1 GCA_020160805.1 Actinomycetota bacterium | reverse complement strand
CTTCCGGCACGTGCACGCGTGGGACGACATCGTCGAGGACCTGAGACGGGACCATGAAGCGATTCAGGCCGCCGTGATGCGCGGCGACGCCGAGGAGGCCGAGCGGTTGGTGGAGACCCACATCCGCTCCGCCTGGCACGCACTGTCCTAGGACGTAGGTCGACAAGGTCTTCCATCGGGCCGTCATCGGCAGGATCGCGTCCAGCCAGTGGTCAAGCCATTGGGCGAGGGTGATGTCGTCGTGCGTCCAGAGCTGGCGACCGGTGTCGCGGTGGCGTTCGAGCTCACGGACGGCAGCCCGCACGTCGGCCTTGGTGCGTCGCTGAACGTGCTTGCGCTGCGGCCTGCCATCCGGAAGGCGACCCACGGTGACGCGGGCGTGCCACGCGCCGTCCGCTCCGCGATAGATCGTCGGGCTCGTCTGCTCCGGTGGCCGGCGCGGCCTACCCATCGCGGGCGTCGCGCATGGTGGCGACGAATCGCTCCAGCTCGCGCCGCTCGACGCGCACGGAACGGCCGAGGTGGATCACCCGGAGGCTGCTGCGGGCGACGTGGCGTTCGACGCTGCGCCGGGCACAGCGCAGGTGTCGGGCGGCCTCGTCCAGGGTGAGCAGCAGCGTGTCGGCAGCGGCCGGTGTGGGTGTCGTGGTGTCGGTGAGGGTCTCCATGACACCCCAATGCCGGGGCCGTCGGCTCTGGAGGACACCGCCAGCGACGTCGCGGCCGGAACACCCCCCGATGTCGTGGCGGCGAGGCCGGTACGACGGGCCGCCTCCACGGCCGACCTGACGCCGACCGCGGTCCGCGAATAGTTCTTGAGCCGATTTGTCAGCCGAAGCCCGGACCCCGACCCGACGGCCCGGGCCGCTCCTGACGGTGTTGGCGCAGGTCATCCCGCGTGTCCGATCTGCGCGCCCGAAGGGATTCGAACCCCTAACCTTCTGATCCGTAGTCAGATGCTCTATCCGTTGAGCTACGGGCGCATCGGCCGCTCGCGCGACCGGAGGACAACTCTACCGGAACGGGCGCGGGTGGACGAAATCGCGGCAGCCGTCGCCCTACCGGCGCCTCGGCCACATACCAATCGGGGGCGTCGCGCGGCCAGGTCATCCACACGACGCGACGAGTCCCGGCATACGTGGCCGCGGTCTGCCTCCCGCAACGGTATGCCTCCCGGACCGGGGGCCGCCTCGACCCTAGGCTGCGGGCGTGGCCTACGAGACCCTCCCCGAGGCCCTGGACGGGCCGGGGGCCATCCGAGCGCGCAACCTGCGCCGCATCGGCCTCGCCCTCTTCGCCGTCCCGGTCATCGCGAGCGCGGTGGGCACCTTCGGCCCGCGGGAGGCGACGATCGGCGCCAGCGGCGGCGGATACGCGCTGTCGGTCGAATACCCACGGGCCACCCGGTCGAGCATCGTCGCGCCCTTTGCCTTCTCCGTCAGCAAGACGGGCGGCTTCGGTGAGGACCCCGTGGTGGTCCGCGTCGACCGCGCGTTCATGGACCGCCTCGACTTCCAGAACTGGTATCCCGTGCCGGCGGCGGAGCACAACGACGGCGACCAGATCGTCTACGAGTTCGACCCGCCGGACGGCGAGGTCCTGCGGGTCTCCCTCGACGCGCGCACCGGCCCCAACCAGGGCTACTCCAGCCACGACTACGAGGTGGGCGTGCTCGACGGCGAGACCGATGCCGCGGTCGCAACCTTCCACACCGTGTTCTGGCCCTAGAGGATCGCGATGCAACTCATCCTGCGCACCGTCGTCATCTTCACCGCCCTCTGGCTCGTGCTCCGGGTCGGGGGCAAACGCCAGGTCGCCCAGATGGACGCCTTCGACCTGGTGACCGTCATCGTCCTCGGTGGCGTCGTGACCCAGGGCATCCTCCAGGAGGACTATTCACTGGTCAGCGCCTTGGTGGCGGTGGGGCTGGTGACCTTCCTCGCGATCGGCCTGTCGCTGTTGAGCTGGCGCTCGGAGCGCCTGGGCCGACTGATTGACGGCCAGCCGACGATCCTGCTGCGGTATGGACAGCCCGACGAGGTCGCGATGCGCGCCGAGCGCATCTCGATGGGCAACCTGCTCGGCGCGGCCCGCGAACACGGCCTGCGCTCCCTCGACGAGGCCGACCTCGTCGTCCTCGAACCCGACGGCGCGTTCAGCTTCTTCACCAAGGACTCCGCCGACGAGAGCGACGGGGAGGACGCCGAGGACCACCGCGCCAAGGCGGTATGACAGCCCGGCCACCACAGCCCGCCCGGGCCCACCGGCATACCGGCCACGGCCGCGCTGCGGACCGGACACCCGACCGAGAGGCCGGGAGGGACGGCATACCCGAGCTTGTGAGCAGATGCACAAGCATGAAAGGGCTTACACCGCAGGGGCACTCAGTCGGCAGGACTAAGTTGGAGATATCACCAGCAGCCACGCCCGATCCGCAGGCACGACCACCGGGTAGTGCGGGGCGCCCGGCTGCCGGGCCGACGATGGCCCGCCGGACGGAGGAATCATGACTGGCAGCACGGGGACCACCAATACCGCCTTGCAGGCGTGGGTCGATGAGGTCGCGGCCCTGACGACTCCCAACAAGGTCGTCTGGATCACGGGGACTGAAGAGGAGATCCAAGGGCTGAACGACGAACTCGTCGCCGCCGGGACCTTCGTCAAGCTGGACGAGAGCAAGAAGCCCAACTCCTACTGGGCGGCCAGCGACCCCAGCGATGTCGCGCGCGTCGAGGACCGGACTTTCATCGCCTCCGAGAAGGAGGAGGATGCGGGCTTTACCAACAACTGGATGGCCCCGGCCGAGCTCAAGGGCATCATGACCGACCTTTACAAGGGGTGCATGACCGGCCGCACGATGTACGTCATCCCCTTCGTCATGGGCCACCTGAACGCCGACCAGCCGATGTATGGCGTGGAGATCACCGACTCCGCCTATGTCGTCGTCTCGATGAAGATCATGGCCCGCATCGGCGAGCCCGTCCTGCGCGCGATGGAGGAGCAGCAGGCGAGCTTCGTCAAGGCTCTGCACTCGGTCGGCTACCCGCTCACCGACGGCAAGGCTGACGTGAAGTGGCCGTGCAGCGACACCAAGTACATCGCGCACTTCCCCGAGACCCGCGAGATCTGGTCCTATGGCTCCGGCTATGGCGGCAACGCGCTGCTCGGCAAGAAGTGCTATGCCCTGCGCATCGCCTCGGCCATGGCGCGCGACGAAATGTGGATGGCCGAGCACATGCTCATCCTCAAGCTCACCTCCCCCACCGGATCGAAGCACTACATCGCCGGCGCCTTCCCGAGCGCGTGCGGCAAGACCAATCTCGCGATGATCGACCCCACCCTCGAGGGCTGGGAGGCCGAGATGGTCGGCGATGACATCGCCTGGATGCGCTTCGGCAAGGACGGCCGGCTGTATGCCGTCAACCCCGAGTTCGGTCTCTTCGGCGTCGCCCCCGGCACCGGCGAGAACACCAACCCCAACGCCATGCGCACCGTCGAGCAGGGCAACTCGATCTTCACCAATGTCGCGCTCACCGATGACGGCGACGTCTGGTGGGAGGGCATGACCGACGAGAAGCCGGCCCACCTCACCGACTGGAAGGGCAACGACTGGACCCCCGAGTCTGGCGTCGTCTCCAGCCACCCCAACAGCCGCTTCTGCACCCCGGCCAAGCAGTGCCCGATGATGGCCGATGAGTATGACGAGCCGAATGGTGTCCCGATCGACGCCATCCTCTTCGGCGGCCGCCGCAAGACCACCGTTCCGCTGGTCTACGAAACCCGCGACTGGAACCACGGCGTCTTCGTCGGCGCGACCCTCTCGTCCGAGACCACGGCCGCCGCCGTCGGCGCGGTCGGCGTCGTGCGCCGCGACCCGATGGCGATGCTGCCCTTCATCGGCTACAACGCCGGCGACTATGTCAACCACTGGTTGGAGATCGGCAAGCAGGCCGATGCCGCCAAGCTGCCGAAGATCTACCAGGTCAACTGGTTCCGGCGCGACCGCGAGGACGGCTCCTTCCTGTGGCCGGGCTTCGGCGAGAACGCTCGGGTCCTGAAGTGGATCATCGAGCGACTCGATGGCAGCGGCGAGGGCGTCGACACTCCGGTCGGCATCGTCCCCGCCCCCGGCGCGCTCGACACCACTGGCCTGGATATGACCGAGGAGCAGATCGCCAAGGCGCTCGAAGTCAACGCCGAGGAGTGGGCCACCGAGTTGGGCCTCATCGAGGAGTGGCTCGCCAAGTTCGGCGACAAGCTGCCGAGCCAGATGAGCGATGAACTCGCGACCCTGAAGGCGAACCTCGAGGGCTGAGCCCCCCGGCCCTGGCCCCCGTCACCCGCTTCGCCCCCGTCACTCCCGTCACTCCCTAGGAACCTCGGCGTCCGCGACAGGGCTCCCCTCTAGAGTCCCCCGCATGTCCGCACTCGGTTTCCCGGCCGCCGCACTTGACTTCTATGACGGGCTGGAGGAGACCAACACACGCGAGTTTTGGCTGGCCAACAAGACGGCATATGACCGCTCCGTCAAAGAACCGATGTCGACGCCCCGGCGACCGGCGCTGAACTCGCGCAGCTCATGACGACGCTGGTCGATTCGGGCTATGAGGTGCTCGGCGATCACGTCAAGACCACGCCTCGTGGCTTCTCGGCCGACCATCCGCGCATCGATTTGCTGCGTCAGAAGGAGGTCATGGTGATCCTGCCGTTCGGTGCTGCCGACTGGATCGCCGACGAGCGCGTCCTGACGCACGTCCGCACCTGCTGGCGCTCCGTGACGCCGCTCGTGCAGTGGATGCATGCGAATATCCCACCGCTTGAGAGCGGCGCCACCAGAAGTTAGCCCCCCCGGGCACAAAGGCGACTCATAGGAAACACACAGTCAGGACCGGGGGCGCGCCTAGGGTCGGGACGGTTGACTAGACCCATGAGCCAATCAGCCCAGAAGTTGCAGCGCCTCGACGGGTCGCCAGTGCGCGTCCTCGTCGTCGATGACGAGCAGAACCTCACCGAACTGCTGGCCATGGCGCTGCGCTATGAAGGCTGGGATGTGCGCACCGCGGGCACCGGCACCGAAGCGGTGCGGGCGGCGCGGGAATTTGCCCCCGACGCCGTGGTCCTCGACATGATGCTGCCGGACTTCGACGGTATGGAAGTGCTGCGCCGGATGCGAGCCGACGACGCTAATGTGCCCGTCCTGTTCCTGACCGCCAAGGATGCCGTCGAGGATCGGGTGGCTGGCCTCACCGCGGGTGGCGACGACTATGTCACCAAGCCCTTCAGCCTCGAAGAGGTTGTTGCCCGCGTGCGCGCGCTCATGCGTCGTACCGCCGTCGTGGCCGATGAATCCGCCTCGGTGCTCGTCGTCGGAGATCTGACGATGAACGAGGACAGCCACGAAGTCGCCCGCGCGGGCGAGGAGATCAGCCTGACGGCGACCGAGTTTGAGTTGCTGCGATACCTCATGCGCAACCCCAAGCGCGTGCTCTCCAAGGCACAGATTCTCGATCGTGTCTGGAACTACGACTTCGGTGGCCAGGCAAATGTTGTCGAGCTCTATATCTCATACTTGCGCAAGAAGATTGACGCCGGCCGCAGCCCAATGATTCACACGATGCGAGGCGTCGGCTACGTCCTAAAACCGGCCGACTGATGACGATCACCCAGCCGCTGAGGAACGCCTCGAGGCGCGATCCTCGTAACTGGACCCTGCGCGCCAAACTCGTCGCCTCGATGATCGCCCTCTTCCTCGCGGTCAGTCTCGGCACCGGCGCGATGGTCGTCCTCGCGACTCGGCAATATCTCGCGGACCAGGTCGACGCCGAACTGACCGCCACCGCTCAGCGCGCAGCCTTCGGGCGGCACGGCTTCGACCCGGACGGCGATGACCGCCACGGCCCGCCCGGCGCGCCTGGTGGACTCCCGGGCACCGGCGGCACGGTGCTGCAACTGCTTGTCAAGAACGACCGGGTCGTCTCGGTCAACGGCTCACCCATCAACTCCGTGGTCGGCCGGGATGGCCAGGACACCTCTCTTGACGCTGCGCAGGTCACCTTGCTCACGGGCGCCGGCATCGGGTCCACGCCGCGCACCATCGACTTCGGCACCGAGATCGGTCGCTATCGCGTCCTCGCGACCTCGACCCCTCAGGGTATGCAGTACACCGGCCTGCCCATCGACCCGATCGACCGCACGACGAACCAATTGCTTGGCCTGGTCACCATCGGCACGCTCCTCGGCCTCGTCGTCGTGGGTGGTGGCGGCGCCTATCTCGTGCGCCGCAATCTCGAGCCGCTGCGCCGGGTGGCAGGGACTGCCCGGAAGGTCTCCACCCTTTCCCTCGAAACCGGCGAGGTCGCCCTTGTCGACCGCGTCCCGGCCCGCGACACCGATCCTCGCACCGAGGTGGGGCAGGTCGGCCTGGCCCTCAACAACCTCCTCGACAATGTCGACGGCGCCCTGCAGGCGCGCCACCAGTCCGAGACGCGCGTGCGCCAGTTCGTCGCCGATGCCTCGCACGAGTTGCGCACCCCGCTGGCCAGCATCCGGGGGTATGCCGAACTCTCCCGCCGCGAGCCCTCCCCCGTTCCATCCTCGGTCACCCACGCCCTGAGCCGGATCGAGTCCGAGTCGCTGCGTATGCAGGGGCTCGTCGAGGACTTGCTGCTCCTGGCCCGCCTGGACGCAGGCCGGCCGCTTGAGCACGAGGCCGTCGACCTGACCCTTTTGGCGATCGACACCGTCAGCGACGCACGTGCCGCGGCTCCGGAGCACGTGTGGTCCTTGGATCTGCCGGATGAGCCGATCGAGGTCACCGGCGATCAGGCCCGGCTCCATCAAGTCCTGGCGAACCTGCTTGCCAACGCGCGCGCCCATACCCCAACCGGAACCCGCGTCACGACGTCTGTGCGGCGCGGCTCAGCGGGAGACCCAAAGCGGTCCGATGTCGTGACAATCTCCGTCACAGACGATGGACCCGGCATACCAGAAGCCTTGCAGCCCAACGTTTTCGAACGCTTCACGCGGGGTGACGAGGCTCGCAACCGGGCCGCGGGAAGCACCGGCCTGGGGCTGTCGATCGTCGCTGCCGTGACCGCCGCCCACGACGGTCGGGTCGGCCTGCGCTCGCGCCCGGGAGCCACAACGATCTTCGTGGAGTTGCCCACGACGTGAGTCACACAACCGGACGCCGAACGCTTTTGCTCGCGGGGTGCTGGGCGGGCTACCCTGTGTGGGCTGTTGGAGGCGTCGCCTAGTCCGGTCTATGGCGCCGCACTGCTAATGCGGTTTGGGTTAATCGCCCATCGAGGGTTCAAATCCCTCCGCCTCCGCGCACTGGCCCCCGGTCCCTTGTGGACCGGGGGCTGCCTCGTTGCTCCGCCTGTTGCGTGGCTGCGCCGCCCCGTTGGCCTGGACTTTCAGCCCTCGCGGGGGCTGAAGAATCGAGGTGACCGACGGGAAACATCGCCATTTGAGCATTTAGGGGCTCTCCGACCTTGATCACCTCGTGTCGGCGGCATATCTGCTCCCCGACAGCACAGCTGGTTAGTTGCAGATGTCCTGATCGGCGCTACGGGTCTCGATCCCATCAGATGCCGCCGGGGAGGCGGTCAAGGTCATCGACGGGAGCGGGTCGGTGCCGATTCGGTTTGGCACGGCGACTGGGTTGGACGCGCCGGCTCCGAGATGAACCGAGATGACGTCACCCAGGGTGTCGTCGGCCTTGAGGGTGGCGCCGGGGAAGGCCGCGGCGACGGTGCGCGCGGCGTCGCGCTGCGCGGCGGCATACCGGATGATCACACCGGTGGTCTCGCCCACCGGACCATTGGCATAGCCCGCGATCCGGAAGCCCTGCACTGTCAGCGCGGACCCGGCCTGGAGCGCCAGCCCTTCGACGCCGGAGTCGTTGCTGATCTGCACGGTGATCTGTTCCGGCGAGACGGTTAGCGGGCTCGCGGGCGTGCTGGTCGAGGACGGCTTGGGCTTGCCAGCGTTGGAGTCATCCAGCGGCCGGTCGGCCTTGATGGCATCCCAGATGAGGGTCGCGGATTCTGTCCACTGCACCCGGTTCGGGTCCTTGGGATAGACCTCGGTCGGCACGGTGACGAAAGCGATTCGCCCGATGCCGATATGCCGCAGGCTGTTGGCTATTGAGGCCATGGCGGTGGCCCCGAGGTCTGGGTCGGTCGTCATGGCGCCCGTGGCGGCGTTCAGGAAGCCGTAGAGGCGGTCGGGACGCAGGAGCAGTCCGGTGCTGGTGGCTTGCTGGACGACCGAGGAAAGAAATGCCTGCTGGCGCCGGATGCGATTGAGGTCGCTGCCATCGTTGACGGTCTTGCGCACCCGGACATATCCCAGGGCTTGCTTGCCATCGAGGGTATGACGACCTGCGGCCAGGGTGAATTGCGCGTCCTTGTCCGCGATATCCACATTCGTGCACACTTCGACGCCGCCGAGTGCGTCGACCATGTCTTGGAAGCCGCGGAAGTCGATAACCACGAAGTGATTGACGAAAACGCCCGTCAGGCCCTCAAGGGTCTTGATGACGCAGCCTGGGCCGCCCTGATTGAAGTTGTAATTCCACTGACGAATCTCGCCATTAGCGACCGTGGAATTGGGGTCGCTGCAATCCGTGGGCGCCATCGTCATGGAGTCTCGGGGGATGGAGACGACCAGCGCGCGCTGCCGATCGGCGGAGATGTGGACAAGCAAGTTGGTGTCGGAGTGCGCCCCGCCTTCGACCGTGTCCTTGCCGTATTCGGTGGTGCCGATTCCAGTGCGCGTGTCCGATCCCATAACCAGGATATTCAGCGGCCTTGGGTCGCCCTCGCTGACCGGCGAGGTCGTGGGGCGGTTGCCGAGGACCCGGGAGACGTCGATGCGGGTGATATTGCCGTTGAGCTTGAAGTATGCCGCGATGGACGGGATCGCCACGACCGCGAGCGCCACGACGATGACCAGGATCAGGATGCGGCGCCACCGATGTGGACGGCGCGCGCCGGGCGCGCCGTCGTCGGCGCCCACCCCCGCACGTCGAAACACGTGTCCAACATCCTCACTGCAGCAAGTCTGTGCCGCGCGAGCAGTCTAGGAGCATTTCTCCGACTGTCCAGTAGCTGACCACGCAACTTGACCACCTGGGCAAGGCATTGGCCCCGCCCGACCGAGGTCGAGCGGGGCCAATGTAAGGGTGTTCGCTACCGGCATCCGTCCCGCGTATGCCGGTTGACCCGGTCTCAGACGGGGCGGACGCGGTCAGCCTGAGGGCCCTTGGGACCCTGGGTGACCTCGAACTCCACGCGCTGCGCCTCGTCCAGCGACTTGTAGCCGTTGGTGTCGATGGCGGAGTAGTGAACGAACACATCGGGGCCGCCGCCGTCCTGGGCGATGAAACCAAAGCCCTTTTCAGCGTTGAACCACTTGACGGTGCCCTGTGCCATGGGGTGAATCTCTTCCTTCTTGGTGCGATGGAATGCACACGTCGCGCATTCCACAAAGCTGCCCTACGCCCTCCCACTGAATTGGGGCAGTCGCACCCCGACGAAATCGGACAAATTGCCCACTCCGAAGGTTCGTGCGAAAAAGCTCGGTCAACCGGACGTGAACGCTAGCACGCATCGACGTGACGAACACCACCGCGCGGGGGGAGATGCGCGGCCGGACTTGCGCAGACTCTTGGCGACCGTCCAGAAGCATCAGGGACTTCGGGGCGCTTGAACGCGAAAACCATTGCAGCACAGTCTCTTTCGCTGCGCGTGTGATGCCGCGATCAACTACTCTTCGGTAGCAAAGTCGGGTAAAAACTTTCTATAGTTCTCGTCACTCGGCGCCTAGGCGGTCCGCGATGACCGCGATCGCGAACTCGTAGCCCAGCGTTCCGCAGCCGGCGATGACGCCCGCGGCGATCGGCGCGACATACGAAAGGTGGCGGAAATCCTCGCGCGCGTGGACATTGGAGATATGTACTTCGACGATGGGGCCGGTCACGGTGGCCAGGGCATCGCGTAGCGCAATAGAGGTGTGGGTGTACGCCCCGAGATTGACGACGAATCCCGCGGACTCTCGCAGTTGGTGAATGACGTCGATCAGATCGCCCTCGTGATTCGACTGTCGAAAGTCGATGTCGAATCCCGCAGCACCCGCTGCCCGCCGGCACCGCGCCTCGACATCCGCGAGCGTCTCCGCGCCATACACCTGTGGCTCCCGCACCCCGAGAAGGTTGAGGTTGGGCCCGTTGAGGACGACGATCGTGCGGCTCATGCCCGCCAGTATGTCGGAGCCGCGCAGCCGCCGATTTCGTCAGTTTGGGCTGAGAACGTCACATGAACCTGACGATCTGGACCGAACCTGACGACCTCGCGGTGAGAACCACGAGACGAAGTGAGCGGAGATGAGGGCGTGGGGGGGTCCTACCGCCTCCGCGAGACGAAGTGAGCGGAGATGAAGGCGTGGTGGGTCCTACCGCCTCCGCGAGACGAAGTGAGCGGAGGTGCTTGCGCGTTACTCCAACGCCGAGCCGACCTTGGCGCGGCTCAACGTACGCATCGCGCGCGCATTCGAGCGCGACACGGAGATGCCCAAGGTCAGACAGTGGGAACCCCATCGAATCGCATCCAAGATTGGCCCGGCGTCGATCGAGCGCCTAGTCGCCGGATACAGCGCTGGACGCTCCGCGGCCGAGCTGGCAAAGGAGTTGGGCATTGGCGAAACGACCGCGCGCACATCTCCATGCGGCGAGCGTCGCACTACGCGGTCCTCGAAGACTAACCCGCGATGAGCTTTTGCGTATTAAGAGCTTCATACGCTAGGGGCCAGCAACAGCGCCATCGCGAAGGAGATTGGCGTCACCAAGGAAGCAGTTCGAAAGCGCCTCGCGGCATGGAACGGGGCCCAACCCCTGTAGGCAAGAAGCCATGAGGCAGGCGTCATGTTTGTGCAGAGGACTACTCAGATCCAGACAAGCAGTCATGTCCCGTCTCCTCCCCTCCATCAGCCATCCAGCAACTCCCCTTTCGACAAGGATTCCGTGATATCGCCCCCTGACATCACCCTCTACGCAGATCTGCCATTGGGATTGTCGATACCCATAGCCCGGCTACTGAGAGAATCACGACTGGCAAGAGCCAGAAACCAGACCAGGGTTGGATAACGAGCCCCCACGCCCACCATGTTGGTTCCCGACTTATAGGGTTGCGACCCAGCAGACCCATGATGAGCAGGGCGAACAGCGGGGTCACCGAGGCAAGAGTCGCACCGAGAAGACGCCAACTTAGCAAAGCTAAAGCCAAGAATCCAATGACACTTCTAACATAAGAGATGCTATAGGGGAATACCGAATCAAGAAATACCCATGATAAAGCGATCGGCAGTGCAGCCGCAGCTAGTCCTACCAGACAAATAATCGCGAAGCATGGTCGCTCGGTTGAGGCTTGAGCAGCAGTGTCGAGCGACCGTAGGGCGTATACCATTGCAGCAACTGCAACAAGTGCACCAATACTTTGAATTGGGATAAGACCAACTCCGCCGAGTTGGACGTTGGGCGACGGTACGCCTAGGCCCCTCAGGAGCGAGGTAGCCACTCCAACAGTAAGTGAAACAGAAGCCACCATCCCAAGCTTTAACGCTTTGGCCCAAGCGGGCTGAAAATGGACTACTTCGCGCAAGAGCGAACTACCCCCTCAAGCTCGGCGAGTGCCGCCCGACGCTCCCCGTGGGACATTTCCGCAAACGCTTGCAGTCTCACCTCGTCCTGAGGACTCGCAGATAAATCCTCCTCGCCATCAAGGACATGTCGGGCATATAGTCCGATAAAGTCCAAGGTCGCAGTTTGATCGGCATTCAATGACACGCAATCTGCAGTTATGCGAGCAAGTTCTGCGTCCGCCAGTACTCGACCTTGGACTACCTGGTCTCCCGTCAGCCCAACATTCCAGATATTCGGATCGCCTCCCGCCTCGGAGATGGCGCTTGGCCGCGGGAAGCCAGCTGCTATTAGGCTCTCCGCACCTTTCATCAGAGGGCTACGCGCCGCGTCAACAAATTGCGAATGCTCGCGCCACCAGCAGAGCTTTATCGTCGACGTCTCGTCGCACACAAGGTCAGAAGTCCTGTACTTAATAGGGTCTGGACCTAGGTCCATGGTGGCGCCCTTACCGCCCAAGGTGCCTAAAGCAACCATGAGGATGCAAAGTGGGGTAACTTTCTTGAGGTTGTTAGCAACAATAGCCAAGAGACAGGCAAGCAGAACTGAGAAATTAAAAATCACTGGGCCGACGATCGCTCCCTTTCCCAACGTTGTGCTGATATCGCAACATCTAGAACCTACCTCGCCCGTGATGTTCCGTATCCAAAAGGGTTCGAATGCTCTCGGGAAAGCGAGCCACAGGTACGAAAGCGCAGAGGAGGCCGGCAATGCAATAATCCGGGGGAGCCACCTGCCAAGGGAATAGCCAACCGCGGCGTGCGCAAAGAGTACGAGGGATGCAAGGAATACTAGTCCCAGAGAGTCCAGGTGCGGCGAACCGGAAACGCTGCCAGCAGAAGAACCTACTATAATTAACAGTGATACCACCGCAACGAGCGTCGCAGGCACCAAAGTTGCCAGTGCGACAGTCGGCTTTGAACGAACCTGCAATCGTTCAACCTTGGTTAATCGGCTTATCCGAGTTCTTCCACCAAAAAATGCACACCATGCGGCCAGAAGCGGTGCGACAAAGAGAACGGATCGAGTTCCGGACGCCGTTGTCGCCAACCAATAACTTCTGTCTGTTTGCAGACCGGTAGTAGAGACAAGCAGCCCGACCGCGAGGGCCGCCACGCCCAATCGAAATGGTCGGATCAAGCCAAACTGCCATTTCGGCTCAAGCATCGTCTTCCGCCAACAGTCGTACGTACGCTTCGGTCGCAGAGATTCTCTGAGCGTGCTCTGAGCCAGCGAGAAATGACTCGACACTGCCGCCGAAGACGCAGCGGCCCCCGCGTAGAACGACCACATGATCGAATCCCTGATCAAGATCCAGGACGTCGTGAGTCGAGACAATAATTGCCCGCTCCTCCGCAAGATCACGGATTAGTTTGAGAAAGTTGCGACGCTGAGCTGGGTCCAGTGCCGCCATAGGTTCGTCAAGAAGGAGATACTTGGCGCCCGTTGCCAAGGTTCCCGCTAAACACAGTCGGGCACGCGTCCCGACGGAGAGCCGGTGGGTGAGTGCTCGTGACTGCTCGCTGAGGCCCACCAGTGCCAGCGCCTTGTCCGCTGCTTCCAAGGCCGAGCCGCTCGGGGTTCCCTTCAGCCACGCCTGATAGGCACAATACTCACGGGAGGTAAGGGAGCGATCAACTGTAGGTGCTTGCGGTAGCCATGCGACCTGAGAGATCTGGGTTTGCCGATGCATGACGACGCCGCCAGCGCGCACCACGCCGCGCTGCGGAGTGAGCCCACCAGCAATGATCGAAAGGAGAGTCGACTTTCCAGCGCCGTTGGGTCCCAAGAGAGCCGTCCGACCCTGAGGGAAACTGATGCTGTTGACCAGAGATACGGCCGGGCGAGACTTTCGTGAGTAGGCAAAGAGCAGACCGTCACACTCTAAGCTGGCGGCTTGGAAGGACATCAAACGGGGGCGTCGGGTTCTCTTGTCTTAGTAGCGAACCTTAACCGGGTTGGCGCTTGCCCTCCCTAAGAGATAGGCCGAGAACGTGGCAGCGGCAAGCTTGTTGCACTTTTCGAGGTGCATCATTTGGCTTTCCTCCCAAGTCTTTAACAGGGTACTTGATGACCCAAAGTACACCCTCAACGCCAGAGAAGGCGAGATGCACCGGTCTGGTGTCGCACATCGGCGGGCGTCTAGTACGACAGTTGTCGTACTAGCGGGTGGACTTGGCGTTGGCCGAGGCAGTGGTCGTGGGGGCGAGTGAGTAGCAGGCTACCTCGATAGCCGGACGCCGTCTTCGCGTTCGATCAGCTTCAAGGAGCTTGCGGCTCAGTTGGACGGTGATCTGCATGCGCGGATCACCATCTTGGCCCGGCTCACCGGCGTCTCGGTCACCGAAGCAATTCGTGAGGCGATCGAGAAGCACGTAGCCGCCCTGGCGGCCCTGTTCGGCGGCGACGCCACGCCCACTGCTGACACCCGCCGCCCAGCTCGTAAGAGCTGAGCCGGAGGTCACGAGGGCGTGCCGCCCGGCACCACCGAGAGCCCAGCCAGACGGGCTTCACTTCAAAAGCCCAGGTGGGGGATCGGACAACACGCGGCACTCGGTAGCACCTTCTTGTGCTCGTGCCGCCGTCCGACCCCCACCTGGCAGATAAACCCCAAATAGCCAATTGACGAAAAGCAGATGGGTGGAAATAGCTATCTCAGAAAGGCGAAACAATCCGTTGTAGAAGAGTCCGAAACCCTGGGCAATTGGTTGCCCTGGAGGTAAAATAGAGACATGAACAAAACGAATTCACCGACATTTGGCAGCACCATTAGAGAAGCGCGACTAAAAGCCGGTTTAGGGCGCCAACGAGCGGCTGATGAGGCCGAGATGTCCAAATCGCTGCCGCGCTTCTGGGAGATCGACCAAGTCACCAACCCAGACGTCGAGCAGGTCATGCGCCTAGCGGCCGTCCTCGACCTGGACCCGCTACCGCTCATCGCCCTGCTGCCAGGGCGAGGGGACTTCACCGACGCTCTGCCCGGCGTCCAGCCATACCTCAGAAGTAAATATCCGGAACTGCCCGAAGAAGCGCTGAAGGAGATAGCCAGCGTGGTTCGCCGCTACGGCGTAGACCCCAACTCCACTGGCCCCGCACCCGGCGAAGACGAATAGGACGACCTACCCACTAGAAGCAAATACAACCAGCAACCCTGAAAGGAGGCACTCTCATGACAACCACGGAACCCAAACTACCCAGCACCCTGACCAGCCTCCGCCGACTCATCCCGACCAGAAGCTGCCAACCCGAAGAGACAAGGCGGATCGCCGAAGCCAGGCCACCCGACTGGTCACCATCTTGGGTGACGCCGACGGCCCGCAGGTCAGCCACATCGACGCCATGCCACGCATCGCCGTCACCTACGAACGCCTGCCGGTCAGCGGGCTCAGCCACTGGAACGGCCGGAAGTGGATCATCTGCCTCAATACAGAGGACAGCCCGGCCCGGCAACGCTTCACCCTGCTCCATGAGTTCAAACACATCATCGACCACGGCGCCTGCGACCGGCTCTACCGCGACATCACCCGGCGAGGCGTCACCCTGACCGCCCGCCAGCAAGCCGAAACAGCCGCCGACTACTTCGCCGGCTGCGCCCTCGTCCCCAAACGCGAACTGAAACGCGCCTGGACCCGTGGTATCCAACGCACCGACGACCTGGCAGCCCACTTCGGCGTCAGCCAACAAGCCATCGAAGTCCGACTCGACCAAACCGGCCTATCCCGCGAGGTCGACCCCGAGCCAGAGATGCGGACCGCAAACGAAGGTGGCCGCTGCGCACGCCCGATCTCGACACCTACGTGGCAGCCCCAACGCTTCCGTTTCGCCCAAGACCGCTACCCGAGAAGGAGTTTCGTGTGACCACATCGCCCGACACAACTGAAACTGCACAACGCACCTGCGTGCTCTATCTCCGCGTCTCTTCCATGAGCCAAGTCGAGACCGACTATGACCCAGAAGGGCTGAGCATCAAGGCGCAGCGCGACATCTGCCGCAACAAGGCCCTTAGCCTAGGCCTGGCCGTTATCGGGGAATACGTCGAACTCGGCCGATCCGGCACCAACGTTCAGGGGCGGCCTGAGTATCAAGCCATGATGCAGCGTGTCACCACGCAGCGCGATGTCGACTTCATCATGGTCTACCAACTGTCCCGGCTGAATCGCAATCGCACCGATGACGCCATGGTCATGCTCCAGATGGAGGCCGCAGGAGCCAAATTGCTCTCGGCCACCGAGAACATTGACGAGACGCCCGCCGGCCACTGACGCGTGGAATTTTGGCGAGCATCAACCAGTACCGGTCTGCCTCCGAGGGTGAGGACATCGCCCGCAAGTTGCTGCACAAAGTACAAAGCGGCGGCACCATCGGGCCAGCCCCGCTGGGCTACCTGAATATCAAGGAAGATGTCGATGGTCGTCAGGTCAGCAGTATCGGTCTCGACCCAGACCGCGCCAAGCTGATCCGCCTCGGCTTCGAGCTCTACGCCACCGGCGAATACTCCATCGTCCGCCTAGCCGAGACCATGGCGGGTGGGACTGCTGCACGGATAGGTGACAGGTTGGTCACGCGGCCTGTGTGGCCGGTGTGGTCATGATGGTCTCGTACTCGATGGGGGTCAACTTGCCGAGTCGGGCTTGGCGTCGTCGGCGGTGGTAGGTGCGTTCGGTCCAGGTCACGATCGCGATGCGGAGTTGGTCGCGGGTGTGCCAGGTTTGGCGGTCCAGGACGTTTTTCTGCAGCAGGGCGAACCAGCTCTCCATGGCGGCGTTGTCCGCGCTCGAGCCGACCTGGCCCATGGATCCGAGCAGGTTGTGCCGGGACAGCGCGCGCAGGTACTTCCTCGATCGGAATTGGGACCCTCTGTCGCTGTGGACGATGCACCCGGCCACGTCGACGCCTTGACGGGCTCTGGTGTCCACGGCGTGTTCCAACGCTTGCACGGCCAGGCGGGCCTTCATCCGCGAGCTGATCGAGTACCCGACGAGCCGGTTGGACCACACGTCCTTGACGGCGCACATGTACACCTTGCCCTCACGGGTGCGGTGCTCCGTGATGTCGGTCAGCCACAGCTGGTTCGGCCCGGTCGCGGTGAAGTCCCGTTGCACGCGGTCATCGTGCGCCGGCGGGCCCGGACGATTCTTCGTCGAGCGTTTCTTGCCGAACACGCTCCACCACTGGTTGGACGAGCACAAGCGCCACGCCGTCCGGTCAGCCATCGGTTGTCCGGCGTCGCGGGCCTCATCGAGCAGAAGGCGGTACCCGAACTCCGGGTCGTCACGGTGCGCGTCGAACAACGCGTTCGCGCGGTGCGCCGCGACCCACTCGGCGTCGGTCACCGGGTTGGCCAACCACCGGTAGTACGGCGCTCTGGCAAGGTTGAGCACCCGGCACGTCACCGCCACAGGAACCCTGATCGGGGTGTCCTTGGCGGCCAACTCACGGACGAGCGGGTACATCATTTTCCCGGCAGGTTCGCCTGCGAGAGGTACGCCGCTGCGCGGCGCAACACCTCGTTCTCCTGCTCGAGCAACCGGATCCGACGCTTGGCCTCACGCAACTCACCAGACTCGCTCACGGCCGTGCCGGGCTTGCTCCCGTCCTGACGGTCAGCGATCGCGATCCAGTTCGTCAGACACGACTCCGAGATCCCGAAATCCTTCGCGATCTCCTTCAACGTCGTCCCTGCCTCACGAGCGCGAGCCACCTCGACCACGTTCTGTCGGAACTCCTTCGGATAGGGCTTGGGCATGGTGCACATCCTCTCCTGCGGCACCCCACGGCGCCACAGAGTCGTTGTCACCTATCCGTGCAGCAGTCCCAAGTACGGCCCCGAGGTGAGACAAGCGATCAACGACGCGCTGTTCACCCGGCTGTACATCGACCAAGACGTCACAAGAGTGGACTGGAACGACGAAGCGGCAGAGATCTACGCAGCGGCGCAACAAGCAGGTGATGGCACTCGCGCGGTCGCAACGCGTACCAAAGCAAAACGAGACGCCGAAGCGTCTCGTTTGCCGACCTTGACCGACGTACTCCTTGCCTCCGGGGAGGCAACCTCCCGCAGGAGTTGGAATACGGCCGTCATGGCGGAGGGCGTGGGATTCGAACCCACGATGACGTTACCGCCATAGCGGTTTTCAAGACCGCCGCACTAGGCCACTATGCGAGCCCTCCTTCGCCCGGACGCCATGGGCGCGGGGCGGGGTCCAACGGTAGCGCGGAGGGGAGGCACCGTCATACCCGGGCAGTTGGGAGCGGGCGGTGCTCGGAAATTCAGATGAAGAGGGCGGGGTCGCGGAAGAGGGCTTCGTAGGGGTCCTCGGTGGGCGAGGTGGGGAAGCGGTATGTCGCGGGCACGCCGGTCGCGATGGCGCCGGCGGGGACGTCTTTGACGACGACGGAGTTGGCGCCGACCTGGACGCCGTCGCCGACATACACCGGCCCGAGGATCTTGGCTCCCGCGCCGACGGTGACGTTATTGCCCAACGTGGGGTGGCGCTTGACCCGCTCCATGGACCGGCCGCCGAGGGTGACCTGGTGATAGAGCATCACGTCATCGCCCACTTCGGCCGTCTCACCGATGACCACGCCCATGCCGTGATCGATGAAGAATCGGCGCCCGAGCGTTGCGCCCGGGTGGATCTCCACCCCGGTGACCGCGCGCGAGACATAGGCAATCAGGCGGGCCAGCGGGCGACCAAGGGGCTTGCCCCAGAGAGCGTGCGCCACTCGATGCAGCCAGATCGCGTGCAGTCCGGCGGAGGTGAAGAGCACGACGAGCCGCGAGGTGGCTGCGGGATCGCGCAACATGGCGGCGTCGAGATCTTCACGGATGCCGGCGCGCGCGGCGGCGAGCACACCGGGCCTGGTCGGCTGCGGTGAGACGAGCATGCGAATCCCCATGGGTGGTTGGCGCGTATGCCGGGTGGCGCAGGTGACCACCCGGCATACGGGGCGGCTCAGTCGAGCAGGTCGGAGAAGAGGATGGTGGACAGGTAACGCTCGCCGAAGCTCGGGATGACGACAACGATCGTCTTACCGGCATTCTCGGGGCGGTTCGCGACCTGGTTGGCGGCGGCGAGGGCTGCGCCGGAGGAGATCCCGACGAGCAGACCCTCTTCCTTGGCCGCGCGGCGGGCCCATTCGACGGCGGTCTCGGCGTTGATGTCGATGACCTCGTCATAGACGCTGGTGTCGAGGATCTCCGGCACGAAGTTGGCGCCGAGGCCCTGGATCTTGTGCGGGCCGGGCTGCCCGCCATTCAGGATCGGGGACTCGGCCGGCTCGACGGCGATGATCTGCACGCCCGGCTTGCGCTCCTTCAGGACCTGGCCGACACCGGTGATCGTGCCACCGGTGCCGATGCCGGAGATGAGGATGTCGACGCCGCCGTCGGTGTCCTTCCAGATCTCTTCGGCCGTGGTCTTGCGGTGGATCGCCGGGTTGGCCTCGTTGGCGAACTGGCGCGCGAGGATCGCCCCGTCGCGCTCGGCGACGATCTCGTCGGCGCGGTTGACCGCGCCCTTCATCCCTTCGCTGCCCGGGGTGAGGATCAACTCGGCGCCATAGGCGCGAAGCAGCGCCCGGCGCTCCTTCGACATCGTCTCGGGCATCGTCAGCACGACGTTGTAGCCGCGGGCCGCACCGACCATCGCGAGCGCGATACCGGTGTTGCCGGACGTCGCTTCGACGATCGTGCCGCCGGGCTGCAGCGCGCCGGACGCCTCGGCAGCGTCGATGATCGAGACGCCGATGCGGTCCTTGACGGAGTTGGCGGGGTTGTAGAACTCCAGCTTCGCGGCCACCGTCGCGTCGGAGGTGATGATGCGGTTGATGCGCACCAGCGGGGTGTTGCCGATGAGCTTGGTGACGTCGTCGTAGATGGGCACTGCCTACTCCGTTGTGTGGGGAAGATTGAACTGACGAGTTAACAGTACCTAACGCGCCTTTATGCCCGAGCAAACATCTCGTTATGTGACTTTCGCTCTGGGTGAGCGATGGCCCCGCGGGTTGACGGACGCCACATGAGCGCGCCGTCACATCCGGGAGGGGATGTCGGCCTCGATCCATAGACTCGCGGGCATGTCGGCACTACAGATCATCGGGATCGCCTTGTGTTTCACGATCCCTCTCGTGGGCTGGGCCCTGCTGTTCAAGCAGGTATGGCGGTTCAGCGCGCTCTACCGCTCGGGCCAGCCCGCGGCCCGCACCGACAACCCCACCGCCCGCACGTGGACCCTGATCAAGGAGTTCCTCGGGCACACCCGGATGTCGCGCCTGCCGCTGGTCGCGCTGGCGCACTGGTTCACGGCGCTGTCCTTCCTCATCTTGTTCGCGACGCTGGTCAACGCCTTCTTCCAGCTCATCTGGGCCGATTTCCGGCTGCCGATCATCGGGCACTTCCCGCCCTTCGAGTGGCTCATCGAGCTCTTCGCGTGGGGCGGGCTGATCGGCATACTCATCCTCATCGGGGTGCGGCAGCTGGCCCACCCGCGCACCGCCGCTGGTGAGGCGGGTCGCCGGTCGCGCTTCTTCGGATCGGTGTGGTGGCAGGCCTATTACGTCGAGTTCACGATCCTCGCGGTCACGATCTGCATCCTGCTGCTGCGCACGCTCGAGGCCGCGATGCTGCGCATCAGCCACCCGCACGAGTCGATCGCCCTCCACTTCCCGCTGACGGGCTGGCTCGCAGGGATGTGGAATGGCCTGTCCCTGGGTGCAATCGAGAATGTCGTCTATCTCGTGGCGACGATCAAGATTCTCGTCTCGTTCGCGTGGATGATCACCATCGCGCTGCAACCGACGATGGGCGTGGCGTGGCACCGCTTCCTCGCGTTCCCGAATATCTGGTTCAAGCGCGAGTCCTCGGGTCGCACCGCGCTCGGAGCGCTGCAGCCGATGGTCCGGGACGGCGAGCCCGTGACGATGGAGTCCCTGGAAGAACTCGGCGAGGACGACGAGTTGATCCTCGGCGTCGGCAAGGTCGAGGACTTCACGTGGAAGGGCCTGCTCGACTTCTCGACGTGCACCGAATGCGGCCGCTGCCAGAGCCAGTGCCCCGCGTGGAATACCGACAAGCCGCTCTCCCCCAAGCTGCTGATGATGACCTTGCGCGAGCACGCCAACGCCAAGGCGCCCTATCTGACCGCAGCTGCCGAGCAGCGCGCGAACGTCCTGGAGCAGGATTCCGCGCTGGCCTCGCTGCTCGAGGTCCCACTCATCGGCGATACCGGATACGACATCACCGCGCCGCTGACGGCATACAACCCGCACGGGCCGGACGCGATCATCGACCAGGACGTGCTGTGGTCATGCACCACCTGTGGCGCGTGCGTCGAGCAATGCCCGGTCGACATCGAGCACGTCGATCACATCGTCGACATGCGCCGATACCAAACGCTCGTCGAGAGCGCCTTCCCCAATGAGCTCGCGGGGCTGTTCAAGAACCTGGAAGGCAAGGGCAACCCGTGGGGTATGGGGGCCCGCGCCCGCCTCGACTGGGCCAAGGACCTGCCCTTCGAGGTGCCGGTGGTCGGGACCGATATCGAGAACCTGGACGGTTACGACTATCTGTTCTGGGTCGGCTGTGCCGGGGCGTATGAGGACCGGGCCAAAAAGACGACCCGGGCCGTCGCCGAGCTGCTGCACCTCGCGGACGTGAAGTTCGCGGTCCTCGGGGACGGCGAGACCTGCACCGGCGACTCGGCACGCCGGGCGGGCAACGAGTTCCTCTTCCAAATGCTCGCCCAGCAGAATGTCGAGGTCCTCGGCGAGGCCGACGCGTCGCGCATCGTGGTGACCTGCGCGCACTGCTTCAACACGCTCAAGAACGAATACCCCCAGCTCGGCGGGTCGTATGAAGTGCTGCACCACACGCAATTGCTGAACCGGCTCGTGCGCGACAAGCGGCTGGTCCCGGTTGCTCGCCCGGCCGGGGAGCCCACCAAGTCGAGTGCCAAGGATGCCGCCTCGACCGCGAACACGGTGACCTATCACGACCCGTGCTATCTCGGGCGGCACAACCAGGTGTATGCCCCGCCGCGCGAGTTGATCGGCACCCTGCCGGGGGTCACGCTCAAGGAGATGCCGCGCCATGGCGAGCGGTCCTTCTGCTGCGGCGCCGGCGGCGCCCGGATGTGGATGGAGGAGAAGCTCGGCGAGCGGATCAATGTCAACCGCACCGACGAAGCCCTCGGCACGGGCGCGCAGCGAATCGCGGTCGGCTGCCCATTCTGTCGGGTCATGCTTTCCGATGGTCTGACGGCCCGTCAGTCCGAGGGCCGCTTCGAGCAGGTTGAGGTCGTCGATATCGCACAGATGTTGCTGGCGGCGGTGCGCACCGAAGGCTGAGCGCAACCTCGCGTCGGCGAGTGGCGTCCAGACACGTAATGCGCTCAGGCGAAGAGGGCGTCGACCTCGGCTGGCGTGACCTCTTCGATGCGGGCGTGTCGCCAGCGCGGGGCGTTGTCGCGATCGATCAGTTTGGCGCGCACGCCCTCGGCGAAGTCGCCGGCCGCCATCAGCCCGCGGGCCAGCGTAGTGTCCACGGCGAGCGTCGAGGCGAGATCTGGCTCCTCCGCTGCCCGGCGCACCCGCGCCAGCGTCGCGCAGACGGCCAGCGGTGAGCGCTCCCGCAGCATGGTGGCGCAGGCGCGGGCGGCGTCACACGAACTGGTCTCCAGGCGACCCACGATGGCGGCGGCGTCGTCCCCGGCGAAGCACTCGTCGATCCAGTCTCGCTGAGGGGCAAGACTTTCCGCGCTTCCTCCGGGCCCGAACAGTTCGTCGGCGAGACCGAGTGTGATCGCATCAGCGGCGGTGAAGGTGGCCCCGGTGAGGGCGGCATACGTCCCAAGCTCCCCCGGCGCGCGGGCGAAGAGCCGGGTGATTCCGACATCGGGGAACATACCGATGGCGGTCTCCGGCATCGCGAGGACGGCATCGAGGGCGACCAGGCGGTGCCGGACGTGGGCGCTCAGGCCGAGCCCGCCGCCCATGACATAGCCGGTCATCAGGGCAGTCACCGGCTTGGGGAAGGTCGCGAGCCGGAGGTCCAAGAGATACTCGCGCGCCCAAAAGTCGACGGCATCCGCGTGGTCACCGCGGACGATCGCGTCGCGCACCGCCTTGACATCGCCGCCCGCGCAGAAGGCGCGCTCGCCGGCGCCATCGAGCACCACGTCCTCGATGCCGTCGTCGCTCTCCCACTGGTCGAGTTGGAAAAGCAGGTCCTCGACCATCGTGCGGGTGAGCGCGTTGAGGGCCTTTGGCCGGTTGAGCCGGGCGTATGCCGTGGTCCCCACCCGGGCATAGAGCATCTCGTCCGTGCCCTGCGCGCTCGGCGAAAAGTCTTGCTCGGGAGGCGTTTTCACGTCAGGTCAGCCATCATCGCCGCGAGCCGGGCGCGCGAGGGGATCTCCAGCCGGCGATAGATCGTCGCGAGGTGGTTGTCGACGGTGCGCGGCGAGAGGTAGAGCCGGTCCGCGATCTCCTTGCTCGTCAGGCCCGCGCCCACGAGTTCGGCGACGGCGCGCTGGGCCCGCGTGAGGGCGGCCAACGGGGAGGCACCCGAGCCGCCGTCTTCGCTCCCCTCGAGTCGCACGGCGGCCGCCAAGCCGGTTGCCGAGACCTGGCCGCTGTCGAACCACGCGGGAGCCGGTCGGGGCGTCGGGCCAGGCATCTCCTCGACTCCGGGACGCGCGTGGGCGACGGCTCCGCGCCAGGAGCGCAACTGGGCCGCGAGCCAGGCGCACCTCCCGGCGTGATCGGGCCGCGCGTCGCGCAGGCACCAGGCAATGCCGTCGAAAGCGTCGGCAGCCGCGAGCGGAAGCGGGCAGGCGGCGGCATGCCGAGCCGCCGCGGCATATGTGCTGGACGCCTGCAACAGATCCCCTTGCGCGAGAAGGGCATCCGCGAGCACGATGCGCGCCTCCACGGCATCGCGCCCCAGCCGGGCGCTGTCGGCGAGGACGACGACATCGGCGGCGATGCCCGCCGCCCGGACGGCATCGCCACGTGCTGCGGCATCACGAGCCGATTGCAATTGGTAGCCGAGGCGCACGGCCCACGGCAGCTCCTCGGGCTCCGGCGTCATCACCGCCGCCTCGCCCGTGATCCGGCGGGCGAGCACATCGGCGAGCAGAGCAATGCGGTCCTCACCACGGCCGAGGGCATCCTGCCTGGCGGTCTTGGCCGCCGCGAGCGCCTCGACATCGCGGCCTTGGGCCCAGGCGATCTGCGCACTGAGGATCCGAGCGGCGATGCCCAGCCAGGCCTCCTCTCCGCTCGCACCTTCGATGATCGCGGGAAGCAGGGCGCCCGCCGCCTCGAGATTGCCCGAACTGACCTCAACATCCATCAGGGTCCGGTGCGCCTGGCGCAGGGCATAAGTGTCGGCGCCCTCAATCGTCATCAGCCGCTCGACCTCGCGGCGGGCGTCGTCGAGTTGGCCGGCGTCGAGGAACATCTCCGCGCGAATGGAGGCGGTGCGGGCCTGCTGCAAGCCGGCGAGATCGCTGGAGGCGATCGCGTGTTGCTCGGCGCGGTCCAGGAACCGCAGGCCCTCGAAGGTGCCGAGGACCTCCGAGGCGCAGATGCCGGCTCGCCGAGCGACCTGGGCGCCGACATCGGGCGGGCCATCGCCGCTGGCCAGGACGGTCTCCAGCAGCGCGAGGGCGTCCCGGGGGCGCATCGCCGAATAGAGCGGACCGAAGGCCCGGTTGGCCAGGTTGTAGGCATGATCGCGTCGCCCGGGATCGGCGGCTGCCGTGCGAATCGCCATCTGGACGGCGTCGAAGTCCGGCAACCAGGCGTCGCTGGCCGAGCCCTCATCCAGCGCCGGCAGGGCACTATCGGCCCACTGCACCAGGGCATCCGCCGCTGCGGCGGCGTCATCGGTGTCGAGAGAGAGATCGAGTGCGTGACGGCGGGCCGGCACGTGCATCCGCAGCCGTTCCTCGGAGCTGATCTCCAGGAGCGAATGTCGTTCCAACTGTGCTGCCGTGCCGATAGCCAGCGCGCGGGGTTGACCCGCGAGAGCAGCGAAGACATCGAAGCCGATCGCGAAATCCAGGGTCCCGAAGCGGCGGTATGCCCGTTGGGTCGCCTCATCGACCAGCGCATAGGACGCCTCGATCGCCGCCGCGAGCGAATCCGGGGCAGCGACCGCGGCCAACCCCACCTGAGCGGCCTGCGCCGCCATCTGCTCGATCACCAAGGGCAGGCCGCCACTCGCCTCCAGCAGCGAGCGCAGCAGATCACCGTCTCGCTCGAGGTCGACGAGAGGTCCGCCAGCACTGGCGAGGCGGCCGATGAAAAGCTCGGCCGCGGCCCCTTCGAGGGCCTGGTCCGGCGCCGGTAACGGGAGGGGCTCGACACGGATCACCCGCTCGACGGGGGAACCGGTCGGCATACTGCCGGTGCACAGGATGCGGGGCGTGGAGGTGGCGGCGATGACACCTTCGAGCAAATCGCGAACGGCGGGCGCGAGTTCGTCGGACGCACCGTCGATGACGGTGAGTCGGCCGGTCTCGTCCAGGGTGCGGATGAGGGTTTCCATGGGCTGGTCCCCCGGGGCCAGATCCGGGGCGAGAGCAGGCAGCCAGCGAGCGCACAAGCCCGCTGCGTCCGGGATTCCGCGCGCGTCCACCCAGGCCGCATCGGAGCCCGTCGCGAGGTGTCGGGCAATGAGCGACTTGCCGACTCCCGAAGGCCCAACCAAGGTGACCCAGCGACGTTCGTGCAGGCTGGAGCGCACGTGCGCGAGGACCTCGCGCCGTCCCAAGCAAGCAGGCAGCACGAGATTCAGGCTAGCCGACCGCGCACCGGCGCCTTCGGGGGCAACAACATGCTCCGCGAGTAGGCAACTTGAGTGAAATTACCGATGTGCGGGCCCGACAAGTGGACAAGAGTAAGAGTCAGTTGAAACGGCCGGGGCCCAGCCCGGAGAGCGAAGCTTTGGAGGGAGGAGCTTCGATCACCGCTTCAGCCAGACGGTTCCGGCGTGGGGGCGCTGGCCCGGCACCAAGGAGGCGAGCCGGCCTCGGGGGAGACTGGCTCGCCTCCTTTCTGCTGCCCGGCGAGTTTCTGCTGCCCGGCGAGGGATGAGGGGTCAGGCCAACCCGCTCAGCCCAATCCGTTGGCGCTGAGGAACTCCTTGGCGACCGTCGCCGGGTCCTGCTTGTCGATATCGGTCTTCTTCAGCAGATCCGACAAAGTCGCCGTGGTCAGCTTGGCGCTAACGGCATCCAGGGCCGCGACGACATCCGAGGTCGCGGCGCTCTTAGCGATCAGCGGCACGACATTCTGAGCGCCGAAGAGCCGCTTGTCGTCGGTGAGGGTCACAAAGCCATTGGCCGCGATCGCCGGATCGGTGGAGAAGATATTGGCAGCGTCAACCTGACCATTCTTCAGGGCGTTGACCAGGGCCGCCCCCTTAAGCGGACGGAAGCTCTTGAAGGTGATGCCATAGGTCTGTTGGAGGCCGGGGATGCCCTGCGGGCGGTCCTTGAACTCCGGTGGCGCACCGAGGGTGAGGTCCTTGGCGTGCGCGGCGAGGTCGCCGACGGTCTTCAGCGAATACTTCTGCGCCGTTTCGGTCGTGACATTGATGGAGTCGTTGTCCTCCGCCGCGGAGGCCGTCAGGACCTGGAGCGAAGCGGGCAGCAGGCCGACCAGGCCGTCATAGACCTTGGTGGGGTCGGTCTCGGCAAAGGACTTGTCGTAGTAGTAGGCCAGGGCGCCGGTGTATTCGGGGATCAGATTGATCGAGCCGTCGTCCAGGGCCTTGAGGTAAATCTCGCGTGAGCCGATATTGAGTTTGGTCGTGGCATTGACGCCTTTGGCCTGCAGGGCACCGGCATAGATCTCGGCCAACAGGACGCTCTCGGAGAAGTCGGCCGAGCCCACGACGATATTGGTCGCACCTGTCGTGCTCGACGTCGCGGAACTCGAGGTGGTCGAGCTGTTGAGGGGGTCGCTGCTACCGCCGCACGCGGTGAGTGCGAGAACGGAGGCCATCGACAGGCCCAGGGTGAGCGCGGCGCGGCGCGATCGGCTTCGGTGCATTCGGCATACTCCTTCGTCGGGCCAGCTCGGGGCTTTCCCCAGCCGGGTGAGAACGCTCGGTCTGCTCAGCGCTCGAAGGCCACATCGGTGCGGCCGGGAATGTCAACACCGTCGGCGCCCCGATACTTCCCCGTCAGGCCGGGGCTGACGACGGCGCGGGTCAGCGCGGCGAGGAGCAGATCGGCGGCCAGCGCTAGTCCTGCGACCAGCAGGGCGCCCCCCGCAGTCGCGGCATAGTCGCCCGTCGCCAGCCCGTCGATCAGGTAGCGCCCAAGGCCGCCGAGGCCGACATAGGCAGCGATGGTCGCGGTGGCGATGACCTGCAAGAGTGCGGCGCGCACGCCGGAGAGCAGCAGCGGGAGGGCGACCGGCAACTCGACCGAGCGCAGGACTTGGGCGGGTTGCATACCCATGCCTTTTGCCGCATCGCGAGCGGCCGGATCGACGGCTTCCACCCCGGCATACGCTCCCGCCAGCAGCGGCGGGATGGCCAGCAGCACCAGCACGATGATGCTCGGCGCGCTGAACGCCAGGTCTCCCGAGAGCTTCGGGCCAAGCCACAAAGACAGGGCGAACAGCAGCCCCAGCGTCGGGACGGCCCGAGCGGCATTGGCCGCGGTGATCAGCCAGCGGGCACGGCCGGAGTGACCGACATACAGACCGAGAGGTAGGGCGATCGCGGCGGCAAGCACCATCACGATCGCGGTGTAGCCGAGGTGCTCCGCCAGGCGGGTAGGTATGCCGTCGGCTCCGCTCCAATGCGCCGGATCGCGAAGCCAGGCCCAGATCGAGGTGATCATGCGGGGGCTCCCGCCGCGGCCGGCTTGGTGGAGGCCCGCCAGGGGGTCAGCAGGCGGGCGACCACCTGGATGACGATGTCGAAGAGCAGCGCCAGGGCGAGGCAGCCGATGATGCCTGCCCAGAGGGCGCCCGGGATGTCGCGGTTGTAGCCGTCGACGAGCAGATCGCCCAGTTGGCTCACCCCGATGATGGAGGCGACGCTGACGATGCTGACATTGCTGACCGCGGCCACGCGCAAACCGGCCGCGATAACGGGGATGGCCAACGGGAGTTGCACGCCCAGGAGCCGGCGCAGGCCGGTCAATCCCATGGCGAGCGCGGCGGCATCGACATCTTTCGGCACGGAGTCGAGGCCGTCGACAACAGTGCGCACGAGCAAGGCGATGGTGTAGATCGTCATCGCCGCCACGACATTGATCGGGTTGAGGATCTTGGTGCCGAGCAGCAGCGGCATGAGGATGAAAAGCGCCAGGCTGGGGATCGTATACAGCAGGCCGGTGCCCGCGAGGGCAACCGGCGCGAGCCGCCGATAACGGTGTGCCAGCCAGCCGAGGGGCAGGCTGACAACGAGCCCGAGCAGCAGGGGTATGCCGGCCAGCACCGCATGCCGCACGGCGAGGGAGCCGATCAGGCCCAGGTGGTCCTGGATCCAGGTCACGGGCTCTCGCCACCTGGGGAGTGTTGGATGCGCGGCTCGGCGGAGGGGTCGTCCTGCACTGCCGGCGCTCGATCTCGGCCGGTGCGTTGTTGCTCGATCACCTCGATGACCGCCGCGGCCGTGAGGGTGCCCGCGAGCTTGCCCTCGTCCGTGACGACGACGCCCCGCCCGCTCGGAGCGGACAAGGCGGAATCCAGCGCGGCCCGCAAGGTCCCGCCCTGGCGCGCGAGCGTGCCGCCCAAGGCGAGGCGTTCGGCGGTGACCTGGTCGCCGGGCGAGCCCACGGCATACCACCCCAGCGGGCGCTCATCATCGGTGACCAGGACCCATCCATCGATGGCGCGTTCTCGAGCGAGCTCAGCCGAATCCCCCACCGCCACAGTCGGTTCGGCGAGGGCGGGGAGGACACCGTCGACGAAGCTCAGGGCGCGATAGCCGCGGTCACGGCCCACGAAATCGGCGACGAAGTCGTCTGCCGGATGCGCGAGCAGTTCGCTCGGGGACGCCATCTGCGCGAGGTGACCGCCGACCCGCAGCACGGCCACCTGATCCCCGAGCGTGATGGCCTCGTCGATGTCATGGGTGACGAAGAGGATCGTCTTGCCGAGGTCGCGCTGCAGGCGCAGGAACTCGGCCTGCAGTTGAGTGCGGACCACCGGATCGACGGCCGAGAAGGGCTCGTCCATGAGCATGACCGGTGGGTCCGCGGCGAGCGCGCGGGCCACGCCGACGCGTTGCTGTTGACCTCCGGACAGCTGCGCGGGATAGCGCTTGGCCAGCGATTGCGGCAGACCAACCCGCTCCAGCAACTCGCGGGCGCGCGCATACGCAGTGCTCTTGTCCGTGCCGAGCAGCAGAGGAACGGTCGCGATATTGCGCTCGATCGTGTGGTGCGGGAACAGGCCGCCGTGCTGGATGACATAACCGATGCCGCGGCGCAGGGTCGCCGGATCCATTGACGCGGTGTCGCGGCCGTCGATCGAGATCGTGCCCGAGGTTGGCTCGATCATCCGGTTGACCATGCGCAATGAGGTCGTCTTGCCGCAGCCCGACGGCCCCACCAGAACGGTGATCTGGCCCGTTGGGGCTTCGAGGGTCAGCCCATCCACGGCGGTCGTGCCGCCTGGATAGGTCTTGGTCACTGCGTCGAACCGGATCACGTGCGGTCCTTCCCGAGAGTGGTTGACACGCTAATCCAGCAGTCCGACAACCTCCTCGATGGACAGCCGGTCAGTGTGATGGAGGTCACTATGTGGACGCCCATTTACATAGGTGCGAGTCGAGAGAAGAGTCTTCGTCGCGCGAGCAAAGGCATGGCCGCGGGGCCTGTTGCGCAGCGCCCAGGTGAAAAGGGGAAGCGAGCATGACAGCGAACGTCATGGTGGTGGTTGAACGGCAGTTCGACGTGCCACGTGATCGCGTTTTTCGAGCGTGGACCCTTCCTGAGGAGTTGCGACGTTGGCGCGGTAGCCCGGGTTGGCATGTGGAGTCCGAGACCGTAGCCGGCGACCTACAAATCGGTGGACGCCACACGCACGTCAAGGTGCGCGACAACGATCCTGGCACACGCGTGACCACCGACGGGGTGTACACGGAGTACTTCGAGCCGGATGTTTTCGTCAGTCGCGAGCGCATCACTGGCGACCCCGGTATCGACCCGAACACTCCCTTGGAATTGCGGGTGGAGTTCACGAAGTATGGCCGTGACGGCCGAGGAACATTACTCCGCATCATCCAAGGTCCCTACGACCCCGATGTGGCCGGGTGGCACGGCGAGGGCTGGGAAAAAGAACTCACCAGACTGCAGAACTACCTTGCCGGCACGGGCGAGTACGCGAACGGGGAGGACGCATCATGAGCACCCAAAGCGATATCACGCACACGACCATCGTGCGGCAAAAGCCGTTAATGGATATGCGGCAGATCCTCCTTATGAATTTTGGCTTCTTCGGAATCCAGTACAGCTTCGGCATGCAGCAGACTGCCATAAATCCGATCTTCCAGTTCCTGAATGCGAAACCGGAGGAGTTGCCGATTCTCAATCTGGCCGGCCCGATGACCGGTCTGCTCATTCAGCCCATGATCGGAGCATTGTCCGACCGCACGTGGAGCCCGAGGTGGGGTCGGCGCAAACCATTCTTCTTGATTGGTGCCCTGGGCTGCTCGTTCTGCCTATTTTTCTTCCCCTTCGTCAGCGCGCTGTGGATGGCGGTTTTGTTGCTCTGGCTGTTGGATGCGAGCAACAACACAGCCATGGAGCCCTACCGGGCGTTCATCGCCGACAAGTTGCCGCCAAGCCAGCTCGGCAAGGGCTTCCTGGCGCAGTCGTTCTTCACCGGCTTCGGCATCACCTTGGCCAACCTGTCGCTCTTCGTTTTCCAGAAGCTCATTGACGGCGCCACCGATGCAGGCATCCCGTACTGGGCGGTCGGCGCGTTCATGCTCGGCGCCGTGTGCTCCATCGGCTCCGTCTTGGTGTCTGTGCTGACGACGCCAGAGATCCCCCCGACGCCCGAAGAGCTCGCAGCCATCAAGGCGAGGAAAGAAGCAGGCGGCGGAGTCGGCGCGGCGATCAAAGAGATCTGGGAAGCCGTCGTTGAAATGCCGACCGAATTGCGCAAGCTGGCATTGGTCTATCTATTCCAGTGGTACGGGATGGTCTGCTACTGGCAGTTCGTCACCGCATCTATCGCCAAATCTGTCTGGCATACCACCGATTCTCAATCCGATGGCTTCGCCGAGGCAGGCGGTTGGACGGGCCTGGTCAATGGTTGGTACAACATCATCACATTCTCCGTAGCCTTCTCGTTGGTCGCTGTCGCACGCCGAAGGGGCGCCAAGATGGTGCACTCCGGGGCCCTATTACTCGCGGCCGTCGGCCTTGTAATCTTCCCCCACCTGACCAACAAATACACTCTCTTTATCCCCATCATCGGACTGGGGATCGCCTGGGCATCGATCATGGGCGTGCCTTACATCATGGCAGTTCGCATGATCCCCTCAACGCGTTACGGCGTGTACATGGGCATCATCAACATGATGATCGTCATCCCAATGCTTATTCAGTCGCTAACCTTCGGCAAGATATATTCTACGCTGCTCGGTGACAACCCGAATAACGCGATCACGGCGGCCGGAGTTCTCCTGGGCCTCGCTGCTCTCGCCATGCAATGGATCAAGGAACCGCCCATTGTGCGGGATGTCGACGAGGTCGGGGCCATGCCGATGGCCGGCGGCCACTAGAAGGGAGCGGATCATGACCATGAAGGACTACCGCACCATCGTCGTCGGAACAGATGGCTCAGCCCTCGCCGCACCAACTGTTGCTCGAGCCGCTTGGTTGGCGCACCGCGATGACGCCAATCTGGTGATCGTGTGTGCTTATGCGGCGCTTTCTCGTCGCGAGGACGCCCGCAACACGGCGGCTATCGGGGGCGATACGCGGGTCGGCCAAGTCCTGGGCCGGGCCGCTGCCGACGCGGCCCTGGCCGCGGCAAGCGAGGTCGCGCGCGCAGCAGGCGCTGTCGTGTCAGCCGCGCTACTCATCGACGGCGACCCATCAAGGGCGCTAGTGACTGTCGCCGAGGAGCGCTCGGCAGACCTCATCGTGCTCGGAGCCGTGCATGACCGCTCGCTGGCGGATCGCCTATTGGGCACAACGGCCGAGGAAGTGACCCGCAGGGCCAGATGCGATGTTCTCGTGGTGCGCCCGGCCGGCGGCGAGGCCGAGTTCGAGGTGCCAGAAAGCGACGACGGGCCGCAGACATAACCTGCGGGCCCTCGACGGCTCCCATTGGCTGTCGCGAGTAGTGGCCCAGGTCGGTTCGAGCGTGGACCAGCCGTGTGCCGGAGCTAGCGGGGGTGTCGGTCGAGGGATCTAGTCTTCGCGGTCATGACAAGTCTCCCAACCCAACAGCCCTTGCGGCGCGGCACCCGCGCCGGCCGGGGCGCGCTCGCGGCCGTGACGCTCGGCTCGGGGATGGCGTTGCTGGATGGCACGGTCGTCAATCTCGCGGTTCCGACAATCGGCCGAGAGTTGGGGGCTTCCCTCGCGCAGGTGCAGTGGGTGGTTAACGGCTATCTGTTGTCGCTGGCCGCGCTCATCCTGGTCAGCGGCGCGCTGGGCGACCGGGTCGGACGACGGCGGGTGTATGTCGTGGGCATCGCGCTCTTCGCGCTCGCCTCCCTCGCGTGCGCGGTGGCGCAGGATCCGACACAGTTGATCCTCGCGAGGGTGATCCAAGGGGTCGGGGGTGCCTTGCTGACACCGGGCGCGCTGGCAGTGATCCAGGCGAGTTTCGCCGCCGAGGATCGGGCCGCGGCGATCGGCACCTGGGCCGGGACCTCGGGCATCGCGACGGCCCTCGGGCCCTTCGTCGGGGGCTTCTTGCTGGATCACGGCGGGTGGCGCTGGATCTTCGCGATCAATCTGCCGATCGCGGCGGCCGTCATGTTGTTGGTCTGGCGTTTCGTGCCAGAGAGCCGAAATCCGCAGGCCAGCGGCGGGCTCGACGGGGTCGGTGCGGTGCTCACCGTGGCCGGTCTGGGTCTGCTGACCTGGGGATTGATCGGGGCGAGCGATGGACCGCTCGGTCGGACGGTCTTCGGCTGCTGCGGCGGGTTGGCCCTGCTGGCGGGGTTCACGGCATACGAACGGCGAGCACCACGTCCGCTCGTGCCCATGGACTTGTTCGGCTCGCGGGTCTTCTCCGCAGCGAATGGCATGACTTTCCTTGTGTATGGCGCGCTGGGTGCCGTGATGTTCTTCCTCGTCATCCAGTTGCAGGTCTCGTCAGGCTTCAGCCCGATGGCCTCGGGACTCGCCAGCCTGCCCGTGACGGCGGCCCTGTTCGCCCTCTCGTCTCGCGCGGCCGCGCTTGGGCAACGGATCGGGCCTCGCGTGCCCATGACGGTCGGGCCCCTGGTGTGCGCCGTTGGGGTGGCGCTGATGTCGGGGGTGGGTGCCGAGACGCGCTATTGGACCGGTGTCTTCCCGGGGATGGTGTTGTTTGCGTTGGGCCTCGCGGCGCTCGTCTCGCCCTTGACCGCCGCTGTGCTCGCCGCCGCGCCCGACCGGCTCGCCGGGACGGCGTCGGGCATCAACAATGCGGTCGCACGGGCCGGTTCCCTGATCGCCGTGGCCGCCCTGCCGCCGCTCGTCGGCCTAACCGGGGATGCGTATGCCGATCCCGCCGCCTTCACCGCCGGCTACCGTCCCGCGATGCTCGCCTGCGCGGCGCTGCTGGCCGGCGGCGGCATCGTCAGTTGGTTTGGGCTGGCGGGCACGCGGGGGCGTACCGGCAGGTAAGTCTGAGGTTTGGCCCCATATGTAGTGCCAAAGCTCAGACCTTAAATCTGCGACCGAAGTCGGGTCAGACCTCGCTGCGGTGGAAGTTCTTGAAGCTGCGTGAGGCGGTCGGGCCGCGCTGGCCTTGGTAATGCGATCCGTAGGCCGCGCTGCCATACGGATTCTCGGCCGGGCTGGAGAGGCGAATGAAGCAGAGCTGGCCGATCTTCATCCCCGGCCACAGCATGATCGGCAGGGTCGCGACATTGGACAGCTCGAGGGTGACGTGGCCACTGAATCCCGGGTCGACGAAGCCAGCCGTGGCGTGCGTGAGCAGCCCGAGCCGGCCGAGGGAGGACTTGCCCTCGACGCGAGCCGCGAGGTCATCGGGCAGGGTCACGGTCTCCAGCGTTGAGCCAAGGACGAACTCGCCCGGGTGCAGCACGAATCCTTCGGCCGGGTCGACCTCGACGAGGCGGGTCAACTCGGGCTGGTCCTGGGCCGGGTCGATGACGGGATATTTGTGGTTGTCGAACAGCCGGAAGTATTTGTCGAGCCGCACATCGACGCTGCTCGGCTGGATCATCGACGCATCCCACGGGTCGAGGACGACCCGTCCGTTGTCGATCTCGGCCCGGATGTCACGATCGGAGAGCAGCACGGGGGCAAACCTACCCATCGCGCGGCGGCAGCGCAGAGCCCGCCGGTCCGGCGGATGCCGGACCGGCGGGCTCGGGCGGGGCGGCCAGCTCGGGCTGGATAGCCGGGTTCGGACGCGGTGGCTGCGGTTAGTGCGCGCCCGGCTGCAGGCCGTTCTGGACGTCCTCGGGGACGATCCGCGTCGCCGCGATGACGACGCCCATCATCGCGATGCCAACGAGCAGCACCAGCAGGAACCCGCGACCGAAAGCGTCGGCCGGGCCTGCCGTCAGGTGACGCGCCGCGACCTCGAAGAAGAGCGTGCCCAAGGCGGCCGCGCCGATGGCGTTGGCGAGTTGCACGGTGGTATTGAACTGCCCGGACGCCGCCCCCGCGCGCTCGAGCGGAACCCGGGCCAACGCCACCGGCGCTGCAGAGGAAACGACGAAGCCGAAGCCGGCGCCGACGATGGCGAGACCTGGGACGAACGCCCAGACCGAGGTCATGGCGTCGGCACTGCGCACCACGAGTGCCAGCACGGCGAAGCCGAGGACCATGATCGCGGCGCCGAGCGCCAGGACCCGGCGCCCGAGACGCGCGAGCAGGACGGTCGCGCCCAGCCCAGCGGTCACGGTGCAGACGATGGCGAAGGGCAGGTTCACCAGGCCGGCCTTGAGCACCGACCATCCGAGACCGATCTGGAAATAGAGGGTCGAGGCGAGGAAGTAGCCGCCCGTCGTGACGAACATCGACGCAGCCACGAGCGAACCGCCGGTGAAGGCCCGCCCGGCATAAAGCGCGGTTGCCACGAGGGGTTCGTCACCGGTGCGCTCGTGGCGGCGCTGGGCGGCGACGAAGAATCCGAGAACGACCAGGCCAGCGAGCATGGCGGCATACGTCCAGATCGGCCAGCCCAACTCGTGGCCCATCGTCAGCGGATAAAGGATCGCGAACAGGCCGCCGGAGAGCACGGCGACGCCGCGCAGGTCGATGCGGGCCGGGCGCTCGGCGCGCGATTCGGGGATGAAGCGCACAGCGGCAGCGATCGCGATCAGGCCAACGGGCACGTTGACGAGGAAGACCGCGCGCCAGCCGGGACCCTCGGTCAGGACGGCGCCGATGATCGGGCCGAGGACGGCAGCGATCCCGGCAAGCCCAGAAAACAAGCCCAGGGCCAGGCCGCGCTCGTGGGGGGCATACATCACTTGGATGCTGGTCAGCACCTGAGGAACCATGGCGGCCGCGGCCAACCCTTGCAGGACGCGGAAGGCGACGAGTGCGCCGATGCTTGGGGCGAATCCGCAGGCGGCGGAGGCGATGGTGAAGCCGATCAGGCCGAGGACAAACACGCGTTTGCGGCCGAAGCGGTCACCGAGGCGCGCACCGGTGATGAGGGCGATACCGAACGCCAGCGGGTATGCCGCGACCACCCACTGCAGCATCGAGGCGCTGGCCCCGAGGGCCGCCTCGATGGTCGGGAGAGCAACATTGACGATGGTCAGGTCGAGCAACTCCATCGTGACGGAGAGCAGCAGGCTGACCAAGGCCAGCGTGCGGGCCCGGCCAGCGACGGGTTGGGGCGAAGGGTGCACGTCGAGCACCTCTGGGGCGTCGGTGCGGGATGGAACAAGCGTGGTGGACATGCGGATCTGCCTTTCGAGTCGTTCCGGTCGATGTCGTGCACCAACGACGCTATTCAGACTTCCGGTCACTTTTTGACCTGATTCCGATTCATACTGAGGGACATGGCGAACACGTCCTCGCGGACCCTTCGGCTGCTCACGTTGTTGCAGTCGCACCGCTTTTGGCCGGGGCCGGAGTTGGCCGATCGGTTGGAGGTTTCAGAGCGCACCCTGCGCCGAGATGTCGAGCGGCTGCGCGACCTGGGCTATCCCGTCTCGTCCAGCCGCGGGACCGAGGGCGGCTACCAACTGGGCAGCGGTGGCTCGCTCCCGCCGCTGGTGATCGAGGAAGAGGAGGCGATTGCGATGGTCGTGGCCCTCGGTGCGGCCGCCAGTTCGGCGTCGGGCGCGCTCGCGGACTCGACCCTCTCCGCGCTCGGCAAAGTCGTGCAGGTCTTGCCGCCGCGCGTGCGCCGCCGGGCCGAGGCGCTGCGCGCAGTCACCGTCGACTCGCCATTAGGCCAGTCTCCGGAGATCGATGCATCCGTGCTTGCCGTTGTCGCGCAAGCGATTCGGGACTCAGAGCGACTGCGCTTCACGTATGTCGCCCGGTCCGGCGACGGTGCCGACGCGCAGGTCATCCGCCATGTGGAGCCGGCCAAACTCGTGACCGTCGGGCGCCGTTGGTACCTCGTCGCCCACGACCTGGACCGGGCCGATTGGCGCTCCTTCCGCCTCGATCGGCTTCGCGAACCGGAGGGCACCCGGGCACGCTTCCGGCAACGCGAAATCCCCGGGGGTGACGCGGCGGCATACGTCCGCGCGGGGTTGAAGCAGGCCGGCCGCGAGGAGGATCGCGTCCGCGCGCTCGTGCATCTCGCCGCGGCCGATGCGCAGGCACTCATCGGCCGCTGGGCGAGCGTGACGCCGCTGGACGCCGGCACGTGCGAGGTGGAATTGGTGGCCCGCGATGCCGCCTGGGTGCTCGTCGCTCTGGGCAAACTCGATGCCCATTTCACCATCGAGGTGGCCTCCCCGGCGATGCTCGAGACCCTGCGCTCGTGGACCGGCCGGATGGCGCTGGCCCTGCCCTGACACCCTGCCGGGTCGGCCGCGAGACTGGGTTAGACTTCCCGGGCCCGCTGGTTCGCCCCCGGGCGCGCCGGTGTAGCTCAATGGTAGAGCGCCAGCTTCCCAAGCTGGACACGCGGGTTCGATTCCCGTCACCGGCTCTCGCTATTTCTCTCCGGATGCCGGAAACCTGAGGTTCACCCCACTTTCTAGGCCACCCGAAGCGCACATTTCCCACCCGAAGTTGCCCGCCTGACCGCCGGGCCACCCAGCCCAAGACCGTCTGGCCGCAGGGCCAATGTCACAGGCGCCGCACAGCCGGGGCAAGGGTGGCCCGTAGACACCAGGGGTGCCATGGGGCTATGACAAAGACACTCGACCGGCGATCGATGCTGCGCTGGGGTGCCGGAGCTGCGGTGGTCGTCGGTTTGGCCGCATGCTCATCCGGCGCCGACACCAGCACCGCATCCGGCGCGGCCGCGTCCGCGGAGCCGGCCGCCCAGAGCACCGCCACCGGCGTCTTCGACTCGACCCGGCTGCATACTCTCGATATCTCGCTGTCCGACAGTGACTTTCAGTCGATCCTTGCGGCCTATCAAAGCGACCGCTCCAAGGACTGGGTCGAGGCGGGCGTGACGATCGACGGGACGACATACGAGCGCTGCGGGGTGCGCCTGAAGGGCAATTCCACGATCTGGCGGGTGGCGACGGGATCGAGCGCATCCGCATACCCATGGCTCGTGCGGTTAGACAAGTATGTCGATGGTCAGGCGCACGGCGACGTCACGGAAATCGTTGTGCGGCTGAACAATTCGGCCTCCGCTCTCAACGAGGCGATGTCACTCGACTTGATGGCGAAGGCGGGTATGCCGTCGCAGCCCTGGTCGTATGCCGCGGTCTCGGTCGCCGGGGCGACCCCGGTGCTGCGGCTGATCATGGAGCAACCGTCCGACCCCTGGGTGGCGCGGACGTTCGACACCGAGGGCATTCTCTATAAGGCCGAGGCCCAGTCGAACTACGACTATCTCGGCGACGACGCGGCGGCATATGACGACCGCTTCGACGTCGAGGCGGGCGAGGACGATCTCACGCCGCTGATCGCTTTCCTGAAGTGGGTCAACGACATTGACGACGCGGGCTTCGCCTCGGGCCTTGGCGAGCACGTCGAGGTCGACGCCCTTGCGACCTATCTCGCCTTCGAGGATCTGATCGGCAATTACGACGCGATCGACGGGCCGGGCAACAACTCCTATCTGTGGTGGGCCGCGCCGACGAGGCGTATGAGAGTCGTCGGCTGGGACCACAATCTGACCTTCGGTGTCACCAACCGACCCGGTGGCCAGCAAGGCGGCGGCGCTCCGGGCGGCGGGATGGCACCCGGCGGCGCGAACCGCGGCAACCAGAGCGGCAATGTGCTCTCCCGCCGCTTTGAAGCCAACGCGGACTTTGCGGCGCGGAAAACCACTGCCGCGCAACGGCTTCGGCAAGAGCTCTTGGCGAGTGGCTATGCCGCCGAGCGGCTGAACACCATCGCCGCCATGCTCACGGACGTCGCCGGCCACAACATCGGCGCCGACACCATCGCCTCCGACAAGGCCGCCATCGCTGCCTTCCTCGGCTAGGACCGTGCCTCACGCATCGAGTCGCCAGGGTGTTCGCCGCTATGCCAAAAGGTGTGCCCAGGCCGGGAGGTAACCGTGGAGCGAGTGGTCCGCGCCGGGCATTGGCATAGTGGCGGTTCCGCCGTCACCAGGGGTGGGGCGCGTAGTCCTTGAGGAAGCAGCCGTAGATGTCCTCGCCCGCCTCGCCGCGCACGATCGGGTCGTAGACACGGGCGGCGCCGTCGACCAGGTCGAGCGGGGCGTGCCACCCCTCGGCGGCGATGCGCAGCTTCTCGCGGTGCGGGCGCTCGTCGGTGATCCAGCCGGTATCGACGGCGCTCATCAGGATCCGATCGGTCTCGAACATTTCCTTGGCCGAGGTGCGCGTGAGCATGTTCAGCGCCGCCTTGGCCATGTTCGTATGCGGATGCCCCGGCCCCTTGTAGCGGCGCGAGAACTGCCCCTCCATGGCCGAGACGTTCACGACATAGGCCCGGCGGGCACCAGCCTGAACCGCAGCCCGCATCGCCGGCCGCAGCCGAGAGACGAGGAGGAAGGGCGCGACGGAATTGCAGAGTTGCACCTCCAGCAATTCCAGGGGATCGACATCCTGCACCTTCTGGGTCCACGAGTTCACGAGGACGTCATCGGGCAACAGCCCGCCCGCGTCAATCGCCGTCCCCGCCAGATGCCGCTCCATGCTCGCCGAACCGGCTTGCAGCGCAAGCGAAGTCAGCGAGGCCGCCGACGCCATGGCCGCTCCCCCGCCGTCCGGGTGAGTGTGTGCGTGCTCGGCCATGACTCCGACGAGCGCGGCCGGGTGGGCTTCCGAGATCCGGTCGAAGGCCATGAGGCGAGGCAACGGCATACCCGCAGGCAGGGGCTCAGCCTCCCCGGCGACGAGGTGCGCATAGGCACCCGGCGTGCGCCGCACGGTCTGGCAGGCGTTGTTGATGAGGATGTCCAGCGGTCCGCGGGCGGCGACCTCGTCGGCGAGCGCGACGACCTGGGTCGCATCGCGCAGGTCGATACCGACGACCGTCAGCCGGTTAAGCCACTCGGGCGAGTCGGCCAGGGCCGCGAAGCGCCGCGCCGCATCGCGGGGAAAGCGTGTCGTGATCGTCAGGTCGGCGCCATCGCGCAGCAGCATCAGCGCGATATACATGCCGATCTTGGCGCGCCCGCCCGTCAGTAGCGCCCGCTTCCCGCGCAGGTCGGTGTGCTGGTCGCGTTTGCCGTGACTGAAGGCGGCGCAGCGGGGGCAGAGCCAGTGATAGAAGGCGTCGACGAGCGTGTACTTCTCGTGGCAGATATAGCAGCCGCGCGCGGTGGTAAGTTCCCCGGCATATGGCGAATCCCCGTGCGCTGCAAGGGGTATGCCGCGGGTCTCGTCATCGATACGCTCTGGTGAGCCGGTGGCGGTCGAGGCGATGATCCGCTGGTCGTGTTCGCGCCCTGGGGCCATCGCCGCCTCGCGCGCCTCGCGCCGCCGGGCCTTGCGGATACGGCTGGTCATCACCCCGGCCGCGCGCTTGATGATCTGGATGTCCGGGTCGTCGGGCGCGAGTTCGTGCAGCATCCCGAGCGTCGCAAGGGTGGTCGCCAGGTCGGCCGGGTCGAGCCGGGGGTATGCCGCCCGCTCGCCCCCGTCGGCCCCCGGCTCATTCACCGGGCGATGGTAGCCGAGGCGTAGTGGAACGATTGGGCTCTGGCTCGCGTCGAAGCACGATGAGGATCTCGCTGCTCGCCGTCGCCGCCACCGCCCTGCTCCTGACCGCCTGCGGCAGCGAGGTTGCTGGCCCAGGCGGCGCCTCATCGAGCGTCAACGGCGGGAACACGGCCCCGACCGCCGACTCGACCCCATCGGCAGACGGCGAGACCGGAACCAGCCCCGGAAATCCCGGGGCACTCTTCGCCAGTGCAACGGTTTTGGAGGCGCCCGGCAAGGGCCCGCAGCTGTGCCTCGGCGGCATCGCTACCTCCCTCCCTCCACAGTGCGGTGGGCCCCTGATCACCAACTGGGAGTGGGCCAAGGCGCCGTCGCCCGAGGAGGCGGCAGGTGTGCGGTGGGGTAGCTATGTCGTCGTCGGGAACTACGACGCCGAGGCGAACACTTTCGAGTTGACCCGCGACCCGGTCACGCCCGAGGCCTATACCGGGCCCAAACCGAGTGCGCCAGAAGACCCCAGTTTCACGACACCCTGCCCCGTGCCCGACGGCGGCTGGCAGGTCGTCGACCCGGCCAAGACGACCCAGGCGGCGCAGGACGCCATGCTGGAGGCGGCCACCCGACTGCCCGGTTATGCCGGGGCGTGGCTTGACCAGTCGATCAACCCGGCCGACCCGGAGAAGCAGCCGGAGGCGATGAACGACCCGGTCAAGATGATCATCAATGTGCGGGTGACCCACGACGCCGCGGCGGCGGAACAGGAGCTCCGAAAGCTCTGGGGCGGCATGCTGTGCGTCAGTCAGGGCGGCAAACCCGAGGCGGACCTGCTGCGCATCCAGAAGGAGGTCAGCACCAACAAGACCGTGCTCACCTCCTCGGCAAATGGCCCGGAGGGATTCGTCGACGTCGAGGTGATCTACGACGACGGGACGCTCCAGCGCGAGCTCGACACAACATACGGCCCCGGCACGGTGCGCGTGCACAGCCGACTGCAGCCTTATCCGGGTTGAAGCATCTCCCACATTGTCGCGACGTGACGCGCGTCGGTCCCACAGCAGCCGCCGACCAGCCGCAGGTTCGGCAGCAGGTCAATCAGGCCGACCACCTCGCGTGCCAGGCTCCCGATATCGCCTTCATCCAGCGCCTCTGACTCGTCGAGTTCGGCGTGCGAGAGCTGGGAGGCGTTGACGCGCACGCCCTCGATGCGCCCGAGCCACGAGGCTTCCGCGGACAGCCCGGCGGCGATGTGGCGAGGATGGGCGCAGTTGACGAGATAGGAGTCCGGAGGCGCGTCCTCGTCCACCCGGGCGATGGCGTCGCCGAGCGTCATACCGCTGGGCAGCCGTCCATCGGTCTCGACGGTGAAGCCCACCGCGACGGGCACTCCCACCTCGCGCGCCGCACGCGTGATCCCCACGGCCTCGCCCACCTCGGTCAGGGTGTATGCCGTGACCTGCTGCGCCCCGCCGTTCACCAGGGCGGCGACTTGGGGTGCGTGATAGCGATGCGCCGCAATGGGATCCACCGGACCGTCGCTGACATAACCGTCTCCGCGAGGGCCGATCATTCCCACCAAGGTGACCGGAACGGCATACTCATCGGCCAAGGCGGACAGGAAGGACATGGCGTCAGCGTTCACGCGGGCGAGGGCGGGCGCGTCATACCCCAGCCGGGCTCCCCAGTCGGGATTGGCCCGCCAGGTGGGGCTCTCTAAGGACAAGGCGAGCTGGTGCCTGGCCGCGATCTCGGCGAAGGCGGCGTAATAGTCGCGCAACGCCTGGCGGCCGGGGGCACTGTCCAGTAGCGGGAAGGCGGCGAACTCCGGCAGGTCGATGCCTCGATGAAAGATCAGATCAGTCTCCATGCCGGCGTCGGTCACGACAGTGGGCTGCACGATTGCCTCCCCTTCTGGCGGCGCACCTGGCCTGCCTCACGTGAGCAGAGGGGAAAATCGGCGAACTGATACGGGATGTGGGACGCCATGTCCCGCAACGGCAACGTGTCTCGGGTCACGGAATGCGCTCGAAATCGGTCAATCGCTTGCGCCCCACCGGGACCTCTTGCACACTACCGTCGGAAGGTAAGCAAGCGCTTAGTCAGCACGCCGTCGGACAAAGGGGACGACCATGGGTCACTACAAGGCCAACCTGCGCGACATCGAGTTCAACCTCTTTGAGGTCTTCGGTCGAGGCGAGGTGCTCGGGCACGGTCCGTATGCGGACATCGACGCCGACACGGCGCGCGAGATGCTGAAGGAGGTCGCCCGCCTCGCGGAGAACGAGCTTGCCGCCTCCTTCGTCGAGTCCGACCGCACCCCGCCGGTCTTCGACCCCTCGACCAACTCGGTCACGATGCCGCCCGCCTTCGCCAAGAGCTATCAGGCCTACCAGGACTCCGGTTTCTGGAATGTGGACGTGCCCGGCGAGTTGGACGGAACGGTCGCCCCGCCGTCGATGAAGTGGGCGATGAACGAGATGGTGCTTGGTGCCAACCCGGCCATCGCGATGTTCGCCGCGTCCTACGCCTTTGCGAAGTTGCTGTACGTCCTCGGCACGCCGGAGCAGCAGAAGCTCGCGAAGTGGATCGTCGAAAAGGGCTGGCACTGCACGATGGTGCTGACCGAGCCCGACGCGGGCTCCGATGTCGGCGCCGGCCGCACCAAGGCCGTTGAGGCGCAGGACGGCACCTGGCATGTCTCGGGCGTGAAGCGCTTCATCACCAGCGCCGAGTCCGACATGGTCGACAATGTCATCCACTTCGTCCTCGCCCGCCCGGAGGGCGCCGGCCCAGGCACCAAGGGCCTCTCGCTCTTCATCGTCCCGAAGTTCCATGTCGACCTCGAGACCGGTGAACTCGGCGAGCGCAATGGCGCCTATGTCACCAATGTCGAGCACAAGATGGGCTTGAAGGTCTCGACGACGTGTGAGGTTACCTTCGGCGACCAGCACCCGGCGATCGGCACCCTCTTCGGCGATGTCCACGACGGCATCGCGCAGATGTTCCGCGTCATCGAGCACGCACGAATGCTGGTGGGCACCAAGGCCATTGCCACGCTCTCGACGGGCTACCTCAACGCACTGGAATACGCCAAGAACCGCGTCCAGGGCGCCGACCTGACCCAGATGGCGGACAAGGCCGCTCCCCGCGTGACGATCACGCACCACCCGGATGTGCGCCGATCGTTGATGCTGCAGAAGGCGTATGCCGAGGGCCTGCGCGCGCTCGTGCTCTACACCGCGTGCCAGCAAGATGTCGTCGACCAGGCGCAGTTGGAGACCGGCTCGGAACAGTTGGAGAAGGACAGCCCGGCCGACCTCGCGTCGCGCGTCAACGACCTACTGCTGCCGATCGTCAAGGGCCTCGGCTCCGAGCGCGCGTGGGTGCTGCTCGGCACCGAATCGCTGCAGACCTTCGGTGGCTCCGGCTTCCTGCAGGAGTACCCCGTGGAGCAGTACGTCCGCGACGCCAAGATCGACACCCTGTATGAAGGCACGACCGCGATCCAGGGCCTGGACTTCTTCTTCCGCAAGATCATCCGCGACAAGGCGCAGGCCCTGTCCGTGGTCTCGATGCAGATCCAGGAGTTCGCCAAGGACCTCGGCCAGCAAGGCGGCACACTCGACAAGGACCGCGAACTGCTCGCCAAGGGCGTCGAGGATGTGCAGGGCATCGTCACGGCGATGGTCGGCCAGCTGATGTCCGCCGACCCGCGCACCGGCGGCGATGTCGCCAATGTCTACAAGGTCGGGCAGAACACCTCCCGCATCCTGCTCGCCGCAGGCGACCTGATCGTCGGCTGGCTGCTGCTGCGCCAGGCCGCGATCGCTCAGGACAAGCTCGATGCCGGCGCCGACGGGGCCGACAAGGACTTCTACACCGGCAAGGTCGCCGCCGCGCAGTTCTATGCCCGCAATGTCCTGCCCAAGCTCGCCGCCGAGCGCGCGATCGCCGAGGCCATGGACAACTCCCTGATGGACGTCCCCGAGGCCGCGTTCTGACGACCAAGCCTGAGCGGGCCCATGTAGGTTTCCCGCCCAGTGCCGAGAACCCTTTGTTCGTGTCAGATTCTTTCCGGCACAAACAAAGGGTTCCGGCATCGGGCGGGAAACCTTCAGCCTCAGCGCGCCGTTTCAGCAGCAGGGAACCGCGGCATATGACGTGGCCGGGAGGCAGACGTCGGCGGGCGGGTGGCGGCGCGCCGCTCGAGGCGGAGGCTGATCAGCGCCAGCGCCAGGCCGGCGAGCGCGAGGACTACCCCGACGAGGGCGGGCGCGCGGTAGCCCAAGCCGGCCGAGATGACCTGGCCGCCGAGGACGGCGCCGAGGGTGTTGCCGACATTGAAGGCCGAGTGGTTCATCGAGGCACCGAGCAGCGGGGCGTCGCCGGAAGCGGCGATGAGGCGCGCCTGGACGGCGGGGCCGACATACATCGCGGCGAATCCGACGGCGAAGGCAGCCGCGAACAGGCCCATGGCGCTGCCCGTCAGAGCCGCAAAGGCGAGCATGGAGAGGGCAAGACCGACGAGGCCGGTGAGCAGGGCGCGCTCCCCGTTGCGGTCGGCGGCGCGGCCGCCGAGGAGGTTGCCGAGCGTCATCCCGAGGCCGGTCGCCGCGAGCACGGCGGGGACAGCGGCGTCTGCGAGGCCCGTGACCCGCGTGGTGACATCGGCGAGGTAGGCGTAGACCGCGAAGAAGCCGCCGAAGCCGATCGCGCCGATCCCCATGACGAGCCAGACCTGGCCATTGCCGAAGGCCGAGAGTTCGCGGCGAGCGTTGGCGGTGGGGTCGCCGGGCAGTGTTGGGAGGCTGTGCATGGCGAGCACGAGAGCCAGCACGAAGATCGCCCCGGCCAGCAGGTATGCCGCCCGCCAGCCCTGTGCCTGCCCCAGCCAGGTCATCGCCGGGACACCGATCACGTTGGCGATCGTCAGTCCGCTCATGGCGACCGCGATGCCCTTGCCCTGGTTGCCGGGGCCGAGGATGCGGCCCGCGACGAGCGCGGCGAGCCCGAGGTATGCCCCGTGCGGCAGCCCGGCGACGAAGCGCGCCGCAAGCACCGACTCGAAGGTCGGGGCCAGCGCGGAGGCGAAGGTGCCGATGGCCAGCGCGAGGAGAAGACCCACGGTCAGGCGCGAACGGGACGCCCGGGCCGCGGCGACGGCAATCACGGGCGCGCCCACGACGACGCCAAGCGCGTAAGCACCAATCAGCCACCTGGCGCGGGCGGTGGCCGCCTGCGGATCGGCAGCGAAAAGATCCCCGAGCAAGCCCTGCGAGATCTGCGGCAGCAGACGCATCGAGACGAACTCCGAGGCGCCCACGCCGAATCCGCCCAACGCCAAAGCTCCCAGAGCCACGAAGGCACGGGCCGACCGGGTGCTGCCCGGCCCGGCCGATCTCGTCGCGACCGGGGCAGCAGTCATGCTGTTGGAATCGTTCTACGGGATTCCCTCGCCAAATTAGGCGACCGCTAAGGCCCACTGGGCGGTCAATCTCTGTCTAACCTTGCGCCGACGAATTACCCCTGCCTTCAGGAGTTATCTCATGTATGTCGGCCTCGGAATCTTCCTCCTCGTCGTCGGCGCCATCTTGTCCTTCGCCGTGCGCGACAGCATCAGCGCCGTCGACCTGACGATGATCGGCTACATCATGATGGCGGGCGGCGCCCTGGCCGTGCTGCTCTCGCTGGTCATGGGCAACCGCGGCACTTCCGCGGGCGGCTACTCCTCGACCCGGGTCACCCGCACCGACCCCAACACTGGCACCCAGGTCGACGAAACCCGCGTCGACGGCCTCTGACCGTTCCTCAACGGAACACGCGCAAGCTCAGAGGCGCCGGTCGGCCAACACCGGGAAGTTCGCGCGCCACTGCCCAATCTCGCCGAGGTCGATGTCGACGCTGAGCACCTCCTGCGCTGGCCCGGCTTCGGCGAGCACCTCGCCCTTGGCCGAGATCACGGCGGACGCGCCGCCCATCTGATAGCCACCGTGGGTGCCTGCGGTATTGCAGGTGATCACCACGCATTGGTTCTCGATGGCGCGCGCCCGCGCGAGCACTCGCCAGTGTTCGACCCGCGGCATCGGCCAGGCGGCCGGAATCAGAAAGACGTCCGCGCCCGCGTCGACCTGGCGCCGGTAGAGCTCGGGGAAGCGCAGGTCGTAGCAGGTGGAGAGCGCCGCCGTGTGCCCGGTCGTGGGCAAGCCCACGGTGACAATCTGGTCCCCCGCCTCCATGAGCTTCGGCTCACCCGCGCCGAAACCGAAACGGTGGATCTTGCGATAGACCGCGACGAGCTCGCCCGTCGGCGAGGCCACGAGCGAGGTGTTGCACAGCGTGCGCCCCTCGACGCCCGGCTCCGTCAGGCGCTCGACGATCGAGCCGCAATGCACCAGCGCCTCGATCTCGGTAGCAGCCGCGGACAAGGCGGCAATAGTCGGGCCGTCGAGCGGCTCGGCGCTCGCCTCCCAGCGTGAATAGTCGAAACCCGTTGGGCCCCACAGCTCCGGGAGGATGACAAGGTCGTGTCCGCGCTGAGCGCGCACCAGGTCCGCCGCCCGCTCGCGCCGCGTGGCGAGGGGCTCGGCATCGTCATACGCGAGCTGGATGACGGCGACCTTCATGGGCTCCTCCTGGGGCGATCCGGATCGGTCACTGCCCGCGATCGCGGGCGGCGAGGCGGGCAAGGCGTTCGTTGTATGCCGTCAGCTCGGCATCGTGGTCGCGCTCGGCCTGCCGGTCGAGCCGCTCAGTCTCCCGGCGATCCTGCCGCAGCCACTGGACGGTCACCATCAAAGCAAGGGCCAACGTCGGCGCCTCGCCGACACCCCAGGCGATCGCGCCGCCCTTCTGCTGGTCGGCGAGCGGGTCCGGCAACCACGGCAAGCCGAGCTGGGTATAGAACTCCGGCGCGAGCAGCGTGTGGCTGCCGGTGATGATGACCCCGAGGAAGGCGTGGAAGGAGATCGTCGCGAACAGGATCACGAGCAGGATCAGCGGTGGCCACTTGCGCGGGCCGGGGTCGGTGCCCACGAGTACCCAGGTGAACAGATAGCCCGAGAGCAAGAAGTGCACCGTCATGAGGATGTGGCCGGTGTGGGTGGCGAGCGCGTAATAGAAGAGCGGTGTGAAGTAGAAGGTCGCCAGGCTGAAGAAGAAGATGACCGCAGCGACGACCGGATTGGCGACGACCTGTAGATAGCGCGAGTGCACCAGCGCGAGCAAGAACTCGCGCGGCCCCAGCGTCTTGTCTCGGCGGGCGGGCAGCGCGCGCAGCGCCAGTGTGATCGGCGCTGCCGGAACGAGCAGCAGCGGGACGAGCATGGCGATCGTCATATGCATGATCATGTGCCAGGAGAACAGGATTCGGCCGTAGACCCCCGGCGCACCACACATCGAATAGACGAAGACCGCCCAGCCAAGCACCCAGCAGATCAGCTGCCACACCGGCCAGCGGTCGCCGCGGCGGTGCAGGCGTACGACCCAGCGGACATAGACGAAGACCGCGACGGCCGCGACCGCGAGCCAAAGCCAGTCCGTATGCCAGGTGGTCAGCCACGCGTCCGGCCCAGGCGGTCCCGGATCGGGATAGCCGGTCAGTTTGTAGACGGTCGTCGGGTCGGGTGAGAGGCGTTCGGCGGCCGGCGGCGGGGTGCGCGAGAGCGCTACCGCGGCGCCCATTGCGACCCCCATGAGCACGAGTTCACCGAAGGCCAGCCGGGCGAAGGCCCCGCTGTCGTGAGAGTCGGCGTCGAGGCGATCCAGCATCCGGCGGCGGTGTTGCCAGCCGGCGAGTCCGAGGAGGACGAGTGCACCAGCTTTGATGAGCAGCAGGGCGCCGTACGCGCTGGCCAGCTCGCCGGGACTTGAGAGGCCGAACCACGCAATGAGCACCCCGCTCGCGGCGAGGGCGGCATAACACCACCCGGCGACCGTGGAGAAGCGCGTCGCCGTCACCCCGAGATGCGGTTGGAGTTGGCGGCGCAGGACGATCAGCGCGAGCAGCCCGCCGACCCAGGTTGTGACGGCGATCAGGTGCACGGCCAGGCCGTTGATGGCACTCATGTGATCGCGGCTGACCGACGCATGGCCGGCGAGCGCTTGCGGCAGGAGGGCCAGCCAGCCCAGCATGACCGACCAGGCCAGGCCTGTGCGCCCACGCGGGGCGCTGCAGATCACGACAATGATCCCGACCAGGAAGGCACTGATGATGCCCATCCGGGTCAGGCCCAACTCCCAGGACAGCCCGAAGAATTGGGACCAGAAGCGCGGCTGATTGGGCGTCAGTCCACTGACGTCGGCGAAGTCCGCGACCACGCTGCCCAGCAGCCCGACCAGCCAGAGCGTGCCCGACGCCGCCGCGAGCCGACTCGCCGTGGCGCGCCGGTGCGTCCGGGTGGTTTCCGGTGCGAGGAAGGCCCCGACCAGGGCGAATCCGATCGTCATAGCCGCCCCGACATCGCGCAGAATGCGGGTGACGATCACGCTCCACCGCATGACCGCGCCCGGGTCGCCCACGGCATACGCGACCACCGCCCCGGACAGCCCGGCACCCACCACGCCGACAACGAGCGCCGGCAGCAGGACCGCGAGGCTGACTCGGCGGTCGAGGGTGGGCGGAGCGGGCGTCATACAACCCAGCCTAAGGAGGTGCACCGACAGCGCCGAATTGCCGGGCTGTCAGTGGCCGGCGAGAGGATGCGGCAAGATAGTGACTTCGCGCCTGCGCCCGAAACGATTCGATACGGATTGATGAGCAAGGACTTCCAGCACCTCTCCCCGGCCTTCCCGGGACGTGCGCCATGGGGCACCGCCTCCAGTCTGCGCGCGTGGCAGGCGGCGGCCTTGGAGCAGTACCTCCGGGAGGCCCCGCAGGACTTCCTGGCCGTCGCGACGCCCGGCGCCGGCAAGACGACTTTCGCCCTGCGGGTCGCCCGCGAATTGCTCGACGCGCGGGTCATCAACAAGATCACGATCGTCGCCCCGACCGAGCACCTGAAGGTGCAGTGGGCCGATGCTGCGCACCGTGCCGGCATCAATATCGACCCGGGCCTGGGCGGTTCGCGTCGCGGCCGCTCGAAGCAGTATGTCGGGACGGCCGTGACCTATGCCGGCGTCGCCGCGCGCCCCTTCCACTATCGCGCGGTCACCGAGAACTCCAATTCCCTCGTCATCCTCGACGAGATCCACCATGCCGGCGATGCGCGGACCTGGGGCGAGGCGGTCGCCGAGTGCTTCGCCCCGGCCCGCCGGCGGCTCGCGCTGACCGGAACGCCGTTCCGGTCCGACGACAATCCGATCCCGTTCGTGCGGTATGACGACCTGCCGGACGGCACTCGCCGCTCCGCCGCCGACTACACCTATGGGTATGCCGATGCGCTGCGCGATCACGTCGTGCGCCCCGTGCTGTTCATGGCGTATGGCGGCCCGATGCGTTGGCGGACCAAGGCCGGCGATGAGCTGGAAGCCGAGCTCGCGGAGCCACTGACCAAGGACCTCACCGCGCACGCGTGGCGCACCGCGCTCGACCCCAAGGGTGAGTGGATCCAATCAGTGCTGCGCGCGGCGGACCGGCGACTGACCGAAGTGCGCCGCCATATCCCCGATGCGGGCGGACTGGTCATCGCCACCGATCAGGCCCAGGCTCGGGCATACGCCCGGCTCCTGGAAGGGCTCACGGGGGTCAAGCCGACCGTCGTGTTGTCCGATGATGCGGGCGCGTCGAAGCGAATCGAGGAGTTCAGCGAGTCCGAGGATCGCTGGCTGGTGGCGGTGCGCATGGTTTCCGAGGGCGTCGACGTGCCGCGGCTGGCGGTCGGGGTCTATGCCACGGCGACCTCGACGCCGCTCTTCTTCGCCCAGGCGGTCGGCCGGTTCGTGCGGGCTCGGCGGCGAGGCGAGGTCGCGACGATCTTCCTACCGACGGTCGCGCCCCTGATGTCGCACGCGACCTTGCTGGAGCGGCAGCGCGATCACGTGCTCGGCGCGGCGCGCGGCGGGGACTGGTCGGAGGAAGGGGAGTTGGTGGCTGAGGCCAATCGCGCGGAGGGTGCTTCGGACGATCTGCTCGGCGAGTGGGAGGCGCTGTCCTCGCTGGCGAACTTCGATCACGTGCTCTTCGACGCGCACCAGTTCGGCCTGCAGGCCGCAGCCGGCTCCCGCGACGAGCAGGACTATCTCGGCCTGCCCGGCTTGCTGGAGCCGGACCAGGTCGCGGAGGTATTGCGCGACCGGCAGCGCCGGCATGCCGCCCGCCAGCGCCGGGCCGATCGGCGCGAGAAGGTCGCCCCCGAGGTCTCGCTGCATCGAGCGCTGGCCGATCAGCGGCGCGTGCTCAACTCACTCGTGAGCCAGTTCGCGCACGCAAAAGGTGTGCCGCACAGCCATATTCACGCGGAGCTGCGCCGGCAGGCGGGTGGCCCGCCACTGTCGAAGGCCACCACCGAGCAGGTGCACGAGCGGATCACGTTGATCCGGCGCTGGCATACCGGCCGAGAGAAATAGTTGCGGACGCAAGCAAGTATCTGCTATTTGTTTGCGTATGCAAGTTTCTCACCCCGCGTCGACGGGCCAGTGCCCGGCGGCGATGCCGGGCGAACGCTCACCGGAGGACGCGCTGGCATACCAGCTGGTGCGGGTTTCCAAACTGCTGCGCACCATGCGCAGCGATGCACCCCGCGCGCACCCGGCGGTGGACGGCACGGCATACCCCCTGCTGTTCAACCTCGCCTGCGGGCCGCTGCGAACCTCCACCCTCGCCGAGCGGACCCATGTCGAAGTGTCGACGGTCAGCCGCGCGGCGAGCGCCCTGGAGCGCCACGGGATCATCGAGCGCATCCCCGACCCGGCCGATGGGCGGGCTCACCTGCTCTCCCTCACCGACGATGGCCTCGACGCCCTCGGCGCGCTGCAGGAGCAACGGCAGGAATGGTTCTCCGAACTCCTCTCCGATTGGCGCGCCGAGGATGTCGCCCAGTTGCGTGAACTGCTCACCCGCTTCGGCGATTGCGTCGAGGCCTACCGAGACAAGGCCCTTTGATGTCCGCTACTCCCGAGTTGACGTCGACCGACGTCCCGGAGTCTCCACTCAGTCACAACCAGATCGTCACGATCATCATCGGGCTGATGCTCGGGATGTTCCTGGCGGCGCTCGACCAGACGATCGTGGCCACCGCGATCCGCACCATCGCCGATGACCTGCAGGGCCTGGATCGCCAGGCGTGGGTCACCACGGCATACCTCATCACCTCGACGATCGTGACGCCGCTGTACGGCAAGCTGTCCGATATCTACGGGCGCAAGCCCTTCTTCATCACGGCGATCACGGTCTTCGTCATCGGCTCGGTGATGTGCACCTTCGCCGACTCGATGACCCAGCTCGCGGCCTTCCGCGCGGTGCAGGGCGTCGGTGCCGGCGGCCTGTTCAGCCTGGCACTGGCGATCATCGGCGACATCGTGCCGCCGATGGAGCGGGCGAAATACCAGGGCTACTTCCTCGCCGTCTTCGGCACCTCTTCCGTGCTCGGTCCGGTGATCGGCGGCTTCTTCGCGGGTATGACGAGCTTCCTCGGCATCGCGGGCTGGCGCTGGGTCTTCCTCGTCAACGTCCCGATCGGGATCGTCGCGCTGCTCGTCGTGATGCGCACCCTGCACCTGCGGCATACGCGTCTGGACCACCGGATCGACTGGTGGGGCGCGGCGGCGCTATCCGTCGGGCTGGTGCCGCTGTTGCTCGTGGCTGAGCAGGGTCGCGAATGGGGTTGGGGCTCAACCGATTCGATGATCTGCTATGTGATCGGTGGCCTAGGCGTGCTGGCCTTCCTCACGATCGAGCGCTGGATGGGCGATGAGGCGCTGCTGCCGATCCGGCTCTTCACCAACAAGACCATCGGCATCTCCTCAATCGCCTCGACGGTGTTGGGCATTGCCTTGTTTGGCGGCATCGCGTGCTTGCCGCTCTATCTGCAGATCGTCAAGGGTTCCTCGCCGACCGAGGCTGGTTTGCAATTGCTGCCGCTGACGCTGGGCATCATGTCGGGCTCGATCATCTCGGGTCAGACGATCAGCCGGACCGGCCGCTATCGCGTCTTCCTGCGGTTGGGGGCGCCGCTGATCGCGGTGGCGCTGTTCATCTTCCACTACATCGCGTGGGACACCCCGATGTGGCAGATCATGATCGTCTCGACGCTCTTCGGCCTCGGGATGGGCTTCATGATGCAGCCGCTGATGCTCGCGGTGCAGAGTGCGGCCGAGCGACGGGATATGGGGATCGCGACGGCGTCGGCGACCTTCACCCGGCAGATCGGTGGCACGCTCGGCACGGCCGTCTTCCTCTCGATCCTGTTCTCGCTGCTGCCGGACAAGATCGCCTCGTCGTTGACGGCGGCGCAGGGGACCGCCGAGTTCCGCGCGGCGCTGGCGGACCCGGCGAATGCCGAATTCGTCGCCTCGCTGAAGTCCGGTGCGGCCGGTGAGGGGATCATGAAGGACTCCTCCTTCCTGACCAGCCTCGACCCCCGCCTGGCCAAGCCCTTCCTGCAAGGCTTCGCCGAGTCGATGGACCACGTCTTCCTCGTCGCCTCGCTGGTGATGGCCGTGGGCGCTGTGATCACCTGGATGATCCCCCAAATCGACCTGCGCCGCCCCGCCCCCGGCGAGGCCCCCGTCCTCGCCGAGCGACACCCTCCGCGCTAAGTACGACATTCCGCGGCCTATTAACCGCCGAATGTCGTACTTAGCGCGGGTCAGCGGGGCGTTATCCACAGGCTCGCGAGCAGCCCCTCGCGCGAAAGGCGAGGTCGCGGTCTACTGCCGAGATGACGACTCCAGCAGCTGCACCGCCGCCGCAGCACTCGCGCGCTGGCGCCCGCAGGCGGCAGGTGATCGCGACCGATCTGGCGGGGAAGTATGGCGGCATCGTGGCTCGGGCGCTGCTCTTGGGTGCCGGCGTGACGAAGGATGAAATCGACGCGGAGCTGGCAGCGCGCCGCTGGCAAGCCGTAGGACCAAACACCATTGCCATCCTCCAAGCGCCGCTTCCCGCTTGGTCCGCCGGCGGGGGCCCAAAACACGCTCACATGGCAACCACCCCGGTCACCTACGAGAGCAAGAGTTCCCCTGCCTCGTTGTGGTGGGCGATATGGGAGTCCGGTACGGGCGCCGTCCTCGACGGCGCCAGTTCCTTGACGGCATCGGGGTTATCAGGATTCACTCTCCCCTTCATCGATGTCTCCGTCGAGGCCGGCTCGCGCATCTGGCGACATCCGGGCATCCGAGTCAAGCAGCGCAGGCCTGTCGGGGCGCTCGCGCCCGGCGGCATCCCCCGCGTGGAAGCCGCGATGGCCACAATCCGAGCGGCTCAATTGGCCGTCAGCGATCGCCAGGCCGCCCTTGTGATCTGTATGGCAGTGCAGCAAGGCATCGTGCGACCCGCGAAGCTGCAACAGCGCTGGGGCGAGATCCTGCGATCCAAGCGACGACACCTCATCGGTCCAGTCATCGCGGATGTCTGCGACGGCGCCCACTCGCTGGGAGAGTTGGACTTCGCGGGGCTCTGCCGGGCGCGAAACTTGCCCGAACCAGTGCGCCAGAAGGTATGCCGTGGGCCCAAGGGCCGGGTGTATCTCGACGCCGAGTTTGCCTGCGGACTGGTCGTGGAGATTGACGGCGCCCAACACGGCTGGGGCCTGGCTTCCGTGGACGATGCCCTCCGCGCGAATCACGTGACCTTGCAGAATCGGCGAGTCCTCCGCATACCCGTTATCGGTCTGCGCGTCTCGCCGGACGCGTTCATGCGGCAGGTGGAGCAGGGAATCCAGCAGTCCTCCCCTCGCTAAGTACGACGTTCGGCGGGTTCTGGCCCGCCGAACGTCGTACTTAGCGATGAGGGCTCAGCCCCAGACGAGGCCCTTGGCGGGGTCGTGGAGGATGGCGGCGACGTCGGCGAGGTAGCGGGAGCCGAGTTCGCCGTCGACGAGGCGGTGGTCGAAGGACAACGCCAGGGTCGTGACCCAGCGCGGCTCGATCCGCTCGTCGTCGCCCTTGCCGACCACCCACGGTTTGCGGGTGATGGTGCCGAAGGCGAGGATCGCCGACTCGCCGCGGTTGAGGATCGGGGTGCCGGCATCGATGCCGAAGACCCCGACATTGGTGATGGTGATCGTCCCGCCGGACATGTCGGCGGGCTGCGTCTTGCCCTGCCGCGCGGTCTCGGTGAGTTCGCCGATCGCCCCGGCCAGTTGCGCCATCGACATCAGATCGGCGTCCTTGACATTGGGCACGAGCAACCCGCGCGGGGTGGCGGCGGCGATGCCGAGGTTGACATAGCGCTTGAGCACGATCTCCTGCGCCGCCTCGTCCCAGGTCGCGTTGACGCCCGGATTCCGGCGCACGGCAACACACATCGCCTTCGCGAGCACGAGCAGCGGGGTGACCTTGACGCCCGCGAACTCCTTGTCCTTCTTGAGACGATCGACGAGATCCATCGTCGCGGTGACGTCGACCTCGACCCACTCGGTTACGTGCGGCGCGGTGAACGCCGAACTGACCATCGCCGCCGCGGTCACCTTGCGAACGCCCTTGATCGGGGTGCGCTCCTCGCCGCGGTCGCCCGACCACGTGGGGGCCGACGCTGCAGCTGTATGCCGCTCGCCCCCTCCCGTGGCTGCCTCGCCGCGGCTGATGCCCGGGGAGGCCGCCGGGGCCAGGCCACGCGCCGAATCACGCGCTGCCAGAACGTCATCCCGCGTGATGGTGCCGCCATCACCGGTGGCCTCGACCGTCACCAGATCGACGCCGAGATCCTTCGCCAGCTTGCGCACCATCGGCTTGGCGAGCACCCAGGCCCGCTCCAAGTCGGCGCGTGAATGCTGGGCCAATTCGGTCAGCGGACGCTGGTCGCGCAGGACGTGCGTGGAGTGCGCCGCGACCAACTCGCCGACGCCGCTGCTGGCATCGGCATGCACCGACTCCTTGACCGCCGGCTCTTCATCCGGATAGTGCGCAATGGTCTGCAGCAGGTTCTGCTTGCGCCGGGGGCGACGCTTGGCCTCGGTCTGCTTGACGCCATAGCCCACGAGCACCGCCGTGCGCTCCGCCTTCGGCTCCGCAGCACCAGCCTTCGGCTCGGGAGCGCCAGAAGCCTTCGGCTGCTCGGCCGCGACCGCAACGGGCCCGCCCGCCTCGCCGGAACCTGCTTGTCCACCGGCCACCGCCTCGCTGGGCGCCGCACCCTCGGTCGTCGTCGCGGTCGCGTCGGTCGCCGAGTCACCTGCCGCGGCGCCCGAGCCGTCATCGATCACGATGATCGGCGCACCGACCTCGACCGTGTCGCCCTCGCTGACCAGCAGCGCCGAGACGGTGCCGGCATACGGAATCGGCAACTCCACCAAGGATTTTGCCGTCTCGATCTCGACGACGATGTCGTTGACGGCCACCACATCACCGACGGCTACCCGCCAGGTGACGACATCGGCCTCCGTCAGACCCTCACCCGGGTCGGGAAGTTTGAACTCTCGCATGGTGTTTCGCGCTCCTCAGTGCTGCATCAGCCGGTCGACGGCGTCGAGCACTCGGTCCAGGTCGGGCAGGAAGTCCTCTTCGAGACGGCTCGGCGGGTAGGGCACGTTGTAGCCGCCCACGCGCAGCACCGGCGCCTCCAGCGAATAGAAGCACTCCTGCTGGATCTGCGCGGCCAGTTCGGCGCCGAGCCCGAGGAAGGTCGCGGCCTCGTGCACCACGACGCACCGCCCGGTTTTGCGGACCGAGGCGAAGATCGCCTCGGTGTCCAGCGGTGACAGCGAGCGAAGGTCGATGACCTCGATCGAAATGCCTTCCTCCTCGGCCGCCTGGGCGGCCTGCAAGCAGGAGCGGACCATCGGTCCATACGCCAGCACCGTGACATCGGAACCCGGCCGAATCACGTTGGCGGAGAACAAGTCCCGCTCAGGCGCCTCGGCTACCTCACCCTTGTCCCAATAGCGACGCTTGGGTTCGTAAAAGATGATCGGGTCCGGGCACTCGATCGCCTGCTGGATCATCCAGAACGCATCATTTGGGTTCGAGCAGGAGATGACGCGCAGCCCGGCGGTGTGCGCGAAATACGCCTCATTCGACTCGCTGTGGTGCTCGACCGCACCGATGCCGCCACCGACGGGGATGCGGATCACCATCGGCAGCGTGACATTCCCGAGCGAGCGCGCGTGCAGCTTCGCGACCTGGCTGACGATGTGGTCGAAGGCCGGATAGACGAAGCCGTCGAACTGGATCTCGACGACAGGGCGGTAGCCGCGCAGCGCCATACCGATCGCCGTCGCGACGATGCCGGCCTCCGCGAGCGGGGTGTCGATGACCCGGTCCTCACCGAAGTCCTTCTGCAGCCCCTCGGTGATCCGGAAAACCCCGCCGAGCTTGCCGATGTCCTCGCCCATGAGCAGGACCTTGGGGTCCTTCTCCATCGCGGCCCGCAGCCCGCTGTTGAGCGCCTTGGCCATGGTCATCGTGCTCATGCGTGAGCCCCCTCAAAAGACGAGAGGTATGCCGTCAGCTCGGCTCGCTCGCGATCCATGACCGGGTGCGGCTCGGCATACACATGATCGAACATCGACGCCGGGCTCGGGTCGGGCAGGGCGAGGCAGCGGGCGCGCAGGTCGGTGCCGACCTCGGCCGCCTCCGCGTCCACCTCCTCGAAAAAGCTCTGGGGTACGCCGTGTGCCCGCGCCAGCAGGTTGCGCAACCGAGCGATCGGGTCGCGGAGTTTCCAGACCTCAACCTCGGCGGAGACGCGGTACTTCGTCGGGTCGTCGGAGGTCGTGTGCGCGCCCATCCGATAGGTGAAGGCCTCGATCAGCGCCGGCCCCTGCCCGTCGCGGGCGTCATCGAGGAAGCGCTTGGTCACGGCATATGTCGCGAGCACGTCATTGCCATCGACGCGGGTGCCGGGGAATCCATATCCCTTGGCGCGCAAGTAGATTGGGATGCGCATCTGCCGCTCGTTGGGCTCCGAGATCGCCCACTGGTTGTTCTGGCAGAAGAAGACGACCGGCGCATTGTTAACGCCGGCGAAGACGAAGGCCTCGCCCACATCGCCCTGCGCGGAGGCCCCGTCACCGAAGTAGGCGATGACCGCGGCGTCGCGGTCCGGGTCGCCGGATCCGACGGCGTGATCGCGCTGGATGCCCATGGCGTAGCCGGTCGCGTGCAGAGTCTGGGCGCCGATGATGATCGTATAGAGGTGGAAGTTCTTCTCGAAGGAGTTCCAGCCGCCGTTGTGCACGCCGCGGAACATCGCGAGCAGGTTCAGCGGGTCGACCCCGCGGCACCAGGCGACGCCGTGCTCGCGGTAGGTCGGGAAGGCGAAGTCCTGCGTGCGCATCGCGCGACCCGAGCCGACCTGCGCGGCCTCCTGGCCCAGGCTCGGCACCCACAGGCCGAGCTCACCCTGCCGCTGCAGCGCGGTGGCCTCGTTGTCGCAGCGCCGCACGATGACCATGTCGCGGTAGAAGCCCTGCAGCTCCTGCGTGGTCACCTCATCGGCGATCGCGTCATACTCCGGATGCGAGACGCGCTCGCCCTCCGGTGTGACCAGCTGGACCATGTCCGGCCCGCCGTCGGAGGGTTCGATCCGCCGCTGGCGCTCCTGCTCACCCATCTCGCTCCGTTCCCCACCCGTATGCGGGGTGTCCGCCGGCCGGGTGCTTCAGTCGAATCGCCGTCCACAGCCGGCGTCCGCTCCGGGGGTGACCGGCTGAGACGGGCTGCGGCGCGGCGGGCGTCACGGTCACGTCCTCGTGGCCGCGTCTCGCTTGCGCGTTGTGGGCAAGGTTATCGGAGGTCGTATGCCGCGCGGACCGCCGAGCACTCGCTCCCCGGCCGTCACCAGGGTGCCCAGTTGAGATCGGTATGCGTGAAGTCATCGCCGACGAAGAGGAGTTCCTGGTGGGTGGCCTTGGCCAGCGCGTAGGTGCAGCAGTCACCGAAGTTGAGCCTGGCTCGGCTTCCACTGCCGCGCCCAAATCGTGAGTGTGCCGCAATGGCCATGCGAGCCTGCTCGGTCGTGAGCGGGAGGATCGTGATTTCCTGCGCCGCGCACAACGCGTAAACAAGCGACTCCGCGCCGGCTCCCAGGCGGCCTTGCAGGACCAACCCGCATTCGACCAGGCTCGCCGAGGACATCAATCTGTCGGGCGCGGCGCTCACGGCTCCAAGCAGCCGATCAGCCCCGGGCTCGCCGAGCAGTATGGCGATCACGGCCGAAGTGTCGATGACCATCAGACAGGCACCATCAGATCGAGACCATCAGCGCGGGAGGCCCCACTCGTCATACATATCCGCCATCTCCGCCTTGATGGCCGCGCGGTCGGCGTCGGTCAGTAGTGCCCTAGCGGCCTGCACAACCTTCTCCGACGCGGCCATGCGGCGCGCCACAGCCGCTGCGTGGTCCTCGTCGGTGGTCAGGTCGGCGAGGAATTTGGTCAGCGCCTCCTCGAGCACGCTGACCTGGGTGCGCCCGGTCTTGCGCGCCGCCTCTGCTGCGAGAGCGCAGACCCGGTCATTCTTGATGTTCAGGGCCATACGGGAAACTTTACACCTTGTTACACCCTCAGCAGCTGTCCGCGCCTGATCACCCGGGCCCTTAAACCCTGGGCGGGCGGGACCTAGTGACGCGCGGCGCGCCAGGCGGCGGCGATGTCTAGCAGGCGGTCGGAGGCTTCGGGCTCGCCGATGGTGGCGCGGACGCCGTCGACGGCATACGGGCGCACGGTGAGGGCTTGCTCCTCGCAGGCGGCCGCAAAGGCGGGGGTGTCTTCGCCGAGCGGGAACCAGACGAAGTTGGCCTGAGAGGGCGGCAACACCCAGCCCTGCTCGGCCAGCCCGGCCTCGACGCGGTCGCGCTCGGCGACCAAGTCCTTGACCCGCACCTCCAACTCGTCGCGCGCAGCCAGTGACGCCACCGCCGCCTCCTGGGCGAGCAGGTTCACGCCGAAGGGCGTGGCCGTCATACGCAAGGCCTCGGCGATCTCGGGGTGGGCCACGGCATATCCGACCCGCAGGCCGGCGAGGCCGTAGGCCTTCGAGAAGGTCCGCAGCACAACGACATTCGGGTGCTCGTGCAGCAACGCGAGCGCATCCGGCGCCGCCGGATCGGTCCCGAACTCTAGATACGCCTCGTCGATGACCACCAGCACGTGCGGCGGCACCCGCCCGAGGAAGGTCCGCAACTCGGTGTCGGTGACGATCGTCCCGGTGGGGTTATTGGGAGTGCAGACGAGGATGACTTTGGTCGAGTCGGTGACGGCCGCGGCCATCGCCGGCAGGTCGTGGCGGTGTTCCTTGGTCAGCGGCACTTGCACCGAGAAGGCACCCGCGAGAGCCACCACGATCGGATAGGCCTCGAAGGAGCGCCAGGCGTAGATCACCTCGTCGCCGGCATCGCACATCGCATCGACGATCTGACCGAGCACGGCGACCGAGCCGGTGCCGCAGGCGATCCACTCAGCGGGGACACCTAGGTATGTCGAAAGCGCTTCCCGCAGAGCGGTATTGCCCATATCGGGATAGCGGTTCATCCGCTCGGCCGCACACCGCACCGCGTCGAGGACGCTGGGCAGCGGGGCATATGGGTTCTCGTTGGAGGAGATCTTGTATGCCGTCAACCCGGCCACCGGGGTCGGCGGCTTGCCTGGCTTGTATGCGGGGAGCCCGCCCAGGACGGCGCGCGGCTGGGGGAGGTCGTGACCCATCGTCATACGTCCTGCATCAATCGTTGTCGGGCAGAACGAAGTTCAGGACCATCGAGACCAACGTGATCACCAGCGCCGCCATGACGGCATTCCAGAAGAAGTGGTCGATGGTGAAGTCCAATTCAACGCATCACAGACCCATTCGGTGATCTGCAACATGAAGGCGTTCACGATGAAGGTGAACAGCCCGAGCGTCAGCACAATCGCCGGGAACGAGAGGACCTTGGCGATCGGCTTCACCAGAGCGTTCACAACACCGAAGATGACCGCCACCAGCAGGATGGTCAGCAGCCGCGTCGAGAGCTTGTCCGCGTCCTCGCCGAGTCGCACGCCGTCGACCACGAGCGCCGCAACCCACAGGGCAACCGCGTTGACCCCGACCTTGATGAGCATGTTCTGCATACGCCCCATCCTGGCAGGCCCGGCCGACAACTGGCAGAACCGCGGCGCGACGGGAACAGGATCGTGACGTGTGCGTGCTGGGCAGGGAAAGTGAGACGGGTTACTCTCCCCGAGAGGCCGCCAGCCGGTGGCCACCGCATCGCCGCGCTCTGGAGGCTCAACCGTGTTCCGCCGTTCCCCCGCATTCGCCCTCGCCGGCATCGCCTGCGCCGCCCTGACACTCAGCGCGTGTGGGTCCGATTCCCTGTCGACGACTTCCTCGACCTCCGGCGGCGCTGGCAGCCAGACCTCGTCCAGCACGACCGAAGCCGTCGACCCCGCGCTCGTCGCGAAGCTGCCGGCGTCCATCAAGTCAGCGGGCGTCATCAAGATCGGCACGGACGCGACCTACCAGCCCAACGAATATCTCGACGCCGACGGCAAGACCGTCATCGGCATGGATGTCGACCTCTTCAACGCCGTCGCCGCAAAGTTCGGCATGAAGACCGAGTGGGTCCCCACCGGCTTCGACCAGATCATCCTTGGTGTCGGCAGCGGGAAGTACGACATCGGCATCTCCTCCTTCACCATCAACGCCGACCGGATGAAGGAAGCGACGATGGTCAGCTACTTCACCGCCGGCACGCAGTGGGTCGTTGCCAAGGGCAATCCGGCGGGCGTCGACCCCGAGAACGCCTGCGGCAAGAAGGTCGCGGCGCAGAAGGCGACCGTGCAGTCCGATGTCGACTACCCCGCGCGGAACAAGAAGTGCGTGGACGCCGGCAAGCCCCCGATCGAGCTGCTGATCGACGCCGACCAGGGCAAGGTCACCGCGATGGTTCAGTCCGGCAAGGCCGACGCGATGATGGTCGACCTGCCGCCGGCGATCTCCGCGGTCGAGACGACCAATGGGGAGCTCGAACTCCTCGGCGAGTAGTACGACTCCGCGCCCTACGGCTACGTCCTGCCCAAGGATCAGACCGAGTTCGGTCAGGCCATCGCGGATGCGCTGAAGTCGCTGGATGCTGACGGCACGTACAAGACCATCCTCACCAAGTGGAAGACCGAGGGCGGCGCGATCAACGACTTCGCCGTGAACCCGTCCGTCGGCTGATGAGCACCGACACCGTCGACCGGCCGGGCGAGATCCACGCCCGGCCGGTCCGGCATCCCGGCCGATGGGTCGCCCTGGTGATCATCGCGATCCTCGTCGCGATGTTGATCAGTTCGTTCATCACGAATCCCAAGTGGGACTGGGGTTTCGCGTTCCAGATCATGCAGCAGAAGCCGGTCATCAACGGCCTCTGGAAGGGCACGATCCTCGGCACCATCGGCGCGATGATCCTCGGCATCGTGCTGGGGGTGATCCTCGCGGTAATGCGCCTGTCGGAGAATCCCGTTCTGCGCGGAGTCTCCTTCGCCTACACCTGGTTCTTCCGCGCGATGCCGCGCTATGTGCTGCTCGCCTTCATGGGCGGCGCGATTGCGCTGCTCTACCGCGAGTTCGACATCGGCGTCCCGTTTGGTCAACAGATCGCCGGAGCCCTCGGGCTCTCGACGGACCTGACCTTCTGGTCGTTCAGTTGGAATGACATTTCCAGCACGATCTGGGTCGGCATCCTCGGCTTGGGCTTGTCCGAGGCGGCCTACATGGCCGAGATCGCCCGGGCCGGCATCCTGTCCGTGGACAAGGGCCAAGGCGAGGCAGCCCAAGCCCTGGGTATGTCGCCCGGCCAGGCCATGCGCCGCATCATCCTGCCCCAGGCCATGCGCGTCATCGTGCCGCCCACGGGCAACGAGACCATCGCCATGGTCAAGGACACCTCGCTCTTCATCGCGGCCTCGATCATCACCGAGTTGTATTTCCAGGCCTATGGCTTCGGCCAGCGCAGCTTCAAGATCGTGCCCGGCTTCATGGCGGCCGTGATGTGGTACCTCATCGTCTGCTCGATTCTCATGGTCGGCCAGAGCTACTTGGAGCGCTACTTTGGTCGCGGCTTTGGCGCCCAGGCTCCAACCAAGCGCGAACGCAAGGTCAAGGACCTGCTCTCTCGGACGGGTGATCACTAATGGCCGATATGCCGCTCGTCCACGCGGTCAATGTGACCAAGTCATTCGGCGACAACCAGGTGCTCAAGGGCATCGACATGGACGTCCACAAGGGTGAAGTCGTCTGCTTCCTCGGCCCCTCCGGCTCGGGCAAGACGACCTTCCTGCGTTGCATCAACCAGTTGGAGACCATCAACGGCGGCCGGATCTGGGTCGATGGCGAGCTCATGGGGTATGCCGACAAGGGCGGGGTGCTGCATCGCCTGCACGACAAGGAGATCGCCCGCCAGCGCCGCGAGATCGGCATGGTCTTCCAGCGCTTCAATCTCTTCCCGCACAAGACCGTCCTCGACAACATCATCGAGGCCCCGGTGCAGGTCAAGGGGGAGAAGAAGGCCGAGGTGACCGTCCGGGCCAAGGAGTTGCTCGAGCGCGTGGGGCTCGCGGACAAGCCGCTGGCATACCCCGGGCAGCTCTCGGGTGGGCAGCAGCAGCGGGTCGCGATTGCGCGGGCTCTGGCGATGCGACCGAAGCTGATGCTCTTCGACGAGCCGACGTCGGCGCTCGACCCCGAGCTGGTCGGCGAGGTCCTGACCGTCATGCGGGAGCTGGCCAAGGAGGGGATGACGATGATCGTCGTCACCCACGAGATGGCCTTCGCGCGCGATGTCGCCGACCGAGTGGTCTTCATGGACGGCGGGGTCGTCGTCGAGCAGGGTGACCCCAAGCAGGTCATCAACAACCCGCAGCACGAGCGCACCCAGACCTTCCTGAGACGTATGCAGTCCGAGCACGAGCAGGCGGTCGCCGCCGTCGCCGACCCCTTGGGGCTGACTCAGGACAGCTGAGTCCATTCAGACTGCGAGATGAGGGCCGGCGGTGAGCGTTGTCATCGACACCTCGGTGACGATGACGTGGTGCTTTGAGGATGAGGCGACTCCCTCGACGGAGGACATCCTTGACCTCGTGGTCGCCGAGGGCGCATTGGCCTCGCCGTTGTGGACTTTGGAAGTCACGAATGGGCTGATCTCCGCGGAGCGGCGCGGTCGGCTCACGGAAGCACAGAGCGCACGTTTTGTGAATCTGCTGATGCAACTTCCGATCACCATCGCGCCGGACTGTCCGACTCCAGCCGTCGTGCTTGGCCTCGCGCGAACTCATGGGCTCACGACCTACGACGCATCAAACCTTTGGCTCGCGGAAGCCCGCGGCCTGCCCCTTGCGACATTGGACGTGCGCTTGCGAAGGGCTGCGGGGACGGCGGGAGTCAGCGTTCTGCCGGGCTGAGGGCAGTTCGCCGGGCCACTCAAACACCCGATCCGCGCATTGACACACTCTGCAGTGGGTGTCGATGCGCCGGTCGGGTGTTGTTGCGGCCGCTCGCTGACGTTGCGGGCGTCGGCTTAGGGAATGTCGAGCTCGAGTTCGGGGCCGACCTCGACGGTCTTCTCCCCGAGCTTGACGCCGATGACGCCGAGCAGCACGAGCGCGCCGCCGAGGATCTGCACGGGGGCGGGGACCTGGCCGAGCAGCAGCCAGGCAAAGATCACGGCCGCCAGCACCTCGGAGAGCGCCACGAAGGAGGCCAGGCGGGAGCCGAGGATGCGGGTGCCCATGATGCCCAGGACGTATGCCGCCGCGGCCGTCACCACGCCCAGCGCCAGCAGGGGTGCCCACCAGGGGAAAGTGTGGGCCGCGTATGTCGTGTCCTCCGCCGCGCGCTGCATGTCCAGGATCCCGCTGAGGCCCAGGAGGCCCAGCAGAGCAGCGCCAACGACCAGTCCTCCGGCGGCCAGCGAGATCGGCGGGAGGCCGTTGTCAGTGTCGGCCGAGATGATGAAGTACGACGCGGCGCCGACCATAGCGCCGAGAGACCAGAGCACACCGATGGGGCTGACGTCGGCTCCACCAGAAAGGAGGTCGAGCACGAGGACCAAACCGAGGACGGCGACGAAAGCTCCCGCGAGCGTGAGCAATCCCGGGCGCTGACCGTGTCGCAGCCAGAGCCAACCGACGACCGCTGCGGGGGCGGTGTACTCGATGAGCAGGGCCGGGCCGACGGCCATGTGGGCGACGGCGGAGAAGTAGCAGAACTGGGCGCCGGCGACGGCGAGCGCGCCATAGAGCAGGACGGTGCGCCAGGTCTGGCGCAGCGCAGTCCAGTTCCCGCGAAGGGCGCGCACGCCAAAGGGCAGCAGGACGAGCGCGGCGACGGTCATACGCACGAGGACGACAGCGGCGGCATTCCAGCCGGTGTCGAGGAGACCGCGGGCCAGGGGGCCGGAGAGTGCGAACCCGGTCGCCGACGCCAGAGCCAAGCCCAGGCCGACGCCGAGTCGGGAGGACGCGGTAGACGCCCCCTGCACGGCCACCACGTCATCCGTCATCAGTGCCATGACGCATTACAGTACGGAAGGAGCAGGTAATATGTCAACATGAATTTGACTCATGACGCACGGCTGGCCCTCACGGCCGCCGCGGCATTGGTCAACTCGGGCTTGGAGCCGGCGACCCTCACGACCCCGGCCGACCTCGATGCGTTCTTTGTCCAATGGGAATACACCGGTCGTCACGACCGGGACAGGGCAGAGTTTGCGCAGGTCATCGGCCTGCGGCCACGGCTGCGCGAGTTGCTGCTCGCCGACCGCGACACCGCGCCCGCGCTGATCAACGCCATGCTCGCGGAGGCCAAAGCCTTGCCGCAGTTGGTCCGGCACGAAGGTTTCGACTGGCACATCCACGCGTCGGGGCCGGATGCACCGTGGGCCGATCGGATCCTCGTGGAGACGGCGATGGCGATGATCGACCTCATCCGCGCGGACGAGCTCAGCCGGCTTGCGGTGTGCGCGGATGAAACGTGCGAGGGCGTGGTGCTCGACCTGTCGCGCAATCGCTCGCGGATTTACTGCTCCACCGCCTGCAGCAATCGCAATGCCGTCGCGGCCTACCGAGCGCGTCAGGCTGCCCGGGAGTGAATCGGCGTCGACTGACCTGGCAGCCACGCGGCAATGAGCGCGAGCAGCACGGTGCTGCCCAGGAGATTGCTGCCGACCTGACCGAAGGCGCCACTCATCGTGGCGTGCGCGTCCGGGCCGGTTGCGAGCCCCCAGGCGAGCAGGGTGGTGCTGAGCACGGCATACGACAACAACACCGCCGTGCGCCCGAGGCCGGGGAGGCCGGTGACGGAGGAGTGCGCGCCGGAGGTCAGGAAGCCCCAGACCACACCGAAGAAGACCAACCCGATCCCGGCGAAGCCGAAGAGCGCACCGAACGGATCGGCCGCGAACGAGCCCTGCAAGATCAACACGAGCACGCCGCTGATCGCGAAGGCTTCCCGAACGTCGAACGCCGCGAGCAGCAGCGGCAATGACCGCAGCCGCACGAGCAACCACACCGCGCCCGCGAGGAGGAGCACGGACCCCGCCCGGGCGATGTCGGTGATCGTGAAGCCACCCCACTCGGGGCCGGGGAAGAGCTGATTCCAGCCCACGAGGGCGATGAGAACGAGGCCGGCCAGCCCCAGCCAGGCAGCCGCGAGGCTGGGGCGGGAGCGGGCGACATACGCGGCGGCGGCGAGGAAGAGTGCCCCGACGAGCAGGGCGTATGTCGTGCCGGTCCACGCATGCCCCATCGCGTCGGCGAGCCTGGTGACGGGGCCGACGAGGCCGGTGCCGCCGCCCACGGCGCTGAGCACGCTTGCGGCGACCAGGCCGAGGGTCAGGGGCGCGGTGAACGCGGCAAGGACGATAGCGACGGTCGGCGCACCGGTCGAGGCACCGCTTTCGACGGCATCGGCGGTCGCCGGGACGCCTCTGGCAGCCCAGCGCCACCATGCGATGCCCAGCACCATCACAGCGGCAGTCACGGCGAGACGCACCAGCCATCGACCGGGGCTGCGAGCGCCCGCCACATCCATGACGGTCATCGCGACGGCCAGAACGAGGAGGAGGGTGGCGATGACCACGAGCGGCGCGCTTCGGCCGCGCGCCGTCCGCTCGATCGACCGGCCAACGAAGCCCGTCGCCGTCCGAGCGAAAGACACGGCCCCGCCGCCCGCGAGGATCGCCATCGGCGCCACGAGGACCCCGAGCATCGTGACGACCTGTTCCAGGCCCGCGCCGAAGAGCGGCAGCCCTCCGGAGGTGCCAGCGGCGGTGTAGGCGATGATCTGCGTGATCGCCGTGGCGCCAACGGCCAGGCTGGCCAGGATGGCGGCGACGACGATGACCAGGTCCGCTGATGCCTGGCGGCGACGCATGGCCACGACGGCCGGGGCGATGAGGGCGACGGTCGGCAAAGCGAGATAGCCACTCCAGGCGCTGCTTCGGAACTGCCAGGCCGTCCCCGCAAGGAGCACGGTCGGCACGAGCAGCATCACGACGGCGAGGGTGGCGAGTGTGCGCTTGGCGAAGGTTGCCCCGAAGATGCCGATCGCCACCGCGAACAGCAGCAGGCACATCAGGGCGGGATAAGCGAAGACGGGTATGCCGACCGGTCGCCCCGGCGCCGTGGCGCTGCCGAGCGTCGCCGAGCCCGGGCCAATCGGGAGGGCTGCCAGACGCGCGGCGAGGAGCACACCGAGTGCAGCAACCCCGAACGCGACGAGTCCGAGCGAGACGACCATGACTCCCGAGGCGCCACCACCTCGGGCGCGGATAGCATTCTCGCGCACCGGGTTTGCGATGAAGGCCCGAAGGAAGTCCCGGCCAATGAGCTGACCCACACGGGGTGGGCGCCGAGGCAGGACGATGGAGGCACCCGGCTCGGGGGTGAGCGCTGATCTGAGGCTTGGGCTCGACCGGATTACGTCACCGCGGGTGGGCTGCGCGCCACGCTCGGCATCCGACGGGGGCAATGACTCCAGGGGATGTGACTCGAGGGGATGCGACTCGAGGGGATGTTCCGTCATCGGGAGTCCCCAGCGAAGCGCTCGACGCCAGTGGCGGAGGAGACATACGTGACGCCGTCGACCGTCTGCGCCGCGGCCTTGAGGACGGACGGACCGGTTGGGGTCTGCACGGTGGCGTGGCCACGCCATACAAGCTGCCCATCGCGACCGAACACCCGCAAGGTCCCGTCGGCCGCTGTGGCCGTCACCACAGGCTTGCCGTCCGCGCTGGTCCCGACCGTCAGGGCATCCGCTGAACCGCCCTGCTGCCCAGTGATATTCAGGGCATCGTCCAGCACCGTGATGCGTCCGCGCGCAGCGATGGCGACGACGCCGTCACCAGCGGTCAGCGCATCGACCGCGGTGAAGCCGACATACCGGCGGGCCAGCTCATCGCCCGCCAGAGAGGAGGCAACCACTTCCCCGCGATCCGTCGCCACGACGAGACGGCCGTTCGTGACGACCGGCCCGGCGAGCAACGCCTCCCCCGTCGTGAAGGTGACGGAATCCGCGGCCGAGGACGCCGCGATGCGCACGCCCCGCAGGCCGCCCTCGCCACCGGAGACGACCAACCCACCATCCGGCATGGCTAGGCCACGATCATTCGCGGCACCCTGGACCTGCGCTACGCGAGTGCCGGTCTCTACGTCAAGCACGGTGATGCGGCCGAGAGCGTCGAGAACTCCCACAAGGCGGCCCTCCGGCTCGGTGGCGAGCTTGCGAATTGTCTTGTCGAGCCGCACCTGCCAATGGACGAACCCGGTCGCCGGCTCGACCCCGGTCACAACGCCGGCGCTGTCGGCGAGCACGGCGAACTTCCCGGCCTGGATCGGGGCGGCGATGAAGGGCGCGGCGGCGGGCACCCGCCAAACGGGGAAGGCCAGCGGTCCGTCCGCGACCACGGCGGACATGACCTGGCTGGCGCCCTCGGCATCGAGGACGACATTGGCCGATGGCATGACGAGCGGGTCGGTGCTCGCCGCACCGGGGGTGGGCCGAGTGAAGAGCGTGTCGGTGCCGACGGCCAGGTCCGATCCCGTATTCGCTTGCGGCGCAGCGAAGTCCGCCATCGTTGCCACAGCATCGGCGGCGTCGACGGTCTGCTGATCGCCGGACCCGCCGGTTGTGCGGACCGACCACTCACCGGGGCAGTAGGTCGTCGTGTTGGTGTCGTCCAAAGGCGTGGCGCCGAGATCGGAGCCGTCGTCGGTGGGAGTCAACGTAGTGCGGGAGCGGACTTCGACACACCCGTCGTTGCCAACCTTGGTGATCTCGCTTTCAGCGGTGTAGCTGGTGATCTCGATGCCGGCGTATGACGAGCGCCCGAGTTGGGACCACTTCTCTCCCATGGCGATTCGGGCTGGAAGGACCTGGATCGCGGGCTGGTACAGCAGGGGCAGCGGGAGAGTGCTCGGGGCGATCGGCTGCACGATGCCCTCGCTGCTGGCGACGAAGACTTCCGGAATGTTGTAGTGCTGGCCGTCCCGGTGCCGCAAGGTGGTGACGCTTGTCCACACCGCGGAGTCGGTATGCCGTGCCGCCACCTCGCGGACCGCGTTCGCCATGACCGGGGGCAGGCTTCCGACGAACTCCAACCCCGGGGCGCGGACGGCGGACGCGACCCAGTCCGGCGTGCCGCTGCCGGGGGTATGCACGCTCCAGGCCGGGTCGGTGGTGAAGAAGCGCGCGGCTGGCGGGTTGGGCGCCGCCGTGCGGGCGATGTAGGTGCTGCTGATTCCTGTGGCGGTCAGGGCCAGCACGAGGAAGGCGTTCGCGGCTGGCATACGGCCCGGCTGCACCCTGATCCCCACGCCGCAACTGTAGGGCGGGCTCGCAGTCGGCGCACGGCGCCGCTGGGGTCGCATACGGTTGAGCCATGCGTGTTCTCGTCTCCGGCGGCGCCGGCTATATCGGCTCCCATACCGTCGTTCAGCTGGTTGCAGCCGGTCATGACGTGGTCATCGTCGATTCATTCGCCAACAGCAAGCCGGCGGTGATCGGGCGGCTGGAGGCGCTGACCGGGCGCCATCTGCCGGTGCACGCCTTCGACCTGACCGACCGAGACAAGACTGAGCGGCTGTTCGCCGACGAGGCCTTCGATGCGGTCATCCACTTCGCCGGACTGAAGGCCGTCGGGGAGAGCGCTCAGATCCCGCTGGAGTATTACGAGAACAACCTCGACTCCACCTTCTCGCTCGTGCGCGCCATGCGTCGGCACGGCGTGAACTTGTTGGTCTTCTCGTCGTCCGCGACGGTCTATGGCGAGCACGCTCCGTTGCCCTATCGCGAGGATTACGCTCCGCTGCAGTCGAGTTCGCCCTATGGCCGCACCAAAGTGATGATCGAGCACGTGCTGTCCGATGTGGCGGCGGCTGATCCGCAGATGCGAGTGGCCTTGCTCCGCTACTTCAATCCGGTCGGCGCGCATGCCTCCGGCACCATCGGCGAGGACCCGCAGGGCATCCCCAACAATCTGATGCCTTTCATCGCCCAGGTCGCGGTCGGACGCCGCGACAAGCTGACAGTCTTCGGCGACGACTACCCCACGGCCGACGGCACCTGCGAGCGCGACTACATCCACGTCGAAGACCTCGCCGCCGGTCACGTCGCCGCGCTCAACAAACTCGCCAGCACGCAGGAGCCGGTCTCGATCTGGAATCTCGGCACCGGGCAGGGGACTTCCGTCATGGAGATGCTGCACGCTTTCGAACGCGCCGTCGGGCGCGAACTGCCGTATGACGTGGGCCCGCGCCGCGCCGGCGACCAGCCGCAGTCGTGGGCGGACCCGGCGAAGGCGAACGCCGAATTGGGTTGGCAGACATGCAAAACGATCGACGATATGTGCGCCGACACCTGGCGCTGGCAGTCGGCGAACCCGACGGGCTACGAGGGCTGACCCGGGTGGGTCGCAAGGGCGCCGCGGGCGCGGTTGGCTTCGTCGCGGCTGCTGGCGCGGGGCTGGTGGCGGGGGTCCTCGCGGGTGCGCGGCAGATCAGTGGACCGCAACGGCCGTGGCCGGACTACCGGTTCAGCCCGTTCGAGGTCGGTGCGTCGTCCGAAGATGTCAGCTTCACTGCCGACGATGGGACTCAGCTTGCCGGGTGGTGGCTGGACCGGCCCGACAGCGAGCGCGTCGTCATCGTCAGCCACGGGCACCGCGGCAACAAGTCCGACATGCTGGGCATTGGGCCGGGGCTGTGGCGCGCGGGAAATACTGTGCTGCTCTTTGACTTTCGCGGCAATGGGGACTCCCAGGATGGGCCGCAGTCATTGGCGCACTACGAGCAAGCCGACCTGCGGGCGGCGATTGAGTATGCCGTCGCTCGCCGCCCGGACGCGGCGCTCGTCCTCGTGGGCTTCTCGATGGGCGCCGCGGTGAGCATCCTGGTCGGGTCGGGTGACTCGCGCGTGGCGGCATTCGTCCTGGACTCGCCCTTCGCCGATCTGCATGGCGTCATCCGCAATGCCATCGGCAAACTGCGACTCCCGCCGGTGCCGCTGCTCTGGCTGACCGATCGCGCGACCCAGTGGCGCTATGGCTATGCCTTCGGCGAGGTCTCCCCCATCGATCGCTTCGCCGACCTCGCCCCGCGGCCGGTGCTGCTGATGCACGGCGACCAGGACCGCGTCATACCCGTGGAGCACGCGCAGCGGCTATATGCCGCTGCCGGGGAGCCCAAGCCGACCCTCCACATCTTCCCCGGCGCCGATCACTGCGGCGGCTACTTCCAGGACCGCCAGGCCTATATCGACATGGTCGCCGACTTCCTGGGTGCGACATCAGAAGGGCGGCTCGTCACGTAGGCACCCGCCCACGTCGAGATCGTCGAGTTCGGCGAGGGTGACGCGGAGCACGCGCAGGCCCGAGAGCGCCCGTATCGCCGAGGGCGTTCGAGGGTCGGACCGCTCCAAGACCGTGTCCTTGGGTCGGACGTCCAGCGAGAGAGCGCGAGCATGGCGGACCAAGTCCTCCTGCATGGCCTCGTGGTGGGCGAGTTGGTGTTCGAGGGAGTACTCGAGCATGGTCATAGGCTGGCAACGAGGCGTCGGCTGCGTGAATGCCGTTGGCGGGCAAGGCTTGTCGAACGCGACGCGGGCCGCGGTGAGCCGATCCAGAGGGTATGTCGTGTGCTCGACCCCCGTGGGATCGCGCCATCGCGCAACTGCTCCCGTATCGAGCCGCACCTGCCACCCGGGTGACTGCTTGATCCGGTGGTGCCGACGGCATAGGCACATGAGGTTGTCCGGCCCGGTCGCGCCGTCGGGCCAGGCGCGGACGTGGTCGACGTCGCAAAATCGCGCGTTGATGGTGCAGCCGGGGAATCGACATCGCCCGTCGCGGGCTTTGACGTGGGCGATGAGCCGCTCGCCGGGCCGATAGCGGGCCGTGGCGTCTCCCTCCGCCAGGTTGTCGCCGTGGAATCGGAGGGCTCCGGTGTCTGGATCGCACGGCTGGATGTGCCGCGTGACCAGAGCGCTCGTTCGCAACCATTCGCGATCCAACAAGACCGTCTCGGTCTTCCCGATCGGCGTCGCCTCAACCAGCCCGGCCTCCGCGCTCGCCCACGCCGCTGCAACCGGGGCGCTCGCTGCCCGGTCAACTCCGCAACCGGCCGCAAGATCAGAACCTGCACCTGGACAGTCGGGCCCAGGATCAGCGGGCGGCGGTACGGGCATCTCGCCATCGGTCGGGAGGGCATCGGCGGGGACCGTGAGGTGCACCTGAACCTCAACCGTCGCATTGCCCGTGATCAGGTCCATCATCGCGTGGGCGCGGGCCACGGCCATCGTGGGGTACTTGCCCGCTTGAACATACTCAAGAGCGAGTTGGTCGACAGCAGCCCAGGCGGGCAGTGCGGACTCGGCCGGCAGCAAGGCGGACCAGCTATCGACGCCCGGATCTGAGACCCGCCGTTGGAGGCGGATGTCGGCGCGCGCTCGCTCGATGCGCTGCTTCAAGGCACTCTGGTCGATCTGGGCCAGCAGTTTGCGCGTGTGCCCCCGCAGTTGCGATCCGGTGCAGCGATCGAGTCGATCCCCAAGGCGAGCTATCACGAGAGCGGCGGCTTCCGCGGGCGCATCGGCCAACTCCTCGGCGAGAACTTTGGCGCGATAACCATCCAGACGTCCCTCGCGCATCGCCGTCGCGACCGCACCCAGACCCGTCGGCTGACCCGGCCCGGCATCCGGCGCCGCCGTGGGTGAGAGCGAGTCCTCGGCATACCGCGGCTGCCGACCCGCCGCCACCCGAACCGCTGTCTCGACTCGACTCTGCACCAGCGTATGGGGGATCCGCAGTCGAGCAGCAACGAGGTCGGGACCGTCGAGGCTGATGTGCCCGAGCGCCCGATGCGTCTCGACGATGACGCCGTCCTGGTCCCAGTCCTGATCGATGGCCACGGCGCGAACGATCGCCTGATCCTGAGCTCCGGTCAGAGTGTTGAGCAAACCTTGAAGTTCGGCGACCAACTGCACCCAGCCGGCACGATCACGCGCCGTGGAGGGCTCGGCGGACACGGCATACACCTGCTCCGCGAGGCCGCGTAACCCCTCGACCATATGCTCTGACACTGCCGTCATCATCGCCGCTGACACCCCCAGTCGTGACTCACCACACTACCGGAAAAGCACTCGGAAAACAAGCCTCTATTGCTCGAATATCTTTGCGCATCAACACTATTCGCGTCACAACGATGACGTCGAGGCGATGCCCTGCCCAGGCTATCGGAGGGCACCGACAGCCCCCCACGGCCCGCGCCGGTGGGACGGTGATTGGCGCGGCGGGCGGGCGGCCGCTCACCACAAGCTCGGGCCGCGGGCGAGGCACCGGTCCAGGTGGAAGACTGTCAGGCATGGCCGAAGAGACCCGCTACATCACCTGTGTCCTATGCGAGGCGAGTTGCGGGCTGGAGGTCAAGGTTGACGGGCCGACCGTGGTAAGCATCCGCGGCCACAAGGAGGACCCGCTCTCGCGCGGCCACATCTGCCCCAAAGCCATTGCGCTCCAAGACCTTCACACCGATCCCGATCGCCTGCGCACCCCCGTCCGCCGGGTCGGCGCGCCCGGCGCGGACGCGACCTGGGAGCCGATCGGCTGGGATGAGGCCTTCGATCTCGTCGCCGAGCGCATCGTCGCGATCCAGGCGGAGCACGGGGCGGACGCGGTCGCGGCATACCTCGGAAATCCGAATGTCCACAGCCTCGGGGCGCTCACCCACGGCGTGAACCTCGTGCGAACCATCAAGTCGCGCAACACTTTCAGCGCCACCAGCGTCGATCAGCTCCCGCATCACCTGAACGCGATGCTGCTCTATGGCCACCAATTCCTGCTGCCCGTCCCGGACATCGACCGCACCCAACTGCTCGTCCTCATCGGCAACAACCCGATGGCTAGCAATGGCTCGATGATGACCGTCCCCGGCTTCCCCGGCCGCTTGCGCGAACTCAAGGCCCGCGGCGGCCGGCTCGTGGTCCTCGACCCGCGGCGCACCGAGACGGCCAAGGTCGCCGACGCGCACCACTTCATCCGTCCCGGCACCGATGCTTATGTCCTCCTCGCGATCCTCCACGTCCTCACCACCGAGGGCCTGACCAAGCCCGCCGAGTATGTCCGTGGCCTCGCCGAGGTCGCCGCCGCCGTCGCCCCGTTCACCCCCGATCGCGCCGAGCCCATGAGCGGTATGCCGGCCGCCGAGATCATCGCCCTCGCTCGCCAGATCGCGAGCGCCGAGAGCGCCGCCGTGCACGGACGGATGGGCGTCTCCACGCAGGAGCATGGCGCCATTTGCCAGTGGGCGGTGCAGTGCATCAACGCCCTCACCGGCAATCTCGACCGCCCCGGTGGCACGATGTTCACCACCCCGGCGATCGACCTGATCGGCAAGCGGATGCTCGGCGCCGGACACCTCGGCGCCTGGTCCTCCCGCGTCCGCGGCCTGCCCGAGTTCGGCGGCGAACTTCCCGTTTCCGTTCTTGCGGAAGAGATCTCAACACCCGGGGACGGCCAGATCAAGGGGCTCGTCTGTCTCGCCGGCAATCCGGTCTCCTCGACCCCCGCCGGCGATGACCTCGGCGACGCGCTGGCCGGGCTCGATTTCATGGTCGCCATCGACTTCTACATCACCGAGACCAGCCGGTATGCCGATGTCATCCTCCCGCCGACCGGTCCCCTCGAGCGCGACCACTACGACCTCGTCTTCCACCTGCTCGCGGTGCGCAACACCGCCCGTTGGTCCAGCGCGCTTTTCGACAAGCCGGAGGAAGCCCGCCACGACTGGGAGATCGCCAAGGAACTGGCGCTGCGGATCGTGACCCTGCGCGAGAAGAAGGCTCTTGCCGACGCCGAAGGGCTGACCGGCCTGGCCAACACGGCCGCGACAGCCGTCAAGGACCTGCCCAAAACTGTTGAGGCACAAGCGAGATTCCGCAGCACGCCCAAGCAGCAGGTCGACCTGCTCCTCAAGGCTTTGGGCACCGGCCTGTCGGTGAAGAAGTTGGCGCAGACCCCGGGCGGAGCGGACCTCGGACCGCTCGAACCCCGCCTCCCCCAGCGCCTTTACACCGAGGACAAACTCGTCCACCTCGGTCAGCCCCTCATCACCCAAGCGATCGCGGCCCTGGATGCAGCCGGGGCGACCGCGCACAACGGCGTGGGTGATGAGCTGCTCCTCATCGGCCGGCGCGCCCAGCGCGACAACAATTCCTGGCTGCACAATGTCCCGCGCCTGACCAGCGGCAAACCCCGCCACCGCCTGCTCATCCACCCCACCGACGCGGCCGAGCGGGACATCCGCGATGGAGATGTTGTCGACATCACATCCGCCGCGGGCAAGGTCAGCATCGACTGCCACCTGACCGACGACGTCATGCCGGGAGTGGTCTGTCTACCGCACGGATATGGCCACGCGAGGGCGGACGGCATACGGCTTGAACACGCGAAAACCCTTGCGGGAGTGTCGTTTAACGAACTCAGCGACCCGCAGCGCACCGAGGCAATCACCGGGAATGCGATCCTCAATGGCATACCTGTGGGCGTATCTCGGGCCGACTAGCCGCCCCCCGTCAAGCCCCGTGGAGTAACCCCGCCTGTCTGATCGGTCACGAAGGTCCGCCTCACGAAGGTTCGCCTCACATGCGGCGATCAAAAGGCCTTCTTAGGGTCGATTCGTCATACCCGGAATTTGCCTTCTCTCGGAGCTCACGCGATGGACGCCCTAGACCTCGCCCGGTGGCAGTTCGCCATCACGACCGTCTACCACTTCCTTTTCGTCCCGATCACCATCGGGATGAGTGCGATCGTGGCCTACTTCCACATCCAGTGGGTCCGCACACACAACCCTGACTACCTGCGCCTGACGAAGTTCTTCGGCAAGCTCTTCACGATCAACTTCGCGCTCGGCCTCGTGACCGGCATCGTGCAGGAGTTCCAGTTCGGCATGAACTGGTCCGACTACAGCCGCTTCGTCGGGGACATCTTCGGCGCGCCGCTGGCCTTCGAGGCCCTACTCGCCTTCTTCCTCGAATCCACCTTCCTCGGCCTCTGGATCTTCGGCTGGGGCAAGCTGCCGGAGAAGCTCCACGCGCTGACGATGCTCGCCGTGCACATCGGCACGGTGCTGTCCGCATACTTCATCCTCGCGGCAAACTCGTTCATGCAGAACCCGGTTGGCTACAAGTACAACCCGACCACCGGCCGCGCCGAGATGACCGACTTCCTCGCCGTGCTCACCAACAAGGTCCAGCTCGTGACCTTCCCGCACGTCATCACCTCGGCATACATGGTCGGCGGCGCCATGGTCATGGGAGTCTCCGTCTGGCTGATGCGTCGCAGCCGGCCAGCCGCCGACAACTCCCTCTATCGTCGCTCGGCCCGCGTTGGCGCCATCGTGACCCTGATCGCCAGCCTCGGCGTGATCTTCTCCGGTGACCTCCAGGGCAAGATCATGACCGAAGTGCAGCCGATGAAAATGGCTGCCGCAGAGGCACTTTATGAGACCAGCGACACCTGCGCCCCGTTCTCCGTATTCACCATCGGCACCCCCGATGGCACGAAGGAGAAGTTCTCCATCAAGGTCCCGTGTGTCCTCGGCTTCATGGCCACCGGCAGCCTGGACAAGCCCGTCGAGGGCATCAACCCGCTGCGCGAGCAACTGATCGCCAAATACGGCTCCGACTCCAGCGCCCTCGTCAAGGACGCGACCTACACGCCATACATCCCCGTCACCTACTGGTCCTTCCGCTTCATGATGGGCCTCGGCTTCGTGACGATGGCGGCCGCAGCCGCGGTGCTGTGGTCGACCCGCAAGGGCGGCACCCCACGCGGCAAGTGGTGGAGCCTCGTGATCTTCGGCGCCCCCCTCGCCCCGGTCTTCGCCAACAGCTTCGGCTGGATCTTCACCGAGATGGGCCGCCAACCGTGGCTCGTCAACGGCCTGATGACCACCGCGACCGGCGTCTCCCCGAGCGTCAGCTCGGCCGAGGTCTGGATCTCGATGATCGTCTACACGCTGCTGTATGCCGCCCTCGCGGTCGTGGAGATCAAGCTCTACACCGACTACATCAAGAAGGGCGCTGACCCCTTCGAGCAGCCCAAGTCGCCGGATCAGATGACCGACGACACCGAACTGCAGTTCGCCTACTGAGATAAGGAGATTCAGACATGGACCTCGCAGTGATCTGGTTCCTCCTCATCGCCGTGCTGTGGACCGGCTACTTCGTCCTGGAGGGCTTCGACTTCGGTGTCGGCATGCTCTTCCCGATCCTCGGGAAAGGCCGCGACGCCGACGACACCGAGAAGCGCCGCCGCGTGCTCCTCAACACCATCGGCCCCGTCTGGGACGGCAACGAGGTGTGGGTGCTCACCGCCGGTGGCGCCACCTTCGCGGCCTTCCCGCACTGGTACGCCACGCTCTTCAGCGGTTTCTACCTCCCGCTGCTGCTCATCCTCGTCGCGCTCATCGTCCGCAATATGGGCTTCGACTATCGCGGCAAGCGTGACAATGCGGCGTGGAAAGCCAACTGGGACAAGGCAATCATCATCGGCTCGTTCCTGCCGGCACTGCTATGGGGCGTCGCCCTGACCAATATCGTCCGCGGCGTGCCGATCGATCAGAACATGGAATACACCGGCAACCTCGTCACCCTGCTCAACCCAATCGGGTTGCTCGGTGGACTGGTCTTCGTCGCGCTCTTCTTGACCCACGGCGCATACTTCGTGGCGCTGAAGACCGACGGCCCGATCCGAGCCGATGCGCGCGCGCTGGCAACCAAGACCGGACTGGTCGCCGCCGGCCTCGCCGTCATCCTCCTGCTCGTCCTCGGCATCAGCAAGGGCTCCGTATGGAGCTGGCTCACCACCGCGATCGCCGCCGTCGCCCTGCTGTTCTCGATCTGGGCCAACACCAAGAGCAACGAAGGGCAGGCGTTCGCCGGCACCGCCGTCACCATCGGCGCGGCCGTGGCGACCTACTTCTTCCTGCTCTACCCGAATGTCATGCCGAGTTCGACCGATGACGCCTTCAGCCTGACGATCCACAATGCGTCGAGCACGGACTACACGCTGAAGATCATGACCATCGCGGCCCTGGTCTTCACCCCCATCGTCCTGGCCTACCAGGCCTGGACCTACTGGGTGTTCCGCAAGCGCATCCGCGTGGAACACCTTCCCGCAGCCCAGGATCCGGGCCACGTCCCCGTCGGCACCCGCTGACGGGTGAGCAAGACGGCGTGAAGCCCTTCGATCCGCGAATCATCCGGACTGTCCCCGAGGCCCGTGGCCCCCTGTTGGCCTTGGGGACGGCCGGCGCGGCAAGCGGAGCCGCAACGATCGCGACCGCGTTCGCCCTCACCGGCGTCGTGGTCGCGATTGCGCGCGGGACGGGCCTGCGCGCTCCCCTGGCCTGGCTCGCCGCGATCTTCGTGGTCCGAGCGCTGCTCGCGGCGGTCACGGAGTATGTCGCGGCGCGCGCCGGTGCCGCCGTCTCCACTGCCCTTCGCCGGCGGTTGCTCGCCGCGTGGGCCGGCGCACCGCATACCGGAAGTGACTCCAGCGCAACGCGACTGACGCTCGCCACGGCGGGTGCGACGAGCATCGAGCCGTATGTCGCCCGCTACCTCCCTGCCCTCATCGCCGCGGCCGTCGTGCCCGCCGCAGCTGTCGCCGCCCTGATATTCGTGGACTGGCCGAGCGCGCTGGTCGTCATCCTCACCCTGCCGTTGCTGCCACTTTTCGCCGCTCTCATCGGGCGCACGACAGCAGAGCAGACGCAGAAACGCTGGCGGGCACTGGCGGACCTCTCCGGCCACTTCCTCGACGTCGTGCGCGGCCTGCCAACGCTGGTGAACTACGGGCGGGCGCGCAAGCAACTGCCGGTCATCGCCGATGTCAACGAGCGCAATCGAGCCGCGACGATGGGCACCTTGCGCCTGGCCTTCCTGTCCACGGGCGCGCTGGAATTGCTCGCGACCATCTCGGTGGCCATCGTGGCCGTGCTCTGCGGTGTCCGACTGGCCCACGGCACCATGCCACTCGACACCGCTATGCTCGCGATCCTCCTTGCGCCCGAGGCCTATTGGCCGGTGCGCCGGGTGGGTCAGGAGTTTCACAGCGCTGCCGATGGTGTGCTGGCGTTCGATCAGATTGCCGATGCCATCGATGCCGCGTCCGCGACCAACTCCCCAGGAGGCAGCCAGTCCTTCACGGTTCGGATGTCGGACGTGACCTACTGCTATCCCGGAGCCGAAGGTGCTGTCCTCCAGGGTGTTTCGCTTGCGTCGGACGCAGGCCTCACAGCGCTCACGGGACCATCTGGCGTCGGAAAGACGACACTCCTGGAAATCATCGCCGGCCTGCGCGCGCCCGATGCCGGGACTGTTCTCGCCCCCGCGTGCCACCTCGTGACGCAGCGGCCCTTCCTGCCCACCGGCACTCTCGGCCGCCTCCTGGCACTCGGCAATGACGCAGAACCTGCCGCCCAGTGGGCAGCGCTGCGCGCGGTCGGCCTGGACGGTTTCGTCGCCGCGCTGCCGGACGGACTGGCCACGCGGATCGGTGACGACGGCTTCGGACTTTCCGCGGGGCAGCGAGCCCGAATCGGCCTCGCGCGAGGCCTGCTCGCTCCCGAATCGGTCATCCTGCTCGATGAACCGACGGCCCACCTCGACGCCGAGAGTGCCGAACTCGCCCACAGCGCGATCGTCGACCTCGCCACCCGCCGCTGCGTCATCGCCGTCACGCACCGGCCGGAGCTGGTGGCGTTAGCCGACCAGCACATTGACCTGAGCGCACCGGAAATCGCTGGCGCAGCACGGCATACGACGCGATCGGCGGGGCCACGATGACGACCGGACCCGACCTGCGGACCGTCCGCGTGACACCGGCCTTGGTGCGCGCCGGGCTCGTGGGGGGCCTCGCCCTCGCGAGCGGAATCGCGCTCACCGCGACCTCCGGCTGGCTCATCGTTCGCGCCAGCGAGATGCCGATCATCCTCACCCTCTTGATGGCCATCGTCGGCGTGCGCGCCTTCGGCATGGCCCGCCCGGTGCTGCGCTATGTCGAGCGACTGCTCACGCACGACGCCGCCCTGAACGACCTTGCGCAACAACGGGTCCGGACGTATGACGCGCTGATCCCTCTCACACCCGCACGCCTCGGCTCGCGCGGCCGCGCCGACCTGCTCACAGGCGTCGTCGACGACCTCGACGACATCATCGGCGCGCAGATCCGCGTCACCGTGCCGGGCATCTCGGCGCTCGTGGCGTGGGGGCTGACGAGCGCCATCATCACGGCGTTCGATGCGCGCGTCGGGGCGGCCATCGCCCTGCTGGGGTTCGCGGTGGCCGCCATCAGCGCGCTCGCCCTGCGCTTGGAGTCGGCGGGTATGCCGTCGCTCACCGCCGCGCGCGCCGAGGTCAATCGCGTCGCGGACCTGCTCACCTCGCAGGCGGGCGAGATCGCCGCCATTGGCGCAGGTCCCGCAGTGCTCGCGGATCTCGATGCGGCACAGTCGAATTGGCGCGCCGCCCTGCTGCGCCAGGCGCGAGGCCGAGCCGTGGCGGCCGGCAGCATCCTGCTGGCCGTCGGGGCGACCACGTTGTTTGTCGCGCAGACACTCGTGGGGGAGGCACGGCATACCCCGGCCGTCGCAGCACTTCTCGTGCTCACTCCCGTGGCGACTGCCGACGCTCTCACTCCTCTCGCCGAGGCCGCGCGCGCACTCGCCCGGGCCCGCGGGAGCGCGCAGCGCCTGGGGGCCGTCCTGGCGCAGGAACCGGCCGTCGCGGCCACCCGGCATACCCCTGATCAACAGGAACCGGCCCACAACGGCGCGCCCGACATCGCGCTGCGCGCCGTCAGCGCGCGCTGGTCCGACGATCGCCCGCTCGCGCTGCGCGAGCTCGACCTGGACCTCCCGGCGGGCACCCACCTGTCGCTCAGTGGCCCCAATGGCAGCGGGAAGTCGACCCTGCTCGCCGTCCTCGCCCGCCACCTCGACCCGGCGTCGGGGAGGTATGCCGTGGCCGGTGCCGACGCCCTCGCCGAACCACTCGACGGCTCGCGCGGACGGATCGCCATCGTCGACGACAGCCCGCACCTGTTCGCTTCCACCCTGCGCGAGAACCTGCGATTCGCGGCACCGGGCAGTGACGACGACAGTCTCATCGAGGCACTGCACCGCGCCGGCCTGCGCCCCTGGCTGGACGGCCTCGTGGACGGGCTGGACACGCGCCTAGGGACCGGCGGGCGCGGCGTCTCGGGCGGTGAGCGGGCCCGCATCGCGCTCGCGCGCGCCATCCTCTCGCAGCGCCCGATCATCCTGCTCGACGAGCCCGTCGCGCACCTCGACGCCCCGACGGCGCGCGCGGTCATCGGCGATCTCGTGTCCGCTTCCCAGGGGCGCACGCTGGTGATGGTCAGCCATCGTGAGGACGGCCACGACGCCTTCGCCGAGTCATCGGTGCTGCCCCCGCAGACCACTGGACAGCGGTAACCCGACGATTTACGCTCTGGACAACATACCGAGTATGCAGGGGGCTTTAGGTGATCATCGGGAGGCGTCAGTCGCTCGTCGGGGCCGGCGCGTGCTTGCTGGCCGGGATCGGCGTCAGCGTCGCTGGCCCGCCAGCGGCGGCCAGCCCTCATACCTCCTCTCTCGCGTGGCGGCTCGCCATCCAACCGGACGCCATCGGCCGCGTTGCGACACATCGCCGGATGGCTTTCTTGACCTTCGACGACGGCCCCGACCCCGACTACACCCCCACGGTCCTGGATATCCTCGCCCGCTTCGAGGTGCCCGCGACCTTCTTCATGATCGGCCGCAATCTGCAGGCATACCCCGAGCTGGCGTATACCGTCGCAGCCCGCGGTCATCGAATCGCCAACCACACACAGAACCATCTGTGGCTCGACACACTCCCCGACCAGGCAGTCCGCGCGGAGCTGGGCGCCTGGGAGGACTCAGCCACGGCGCTGCGCCTGCCGAACTCAGGGCTGTTCCGGCCGCCTCGCGGCTGGACCAATGCGACCGTGGGACGTGAGGCCGCCGCCCTCGGTCTGCGCACCGCCTTCTGGACCAACTGCCTTGAGGCGCAGCCGGCTGCCCTGACCGCACGCGCGGCCGGCACCGCGATTGCCCGATCTGTCGTCCCTGGATCGGTGCTGCTGCTCCACGACGGTGGCCACCTCGACGGACCCAATCCACAATCGATCGACCGTGGCCGCACCGTCGCAGCCCTCCCCTATCTGCTGACGGAACTGCAGCGCCGTCGATTTGCCTTGGGCTTGCTGCCTGCCTGAAGGTGCCCCTCTCATGTGGGGCCACGTCGGGTGCGGTGGCGATTCAGTGAAGAATGAGACCGTGGCCTATCGGATTGTCGTCGTGTGCACGGGCAATATCTGCCGCTCCCCCATGCTGGAATTCCTGCTTCGAGAGGCCTTTGATCGCGAGGGCCTCGGTGATCAGGTCGAGGTCGACTCGGCAGGCATCTCGGCCGAAGAGTCCGGCAATCCGGCCGACAAGCGCACCATCGCCGCGCTGCAGCGGCATGGACACGCTGATTGGGGCGCGGGTGCTCATCGCGCGCGCCGGATCGAGCGATCGTGGCTGTCCGAGCGGGACCTGATTCTCGCGGCCGACAGTGGGCACCTGCACTCCCTGCAGCGCATGGCGGGCGAGGACGCCGACCACATCCGCACCATTCGCAGTTTCGATCCTGTGGCCGTTGAAGCCCGGACCCTCGATGTCGACGACCCGTGGTACGGCTTCTCGGAGCGCGCTTTCGATCAGACCTATGACGAGCTCACGGCCGCCGTCCCTGGCATCGTCTCGTTCGTCAAAGATGCTCTCGCGGAACGAGGTACGCGCTAGCTGGGTTGCGGTACGCGACCAAAGCCCGACTAGTCCACTCCTTGTCGGTGCGGTAGCCGAGGGAGTGGTAAAGCGCGCGGGCGGGGTGGGAATCGGCATACATCCCGAGCGTGCAGACCCCCTCGCGCTCGACCGCCCAGCGGGTCAACGCGGCCGTAACCGCGCGGCCGAGGCCCTGGCCGCGCGCTCGCTCCGCGGTGTGGATACCCGCGAGATGCGCTGTGCCGGAATCCAATCGGTGAATCGCCCCACAGGCGAGCAAAGCATCATCGCCGTCGCGGATGCCGAGCCAGAGGTCCGAGCGCCCCTGCCCCGGGTAGCCCTCGGAGCGCGGATTCTCCGACAGCAGCCGCGCGATCTCGTCGGCATCGCGCACATCATCCAGCTCGATCACCCGACCCTCCTCGGGTTGGATCGGCGGCGAGCTGGCGCACCACATCCAGTCCCACTCGCCGCCGCCGCGAGTGACGACATACGCGTCAAGAACGTGAATTTGATTGCGCGGCAGCGAGATCCAGCCGGGCGCCAACTCCGTCAGCACGCCCTGCCGTGCAAGCTCGGCGACCAGCGGCTCGACGTCGGCGCCCCAGATGCTCAACGTGGAGCGGCCCGAGTGGGAGCGCCGCAGGTACGCCACCGCGCCGCCGAGCGCATAGCCGGCGGCGAGATTCGCCGGCGGATCCCAGCGCGCGAAGGCGTCCTCCGCGCCGAGCGCCGCCACCAGCTCCGCGCGCGTCCGGAGTCGTCGCAACCCCTCAACTCCCATCCCGTCATTGAACATGACCCAGGGCTTCCCAGGGTCCCTTCTGCGAGTTCCCTGGGAACTCACCGCCGCCACTCGACGCACGAGTCGGGCAGGGGCAGGATGGCCGAGGCACCAAACCCGTTGCCCGACCGCTTCCCCTCCGGAGGTCCGCCCATGCCCACCCGAGATTCCGCCTGGCCCGAAGGCACGCCCTGCTGGGTTGACTGCCAGGTCGACGACACCACCGCCGCCCGCGAGTTCTACAGCCGCCTCTTCGGCTGGGAAATCGCCGACGGGCCCGAGGAGTTCGGCGGCTACCTCATGGCAATGAAGGACGGCCGAGCCGCAGCCGGCATCGGCCCGAAGCCCGACGGTATGCCGATGCCATCGGTGTGGACGACCTATATCGCCGCCGACTCGACCGATGCCGTCGCGGAGAAGATCACGGCGGCCGGTGGTCAGGTCATGATGCCGCCCTTCGATGTGGCGGATGTGGGTCGGATGTTCGTCGGACTCGACTCCACCGGTGGCGCTTTCGGGGTCTGGGAAGCTAAGTCCCACATCGGCGTCGGCATTTTCAACGAGCCGAACACGCTGTGCTGGAACGAACTCCACACGCGCCAGTACGCCGAGGCCAAGCGCTTCTACGCCGAGGTCTATGGCTACACCTACACCGGCATGATGGGCGAGACCGAGGACGGCTATGCCACCTTCGCCCTCCCGGGCAGCGAGGACGGTGTCGGAGGTATCTGCGATGACACGGCGATGCCGGACGCGCCCGAGGCGCCCACGCACTGGCTGACCTGGTTCGCCGTGGACGATGTCGATGCCTCCACCGCATTGGTCACCCAACTCGGTGGGCAGGCCATGATGCCGGCGACGGATATGCCGGTCGGGCGCGCCTCGGTGGTCGCCGGCCCGCAGGGCGAATTCTTCGGCCTGATCGCCGTGCAGGCTCCGGCGGAAGCGGACTGACCGCCGCCCCTCGGGCGCGATGACGGCCCGGCATACACCCCTGGCAGGATGGGGCGTATGCCGAGCCTCGCCGACGATGCCGTCGCCCTGGGAGCCCTCGACGGCCGCTACCGGCCCGCGGTGGCCCCCCTCATCGACCACCTCTCCGAACCCGCCCTGAACCGCGAGCGGCTGCGCGTCGAGATCGAGTGGCTGATCTTCCTCACCGATCACGGGGTGATTCCGGGCGCGGGCTCCCTGACGTCCGCTGAGCAGGAGGCCCTGCGGGCCATCCCCGAGCAATTCGGCCGCGACGATATCGCCGAACTCGCCGCCATCGAGGCCGAGACGCAACATGACGTCAAGGCGATCGAGTACCTCTTGAAGCGGCGCTTCGCCGCCCTGCCCGGCCGCGCGGCGGATGACCCGCTGACCGAACTCATCCACTTCGGGTGCACCTCCGAGGATGTCAACAACCTCTCCTATGCCCTGATGGTGCGCGGAGCGATCCGCGAGGTCTGGCTGCCCCGGGCGAGCGCGCTGGTCGAGCAACTCGAGGGCATGGCCCGGGAGTTGCGCGCGGTGCCGCTGCTCGCGCATACCCATGGACAGCCGGCAACCCCCACGACCATGGGCAAGGAATTGGCCGTGCTCGCGTGGCGGCTGCGCCGCCAGCTGCGTCGCATCGAGGCCGCCGAATTCCTCGGCAAGTTCAATGGCGCCACCGGGACGTATGGCGCCCACCTCGCCGCCGTGCCCGACGCCGCGTGGCAGTCGATCAGCCATGACTTCGTCGAAAGCCTTGGGCTGCAGTGGAACCCGCTGACCACCCAGATCGAGAGTCACGATTGGCAGGCCGAGTTGTATGCCGATCTAGCCCGCTTCAATCGCATCCTGCACAACCTGTGCACCGATATGTGGAGCTATATCTCCCTCGGCTACTTCGCTCAGGTCCGGGGGCAAGGCACCATCGGGTCGAGCACGATGCCGCACAAGGTCAACCCGATCCGCTTCGAGAATGCTGAGGCCAATCTCGAGGTGAGCAATGCGCTTCTTGATGTGCTCGCGTCGACCCTGGTGACATCCCGGCAGCAGCGCGACCTGACCGACTCCTCGATGCAGCGCAATATCGGCTCAGCCGTGGGACATTCGCTGCTCGCACTCGACAATGCAAGCCGCGGCCTGGCCGGCTTGGACGCCGCGCCCGAGGCGATGGCCGCCGATCTCGATGCCAACTGGGAAGTGCTCGCCGAGCCCATCCAGTCGGCGATGCGCGCGCTCGCGGCGCGGGGCGTGCCCGGCATGGCGAATCCCTATGAGCGATTGAAGGAACTGACCCGAGGTCGGCGCATCGGCCAGGCCGAGCTGGTGGAGTTCATCGACGGGCTGGGCCTGCCCGAGGACGTCGCCGCCCGCCTGCGCACGCTGACCCCGCAGACATATATCGGTCTCGCCCCCGACCTGGTCGAGCACCTGGACTAGCTCGCTGCATTCGGTACGACGATCGGCGGGCCATTCACCGCCGATCGTCGTACTCAACGTCCAGCTCCGGTGCGGAATACCCCATAGGGGTATGCTGTTGGGTGAGTTAACGACAGCACGGAGGTGCAGCATGGCTGGCTATAGCGGCAGCAAGGACGACTACCTTCGCCGCCTCAAGCGCATCGAAGGACAGGTGCGCGGCGTGGCGCGGATGGTCGATGAGGACGTCTATTGCATCGACATCCTCACGCAGGTGTCCGCGATCACCCGAGCCCTGCAGGCCGTCAGCCTGGGCCTCGTCGAAGACCACATCGGCCATTGCGTCGTCGACGCCGCGCGCGAGTCCGATGACGCCGCGCAGGCCAAGGTCACCGAGGCATCGGCGGCCATCGCCCGACTCGTGCGGAGCTGACATGCCCCAGGACACCCAGCAGGTCGACCTGGCCATCACGGGTATGACGTGCGCCTCCTGCTCCGCGCGCATCGAGCGCAAACTCGGCAAGCTCGAGGGCGTCGACGCGAGCGTCAATCTCGCGACCGAAAAGGCTCGGGTCAGTTTCCACGACCCGATTCGTCTCGAGGACATCCTGGCCACCATGCGCTCGACCGGCTATGGCGCCAGCGTCATCGAACCGCCGCGAGCGAGCGCTCCCGACGAACGCCACGCGAACCACCACACGACTGCCGCGACGGAGCATCACGCTCACGGTCAGCCGGAACACACGAATCATCTCGACCACGACGTCGCGCCTGCCGACACGCTGAAGCGCCGAGCCTTGATCAGCGCCGCCTTAACTCTGCCCGTCGTGCTGCTGGCGATGGTGCCGGCCCTCGGCGACCTGCCCGGGAATGCTTGGTACCAGCTGGCTTTCACGACACCGGTGGTGCTCTGGGCGGCCTGGCCCTTCCACCGCGCCGCGGCGATCAACGCCCGCCACCTGGCCTCGACGATGGACACGCTCGTCTCGATCGGGGTGCTCTCCGCATACCTCTGGTCGGCGATCGCCGTGCTCACCGGACGGGCGATGACCGACATGAGCCATAGCGGCCATGGAGTGCATGTCTACTTCGAGACGGCCGCGGTCGTCACGACCTTCCTGCTCATCGGCCGCTGGCTGGAGGCGCGCGCCAAGGCGGAGGGCAAGAACGCCCTGACGACCTTGCTCGACCTCGCCGCCAAGGAGGTGACGATCGAACGACGGGATGGCTCCGGGCGGGTCGTTGAGGAGCGAATCCCCGTCGAGCAGTTGGCTGTTGGCGAGACCTTTGTCATTCGTCCCGGTGAAAAGGTCGCGACGGACGGTCTGGTCCTCACGGGGCGCAGCACGATCGACACCGCGCTGGTGACCGGCGAGTCGATGCCGGTCGAGGTGGATGCCGGCGATGAGGTGACTGGCGGGACGATCAATGGCGCGGGGCGGCTCTTGGTCCGCGCGACCCGTGTCGGCGCCGACACCACCTTGGCCGGCATCGCGCGCCTGGTGGAGAACGCCCAGACCGGCAAGGCCGGCGTTGAACGGCTCGCCGATCGGATCTCGGCGATCTTCGTCCCCGTCGTCCTCGGCCTCGCGCTGCTGACCTTCGTGGGCTGGTGGATCGGAACCGGCAGCGCCACAACGGCACTCGGCGTCGCCATCGCCGTGCTGATCATCGCGTGCCCCTGCGCCCTCGGCCTCGCAACCCCGACGGCGATCCTCGTCGGCACCGGCCGCGGCGCCCAACTCGGCATCCTCATCAAGGGCCCGCAGGTGCTCGAAGACACCCGGCGCATCGACACCATCGTGCTCGACAAGACGGGCACCCTCACCCTCGGCCGCCCCACCTTGATCGATGTGACCACGCACGGCTCGCTCCCGAAGGAAGCCGCCCTGCGAGCCGCCGCAGCCGTCGAGGCCGGCAGCGAGCACCCGATCGCCCACGCCATCGTCGAGGCGGCGAAGGCCCGGACCCTCGACATACCCGCGGCCACCGACTTCGCAGCCCTTGCGGGCGACGGTGCCCGAGCCCGGATCAAGGACCAGGAGGTCGTCATCGGGCGCGCCACACTCTTTGAGCAGGTCCCCGCCGACCTGGCGGCTCGCGGGGACGGAACCACGGTCTGGCTCGGGTGGGACGGTATGGCGCGGGCGACCCTCACGGTCGCCGACGCTCTGCGCCCCGACGCCCCCGCCGCACTGCGCGAACTCGACCGGCTTGGGCTGACGGCATACCTCCTGACCGGGGACTCGCAGGTGACGGCGGATGCGGTAGCCGCCCAGGTGGGCATCCCGGCGGAGCGTGTGATCGCTGGCGTGCGGCCCGAGGAGAAGTTCGCGATGATCCGTCGGCTGCAGGAGGACGGCGCGGTCGTCGCGATGGTCGGTGATGGTGTCAACGATGCCGCCGCGCTCGCGCAGGCCGATCTCGGCATCGCGATGGGCTCGGGCACCGATGTGGCCGCGGCGAGCGCGGACCTGGTCCTGATGCGGGAGGACGTCCGCGCCATCGGGCAGGGCATCGGGCTCTCGCGCGCGACGCTGCGCATCATCAAGCAGAACCTCGCGTGGGCGTTCGGCTATAACGCGGCCGCGATTCCGCTGGCGATGGCCGGGCTGCTCAACCCGATGATCGCCGGCGCCGCGATGGCCGCTTCAAGCGTGCTGGTCGTGACCAACAGCCTGCGGTTGCGGCGTTTCGGCCGCTGACTCCGGGCGCTGGTGCCTCTTGATCGTTCAAAGGGTCGGGCGGCCCGTCGTCGCGCACTACTGCACGCCGCCCGTGTGGTCAAGAGCACCCCTTTTCGTGTGGAACGATGAACGCATGCGAGTGGATCACGTGTCGTATGCCGCCGAGTCGGATGGCCTCCACGCGACCGCCGAACGGCTGGCCGCCAAGCTCGGGGTGACGCCCGTCGAGGGTGGCATTCACCCCCGGTTCGGCACGCGCAACATCATCCTGCCGCTGGCGCATGAACGCTATGTCGAGGTCGTCGAGGTGCTCGATCACCCGTCCGCCGACAAGGCGCCGTTCGGTCAGGCCGTCCGTGCTCGCAGCGAACTGGGTGGCGGCTGGCTTGGCTGGGTCGTCCGCGTCGTTGACCTGTCCAATCTCGAGGAGCGGCTCGGCCGCGCGGCGGTCGACGGCAATCGCCGCATGCCCGACGGCCGCGAGTTCAAGTGGCGTCAGCTCGGCGTCAAGGGCCTGCAGGCCGACCCGCAGCTGCCCTTCTTCGTCCAGTGGGATGGCGAGTCGCCGCACCCCTCCGACGAAGCCGCGACCGAGGTCACGATGAAGTCGCTGGAGATCGCTGGCGACCCCGACCGCGTCACCGACTGGCTGGGTCTGCCCGCCGAGACCACGAGTTCGGTCATCGCCTTTGACTTTATTGCGCCCCACGGTATGCCGGGCCTGATGTCGGTCACCTTCAACACCCCCGCGGGCGACGTCACCGTCTGACCGCGCGCTGGCGCACTGCTTCGAAGAGCACGATCGCGGCCGCTGTCGCGGCGTTGAGGGAGTCGGCGCGGCCGGCCATGGGTATGCGGACGCGAATCGTCGAGGCTGCGAAGAGTTCCTCATCCAGGCCGTACTTCTCGGTCCCCACCGCGATCGCGACCGGGCCGCGCAGGTCGGCGTCGCTATGCAGTAGGTCGGTGTCCGGGGTCGTCGCGACGAGTGCGACCTTGCGCTCGGCGAGCCACGCGATGGTCTCGGCCGTCGTCGCGGACGCCACCGGCACCGAAAAGACCGTCCCCTTGCTCGCGCGCACGACGTTCGGGTTGCCCCAGTCGGTGACCGGGTCGGCGGCGATCACCGCGGCCACACCGGCCGCGTCGGCTGTGCGCAGCATCGCGCCAAGATTGCCCGGCTTCTCGATCCCCTGGGCCACGAGCAGGAGCCCGTCGGTGGGTATGTCGAGTGCGGACAGCCCGCGCCCCGGGCTCGGGGCGACAGCGAGGAAGCCGTCCGGGCCCTCGCGGTAGCTCGCCTTCTCGAAGACCGCGCGCGAACATTCGATGATCTCGGCGCCGAGTCCGCGGACCTGCTCGACCAGATCGTCACCAGACCCGCCTGGGCCCATTAACTGCGGGCAGTGGAACAGGGTTCGCGGGCGGACACCGGCCGCGATGGCCAGTTCCAGTTCCTCGCGCCCTTCTAAGCGGGTCAATCCGGACACATCGCGGTCACGCCGATTGCGCAGCGCCACAACGGCTTTGATGCGCGCGTTGGCCGGGGACGAGATGACGAGATCGGGTCGAGGTGCGCTCATGGCGCCGCGACTTCCCGACCCCGCCGACCGGGCAGCGAGTCGAGGACGAGGGCGAGGCCATCGGCATACACATCTTCGGTGACCTCGTCGGCGACCGCCTTGACCTCCTCCGGCGCATTGCCCATCGCGACCCCGCGGGCGGCCCAGCGCAGCATCTCGACATCATTGCGCTGGTCCCCGACGGCGAGCGTATGCATCGGCTGGACCCCGAGGCGGCGTCGGACGAGTTCGAGGGCGCTGCCCTTGGAGACGCCCTCGGGGTTGATGTCGAGCCAGGCGGAGAAGCCGACGGCATAGTTCACGCCGTGCAGGCCGATCCGCTCGGCGAGTTTGGTGAAGTCCTCGCTGGTCCCGGTGGGGCTGCGGAAGGTCACGCGCGTGACCGGGTCGGCCAGCAGTTCCTCCCACGGCACGACCGTGACGACGCCCTCCAATGGATCTGGGAAGGGCGCGCTCACTTTGAAGCCGACGCCCAAATCCTCCACTGCCACAACGGCATCCGGCCACGCCCCCCGCAGCAACTCCAGCGCCGGACCCGGGTCGAAGGTAACCGCTTCCAGGACTTCGTAACCGCTCGGGTGCTCGGGGTCCAAGGCGATGGTGACGGCGCCATTGGAGCACACGGCATACCCCTGATCGAGACCGAGCTCGGTGAGGATCGGTAGTGTGCCGAGCACCGAGCGGCCGGTCGCGATGACGACATGGTGACCCGCGTCGGCGACGCGGCGGACGGCCAAGCGGACGCGCTCGCGCAACTCACCCTCGTGAGTGATCGTCGTGCCGTCGATGTCGAGGGCGACCAGATGGGCGTCGCGCACGAGTCAGGCGACCGGCGTCAGGACATCGAGGCCGACATACGGGCGCAGCGCCTCGGGCACGACGACCGAGCCATCCGGCTGCTGGTGGTTCTCCAGGATCGCGACGAGGAAGCGGGTCGTGGCCAGCGTGCCGTTGAGGGTCGCGACGACCTCATTACCCTTCTCGCCGCGCATCCGGGTGCCGAGCCGGCGAGCCTGGAAGGTCGTGCAATTCGAGGTGGACGTGAGTTCGCGGTAGCGGCCCTGGCTGGGGAACCACGCCTCGCTGTCGAACTTGCGGGCCGCGCTCTGGCCGAGGTCGCCGGCGGCGGTGTCGATGATCCGATAGGGCACCTCGATCTTGGCGAGCATGGCGCGCTCCATGTCGAGCAGGCGCTCGTGCTCGGCCTCGGCGTCGGCCGGGTCGCAGTAGACGAACATCTCGATCTTGTTGAACTGGTGCACGCGGATGATGCCGCGGGTGTCCTTGCCATAGCTGCCGGCCTCGCGGCGGTAACAGGTCGACCAGCCGGCATAGCGCTTCGCGCCGGCGCTGAGGTCGATGACCTCGCCGGTATGGAAGCCCGCGAGCGCGACCTCCGAGGTGCCGGTGAGATAGAGGTCGTCGGCTTCGAGGCGATAGACCTCGTCCGCGTGCCGGTCGATGAAGCCGGCGCCCTTCATGACCTCCGGCAGGACCAGAGTCGGGGTGATCATCGGCACGAAACCGTGCTCAAGCGCGAGCGCCATACCGGCATTGAGCAGGCCGAGTTCGAGCCGTGCCCCGGGGCCGGTCATGAAATAGAAGCGCGAGCCCGCGACCCGCGCACCACGGGCCATGTCGATCGCGCCGAGGCCCTCGGCGAGGTCCAGGTGATCCTTGGGCTCGAACCCTTCGGTCGCGAAATCCCTTGGCGTGCCGATGATCTCGCGCACGACATAGTCGTCCTCGCCGCCCGCCGGCACGCCGTCGACGATGACATTGCCGATCGACATCAACAGCGCGTCGCGCTCGGCGACGGCGGCGGCAGCCGTCGCGTCCAGTTCCTTCACCTTGGCTGCGATCGACTTGGTCTCGGCGAGCAGCGCCTGCTTGGCCTCACCCTGCGCCGCGGCGACCTCCTTGCCCATGGACTTCTGCCGGGCGCGGAGTTGCTCGAATTCGGTCAGGGCGGCCCGTCGCTTGGCGTCAGCGTCGAGGACCTGGTCGACGAGCGCGGGGTCATCTCCGCGCGCGACCTGGCTGGCCTTGACCCGATCCGGGTCGTCGGCAAGAACTTTGATGTCGATCACTGGGCAAGTTTATCGGCGCCCGCCCCGGACCTCTCGCGACTTTCCCGCGACTCAAGCCTGCTGCGGCCGGCCGGTCAGCATCAGGGTGACGCCGAGCAGGATCATCATCACGCCACCAGCGGCGCTGAGCCGGCGCAGGCGGTGGGGGCGGCTGGCGAGCCAGGCGCGGGCCGAGCCGGCGGCCATGGCAACCAGCCCGTCACTCGTCACGCCGACGACGAAGAAGGTGAGGCCGAGGACTGCCATCTGTAATGGCACTGGGCCGTGCCCGGGGGCGACGAATTGCGGCAGCAGGGCGACGAAGAACACGACGGTTTTGGGATTCGTCACCCCGACGATGAAGCCGTCACGGATGGCGTGGTGGGCTAGGCGGCGCTGCGCATCAAGAGTCGCCAACGCCGCCTCCGCGTCGCCGCGGTGCCGGATCGTGGTGATCCCGAGATAGATCAGATATGCCGCACCCGCGACTTTGAGGATCGTATAGAGCGCCGCGCTGCGCGCGACCAGCGGACCGAGACCCACGGCAATAAGCAGGATCTGAGCGAGGATGCCGAGGCCGTTGCCGAGCACGGACAGCATCGCGACGCGCCGACCCTCGGCGAGCGCGCGGCCGATGACGAAAAGCAGACTGGGCCCGGGGATGGCCGCCAGCAGCAGGCTGGCGACGAGGAAGCCGAGCCAGAGATTCAGCGGTGGCATAGCTAGCTGCGCACATCCCACACGTGGTGGGTCAGGTCGTGCAGCAGGTAGGCACCGAGCGTCGTGACGGTGAAGGCCGAGCCGTCCCCGCGTCGCCCGGTGCGCTCCCAGGCACGCTCGGGAATGGTGGCGTATGTCGTCGCGAGCCGCTCCGCCGCGCTCGCCAGCTCGGTGCGCACGACGGCGGGGTCCTGGTCGGCATACCTCTGCTCGATCGCCGTCGCGTCCTGGTCCCAATTGGCGAAGGGCGGATCGTCCTGGTCGAGCATCAGGTGGGTGCGGTCGTCGAAGAGACGGCAGACATCGCGGACGTGGCAGCCATATTCCAGCGGCGACCAGACGCGTGGCGCGGGCCGCTCTCGGACGTCTTGGCGGGTGAGGACGTATTGCCAGGGCAGACTTGCCTGGCGGATGGCATCCGCATACTGCCCGGGCGCGACGGCCGCGGGGTCGAAACCACAGTCGGGGCAGGGCCGGTCGAGCACCCAGGTCCAGTCCTTGTCGTCGGGCTCGGGGGCAGCCAAGGATCCCGCGCGGTCGTCGCTCATGCCACACATGTTAAGGAGCGCGGGGCACGCTGGTAGTTTCACCCGCGTGCCCAACACCGTGATGCTGCTCGGAGCCCTGGCATTCGTCGGCTTCCTGCTTGTTGCCGCGGTGCTTTTGGGCATCAACTCCCGCCCTGGTCGGCATGCCCGGATTCGGCCGCATCGGGACAGTTTCCGGCAAGCCACCGTCGAGCCGCCGCGCAAGAAGCGGGCCGCGGTCATCATCAATCCGACGAAGTTCGACGACCTCGCGACCGTGCGAGCCACGCTCGCCGCCGTCGCGACTGGCCTCGACTGGGACGCCCCTTTGATTGTCGAGACCACCAAAGAAGATCCCGGTGCCGGCCAGGCGAGCGCGGCGGTCGCCGAGGGCGTTGATCTGGTCTGTTCGCTCGGCGGTGACGGCACGGTCCGCAATGTGGCAAGCGCGCTGGCTGGCACCTCGACCCCGCTTGGGCTGCTGCCCGGCGGCACGGGGAACCTGCTCGCTCGCAATCTGGAGTTGCCCGTCTCTGATCTTGCCGAAGCTTTTCGCGTGGCGTGCACGGGCCGCAACCGAGCGATCGACGTGGCGTATGCCGTTCTGGCTCAACCGGATTCGTTCGCTCCTGCCAACGCCTCCAAAGCGGATGCATCCACGAGCGATTCCTCCACGAGTGAGTCGCCCTCGGTCGAGCATGCCTTCCTCGTGATGGCCGGTGTCGGTCTGGACGCGACGATCATGTCGGAGACGACCGAGGAGGCGAAGGCCAAGATCGGCTGGCCGGCGTATGCCGCGACAGGTTTCCGTAACTTCCTCGGGCCGCGCCTGAAAGCGCACGTCTCGATCGACGGCGGCCCGGCCACCTCGGTGCTCGCCCAGACCGTGCTGGTCGGCAATTGCGGCAGGATCACCGGCGGCATCAACCTGATGCCCGATGCCGAACCGGACGATGGTGTGCTCGACTGCGTCATCCTGGCGCCCAAGGGTTTTCCTGGCTGGGTGAATGTCACCGCGCGGGTCCTGACCCAGCACCGAGGGACGAGAACCGAACGACTGCAACGGCATACGGCCACCACGGTGACCATCACGACCGACAAGCCGCAGGCGGTTCAGCTCGACGGCGATGTCATCGGCGAGACCCGCGAGATCCGGGTGCGCATCGCGCCGCGCTCGCTGCTGGTCCGCAGCACCTGACGCCCCTCCCCGCCCCGAGCGGAGCGGGGTTTCTGAACGCGAGCGGGGCTATAGGGCCGCTCGCGTTCAGCAGACCCGCTCGGCTAGGCAGAAACCCCGCTCGGCTCGGCAGAAACCCCGCTCGCGTGCACAAAGCCCGCTCGGCTCGAGGCTGGCAGCGTCGGTCAGCTCGGCTCGCGCCACTTGCGCTCGAAGGGCAGCCGCCAGCCGAAGGGCGAGACCAACTGGTGAATCTGGTTCGGGCCCCAGGAGCCTTGGTCGTATGGGCGCACGATCGGCGGGTTGTCGAGCAGCGGCTGGCTGATCTCCCACAGGCGCTCGATGCCATTGGCGGAGGCGAAGAGCGTCGAGTCGCCGCGGGCGGCGTCATAGATCAGCCGCTCGTAGGCCTCCAGCACCGAGCCCGCCCAGGTCGTGTCCTTCATCGCGAATTGCATCGACAGCTTGTCGAGCCGATAGCCCGGACCGGGTCGTTTGCCGTAGAAGGACAACGACATTCGCGGCTGGTCGGACAGGTCGAAGGTCAGGTGGTCTGGCCCATGGTCACCGACGCCGGAGCCGGGCGGGAACATCGAGCGCGGGGGCTCCTTGAAGGCGATGGAGATGATGCGGGCGCCCTCGCCCATCCGCTTGCCGGTGCGCAGGAAGAACGGCACGCCGGCCCAGCGCCAGTTGTCGATGTAGCACTTCAGGGCCACGAAGGTTTCGGTCTCGGAGTCGGGGGCGACCCCGGGCTCCTGGCGATAGCCGACATACTGCCCGCGCACGACATTGGTCGGCTCGATGGGAGACATGGACCGGAAGACCTTGGTCTTCTCCCGGTTGATGGCGGCCGGTTCCAGCGCCGACGGCGGCTCCATCGCGGTGAACGCGAGCACCTGGAAGAGGTGGGTGACGACCATGTCGCGGTAGGCGCCGGTCGCCTCATAGAAGTCGCCGCGCTGGGTCAGGCCAAGCGTCTCCGGCACATCGATCTGGATGTGGTCGATGTTGTTGCGGTGCCAGATGGGCTCGAAGAGACCGTTGGCGAAGCGGAAGGCCAGGATGTTCTGCGCGGCTTCCTTGCCGAGAAAGTGGTCGATCCGGAAGATCTGGCTTTCGTCGAAGACCTCGTGCAACTGCCGATTGAGCTTGACGGCCGAGGCGAAGTCGGTGCCGAAGGGCTTTTCCATGATGATCCGCGAGCGATCGGCCAAGCCAGCAGCGGCAATCGTGCTCACCGCCGCGAGGGCGGCCTTCGGCGGAACCGATAGATAGTGCAACCGCAGTTCGTTGTCTCCGGGCAATTCCTCCTCCGCGCGTAGGACGGCCGCCTTGAGTTGGTCGGGGCCGGCGGAGAGCGGGACATAGTCGAGGCGCTGGCTGAAGGCGTTCCAGTCCTCGTCCTTCAACGTCCGCGTGCTGTGTTCGCGGATGGCCGTCAGGGCCAGATCGCGGAAGTCGTCAACGCTCATTTCGTCCAGCGAGGTGCCGACGACGCGAAGGTCATCCAGCAGGCGGGACTGGAAGAGATGGAGCAGTCCGGGGATGAGCTTGCGCTTGGCCAAGTCTCCGGTGGCGCCGAAGAGAATCACGGTGACGGGTGCGCTCATTCACCCATCTAACCCCTCCACGGCTCGCCGCGCCATCACGAGAAGGCGTCGGTCCCGAGGCCGAGGAGGAGCTCGCGGCCTACGCTGGGCTCGTGGGTTCTCGCACGGCATACGTCCTCGGCGGCGGGGGTGTGCTGGGTGCCTCGCAGGTAGGTATGGTGCGCGCGCTCGCCGAGGCGGGGATCGTTCCCGATCTCGTGGTGGGAACGAGCATCGGCGCGCTCAATGGGGCCTTCATCGCGGCCGACCCGAGCGTTGAGGGAGCGGAGCGGCTGGCGGAGGTGTGGAAGGAAGTCGTGCGCGAGGGCGTGCTGTGGGAGCGTCCGGTCCGCAAGGCCGCCCGCATCGCGCGCAATCCCACGCACCTGCTCACGCATGCCCCCCTTGCGACGGTCATCGACCGCTACCTCCCGCTCGAGCGCATCGAAGACCTGAACGTGCCCTTTCAGTGCGTGGCCGCGCGCCTCGAGGACGCCAGCGCAATGTGGTTCTCCCACGGCCCGATTCGGCCCGCGGTGCTCGCGTCATGTTCGGTGCCGGGGCTCTTCCCCCCGGTCGCCATCGATGGATCGCACTACCTCGACGGCGGCCTGGTGCACTCGATCCCCGTTGGTCGCGCCATCGACCTCGGGGCTGACGAGATCTATGTTCTGCAGGTGGGACGGGTCGAGCAAGGGCTCGCGGTGCCGCGCGCGCCCTGGGACGTCGCCGCGGTGGCCTTCGAGATTTCGCGCCGGCACCGCTATGTAGAGGAGATCACGCGCGTGCCCGATTCCATTGCGCTGCATGTCCTTCCGAGCGGTGCCAGTGGCGCGCCGACGGTCTCCCTAGCCCAAGCACGCGGCCGCAAGATGCGTGATCGCATGGACGCCGCATATGACGCGTCCACGAACTATCTCGACGCGCAGGACTGATCGCGATGGCGATGGGCGGGATCAAACCACCACCGGTCTTTGTCCGGCGACTGCTGCGCCTGGTGTGGCCGGTCGTCGCGATCGCGGTGACCTTCGTCGCCGCTCCGGTGCTGGTGGCTGGCGCGCTGTGGTCGGTGGTGGACCGGCGCGCCCGACTCTTCCGGGCCACTGGGATGCTGCTGCTCGTCGTATGGCTAGATCAGCAACTGCTGTGGGGCTGTTGGCGATTGCGTGTGCAGGAGCCGCTGGGCAGCGGGCCGCAGTGGCAGGCTGACCACGAGAAATTGCTTGTCGATGTCCTGGACACCGTGATGCGTCTGGCCCGCAAGTGGGTGGGTTTTGAGGTGCGTCTGGATGCCGTAATGGACTTCGGCGAGCCGGACCGACCGCTGATCTCCTTCGCCCGGCACGCCGGACCGGCCGACTCGGTCGCGGTCGCCTGGCTGCTCTCACGCACCGCCGGGCGCCTGCCACGGATCGTGCTCGCCGATGCCCTGCGCTGGGATCCCGGCCTCGATTTGGTGCTCACGCGTCTCGGGTCCTCCTTTGTGCCGTCGGCATCCGGCGCCGGCGACGACCGGCTGCTCGGGGTGCGCCGGCTCGCGGATTCCCTGGCTCCCAAGGACGCCTTGCTGATCTTCCCGGAGGGCGAGAACTGGACGCCGGATCGCCGTCACCGGCGCATCGAGCGGTTGCGTGCGGCCGGCCAGCAAGCCCGGCTGCGACAGGCAGAACGACTGCGAAATGTCTTGCCGCCCAAGACCAAAGGCGCAATCGCGACGTTGATGGCTCGGCCCGACGCCGATGTCATGATCGTGGCGCATGCCGGGTTGGGCCGGCTGACAAGTCCCCGAGCGATCTACAACGCACTCCCCTTCGATCGGCCCTTCCTCGTGCGGACCTGGACGTATGCCGCCACCGACGTCCCGCGCGACCCCGCCGCCATCGAGACGTGGCTCGCGGACCGATGGAGCGAGATCGACGCCTGGGTCGACGCCCAGGACGAATAGATCTGGGACACCCCACGACGTTCGCAGCACGGCCTAGCCGGTGGCGCCTTGTGCGCACGCGGCGATACTCGTCTCCGTCAGCTCAGCACCCGAGAGTTCGGCGACCACTGCGCCGAGGCGCAGAACCAGCACGCGGTGACAGATATGCGCCAACTGTTCGTAATCGCCGGACGCGATCAGGACCACCGCACCCGCCGCCGCAGCGTCGCAAATCGTTTGCAGCACATCGAATTTCGCGCCTGCGTCAATGCCCTGGGTCGGCTCGTCCAGCACGAGGACGGTGGGTTGGTGGTCCATCCACTTCGCCAGCACAACCTTCTGCTGATTGCCGCCGGAGAACTGCCCGACCCGGGCCGTCGGATCCGGCGGACGCACGCCGAATCGGCGCATGGCATCACCCGCCCGGGTGACCTCCACGCCCCGCCGGCGGCGCGCCAGGGACGAGGAGCGCGTGTCCGGCAGGATCGCGAGATTTCACTCGCTTGAGCGTCCAGCCAGACGCCATCACGCTGTCGATTGCCCGGGACCATGCTGATCCCGCGCGCGATGCGTTCCCCGATGCCGGCCGCACTGAGGTCCTCGCCAGCCAGCACCAGACGACCTGCCGTGGCCGGAGCAGCCCCCGCGACAAGAGCGGGGAGCTCTTCATGCCCCATGGCTGCTCGGCGACTACCGCTTCGAGCCGCTGACCGGGCTGTGGCGCCACCGGCTCGGGCCGGTCGAGCCGCCGCTGCGATTGAGCGACATCTCGTACGCCACGGACGGCACGATGACCTGGCCGAGCCACGCGACCACCGCCCCGCCGGGGGCCTTGGCGGGCTATCAGGAGCAGGCCCGCGAACTGCTCGCGGCCACGGACGCGCCGGACCTAATACGGCACCGCGCGGATGCCGAGGACTTCGCTGGCCTGCGCTGGTTCGTCCTGCCGGACCGCTGCCTGCCCGAGTAATCTCGGGAGATCAACCGAAGAGCTGGGTGCCCCAGTCGGCGCCGTCGGCCAGGCCAGGCGGGCAGGCGAAGAGCGCAGAGCCGGTGTGCTCGATGTATTCGTTGAGGACGTCCTTGGCCGCGAGCGCCCGCTGCATCGGGACGAATTGGGCGTGCGCGTCGCGCATGAAGGCGACGAAGAAGAGGCCGGCGTTGAGGTGGCCCAGGCCGTCGGAGCCGTCGGTGAAGTTGTAGCCGCGGCGCAGGATGCGCACGCCATTGAGGTTGTCGGCGTGGGCGAGGCGGATGTGGGCGGCCATGGGAATGGCGGGCTGGCCATCGGTCCGGGTGGCCGCGAAGTTAATCGCGTCGAACTCCTTCTTGGCCCCGAGCGGCTCGCCCTCGAGCTTGCCGCGACCGAAAATGTCTTGCTGCTCTTGCAGATTCGTCCGGTCCCAGACCTCGATATGCATCCGGATGCGCCGCGCGACGAGATAGGAGCCGCCGGCCATCCAGGCCGCCCCACCGGGCACATCCTCGGGGGCCACCCACACGTGCTGGGCAAGGCCCTCGGCGTCCTCGGCCTTGACGTTGTTGGTGCCGTCCTTGAAGCCGAAGAGGTTGCGCGGCGTCTTCTGCGCGACCGAGGTCGAAGAGGTCCGGCCGAAGCCGAGCTGGCTCCAGCGCACCGCGACGACGCCGAAGCCGAGCCGGATCAGGTTGCGGACCGCGTGCACGGCCACCTGCGGGTCGTCCGCGCACGCCTGGATGCAGATATCCCCACCGCAGGTGGCTGGGTCAAGGTCGTCGCCCATGAAGGCTGGCAGGTCGTGCAGCGCCTCGGGCTTGCGCCCGGCCAGACCGAAGCGCTCAAAAAGGCTGGGGCCGTAGCCGATCGTGATCGTGAGATTCGCCGGCGGCAGGTCGAGCGCCTCACCGGTGTCGGTGGGCACGCCATATGGTCCGAGGCCGACGGCGCCACCCGGGGCGGCCTCCGCGCCATAGGTCATGCGTTCGGCCGCGCGGGTCCACGCCGTGAGCATCGACCGCAGGTCCTCGGCCGACTCCGAGACCACATCGAGGGCGACGAAATGCATCCGGTCCTGCGCCGGGGTGACGATGCCGCCTTGGTGGGCGCCGCGGAAGGCGATCGGCGTTCCGACCGGGCCACCTTCTCCCCCAACCGAATCCGGAGACGGAGCAGCGGCGACGTGCCCGCTGTTGCGGGTGGCGGCATACATCAGGGACGCCCCGGCGGCACCGGCGGCGACCCCGAGGGCCGAGCCGACAGCGGCCCGGCGGGAGGGGTCTACGGCGTGGCCGTCAGGCCTTGGCGACGACACCGGCCACCTGCGCGACATTCTCGGAGAAGGCGTCGAGCGCCTGGGTGAGCTTCTTGACGTCGTCCTCGGTGAGGTCGGTGTAGAGCTTGAAGCCGTCCCCATCGCGGTAGGTCTCCAGCAGGTCGCCGAGGGCCTTACCGGTGGAGTCGATCTTTGCGACCAGGTCCGGGTCCTTCTTCTCCAAGAACGGACGAAGCTCGGCGATAGCCTGCTTGGACCCCTCGAAGTTGGCCTCGAAGTCCCACAGATCGGTGTGGCTGTAGCGCTCTTCCTCGCCCGTGACCTTGCCGGTCGCGATCTCGTCGAGGAGCGCCTTGGAGCCGTTGGCGAGCTGGAGCGGGTTGAGCTCCACGGACTTGGCCTTGGTCACCAACTCGGTGACGTCGGCCAGCAGCTTGTCCGCAATGGCGTTGGAGTCCTTCTGCAGGCCATCTACCCACAGGTCCTTCTCAAGCCGGTGGTAGCCGGTGAACTCCATGCCCTCAGCCGTGACATCCTCGCGGCCGTCGATCATCGGATCGAGGTCGCCGAAGGACTCCGCCACCGGCTCGATCCGCTCCCAATAGGACCGCGCGTGCGGGTATGCCGCCTTGGCCTCCTCGACCTTGCCCGCCTTGACGAGCGCGACGAAAGCCGTTGTCTCCTTGAGGAATTCGTCGGCCTGACTGTTAACCCAGCGCGAGTAGCCGGTGACGGCCGTCTTGAGGTCCTCGTCGTCGGTCTTGGCCGCGGGCGCATCACCCGTGACGGTGAAGGCCGCGCGGATGCCGTCCCCGACCATGCCCGGCTTGCAGGCCGTCTGATAGGTCCCTGGTTCGGTGACCTCAACGTGGAAGTCGCGGGAGATGCCGGGCGTGATGTTCTCGACCTCACCGACGATCCGGTCGCCCTCGGCATACACATAGAACTCATTGATCTTGGTGCCGGTGTTGGTCACCTTGAAGGTAATGGTGCCCGCGGGCGCCGTGGCCGTCGAGACCTGGCACTCCGTGTCGGTCGCGTTGACGGTGATCGGTCCGCCGCTCGCGGAGCCGGATCCGCTCGGCGAGGATGACCCGCCACAGCCGGTCAGGGCCAAGCCGGCCGCCCCGAGGAGGGCGAGGGCGGGGCGAGTGGTGAGGCGTGCAGACATACGGACGGAACTCCTGAGAACTAATCGGGCAGGGGGTATGCGGATCAGGCGGCGACGCGGGCGTCTCGCGCGGGTGCCGGGGCCGGCGGGCTCGCCACCGGCCGCAGGAAGAGCGGCATGACGATCGCGACATAGGCCGTCCAGGCGATCGCTTGCAGCCAAGTCGTGGCCGGGGTGAAGTTGAGGATGCCCTTGAGCAAGGTGCCGAGCCAGCCGCCGGGCTCGATGATGTGGCTGATGTCGAAGGCCAGCGAGTGCAGGCCGGGCAGGAAACCGGCTTCCTGCAGATCGTGCAGGCCATAGGCGAGGATCCCCGCGGCCACCAGCACGAGGAAGATTCCCGTGTAGCGGAAGAACGACCCGATGTTGAACCGGATGGCGCCGCGATACATCAGCACGCCGATCACGATGGAGCCGAGAATGCCGACGACCCAGCCGATCAGCGGCTGGCTCGTGCCGGAGCCCGCGGCCTGCGCGGTGGCGTAGAAGAAGATCGCCGTCTCCAGGCCCTCGCGGCCGACGCCGAGGAAGCCGACGAGAGCGACCCACAGGCCGCCGGCATCGAGCGCGCGGTCCATCGACCCCTTGAGCTCACCGGAGATGGTTCGGGCGGCTTTCCTCATCCAGAAGATCATCACGGTGACGAAGCCCACCGCCAGGATCGACGCGGAGCCGCCGATCAACTCCTGCTGCTCGAAGGACAACTGCCGGGTGCCATAGGTCAGCAGGGCGGCCAGGCCAGCCGACAGGACAACCGCGGTGGCCACTCCCGCCCACACCCACTTCAGCGCCCAGCGCCGGTCGGTCTTGACGAGGAAAGCGATCAGGATGACGACGACCAGTGAGGCCTCGAGACCTTCGCGCAAGCCGACGAGGGCGTTGCTGACGAGCATCTGATAATCCTTGCGCCGGACGGATTCCAACAGAGCTAAGGTAAGCCTTACCTAATCGGCCCTGTCAAATGATGTTCCGCATGGCGTAACCCGCGCCGCCCCCGTCCACCGTGGCGGACGCAGGTGCGCGGACCAGGCTCGCAGCGGCGGCTATCACCCGGCCTACCGCCTGGTATTGGTCGCGATCACGACCAATACCAGGCGGTAGGCCGGTGGTTAGCTCGGTGGTGCCGCTGCAGGTGATAGACGAGGGGCGGGTCAGTCCACGAGGTCGCGGAGGGCGCCGAGCCAGCGGTCGGCGGCACGGAAGTCGTCATCGGAGTTGTAGGGCGCGACCTCGGCGCGCGCCTGATCGGCCCGGGCATAGCTGCCGAGGAAGACCACATCGGCGCACACCCGCTTCAGTCCGGTCAGCGCCTCCCCGACGCGCTCGTCCAGGACGTGGCCCTCGATGTCGACGGAGAAGCAGTAGTCACCCATCGAGTGCTTGGTCGGACGCGACTCCAGGCGCGTCATATTGATCCCGCGCGTCGCGAACTGCTCCAACAACCTCAGCAGGCCACCCGCCATATCGGTGCGCTGGAAGAGCACGAGCGTGGTCTTGTCGGCCCCCGTGGGCGCGGGGATGTGATGGGGCCGGGCGACGAGCACGAAGCGGGTGACGGCGCGTTTGATGTCGCCGATGTCCTCGGCGAGCACCTGCAGCCCGGCTTGCTCGGCGGCGACTGGCGCACAGACCGCGGCGTCGTGGCGTCCCTCGCCGCCGGGCGCGAGGTCGGTGGCGGCCGAGGCCGTCGACAGTGTCGGGACATAGGTCGCGTCCGGCAGGTTCGCGGTCATCCAGCCGCGGACCTGGGCCCAGGCATGCGAGTGGGTGCCAATGGTGGCGATGTCCGCGAGCGTCATACCCGGGCGGGCGGCGAGCACGAAGCGGATCTTGACCAGCCGCTCGCCCACGACGATCAGCGGGCTGCCGCTCGCGAGGGCGTCAAGGGTCGCGGTGACGCCGCCCTCGACGGAGTTCTCGATCGGGACCATCGCCGCCTCGACCTCCCCGGCGCGCACCGCGGCGAGGGTCGCATCGACGGAGGCGAAGGGGACATGCTCGGCTCCGCGGGCGGCCGGCCAGTCGAGCAGCGCCATCTCGGTGAAGGTGCCCGACGGGCCGAAGTAGCCGAAGCGTGTCACGGGGGCAGCGTAGGCCGCTCGGGCACCTGACTCTCGGTCGGTCCGGTGTGCGGATGAGCAGCGAGGGGCTTCTCGGCAGGCGCGTAACCTCATACCTCGCCATGACTTTCAGCCTCGTCACCGCCGCCATCGTCTTTGGCTTGATCTTCCCGGTCGAACTGCCGGACAAGACCTTCATCGCCACGCTGGTGCTCGCGACCCGCTACCGCCCGCTGATGGTGTGGATCGGGGTCACGGCCGCCTTCGCCGTCCAGACCCTGGTCGCCGTCACCCTCGGTGGGCTGGTCGCGCAACTGCCGCACCGCCCGGTGCAGGCCGTCGCGGCGGCGATGTTCCTGCTGGGGGCCGTTCTGCTTTTCCGCGGGTCGGGACAGGCGGATGCGGAGGAGGCCGAGGTTGAGGAGGAGTTCGAGGCCAAGGTCGCCGGCCCGGCGACCGGCTTCCGGGCCATCGGCGCGAGCTTCCTTGTGCTCTTCCTCGCCGAGTGGGGCGATCTGTCGCAGTTGCTGACCGCCTCGCTGGCGGCGCGCTATCAGGACCCGCTGTCGGTGGGCGTCGGCGCCTTCCTGGCGCTGGCGACGATCTCGGCGCTCGGCGCTGCGCTCGGGCGCCAGTTGCTCAAGCGGATGCGCCTGGCGACGATCCGGCGGGTCGGCGCGAGCGTATGCCTGCTCCTCGCGCTCCTGACGCTGGTGGAGTTGGTCCGGGGCTGAGGGCGCCCGGCCGGCCCGGAGCTGAGCGCCTGAGCGCCCAGTGCATGAGCCAGAGGGCGAGCAGGGCGCCGGCCAGATCGGCATTCTGCAGGATCCGGCCGATCACCTCTGGGGGCCAGTCGTTAGCGATCCACGAGATCCCCCACCACGGCAGTCGGCAGGTGAACCACACCCAGATGAGCGCGGCGGCGAAGGCGCGGCGGCGGTCCCGCCAGGGCTGGGCGCCGAGAATGGCGAGCACGACGACGACCATCCAGTGGAAGTGATGAATCCACGCGACGGGTGAGAGCAGGCAGGCCATGAGACCGACGGCGGCGACCTCGGTGATGGAGTCCCCGGCGAGATAGGCGCGGCGCGCGAGGGCGAAGCCGAAGGCGCCGACCGCGAGGACACAGACCAGCCAGATGGCGCTGCCCGCGACCCCGTCCGGTCCGAGCCGCATCAGGACGCCGCGGATCGACTGGTTGGAGGTCCCCATATTCGGGCCCAGCCGGGCCGGGTCCTGCAGGGCGCCACCCCAGAACGCGAGGGAGGCCGAGGGCAGCAGGATGGCGGCGGCGATCCACGTGCCCGCCGCCGTAGCCACCGCGGCGGCCGCCTCGCGATAGCGCTTGGTGACGAGGTAGTGGATGAGGAAAACGCCGGGCGTCAGCTTGATCGCCATCGCCAGCCCGACCAGCACCCCAGGGGCGATCGAGCGCAGCAGCCGCGGCCGCGGGCGGCGCAGGTCCATCAGGCAGGCCAGCACGATGAAGGCGTTGACCTGGCCGAAGCGAATACCGTCGCCGACCGGATGCAGCCAAAACATCGGCGCCGCGAGCGCCCCGAGGATCAGCGGGCGGGCCGCCCCGCCGGGGCCGGTGTGGATGAGCCGGTATGCGGCATACCAAACGATCCCGGTGGTCGCGGCGATTTGGGCGACCGTCCAGAGCCACCCGACCACCCCGAATGGGAGCAGGGCCAGCGGAATCGCGAGGATCGCCGCGAACGGCGGATAGGTGAAGGGCAGCAGTTGCGGCGCCTCGGTCATCGCGTCATAGATCGGCCGCCCGATGAGGATGGAGACGCCTGCCTCGCGATAGACCTCGACATCGACCTGCCACTGGTCCTTGGGCCAGAAGATGAGGAAGCGCAGGACCGGGATGCTCGCTGCCGCGAGAATCAGCGCCGTCGCGAGCACCCAGTGCCACGCCGGGGCGCGGTGGTGTGAGGTCGCAGGGTTCGGCACCGGCCAATTGTCGCCCGTAGCCTTGGGCGGTGACGATTCCGCCCCGGCCGCGCCGCGCCGCCCTCTGGTGCCGGCTGCTCGCGTGGCTCGGATTGGCCGTGGTCATGGGTATGCCGACCGCTCCCGCCCCCGCCGCCGCCTCCGATCCCGTGGCCGATCGGCTGATCGTCGTCGGGACCGGCGGCTTCACCTGGGCGCAGGTCTCGCAGGAGGCAACGCCGGCCTTGTGGGAGCTGCTGGCCGCGGGCAGTTCCACGACCAATAGCGTGCGATCGGTCAATCCCAACACCTGCCCGGTCGATGGCTGGCTGAGCCTGTCCGCCGGGCAGCGCGCGGCGGCGCCCAGTGCCGACGGCGCGGCGCTTCGTCCCACGAGCGCACCCTGCCCCGCCATTCCGCAGCCCACGGACAATGGCGCGATCACGGTGCCGGAGTGGGCGACCTATGTCGCGGCGGCGCACTCCCTGCGCTTCGATGCCGAACCGGGGCTGCTGGGAACGCAACTCGACACGGCGGGGGTTTCCAGGGCGGCCATCGGGCCCGGTGCCGCGATCGCCGCGGCCGACACGCAGGGGCGAGTCCCGGCATACGCCGTCGTGGACTGGACGAGCGCGAGTCAGTTCGAGATGCGCAAGGCGATGGGCGAGGCCCGGGTCGTCTTCGTCGACGTGGGGTCGGTGCGCGATCCCGCCGACCTGGCCGCCGGGGAGGCGCGGCCGGAGGCGGATGTCGCGGCGCAACTCGCGGAGATTTCTCGTCGCGTCGGCCTTGTCGAGCGAGCCCGGGCCAGCGACGAGACGCTGATCCTGGCGGGCCTGTCGGACGCCGGCGTCGGCTCGCGGCTGCGGCCGATCGTGGTGCGCGGCCCGGACTATGGCCCCGGCGAGCTCTATTCGCCCTCGACGCGGCAGCCCGGGCTCGCGCAGAGTCAGGACCTCACCGTGACGATCCTGCGGCTGGTCGAGGCCCAGGTGCCCGCGGGAATGGGCGGCGCCCTGCTCGCCCCGCGCAATCCCGGAAGCACCTCCGCGGAAGCGGTCGCGCAGCGGCAGGTGCATCTCAATGACGTCGACGATGCGTCGCACGAGATCCACCCGCTCGTGCCGATCTTTTTCTATGGCCTGATCCTCGCCCAATTGCTCATCTATCTGCTCACCTGGCGGGTGTGGGCGCGCGAGCGCGGCTCGGTGGCGCAGCGGCTGCGGCTGGTCTCGATCGTGCGCGTGGTCGGCGTCGTTGCCGCCAGCGTGCCGGCGGCGACCTTCCTGGCCAACCTGATCCCGTGGTGGCGCTCGGCGCACCCGCTGCCGGCGATTGTCGGATCGGTCGCCCTGTTCGTGGCGCTCATCGCTGGTGCCGCCCTGCTGCCGCCGTGGGGGCGCACGCTCATGGGGCCAGTCGCGGTCGTCGGCGGGGCGACGATGCTCGTGCTCGCCGTCGATGTGATGACCGGATCGCGGCTGCAGCAGTCCTCGCTGATGGGCCTGCAGCCGGTGGTCGGCGGCCGCTTCTATGGCATGGGCAATGTGACCTTCTCAATCTTCGCGACGGCATCGTTGATGCTGGCAATTGCCTTGGCGCACTGCGCGAATCGCCGCTGGGGGCGCGGCGCGGCGCTTGCTGCTGTGCTGGTCATTGGTCTCGCGACGGTCGTCATCGACGGCAGCCCCGCGTGGGGGGCCGACGGGGGTGGGCCCCCGGCATACCTCCCGGGCCTGGCCTTCTTTGTGCTCGCCCTGCTGGGCATCCGTATGACGGTGCGCCGGGCCGCCGTCATCGCGGCGGTGACCGCCGGGCTCTTCCTGCTGGTGGGTTTCCTCGATTCGCTGCGGCCCGCGCAGGATCAGAGCCACCTCGGCCGATTCTTCGACACCATCGGCAGCGGCGGTGCGCTGGACATCATCATCCGCAAGGCCCAGCAAAACTGGGGCATCCTCATCAGCAGCCCGCTGACGGTGCTCGTGCCGTTCGGGCTCTTTTTCGTCATCTTTGTCCTCTTGCGCCCGACCTCGTGGGGGTCGCGGTCACTGCACCGATCCTTCGAGCGGGTGCCCTATCTGCGGCCGGGCCTGATCGCGTGGCTGGTCGTCATGACGATCGGCTTCTTCATCAACGATTCCGGTGTCGCTATCCCCGCGGTGGGGGCGACCGTCGCCATTCCGCTCATCGTCGCGATCAGCTCGCGCACGCTGGTGGAAGAGGCCGCACACGGGGCGAACTGAGTTGGTCATCCAGACTGCCGACAAGCCGTGGGGAGAGGTTCTGCGCAGCCCCGAAGTCCTCGACTTCTTGCCCTGGGCCTTGCTCATCGCGGCGGGCTGCGCGGTGGCCGCTGCGCTGCTGCTCATCCCGCTCATCACGCACGCCCGGTTGGCCGGACGGGACGATCAGTCGTTGGTGACCCCGCGCAATCTGCTTCCGTTGCAAGACGATCCGAGCGCGCGGGTCAGCGACCGGGTGCGCGATGCCGTCGTCCAGTTCGATCTGCCCGCCGATCTGCGGCCCGAGCAGATGGCGGTTCTCTTGCACGACGGCAGTCCCGAGCGCGCCATCGCGGCGGGCCTGCTCGACCTGGAGTCGCAGGGCTTCGTGCGTATCGACACGGACGGTCGCGCGAGTGCGGTACAGGCCGAAGGGCGGGTTCCGGAGAGTGAGTTTCAGCGCCGGCTGTTGCGGATTGTTCAGGGCCGCAACACGCGCTTCGAATGGCGGGACTGGGCGCTTAGTGCGCTCTATGCCGATGCGACACAACAGGGTTGGTTCACGGGGCGCCCCGACTATACGAGTTATGGGCCCCGCCTGTATGCCGCGACGACCTTCACGCTCGGCGCGATCTGCGCCGCTTTCTCCACCCGCCTGCTCATCGCCGGCTATTGGACGTTCAGTCTGGCTCTGTATGCCGTGGCCGGACTCTTCGTCATTCTCGGCTTCGCCTTCCGCTACTCGGCACGGCGCCGCCCGAACCGGACCCAGACCGGCCGGGCACTGGCCGAGCAACTCGCGGGTTTCGCTCGAGCTGTGGGCGCGACACGCGAGTTGCGGCATACCCAGGCGGGGCGCGATGGCGCTGGCGCGCAAAGAGATTCGAACTGGCCGGCCGTCCTGGTCGCCCTCGGAGTGGACGACCGGCCACTGAAGGGGTTTGTGCGGTCGATCCCCACGGAGGCGCCGACGCCCCGCTGACGTGCGGTCAGTCCGGGGCTGCGGCGGGGTCGGCAGCCCGGAGCAGGCCCTCTGCGGCGAGCGTGGCGATCGTTTGACGGACCAGGTCTGCGGCCTGTGGATGCGATCCGTGCTGGGCGATGACCTCGTCCAACAATTGGGCAGGAGTTTGCGGGCTCTCGCAGAGCGTCCAGACCGTGGCGCCCAACCCCAGGAGTTTGGTCGGCTGGTGCGCGTTGAGCACGAAGATGCTCTCGGTCTCGATGTCCCGCAAGGCATCTCGCCAGGGTGCCCGCTCCAGGGGGCCGTCAAAGTCCGCGTTCGGGGGGGTCCACGCCGGGGACGGCGACCACGGCCCGGTGCGGCGATCCGCACTGGGGGCGATGCGCTCCCAGTCCCGCGGCCGGTGGTCGCCGGGTGCGACACCGCGCAGCAGTTCAAGGATCATCCCGATGGCGTCGGTGATCTCGACATATCGCAGCCGGAAGGTGCCGGCGCCAGCGGTGAGGACATTCGCCAGGGTCGGCAGGGGCTCGTCGTGCACGGGCACCGAGGAGGACTGCGGAATAACTTCGCTGAGAGCGGTGAGCAGATCGACGGGCGTCAGGTCGAGGGGACCTGGGGCATCACTGCGCCACAACAAAATGGTTGCAGCGACCCACGGCTCGACGGTCGACGGCGGCAAGAGGCCGACCTCATCCGGGGCCATCTCGACCTTCGGTTCGCCGGGCCTGGGGATGACTGACAGCGGCTTGGGATGCGGTATGACGATCCCGTCGGCATCGATCGCGGCGGTCTCGTCACTGAGATAGCCGAGATGGCGACCCAACTCTTTAGCGGCGGTTGTCTTGCCGGTTCCCGATTCGGCGACGAGCAGCACCGTGGCTCCGGTCTCGGGGAGGGCGAGCGCCGCGGAATGCAACAGGGTCACGCGCCCCGCCTGCGCGGTCAGGCTGCGGACGGTCATCAGGCCGGAGAAGGTATAGCTCGCCGTCTCGATGTTGCGGCCGATCACCAGCGGATCGGAGAGCCCATCGGTGAGGTCAGGGTAGGTGACCGTCAATTCGCGGGGGAAGTCCGGCGGCTCGTGGGGATCGGGTTCCCAGCCGGATGTGCGTCCCCACAGAACGCGCAGCCGGTCCGCGTCCGCCTCCGTCACGCGACTGACATCGACGCGCCAACGGCAGCCCATCGTCTTGATGAGAAGCGGCTCGGTCACAGGGTTCTCTCGTCGGGGAGTGGCGCGGTGTGCACGATGATTTGCACGGACCCGATTATGACGAACCCGGCCCCAAGCGCCGACCGCAAGGAGCGGGCGTTCCCCGGCGCGACGCCGGCCAGGAGCAGTTGACCCTCGGAGAGCGAGTCAAGGGCATCGCCGAAAAGCGTTGAGCCCCTTCCGGGTTCGGCGGCTTCGACGCCAAGCTCCGGCAGCCCGGCCACGCCACGCGAGAGGGTGACGAGGTCGCTTCGGTGCGTGTCGGCATACCCCAGGACCCGCACGTGCGAGCGGCTGCGCCTCGCGGCGGCGGCGCGCGGGGAGTCGCGCAGGTCGGGTCGGTCCACGAGACGGCCAACGCGGCCGCGGCCCTGTCCTGCGAGCAGGACATCGAGGCAGTCGATGACCGCGCCGGGGCCGGCGATATCGAGCACGGCCTGCGGCAAGGTGGCGCCGCCGAAGCCGTCGGCGCCCGCTCGCGTCAGCGCGTCGAGGTCGAGGGACCGGTCGGTGCACAGGTATGCCCGGCCGGTCAGCGCGACGATCCCGCTCACCCCGGCGCGCCAGGCGGGCAGGTGTACAACGGCCCCGTCGGCGGGCGGCCAGCCGCCGGCGATCGCGTCCCGCAGGATGGGGGCGAGTGGGTGGTCGCCACCCGGGGGCTGGGTGGGCGGCGGGAGCTGGGCCGGCACGGGGTTACCCTCTCAGACCGCACGAGGCCGACCGGAAGCCGCCCCGTTACGCTTGTCGACCATGGCCCAGCCCCACGCCGCAGCGATCCTGGAGGACCGCTGGAATCGCGCGAAGGGCGAGCGGCTGCGCACGCGCGGCTGGCAGGGCGAGGTCGTCACCTTCACCGGCTATGGCTCCACATCGCAAGCGCGGGTCCTCGCGCGAGTGCTGCTGACCCGGCATCCGGAGCACGCAGCGGCCGACGCGGCCGCGAGCGATATCGAGTTGTATCGCGCGATGCATGTGCGCCGCGGCTGGCGCTCCTTCCTCTCGACGCCGGGCACCGACCTGCCGGTGACGATCACCCTCGGCGACCGAACGGTCAACACCCGCACCGACCGGGCCGGGATCATCGATGTCACGATCACGGGGCACGGCCTGGACGCCGGGTGGCAGACCGCGCGGATCGCCACGTCCGGGCGCGAGGAGGTCGAGGCGGCGGTGCGGATCGTCGCGGACGATGTCACTTTCGGCATCGTCAGCGATATCGACGACACCGTGATCAAGACGATGCTCCCGCGGCCAATGATCGCCGCCTGGAACACCTTTGTCCGGCATGAGGGGACCCGCAATGCGGTGCCCGGCATGGCGACGACGTATCGAGAGTTGTTGCGGGACAACACCGGAGCGCCGATCGTCTATCTGTCGACGGGTGCGTGGAATACCGTCCCGCAGCTCACGCGCTTCCTGCGCGATAAGGGCTATCCCGCGGGACCGCTGTTGATGACTGACTGGGGACCGACGAACACCGGGTGGTTCCGCAGCGGGCAGGATCATAAGCGGGCGGCGCTGCATCGGCTCGCGCGCGAGCTGCCGTCGATCGAATGGGTGCTCGTCGGCGACGACGGACAACACGACCCGGCCATCTATGGCGAGTTCGCCGAGCAGCGCCCGGAGAAGGTGCGCGCGATCGCCATCCGCCGGCTGTCCGCGACAGAGCAACTCCTGTCGCACTTCACGCCCTTGGCGCAAGATGACGTCGGCGCCGGCCGGCGCAAGCTGTCGTCGGTGCCGATCTGCCGGGCGAGCGATGGCTATGGCCTGCTGCGGTTGTTGCGCGTGGCGCTGGGGCAACTGCCCGTGCCGAATGATGTCGTCGTGGAGGACTGAGGTATGCCGGAGCTCCCCGAAGTGCAAGCGCTCGCCGACTTTTTGCGCTCTCGCGCAACGGGATTGGCGGTGGTCGGCGTTGAGCTCGGATCCTTCACGGTCTTGAAGACCTTCAATCCGCCGCCGGATGCGCTGATCGGTGCACCCGTTGACGGGGTGTCACGGTTCGGCAAGTTCATCGATATCGACTGCGGCGGAACGCATTTCATCTTCCACCTCGCGCGGGCCGGTTGGCTGCGCTGGTCGGATGCCTTGCCCAGCACTGTGATTCGGCCCGGCAAGTCGCCGATCGCGGTGCGCGTGCGGCTCGACGACGGGTCCGGTTTCGACCTGACGGAGGCCGGCACCAAGAAGCGGTTGGCGGCCTATGTCGTCGGCGATCCTTCCCAGGTTCCCGGGATTGCTTCACTCGGCCCGGACCCCTTGGCCGACGACTTTTCGGAGGCCGACTTCGCGGCGATCCTCGGGGCGCGCCGGGCGCAGATCAAGGGCGTGCTGCGCGATCAAGGCATCATCGCCGGCATTGGAAATGCCTACTCCGACGAGATCCTGCATGTCGCGAAGATGTCGCCTTTCGCCATCGCGGCCTCGCTGGACGAGGACGCGGTGAGCCGGTTGTATGCCGCGATGCGCTCAACTCTCGCCGCGGCCGTGGCGACGGCATCCGGCAAACCGGCCGCCGAGTTGAAGGACGCCAAGCGGGCGGGCATGCGCGTGCACGGCCGCACCGCCGAGGTCTGCCCCGAATGTGGCGATGTGGTTCGTGAGGTGTCCTTCGCCGATTCCTCCCTGCAGTACTGCGCGACCTGCCAGACCGGCGGCAAGCCACTCGCCGACCGGCGCACCTCCAAGTTCCTGAAGTAGCCGTCCGGGACGAGGCCTGTCCAAAGTGATGATCTCGCGCTGAGGTCGTCAGTTTGGGCCCAGGTCGTCAGGTTGATGTGACGATCTCGGCCGAACCTGACGACCTCGCGAACCCGACACGCAACCGACCGACCGACATAGGGTCGCGGGATGACTTCCCCGGAAACGCCCGCGCCGGTCACACCGGCCACGCCCGGCACGGTGACGGCCACCCACACCGCCACCACCCGCACGAGCACCGCCGCCCCGGCACCGAGCGATGCGACGGTGACCACCCGCCATACCCTCCGAACCGCATCGGGCGAGCTGCCCTATACGGCCACCACCGGCCGGATCGTGCTGCGCGAAGAGGTCTATGACGATGGCGTCTTCCAGGGGACGCGGGCCAAGGCGGAGGTCTTCCTCACGGCATACACCGCCGACGATGCGGACCCCACGACACGGCCCGTCGCGTTCGTCTTCAATGGCGGGCCGGGCAGCGCGAGCCTGTGGCTGCACCTCGGCCTGCTCGGGCCGCGCCGGGTGCTCGCGGGGGATACCGGAGAACCGGCGGCGCCGCCCTACGCGCTCGTGGACAACGCCGAGAGCCTGCTCGCGCACACCGACTTGGTCTTCATCGATCCGATGTCGACGGGTTACACGCGGGCCGCCGAGGGGCAGAAGCCCGGCGACTATCACGGCTATGCCGGCGACATCAGCGCCATCGGCGAGCTCATCCGACTCTGGACCTCTCGCCAATCCCGCTGGCTGTCACCGAAGTTCGTCATCGGAGAGTCGTACGGCACGCTGCGTGGAGCCGCCCTGGCCGAGCACTTGCAGGGCCCGCTGGGCATGTATCTCAACGGCCTGGTCCTCATCTCGAGCGTCCTGGATCTGTCCTCGATCGACTTCGAAAATCAGCGCAACGACCGCGCGCACGCGCTCTATCTGCCCTTCTATGCCGCGACCGCGCACCGGCACGGCAAGCACCCCGGCCGCTCCCGGGACGATGTGGTCGCCGAAGCTCAGGAGTATGCGGACCGCGACTACCCATGGGTCCTGTCCCGGGGGTCTCGACTCACCGCCGCGGAGCGCGCCGATGCGGTGGCGACGCTGGCTCGTCTGACCGGGCTGAGCGAGGAGTATGTCGACCGGGCCGATCTGCGGATCGAACACTGGCGCTATTTCGGCGAGCTGCTGCGCGCCGAGCGTCGCACGGTGGGGCGCCTGGACTCGCGCTTCACCGGCCCGGCCGCGTCGGCCATCGCCGAAGAGATGGACGCGGATCCGTCCTTCGATGCGATCGACGGCGGCTACACCGCGGCGATCAATCACTATCTGCGCGCCGAGCTGGGCTATGAGAACGACCTGCCCTACGAGCGGATCGCCGAGCGCGTGCACCCGTGGTCGTATGCCGATTTCGAGGGCCGCCCGATCGACGTCTCGCCGCTGCTGGAGCGGGCGATGCGGCGCAATCCGCACCTGCTAGTGCACGTTGCCTTCGGGGTGTATGACGGGGCCACCCCGCCCGCCGCCGCGGAGCAGGTGCTCGCCCTGCTGCGGTTGCCGGATGAGCTGCGCGGCAATATCGAAAAGGCCTACTACAACGCCGGACACATGATGTACGTCCACGAGGAGTCGCGGGTGCGCCAGAGCGCGGACCTGGCGGACTTCATACGTCGGGCCAGCCGCCAGGCGCCGCCAGCGTGAGCGCCCCCGGGCACAATGGGCCCCATGAACGAACTGCCCTCCGTGTCCGTCACCGACCTCGCCGATGATGCGGTGCTGCTTGATGTCCGTGAGGACGACGAGTGGGCGGCCGGCCGGGCACCCGGGGCGGTGCATATCGTGATGAACGAGATCCCGGTGCGATTGGGCGACTTGCCGGATCTCGAGCCGGTGGCCGTGATCTGTCGCTCCGGCGGGCGGTCCGGGCAGGTCGTGCAGTGGCTGAACGCCCAGGGCATCGACGCGATCAATGTCGACGGGGGTATGCGGGCTTGGTTCGCCGCGGGCAAGCCGCTCGCCGGAGACGACGACGCCCCGCGCGTCATGTGACTACGCTCGACGCATGGGCCTGTTCTCGCGACGCAAGGACGACACCCCCGAGGCCGCGGAGGCGACACCCTCCCGCTATCCCGCGGCGGACGAATCCTCGATCGATGACGCTGGCATGGGACCGCTGCGGCCCCGGGACCGGCGGCTACGGGACGAGGAGGAGGCGCGGGTCGCTAGCGGGCTGGCTGCGCTGCAGGCCGAGTCGATCGACGTGGACGATCTGGACGCGCTCGGTGCTGCCTTCGACGCGGAACTGACCGCGTGGCGCGATGTCTCGCGTCGCAAGCGTCCGGACCACGACGGCATCGTCGAGATGTTTGCCATCGGGGTCGGCGAGCACCTGACGCGCACGACGGATCTGCGCTGGCGCGTGGTGACCGATGTCTTCGGCACCGATCTCGCCGTGACCGATCAGAAGGAGGGCGATTTCGTCGTCGTCCCCCAGAATCTGGTCGCCGCGCGGTGGATGCGCGGCGAGACCGGCTGGCTGCCCGGCGTGGTCCGCCACATCATCACGGTTCGCGAATCCGTCTGATCCGCAAGGCTTTTCGGTGGACGTGGAGCGCGGGGGCCGGTTCGAGCGCCGGGTGCTCGGGCCGGGACGCGAGCCCGATCCGCGCTATAGCCTCGCCAACGAACGCACCTTTCTTGCCTGGATCCGCACGGCTCTCACTCTGCTCGGTGGCGGTGTCGCGATCGAAGCCTTCGCCGGTAACGCCCTCGGCGTCGTGGAGCGCCGCGTGCTCTCCCTCGGGCTGGTGTGTCTGGGTATGGTGCTCGCCGGCGTCTCCTGTTATCGGTGGGTGAGCCTGGAGCGGGCGATGCGTCAGGGCCGGCCGTTGCCACTCAATCCGGTGGCCCTCGCGCTCGCGGCAGGGGTGACGATTGCGGCCGGTGCCCTGGCGATCTCGATCGTCGCGCGGGGGTGATCGGCGTGACCGACGCGCATCCGGTGTGGTCCGGTGACACCGGCCTGGCCCGCGAGCGCTCCGATCTCTCCTGGGGTCGAACCTTGCTGTCGGTTATGACCGTCACCGCGCTCTTCTTGCGCTGGTTGCCGGAGTATGGCGGTGGCGTCCTCCTCCCGGTCGTCTTCGGCATCCTCGCGGGTCTGGGCCTGGTCCGGCTGCGCCATGGGCGGCGCGCGGAGGTTTTCGCGGGGCATGGCGATGCCGTCGTCGAAGTCTTTGGCTTGACAGCGCTCGTGCTCCTCGTCGGCTTGGCGGGCTTGGTGCTGATCACGATCGGCGTGCCGGGCTGAGGTGCTTCGCGGGGCGGCTGCGAGGACACGAACGGCGGGTGGGCGGCGAATCTGCCGAGAAGGTTAGACACTGACATACAGTCCAATCGTGGACCCGATCAGGAACCCGTATGCGCCCGGTGCCGGTCAGCGCCCGCCCGAGTTGGCCGGCCGTGATGAGCAGCTTTCCCAGTTCGATGTCGTGCTGCAACGCGTGGCGAAGGGGCGCCCCGAGCGCTCGCTGATCCTCACCGGTTTGCGGGGCGTCGGAAAGACCGTGCTGCTCAACGCTCTTCGCGGCCAGGCAGTCCGAGCGGGTTGGGGCACAGGGAAGTTCGAGGCGCGCCCTGACCAGACGCTCCGGCGCCCGATCGCCGCCGCGGCGCATGTCGCGGTGCGAGAGCTCGGGCATACGCAGCTCGACCAGGTGGACCACGTGCTGGGGGTGGTGAAGTCGTTCGCGCAGCGCGAGACCGCCGCGAATGCGAAGCTGCGCGACCGCTGGAATCCCGGCATCGACGCCCCCGCCATCGCCGGCCGGGCCGACTCGGGCGACATCGAGATCGACTTGGTGGAACTGCTGACCGATATCGGCGGGCTTGCCGCCGACCTGGGGCGCGGGATCGCCATCTTCATCGACGAGATGCAAGACCTCGGGCCCGAGGACATCTCCGCGCTCTGCGCGGCGTGCCACGAGATCTCCCAATCTTCACTGCCGGTGATCGTGGTCGGCGCGGGTCTGCCGCACCTCCCGGCGGTGCTTTCTGCGTCAAAGTCCTACTCCGAGAGGCTGTTTCGGTATGCCCGCATCGACCGCCTCGAGCGCGACGCTGCGGACGCAGCGCTTGCTGTGCCGGCCGAGGAGGAGGACGCGGACTTCGAGGTCGATGCCCTGGCCGAGATGTATGCCGTGACCGGCGGCTATCCGTACTTCATCCAGGCCTATGGCAAGGAGGTCTGGGATCTGGCACCCGGCACGCCGATCACACGCGAGGACGTGCTTGTCGCCGTCCCGCGCGCGGAGGCGGAACTCGCCGTTGGATTCTTCGGCAGCCGGTATGAACGCGCCACCCCCGCCGAGCGCGACTATCTTCGCGCGATGGCCGAGGTGGCGCTGGTCGACGCGGAGGGGAACCCCCTCGGCGGCGCCAGCCGCATCGAGGGCGGGGCCGCCACGGAGGAGACCGACGAATCTGGCTCGGGGACAACGGCATACAACTCCTCCCTGGTCATCGAACTCGACTCGGTGCCCACCTCCGAGGTCGCCAAGTGGCTCGGCAAGCAACCCCAATCCCTCTCCCCCGCCCGCGACGCCCTGTTGAAGAAAGGCCTGATCTACTCCACCGAACGCGGCCGCATCGCCTTCACCGTCCCCCACTTCGGCCGCTACCTCCGCGACCACCCCTGACCCGGGGTGTGTCAACGGCGAGCGATTTTGAGATTTACTCGGAAGTATGAGACGGCGTGAGACGGATCGCCGCTTCAGCGGTGGATTCTGAGACGTCAGCCGCGGAGTTTGAGACGGCCGCTTCGGTCACATCCCCATCTGGCGGTTGATCGCGGTCGCTCCGATCTCGACTGCGAGATCTCGGCCGGCGTTGCCCAGGTATGCAGCCGTCTTGCGCAGCCAGCCCTTCCGCTCGGGTCTGGCTCGCGCTCTGCTGCCCATCGAGGGCGCTGACGAGTCGATCTGCGATCGTCTCAGCTGTCGGCCAGGCACCGACCGCGCGACGCGCGTGGCCGGTTGGAGCGCCGATCATGACGACGTGGCCCGAGGAGTACCTCTGCATCTTCATGACGTAGGGCGGCTGCTCAGAGTCGAGCGCTCTGAGCGCCGACTGGACAACCTCGGCGGCGAGTCCGGTCTTCGCCTCGATTTGGTTGGGGCTCACGATCTGACCCGTCTCTTCATAGAGCTCAACGATCGCCCGTAGTACGGGCAGGTCACGCACAGTCCACGTCTGATCCATGGACCTATTGACTCAGACGCCACCGACAACGCCGGCGACTGCGGCAGGCTGGTCTCATGCCAGGTGGTGATGCTTTCGACGAGCGGGATGTTCGCCACGAGTTGGCAGCAGCTATCGATGACCTACGCTCACTGCTCCGGGCCTTCGATGAAGTCGAGCCAGCTGCGATGGTCGAGCGCTTCTACATCCACGCCATCAACGAGCTCGACCTCGCTGGCCGAACGGTTGTTGATGCCCTCGATCGCGGCTTGGGCGGTGCGCGGTAGTCGCCGTCTCGGGACGCCCGCGCTGCTCGACCCTTAGGGTTGCGATCAGTGAATACCGGTAATGGTGACCCCAAGTTGGCGGCCGAGCAGCGCGCGCGTGTGCTCATCGACCGTCAGCTTGCTGATGCAGGCTGGTCGGTGCAGGACAAGAAGGACCTGAACCTGTTCGCCAACGATGGCGTGGCCTGCCGTGAGGCGGTCATGAAGACAGGGCACGGCCGGGCCGACTACCTCCTCTACGTCGACAAGAAGGTCGTCGGGGTCATCGAGGCCAAGCCCGAGGGCACCACGCTCTCGGGCGTCGAGTGGCAGTCGGCGATGTACGCCAACGGCCTCCCTGCCGACGCACAGCTGCGATCGATCACCGTCGACGGACGCCTGCCGTTCGTGTTCGAGGCCAGCGGGTCGGAGACCCACTTCACGAATGGCTACGACCCCAGCCCTCGCGCCCGGCGGATCTTCAACTTCCCCAAGCCCGCAACCCTGGCGAAGCTCGTCCGGGATGCCGAGGCTGATCCGGACACCCCGACCTGGCGTGCCAAGGTGCGTCACCTCCCAACACTGGACGAGGCGCCGCTTCGGCCTGCTCAGATCACCGCGATCAAGGGCATCGAGCAGAGCCTGGCCGACCAGCAGTTCGACCGTTCGCTGGTGCAGATGGCCACCGGAGCGGGCAAGACATTCACGGCAGCGACCACCGCCTACCGACTCCTCAGGCACGGCGGCTTCCGGCGCATCCTCTTCCTCGTCGACCGCAACAATCTCGCCGAGCAGACGATCGCCGAGTTCCAGAACTACCGCACCCCCGGCGACGGGCGCCGCTTCACCGAGATCTACAACGTCGACAAGCTCACCAGCGCCGGCATGCTCGGCTCCTCCGACGTCGTGGTCTCCACAATCCAGCGCGTCCACTCAGTCCTGCGCGGCAACGACGTCACCGAGGGCGACGACCCGGGCCTCGATGACTACGTCCCCGACGCACCCGTCACCGTCAGCTACTCCACGGACCTCCCGCCCGAAGCCTTCGACCTCGTCATCGTGGACGAAGCCCACCGCTCCATCTACGGCGTCTGGCGCGGCGTCCTCGAGTACTTCGACGCCCACGTCATCGGCCTGACCGCCACCCCCGGCAAGCAGACGTTCGCGTTCTTCCGGCAGAACCTCGTCTCCGAATACACCTACCCCCAGTCCGTTGCCGACCGGGTCAACGTCGACTTTGACCTCTATCGGATCCGCACTGAGATTAGCGACCGTGGCTCCACGATCGACGCCGGCACCATCGTGCCCAAGATCGACCGCCGCACCCGCAAGCAGCGACTTGAGGCGATCGAGGAGGACTTGGAGTACACGGAACGGCAGCTCGACCGCGCGGTCACGGCCAAGTCACAGATCCGCCTCGTCCTGGAGACCTTCCGAGACAAGCTCTTCACCGAGATCTTCCCCGGCCGCTCCACGGTCCCCAAAACCCTGATCTTTGCCAAGGACGACGCGCACGCCGAGGAGATCGTCACCACCGTCCGCGAGGTCTTCGGCAAGGGCAACGATTTCGCCGCCAAGATCACGTATGCCGCGAAGGACCCCAAGGGACACCTCCAGGCCTTCCGCACGTCCCCGACGCTTCGGGTCGCCGTGACTGTCGACATGATCGCCACCGGCACCGATGTCAAGCCGCTCGAATGCGTGCTCTTCATGCGCGACGTCCGCTCGGCTCAGTACTTCGAGCAGATGAAGGGCCGAGGGGCGCGCACCATCGCGCCTGCCGACTTCCAGTCCGTCACCCCCGACGCGACCGCAAAGACCCGCTTCGTCATCGTCGACGCTGTCGGCGTCACCGAGCACGAGTTCGTCGACCCGCCGTTGAACCGCGACAAGGCCGTCCCGCTCAAGAAGCTCCTCGACAAGGCAGCGAATCTGACCATCACCGAGGACGAGACCGCCACCCTCGGCTCACGCCTGGCCAAGTTGGAACTCGAGCTGACACCGGAGGAACGCACCGAACTCGACGAGGTGGCCGGCGGCTCCGTTCGTGACATTGTGCGCCTCCTCGTCGATGCCGTTGATCCGGACACCCAGGCCAAGGCCATCGAAGGGGCCACTGACCCTAACCAAGCGCGGCGCGACCTACTCGAGCGCGCCGTCACGCCGCTCGCGTCCAACCCCGATTTGCGGACCCGCATCCTCGAGCTGCGCGCCACCCACGACCGCATCGTCGATGAGGTTAGCGTCGACGTCCTCCTCGACGCCCACGGGGTCGTCGACCCCAACCGGGCCAAGTCGGTCGTCGAGTCCTGGGCTGAGTATCTGACCGAGCACCGCGACGAGATCACCGCGATCCAGGTCATCACCGAGGCCAAGGTTCACCGAATCGCCTTCGCGGATATCCAAGAGCTCGCCGACCGCATCTCCCGGCCGCCGCACAACTGGACTCCCGACATCATCTGGGCCGCATACGAAGCGGTCGACATCGGCAAGGTCAAGCACAGCGACCGCCACACTCTGACCGACCTGGTGTCACTGCTGCGTTATACGGTCGGCCTCGACAACGAGCTCGTCCCCTACGCCGCGAAGGTCCAGGAGCGGTATGCCGCGTGGCTGGCTCAACAGGCGCAGGCGGGCTCTGACTTCTCCCCTCTCGAAAGGTGGTGGCTCGACCGAATGGTCGACGTGATCGCCTCAAGCGCCGGCATCACCGCAGAGGACCTCGACCGCGCACCCTTCACCGACAGAGGCGGCGTCGATGGTGCCCTCCGCGACCTCGGCGACCGCGCCGGTGACTTGCTCGATGCACTGAATGCGGAGCTGACCGCGTGACTTGGGCTTCCCTCGAAGAGGTCGGGCGTGCAGGGCTCTTCTCAGATGGGGACTGGGTGGAGTCCAAGAATCAGGACCCGCAAGGAACTGTTAGGTTGACCCAGCTCGCGGATGTCGGGGTGGGAATGTTCCGCGATCGATCGGATCGATGGATGCGCGAGGACCAGGCTTCCCGCCTGAACTGCACGTTCCTTGAACCAGGCGATGTCCTCATCGCGCGGATGCCCGATCCCATTGGCCGCTCCTGCGTCGTGCCACCCACCATCGGCAGGGCTGTAACGGCCGTTGACGTCGCCATCCTGCGTGCGGACACGAGCTCCTTCGAGCCGGCCTACGTGGCGTGGATGATCAATGCGCCGCAGTTCCATATGCGAGTTGAGGCCTTGCAGAGCGGTACAACACGCAAGCGCATCTCGCGCAGGAACCTCTCGACCCTGTCCATACCGCGCGTGTCTCTGTCTGAGCAGCGGCGGATCGTCGAGATCCTCGAAGAACACCTCTCCCACCTCGACGCCGCCCACCACGGGCTGCGCCAGGCCAGCCAACGGGCGGAGAACCTCCACGAGTCAGCCATCCGATCACTCATCCCCGACGACTGCCCATCCCGACCCCTGCCCGGCTTCCTTGAGACACCACTCACGAACGGTCGATCGGTACGTTCACGAGACGGGGGTTTCCCCGTGTTACGGCTCACGGCCCTGAAGGGCGCTGGTGTCGATCTGTCTGAGCGCAAGGCGGGTGACTGGTCGCGCGCTGAGGCCTCCCGGTTCCTCGTGCAGCGCGGCGACTATCTCATCGCCCGAGGTAGCGGGAGCTTGCGGCTGGTGGGCAGGGGGTCGCTGGTACGCGCCCAGCCCGACGAGGTGGCTTTCCCTGACACTGCGATTCGCGCCAGGCCGAGGGCGGAAACGATGCTCCCGGAGTTCCTCGACATGGTGTGGAACTCGAGGCGGACCCGCTTGCAGATTGAAGGGGTCGCCCGAACCAGCGCTGGCATCTACAAGGTCAACCAGTCGCAACTCGAGGGAATCGAGCTCCCTCTGATACCGCTCGAGGACCAACAACGGTTCGTCGCCAGCATCGGGGCTATCGACGACCATCGCCGCCGACTCATCGCGGCCATTTCCTTGGCCGAAAGGCGACACACGTCACTGAGGAGAGCCGTCTTGGCGGCGGCGTTTGAGGGGAAGCTCACCGGGCGGCACACGGACGCCGAAATGATCGAGGAGTTGACCGATGTCTGACCTCAAGCTGTTCCGCATCACCGACGGCGTGGCCACGGAGTTGCAGGGCGCCTCGGTGGCCTTGGAGCGCTCCCTCCAGAAGCTGATCGAAGCCAACATGGACACGCTGTTCGGTGTGCGGCTCCTGGCGACGGAGTACTCCACGGGCACCCGCCATGGCGGCCGGATGGACTCGCTCGGGATCGACGAGAACGGCAGCCCGGTGATCTTCGAGTACAAGCGGGCGATCAACGAGAGCGTCATCAACCAGGGCCTGTTCTACCTTGACTGGCTCATGGACCACCGTGGCGACTTCAAGGTGCTCGTGCTCGAGCGTTTAGGTACCGAGGTGGCATCAGGGATCGACTGGCGCAACCCGCGACTGATCTGCGTGGCCAACGGGTTCACCAGGTACGACGAGCACGCGGTGAACCAGATGGACCGCAGCATCGACCTTGTCCGCTACCGCGACTTCGCTGGTGAGCTGCTCGCTCTCGAACTGGTCCACTCCTCGCGGGTGGATGCCCAGACCTCGACCGGCGCGCCTGACGTGACGCCACCGGTGACCGAGTCGCCAACCCCCGCGACGTACAAGACTGTCAGTGAGTACCTCGATCAATCGCCGACCGAGCTGAAGGACCTCTACGGCGAGCTCGACGACTACGTGCGGGCGTTGGGCGACGACGTGACGCAGAAGACCCTGAAGTACTACATCGCCTACCGGCGCCTGAAGAACTTCCTGTGCGTTGAGATCTTGCCGCAGCGGCGCGAGCTCGCCCTGTATCTGAAGGTGAACCCGGACACCGTGGATCTCGTGGAGGGCTTCAGCCGCGACGTGCGCCAGATCGGCCACTTCGGCACCGGTGATCTCGAGGTTCGAGTCAACGGCCCGGAGACGCTCGCTCAAGCGCTGCCGCTCGTCCAGCGCTCCTACGAGGAGGGCTGACTGTGACGAACGAACCGATCACAGTTCCCGCGCGGAGTCGCCGCTGGGGTGTACGTTTGGGACACCAAATCCCCCGAGCCTCTCAACGATGCGCAACTGGGGGATTTTCTCTTGCCTGAACGCCAACGGAGTCGGGCGCGAGGCGTTGAGCGCTACCTCAAGCCCGCCCTCTCGCAGAGCGACCTCCTGGATCGCTGGCAGCAACGAGGGCTGATCCTTGACGATCGGGATCGTGCCGCCCGGTATCTGAGGCACATCGGCTACTACCGGATGTCCGCATACGTACGCAGTTTTGAGGCCGACGAGAGGGACATCCTGCGCGCCGGTACAACCTTCGATGAGGTGCTAGGCCTCTACATCTTCGATCGCAAGCTACGCCTGATCGTCCTCGACGCACTGGAACGGGTCGAAGTCGCAGTGCGGGCTGCCCTGGGGGACCAGATGGCCCTCGTGCATGGACCGCACTGGTACGAGAACAGCGCCCACTTCGCCCGCCCAGGCACCCATACGCGGCTGCTCGAGGACGTCGACCGGATGGTCACAGATCAGATTCAGCGGCCTCGCGAGCAGTTGGTCGGCCAGGACTCGTTCGTATCTGCCCTCGAGCACTACGTCACGCGCTACGGCGAGCCGGCACGGCCCCCGACCTGGATCGTCATGGAGGAGCTGAGCTTCGGAAGCATGCGAAACGTCTATGCCTCCCTCGCAAACACCACGGCCCAGAACGACATTGCGAGGACGCTGGGTCTCAGGGCCCCGGTCTTGGCCTCGTGGCTGCTGACCTACCAGCGGGTGCGTAACATCTGCGCCCATCACGGTCGTCTGTGGAACAGGGGACTCGGCGTCTACCCTGCCATTCCCAAGTCGCGCGCGATCCGGTGGATCGACGACGGCGACCTGTTCATCCGTGACGAGTGGCGACGCCAGCGGTTGTATCCCGTGCTCGTCTCGCTCCAAACCATGCTGCACACCATTGCGCCAGGCTCGTCGTGGGCTTGGCGTCTCGACGACCTGTTTCACGAACATCCCGCTGTCCCGCTCTCGGGAATGGGCATACCCCGCGGATGGATCGACGACCCGTTTTGGCCGAGGAGGCACCCGTGAGCGATTCCCGACGGTTGGTGGACAAGCTGTGGTCGTACTGCGATGTGCTGCGCGACGACGGGGTCGGCGTCATCGAGTACACCGAACAGCTGACCTATCTGCTCTTTCTCAAGATGGCGCACGAGCGCGCCACCCGGAAGCTGAAGCCGCAGCAGATCGTGCCCGAGGAGTACTCGTGGCAGCGACTCCTCGACGCACAAGGTGATCAGCTCGAGTTCGAGTACACCCGCATCCTCAACGGACTGGCCCGCCAGCCCGGCGTGATCGGCACGATCTTTCGTAAGGCGCAGAACCGCATTCAGGACCCGGCCAAGCTCAAGCGCCTTGTCGTTGACCTCATCGACAAAGAGAACTGGTCTCAGTCCGGCACGGACATCAAGGGTGACGCCTACGAGGAGTTGCTCAGCAAGGGCGCCTCTGACAAGGGATCTGGCGCGGGCCAGTACTTCACGCCGCGCGCCCTCATCCAGGCGATCGTCGACGTCACCCAGCCCACCGTCGAAGACACTGTCGTCGACCCCGCCTGCGGCACGGCCGGCTTTCTCCTGGTGGCCAACGAGTATGCCGAGCAGGGCGCCGAGTCGATGACGCCGACGCAACGGGCCAAGCTGCAGGAAGGCTTCGTCAACGGCTACGAACTCGTCGACGGCACCGCTCGCTTGGCGGCTATGAACCTCCTGCTGCACGGGATCGGCACGGCCGACGGCGACTCGCTCATCGAGGTCCGCGACTCGCTCACCGCCGACCCGGGCAAGCGATGGTCCGTCGTGCTGTCGAACCCGCCGTTCGGGAAGAAGTCGTCGCTGACGATGATCGGCGCCGACGGCCGAGAGGTCCGAGAGGACCGCGAGATCGAGCGCCAGGACTTCGTCGCCACGACGAGCAACAAGCAACTCAACTTCGTCCAGCACATCATGACCATCCTCGACACCAACGGCCGCGCGGCAGTCGTGCTGCCCGACAACGTCCTCTTCGAGGGCGGCGCGGGCGAGACCATCCGCCGCAAGTTGCTCACCGACTTCGACCTGCACACCATGCTGCGGCTGCCCACCGGCATTTTCTACGCCCAAGGCGTCAAGGCCAACGTGCTCTTCTTCGACAAGAAGGTCGCCCGGCCCGGTCAGCCGTGGACCGAGAAGCTGTGGGTCTACGACCTGCGCACCAACAAGCACTTCACCCTCAAGCAGAACCCACTCCGGCGAGCCGACCTCGACGACTTCGTTGCTGCATACGAGCCGGGACGGCGCGACCGGCGCGACGAGAGCGAGCGCTGGAAGCCCTTCACCTACGACGAGATCACGGCGCGAGACAAGGCCAACCTCGACATCACTTGGCTGCGTGACGAGTCCCTCGAGGACCTCGACAACTTGCCGTCACCGGATGTCCTGGCGCGCGAGATCGTCGAGGACCTCACTGCTGCGCTTGAAGAGTTCGAAGCAGTCGCGACCGCGTTGGAGGAGCAGTTTGCCCGACCGGTCGAGTAGGCCCTTCCCAACCGCTCCACATACCGGTATGTTCACAAACCGGTAAGCCACAACGGGATCTTCCATAGATCGAACGTGGCCCGGACGGACCTGACCACCCCGGCCGGCAAGCAACGGGCTATCACCCTCTGGCCCCAGCTTCGTTGAAGTTGGAGTGCCGGAGGAAGACATGGTCGCCAAGCAACCCATCAAGGCCCGACGTGGGCGTCCCCGGCTTCGCGCCATCTCCACTGACTGCCCAGTCCGTGTCGAGTTGCGGCTCACCCCCGAACTGGCACGACGCCTCTTCGCCGCCGCCGACGACACAGGACGCACGGTGAGTGCAGTCGGCGAAGCCGCCCTTCAGGAGGTCCTCCTCAAGGAGCAGGCCATGTGACGCGACCCGGGCACTTCTGGGAGCCCGTCATCCCCCAGACACGACGAAAGCCGGGCGGCAACCCGGCTTCGACGCGAAACGCGGCAGGACCGCGCTCAAGTTCATTCAACCCGAAACCCCCTGGGGCTCGCTGCTGCCATTGTGGCGACCCGACGTGCCCGCGTCAACGGTGAGCCTCTTGACGAGAGGAAACCCTTCATGCGTAAACGCCACTCGGCGGTCCCTCACAGACTCGGCCGACGGACCAACTTCATCCCCTCACTCGAAGGACATCCCGCGAAGTGGGCAGAGGTCGTCGACGTCGCTGGCGACGCCGCCGAGCGGGCGAAGGTCGCCTCAGCCGCCTCGGCGACACTCCTGACGATCGACACCAACTGCCTGCCCATGGTCGCGACCGCCGACGTCAACTCCTTGACGTCGATGGTGCCGGACCAGCTGCTGCCGGTCCGCCGGCCCGCCTCTCACAAGGGAATGAAGAACTACATCTCTAGGGTGGTCGTCCCGACCGAGGCCCACGAGTGCCGGGCGGTTTGGTGCGAGAGCTTCAACGAACTCACCCATCTCCGCGACCTGCTGATCACTCGACCACCGACCCAAGTGGCTACACAGCCCTTTCGGCTGGAGTGGATCATGACGACTGGAGTCCGGGGACACGTCCCCGACTTCCTCCTCCGCGACGCTGACGGGCGTGCGCTCTTGGTCGACGTGACCACGCGGACCAAGCTCGACGATCCAAGATTGCAGGCAGTCCTCCAGCTCACGGCGACGACCGCTGAGGCCCTGGGGTGGGAGTACCAGGTGCGGACCGAGCTCCCCGCCCAGCGGGTGCGGAACATCAACTTCCTCCATGCCGGACGCAATGACACCTATCAGGACCGGGTCGGCGCGTCACGGCTCTTGCGCCAAACACCAGGCTCGATCGACGTCCAGCGTGCAAGCGACCTGCTTGGCGGAGGGCCACAAGGCTTCGTCCGCCTGTGGGATCTCATCGACCACGGCCACGTGCACGTCAACCTCGACTCCGTGATGGAGCTGGACAGCACCGTCGCATTCCAGGCAACGGGAGGGGGTGCGCCGTGGCTGCACACCATGTGACCGCTGCTCATCGCCGTCGGCCCATCGGTGCTGGACACCCGGTCGACGAGCAGCCAGACGCGGGCAAGGTCATCGGGATCACCCGCGATGAGGACGGCAGGGTCGTTGTCGTCGTTGACCATGGTGACCACCGAACGCGAGTGACGTGGATGGCGCTGGTCAAGGCGTCACTGACCTGCAAGCCTGCACCACCCGTGGATGTCCTCGAGCAGCATCCAGCACCCATGCTGGCGGAACTGGGCGAAGAAGAGCGCGCGGCCGTCTCGAAGCGCTACCGCGACCTGGTGCAGATCGAGACGGGATCCCTGCGAGGGAACCCGGAGGCCGACCGCCGTGCTGGAATCCTCAACCCGGCCTACGACCCGAAGTCCACCACCTCAGCAGAGCGCCTGATCACGAAGAGCCTCGAGCTAAGAGCCCTCGGTGAGGTGGGCGCCTCCCGAGCCTCGCTCTACCGCCAAGTTGGTCGCATCGGCGAGGGGCCCGACTTCCTGATCCACGGCAACCGCCGGACTCTGACCCAGCGGCTTGATGAGTTCGATCCGGCCGTCGTTGAGATCGTCCGCGAGGAAGTCGCGGCCGAGAGTCAAAGGCCACGAAAGAGCCAGCGCAAGCTGCTTGTCCGGATCAGAAGCAGGCTCGATCGGGCCGCCGTGGCGGACGAGGTCACGCGCCATCAGTTGGGCGTCCTGGTCGGGGAGGTCTCTCGCGGGCGCGGCCTTCACCACGTGGCGAAGACTCGTCGTTCTGAGTCCAGCCGGCCTCTCGCCGTCTACGGGGCTCAACGCGTCAGTCGCCCCGGTGAACTGGTTCAGGTCGATGCCACCCCCACGACGGTGGCCATCCTTGGTCCCCAAGGCGTGTTGGTGCCAGCGGTCATCCTCAGTGCGATCGACGTCTACACACGCTGGTTCGTCGCGCTTCGCGTCTGCGTCGGCGCAGCCACATCACGTGACGTGTGCGCGTTGATCGCGCAAATGGGCCGCCCGACGGTGACCAGAGCCGGCTATCCCTACGAACTGGTGATGTGGCACGGCATACCGAGGCTCGTCGCGCTCAACGATGACCCGGAGGGTGAGAAGACCACCATCCAGAAGGTCATCGGCCGCAAGCCCGCGATCCATTCCAGCACCCTGGTGTTCGACCACGGCACGGAGAATGCCAGCGACCACACCTTGGGGTTCGCGGCCGAGTGCGGCATCGACGTTGTCTTCTGTCCGCCGCGACAAGGGCACGCCAAAGGCGTCGTCGAAGCCATCCACAGAGTCATCGCCGATGTCGAGAGCACCCTGCCGATCCACAAGGGCCAGAACGTCCTGAACCGGCCGAACGACCTTGAGCTCGCCGTGCCCATTAAGCGAGCAATTGTCAAGAGTTGTGGATGGGTGTGTCATGACGCGAGTTGATCTCCTCCTTCGTGGTGGTCGTCGCGTTCG
>JAIUPO010000008.1 GCA_020160805.1 Actinomycetota bacterium | reverse complement strand
ATCACGCGGTGACCGCACCTACGTCAGCAGGACACGCTCACCGGGATCGTCGTACACCAAGGCTATGGACTCAACTGTGTCAACGGCGAGCGATTTTGAGATTTACTCGGAAGTATGAGACGGCGTGTGGCCTTGGCCGTTATGTGGCGGGGTTCTGTCGCCGCTTCGTGAGTTCCCTGATGATCGGGCGAATCGTCCCGTGGGTCGATCCCCAACTGACACAGCCTCGTTCGCACGCTTAGCGACTCCGGGCTGCGTAAAACCACTTCAGTCCTCGCTGTATAGTTCAGCGCATGCTGACCATTGCTTCTCGCCTGGACGTGATGAACCGGTTGGGCCGCGCGCTGGCCGACCCGACCAGGTCCCGGATCATCCTGACGCTGCTCGACCGGCCGGCCTACCCGGCAGAGCTGGCCCGCGATCTGGACCTCACACGCTCCAACGTGTCCAATCATCTGGCGTGCCTGCGCGACTGCGGCATCGTTGCTGCCGAACCCGAGGGCCGCAAGACGCGCTACGAGATCGCCGATCCCCACCTGACGCAGGCGCTGACCGCCCTGGTTGACGTCACCCTCGCGGTTGACGAGAACGCCCCGTGCATCGATCCTGCCTGCTCGGTGCACGGATGCGACGCAGCAGAGGCGGGCGCGTGATCCTGGCTGCGGTCCTGCAGGCAATCGGCCTGTTCATCGCGACCAACATCGACGACATCATCGTGCTCTCCTTGTTCTTCGCCCGCGGCGCGGGCCAACGCGGGACGACCACCCGCATCTTGGTCGGCCAGTACGTGGGGTTCGCCTGCATCCTCGGTGCCGCTGTGCTGGTGACTATCGGAGCCGGAGCATTCCTGCCCTCAGCAGCTATCCCGTACTTCGGGCTCATCCCCCTGGCCCTCGGTCTCTGGGCTGCATGGCAAGCCTGGCGCGGAGACGATGACGACGATGACGCCAAGGTCACGGGCACGAAGGTCAGCGCGTGGACCGTCGCAGGAGTCACCTTCGCCAACGGCGGAGACAACATCGGCGTCTATGTCCCCGTCTTCCTCAGCGTGGAACCCATCGCAGTGGTCGCCTACTGCCTCGTCTTCCTCGCGCTCGTCGCGGTCCTGGTCGTAGTCGCCAAGTTCGTTGCCACCCGGCCGCCGATCGCTGAAGTCCTCGAGCGCTGGGAACACATCCTGTTCCCCATCGTCCTGATCGGCCTCGGCATCGTCATCCTCGTCAGCGGAGGAGCGTTCGGTCTCTGACGGAGCCAAAGCGAACGAGAGAGGTCGCCAGGCTCGACGCTCCGGTATAGGGATCCCTGTGCGGGTTCATGCTGCGCAGCAGGAGAGTTTGGTGATGTCGGTGGTGAAGGTTTGGGCGGTGAGTTTGAGGCCTTCGGCCATGGTCAGGTAGGGGCTCCAGAGGTTGGCGACCTGGTCGGTGGTCATGCCGGCCTCGAGGATGTAGACGCCGGCGGCGGCGAGGTCACCGGCGTCCTGGGCGAGGGCGGTGATGCCGATGATGCGGCCGGTGTCGGCGTCGGTGACGATCTTGATGAGCCCGCGGGTGTCACGGTTGACGATGGCGCGCGGGACGTGCGCCAGGGGCAGGACGCGGCTGTCGCAGCGGATCCCGGCAGTGCGGGCCTGCTGGTCGGTCATTCCGACGGAGGCCAGGGCGGGGCTGGTGAACACGACCCGGGGCAGGTGGCGGTAGTCGACCTCCCGGCCGGCTCCGGTGAGGGCGTTGTCGGCGACCAGGGCGCCGTGGGCCGCGGCGACGTACACGAACTGCGGGTGGGCGGTGACGTCACCCGCGGCCCAGATCCGCGGGTTCGTGGTGCGCAGGTGGCTGTCGATGATGACCTCGCCGCGCTTGCCGGCGCGCACGCCGATGGTGTCGAGGCCGAGCGTGCCGGTGACCGGGCGGCGGCCGGTGGCAACGAGGAGCTCGGCCGCGCGGAGCTCGTGTGAGCCGTCGGCGGTGGTGGCGGTGACCGTGACCTCGCCGGTGGCCGGGGCGCGGCGCACCGCGGTGGGCACCGCGCCGCGGATGATCTCGATGCCTTCGTCGGCGAGGATTTCTTCCAGGGCGGTGGCGGCCTCGGGTTCCTCGTGGGAGGCCAGCCGTGAGCGGACGAGCATGGTGACCTGGGCACCGAGGCGGGAGAAGAGCTGGGCCTGCTCCATGGCGACGTAGCCGCCGCCGATGACCAGCAGCGACTCCGGGACGTGGTCCAGCTCCATCGCGGTCGTCGAGGTCAGATAACCGGCCTCCTGCAGGCCGGGGACCGGCGGCGCCCAGGGCGTGGAGCCGGTAGCGATGAGGTGGTGCGCGGCCCGGACGGTTTCCGCCGTGCCGTCCGGGCCGGTCACGCGGAGTGCCGGCTCAGTCGGTGTGCCGACGAAGGTGGCCTCGCCGGGGTGGAGGGCCCACCCGTACTCGGCGGCCAGGGCCGCGTACTTCTCGCTGCGCAGCGATCCGACGAGCTTGTCCTTGCCGGCGACCATGGCGGGCATGTCGACCGGTGGGGCGTCGGGGAGTGGCAGACCGGGGAACCGGGCGGCGTCGAGTGTGACGTGGCGGGCCTCGGCGGCCGCGAGCAGGGCTTTGGAGGGCACACACCCGGTGTTCACGCAGGTACCGCCGATGGTGCCGCGCTCGATCATCACCACCCGCTTGCCCAGGGTGGTGGCGCGGATCGCGGCCGCGAACGCCGCCCCACCGGACCCGATCACTGCCAGGTCATACGACCTGCCCTTGTCCGTTGCCGTCATAAGTCCTCCCTTGTTGCCGCGCCTCAGGACCAGGATCGACCTTCCAGTGCACTGGAAGGTCAAGGCAGAATGAGTGGCATGCGGATCGGTGAGGTGGCTCAGGCGTCGGGCACGACAGCTAAGACCCTGCGGTACTACGAGGACGTCGGACTCCTCCCCGACCCCGACCGCAGCCCGGCGGGGTACCGGGACTACGGCCCCGAGGTGCTCGACCGGCTGCACTTCATCCGCCGGGGCCAAGCCGCCGGGCTGACCCTGGCCCAGATCGGCCAGGTGCTGGCCATCCGAGACCGGGGCCAGGCCCCCTGCCAGCACGTCACCGACCTGCTCGACACCCGCCTCGCGGTCATCGACCGGCAGCTCGCCGAGCTCGCGCAGCTACGCACCACGATCGCCATCCTGCGCGAGCACGCCACCACCGGCGACCCGGCCACATGCTCCCCCGAGGACGTCTGCCGCTACCTGTGACCCGCGAAGGTCACCGGCCCGTGGCACCATCGCGACATGGCCGATGACACCCAGCAACGATGCTCGTGCTGCGGCCGCCAGCGGCCACGAAGGTCGCTCCACGCACTCGGGAGCGAACCGGCCTACATCTGCCGAAGGTGCGCGCTCTGGGTCGCCCTTCACATCGCTCGCGACTGAACGACTCCGCCCGCAACGCGGGCACGCCGCCGGCCGCGGCGAACATCGTCGGATGGTGCGCGAAGGAACCAAAGGGCGCGAATGACGACCAATCATCACGCCGCCAGCGCGATCGCGGGCGCCCGTTGCCGCACTCCTCATCCGACGGTCTGAGCTCCACCGCCTGGCAGCGGTCCGAAGCCTGGAGAGGGCATCGGAGCCGGACGGGACCCCCTAACGCTCAGTGGTCCGCCCTCGCAGCGGTTGCGGTCGGTCCAGTTGTCCGTCCCGTAGGAGGAACCCGTTGCGGAGGCGGTGCAGGTCATCGGCGGAAACCCACGCCCGAATGTTCGCAAGACCGCCCGAGAAGGGTTGTCCGGTGACGGTGCGTCATATGGGACGGCCTGTCGTCCCGTAAACGAACGATTCCGCTACAGCGATGACGAGGGTGCGTTGCCCTGTCCAGGATGCTTGACGCTTCGCGGCTCTCAACCCACGGCGTTTGTAGCGGAACTCAGTGCCGGATTCTATGGCTCGATACTTCCAGTGCTGGATGAGTATCGCTACAGTCAGTACCGTGGGGCATCTGCTGGGTTATGCGCGTGTGTCGAGGACTGATCAGGACGCTGCGCTGCAGGTCGATGCGCTGACTGCCGCGGGGTGTTACCGGGTCTTCGTCGACACGATCTCTGGCTCCCTGGATCACCGTCCCGAGCTGACGAAGCTGATGGGCCAGTTGCGCCCGGGGGACACGCTGGTGGTGTGGCGGCTGGACCGGTTGGGTCGCTCGATCCGGCATCTTATCGACCAGCTGCAGATCTTGTCCGAGCAGGGCGTGGGGTTCCGCTCCTTGCAGGAGACGATCGACACGACCTCCTCGGGCGGGCGGCTGGTGTTCCACGTCTTCGCCGCGCTGGCCGAGTTCGAACGTGACCTGATCCGTGAGCGCACCAACGCAGGACTGGCCGCCGCCCGGGCCCGTGGCCGCAAAGGCGGGCGACCGCCCGCACTGTCGCCGGACCAGGTCAAGGCGGCCCGTCGGATGTATGAGCAGAATGAGATGACGGTGGCGAAGATCGGTGCGGTCCTGGGCGTCAGCCGCGCCACCATCTACCGCGCGCTCAACCGCCAAAGTGTCCCAGTGGTCGAACCACGACAGTCGAGAAGCGCCGTGTAGGTCATGGACGCGGCCGGGCGCTGGCAGATCCTCAGGCTTCACGTCGAGGACCAGATCCCGCTCGCCGCCCTGGCCCGGGACACCGGTGTCGGGCTGCGCACCCTGGAGCGCTGGCACGCCCGCTACCGCACCGAGGGGTACACGGGCCTCGGTACGCGAAGACGCGCTGATGCCGGCAGCCATCACCTGCCCTCCGAGCTCGTGTCCTTGATCGAGGGGCTGGCATTGAGCAAGCCCCGCCCGACGATCATCACCATCCACCGCAAGATCAGCGCCATCTGCGAGGAGGGGGGATGGCCGGCGCCCTCCTATGGCGTGGTGCGCGCGATCATCGCCGACCTCGACCCGGGCATGGTCACCCTTGCCCTGGAAGGGCCGACGTCGTATCGCGACAAGTACGAACTGGCGCTGCGACGGCAGGCCGAGCACCCCAATGCGATGTGGCAGGCCGACCACACGATGCTCGACATCCTCGTGGTGGGCACCGACGGCAAGCCTGCCCGGCCATGGCTGACCACGATCATCGATGACCACTCCCGGGCGATCTGCGGTTACACCGTCTTCCTCGGCGCGCCCTCGGCGATGAACACCGCCTTGGCGCTGCGCCAGGCGATCTGGCACAAGGCCGTCCTCTCCTGGCCGATGTGCGGCCTGCCCGATGTGCTCTACGTCGATCACGGCAGCGACTTCATCAGCAACCAACTCACCGGCACAGCCGTGGACCTGCATATCCGGCTCATCCACTCTGCTGTCGCTCGTCCTCAGGGTCGCGGCAAGGTGGAGAGGATCTTCGGGACCGTGAACACCGAGCTGCTGGCTGGTCTGCCTGGGTACATCGCCGAGGGCCACCCCTGGCCAACGCCAAAGCTGTCCCTGGCTGAGCTCGACGCTGCGCTGGAGGAGTTCGTGATCACCTACAACGACCGGACTCACAGCGAGCTCGGCACCTCCCCGCGCGCTGCCTGGATCGCCGATGGCTGGCTACCGCGCATGCCGGAGAGCCTGGAGGACCTCGACGGGCTGCTGCTCACCGTCGCCCAGACCAGGGTGGTGCGCCGCGATGGCATCCACTTCCAGGGCCTGCGCTACATCTCCCCGACCCTGGCTGGCTATGTCGGCCGGGCGGTCGTGATCCGTTACGACCCCAGGGACATCACCGAGATCCGCGTGTTCGACCACGAGGAGTTCGTCTGTAAGGCCATCAACCAGGACCACCACGACCAGAAGGTCAGCCTCAAGGAGGTCCAGGCCTCCCGCAACGCCCGGCGCCGGGCGTTGCGGGAGGGCATCAACGAGCGGATCGCCGTCGTGGCCACCCACACCACCGAAACGCCACCAGCGACCGAGGCGCCGCCACCGGCGCCACGGCGGAAGTTGAAGGTTTACAGAGAGGACCTAAGGTGAGTCAGCGCTTCATCGTGACCAAAGAACACCGCCGCTTCACCGAGTTCGCCGACGCCGTGCGGCGCGGGCACACCATCGGCCTGTGCTTTGGCCCAGCCGGCGTGGGCAAGACGCTCTCCGCGCGCCGCTACGCCCGCTGGGACAAGGTCCACGACCTGCTGACCTACTGGGGACCGCGCTCCGACAGTGACGCGCAGGTCTACGCTGCGCTGGCCAAGAGCCGCACCGTGCTCTACACCCCCAGCGTGCTGACCACGCCACGAGCCTTGAAGGACGAACTCGACCAGGTCATCACCCGCACCAACATCTGCATCGAGCAGCACCTCGCGCCGGCCGGGCAGGTCACGCCAGAGACGCGCGGATGGCGCCACAGCAGGAACTACGTGGAGCTGGTCATCGTCGATGAGTCCGAACGCCTCCGCCCCACCGCAATGGAACTGCTGCGCGATCGCTACGACCGAGAAAACCTTGCCCTCATCCTGATCGGCATGCCCGGTCTAGAGAAGCAGTTCAGCCACTATCCCCAGTTCTACAGCCGCGTCGGCTTCGCCCACCAGTACCGGCCCCTGGGCAAGGAGGAACTGCTCTTCGTCCTGCAACGGCATTGGCGCGCCCTCGGTAAGATCCTCGACCCAGAGGACTTCACCGACGCCCAAGCCATCGCCGCCATCGCCCGGATCACCCGAGGTAACTTCCGGCTTCTGGAACGACTCTTCCCCCAGATCGAGCGCGTCCTGAAGATCAACGAACTCGACACCATCACCAACGACGTCATCGAAGCCGCCGCCAGCACTCTCGTCATCGGCGTCAGTTGACCGGGGCCCGCCACATATCACCTACAGAACCCCGCCATTTAACGGCGCAAGCCACACTTTGTCGTCACCGAGTCCCGCAAGACCGTATTCGTGGGGCTGTACCAGGTCGACCGGCGGGAGGTTTGCCCGCCGGGCAGTCTTGACCCGATGTTGAGGCACGACATTTCGGGATTCCACAGGTATGCGATGCATCCGCTCGAAGCCTTGGCTGAGTACCAAGACAAAGTGGTTATCGACTGGGGTCCCGGTACGCGCGCCTGGGTCCAACTCGCCAGGAACCAGGCGAAGCCCGTGACCGAGATCGCGCAGCAGTACGAACCACCCTTCCCTGGTTTCCGCTCATTCGTCCGACCGGTAGACGCGATCTCCTCTCTACCTGATGGGTGGAAGCAGGTGCTCCGCAGTGTCAAGGGCGTCTATGTACTTGTTGATCGTGACTCTGGCCACCAGTACGTCGGCTCGGCTAAGGGCGCGGAAAGCCTCCTGGGGCGCTGGGCTAGCTACGCCGCTGGCGGCGACGGCGGGGACGTAGCGTTGCGAGCTGCGGCCAGACAGGGCTTGCGCCACTACCAGGTGTCGGTCCTCGAAGTCGTCGACACCAACACTCCCGATGAAACGATCGAGCAGATCGAGTCCTATTGGAAGAAAAAGCTCCTGACCCGAAAGTTTGGCCTGAACCGCAACTAGGGCTGACTGACCCCACACCTGCCACACTCGCCAGGTGTCGCAAGGATTGGTTCTCTCTGTTCTTCAGCGGGTCGTCGGCTCCAACCTGGTCGGGCTCTATCTGTTCGGCTCCGCTGTGGATGGCGGGCTGCGGCCAGCAAGCGATCTTGACTTCCTCGCCGTGGTGGATCGATCGCTGGACGACGGCGAGCGCTTGGACCTTGCCCGAGCGCTCAGCGCGATCTCGGGGCGACGGGCCGGGGGCCGATCGTTGGAGGTCGTGGTGGTCGTGGCCGATCGGCTCCGACCCTGGACCTATCCGCCAATGCCTGACTTCCTGTATGGCGACTGGTTGCGGGATCAGCTCGTCGCCAAGCCGGGTCCCCCCGTGGCCAACGCGACTCTCGCCATTGATCTGCACCAGGCGCTCTCGACCGGGATGGTTCTCCTCGGAGAGCCGCTCAGCGCTCACCTCGACCCAGTGCCGGCGGACGATCTGGTCCGCGCAAGCATGGACGGCGTTGACTCCCTCCTCGACAATCTGCCGGACGACACGCGCAACGTCTTGCTGACTCTCGCCCGCGCCTGGCACACCTGCGTCACGGGGCAGCTGGCGCCCAAGGACGTGGCGGCGGACTGGGCGCTCCCCCGGCTCCCCATACAGTTGCGCGCTCCGCTGGCTCATGCCCGCCACCTCTACCTCACCTGCACCTACGCCGACGAGACCTGGCCGAAAGACGTCCGCGATCTCGCGGCGCCGCTGGCCGCCTACGCCGCCCGGGCGATTCGCGCAGAGGCTGGGCAGCCTCCGGGACGTGATGGCTGGTGTTTTCCGGTCCCCTTGGGCCGGGCGGACACCGTGGTCTTCGAGATCACGGCCGACGATCCGCCGGAGATCGTGCCGATGGTTAATGGCTGTTCGCTTATCGACCTCGTGGCCGACTTCGAGACGTCGCGAGGCTGGGAGCTGGCGGGCGACTACTCCGGCCTCGTTCCTGCATCCTTCCGCTTCGGCGACCTCACGCGGTACTACCTGGGGCGCGCCGCGAGGCAATGGCCGGAGCCGGGCCGCGCCTGGCTCCTCGGCTGCGACTGCGGCGAAGTCGGGTGCTGGCCCTTGGACGCGCGCATCGAGGTGACCGACGATCTGGTCATGTGGCAGGACTTCCAACAGCCACACCGACCGGAGCGCGATTACCGCTCGTTCGGACCCTTCGTGTTCGGCAGGAAGGAGTATGACCGTGCGGTTGCGGATGCCGTGGCCGCGCTCGGCGCGGACCGCCGCTGAGCCGGCCACCAACAGCCAGTCCCGACCGACTACAGGTATGCCGCCCGCCAAGGGTGCGTTGAGCCTGCAGCGAGCGCCGCGCACGGCATACCTGTAGCCCGCCGGCCCGACGCGAGTAGAATCCTCCAGAGAGTAGGATTTGGCCATGTCATCGCAACCCGTCGAGAAGCACTCGATCACCATGCCTGCCGAGACATCGCAAGGCGTCAGGTCTCGCGTCGGCGCACGGGGCTTCTCCGGCTATGTCGCGACGGCTGTCGCCCGGCAATTGGAACGCGACGCACTCGACGAACTCATCGCACAGATGGAGGCAGAGCATGGCCCCGTCGATGAAGACCAGGTTGCCGGGATCATGCAGCGGCTGATGGCGTGATCGCCAAGCCGCATAGCCTTCTGCTCGACTCCGACGCCCTTTCCGCGCTCGCGGCGGGCGGGCAGCGTATGCAGGCATGGGCCACCGTTGCACGGCGCACTGATTCGGTGTTCTATGCATCGACGCTCACCCTCGCCGAAGTCACCGACGGCTCCCCACGAGACGCGAATGTGCGTCGCGTCGTCAAAGCGATCCGCATCGCCGAGGTCACGCAGGACGTGGGCTACCTCGCGGGCAGCCTCCGAGCACACGCGGGCGCCGCGCGACGGAAGGTTCGCGATCTCACGGTCGATGCGGTGGTGGCCGCGACGGCACTCACGCTCCCCGGACCAACCGTCGTGATCACCTCAGATCCGAGCGATCTCCGGCTCCTCCTCGACGGGACGGCGATTGGCATAGAGGCGATCTGACCCGCACACAACACGCGATGTGGTTGGGTCGATGAGGTGTTCGAGCCTTGCGGTCATGATTCGGCACCATGATGGTGGCGTGGGTATGGAGCAGCGGGCCGCCGCGTTCTGGGAGCGGCACGCCTCGGGCTATGACGAGGCGTCAGCTTTCGTTGAACGTCGCTGGATGTCGCGCGCGCGGGCCTGGGTGGTCGAACGGGCCGTCGGCGAGACCTTGGAGGTCTGCATCGGGACCGGAGCCAACCTGCCGCTCTATCCCAATAGCGTTCGGCTCACCGGGCTCGACTGGAGTCCAGGGATGCTGGCGGAGGCACGCGCCAAGGCCGCAGAACTCGGTCGACGGGCAGACTTTCGGCAAGGAGATGCCGCCGAATTGCCATTCCCCGACAACACTTTTGATTCCGTCGTGTGCACCTTCGGCCTATGCTGCGTGCCCCGCTACGAACGCGCGATCGCCGAAATGGCCCGAGTCCTCCAACCGGACGGCCGGCTCCTGCTCGCGGACCACGTCCCCTCCACGCGTATGCCGATCCGCCTCGCCCAGCGCGTGATCGAGTCCGTCAGTAGCCGGCTCGTCGGCGAGCACTTCACTCGCCGACCGGCCGCACTGCTGCCGGCATACGGCCTGAGCATCGTCGACACCCGTCGCGAAAGCGCCGGCATCTTTGAGGTCGTGCACGCGACCCACTGAGCGTTGCGAGAATGGTCGCGTGGGAGAGCGACCGGACGTGCCCGACTGGATGCTCGACACCCTTCGCGCCGCCACCGCCGTATTGCCGAAGTGCCGCGAAGAACGGGCCTGGGTGGGGACGCGCTGGCGGGTCGGGCAGGCAACCATCGCGCACCTCTTCGGCGGCGAGGACGGCCTGTTCCGGATCACATTGCGCGGTGACCCGGACGACGTCGCCGCGTTCAGCCACCTCAGACCGCCCTACTTCAAAAGTGACTGGGGCAGCAAGGTCATCGGCATGATGCTCGACGAGGCCACCGAATGGGGCGAGGTCGCGGAGATGGTGACAATCTCCTATTGCATCCAGGCGCCGCGTCATCTCGCCGACCGCGTCGACCCCCCGACGATCTGAGCGCTCACGCGTACTGCCGGGCGATGGCCGCCGCATGATCGACATACCCACCGCCGAAAAGCACGGCATGCAACATCACCGGGTGGAGTTGGTGCAGCGCCACCCGCTCCCGCCAGCCGTCGGCGAGCGGCGAGGCCTCCGCATATGCCGCGATGATGCGCTCGAGGTGGCGCGCCGAACAGCGCCAACATCGCGAGGTCGGTCTCCCGGTGCCCACCATGGGCCGCCGGGTCGATGAGCACCGCGCCGGCTTGGGTCCACAAGACATTCCCAGACCACAGGTCGCCGTGCAGGCGCGCCGGCGGCTGGTTGTCGTCGAACTCCCCGTCGCCGAGCCGATCCGCCACCGCCTCGAAGACCCCACCAGCGGACCCAGCCCACAGTCCCCGCGTCCGTCCCAGCCGCACGGTATGCCGAATCCGCTGCTCCCCGAAGAAGATTCCCCACGATGGCGTCGGGTCGAGCGGCAGGGGCAACGGATCGTCAGCCGGCCCCAGGAAGCCGGGCCCGGTCCACCCCTGCGGTGCCATTCCGTATGCCCCGGCCCCCGCCCCGTGCGTCACCGCGAGCCCGCGTCCGAAGTCTTCCGCCTGTGCGGGTGTCGGTTGACAGGGCGCAAACCTCTCCAGGTCGAGGTGACGATCACCGACCTCCAGGACCTCGACCACCCGGACACCCCCTGCCGGTGTGGCCTGCGCGAGCCAGCGCAGGCCGGCGGCCTCCCAGGCGGCATAATCACGCGGCGCCGATGAGGGAATTGCCTTGCGGTAGAACGCCACGTCGCTCCTACGGAGAGTCCGGACGGACAAGCGGCGGATTCAGGACAGCGAGCGATCCGCGGCGGTAGAGCTGCGCCGGCCGCCCGCCGTCGACATTGGTGCTGTGGCCGGTCGGCACGATAAAGCCGGGGGCCCCGGTGACCTTGCGGTGGAAATTGCGCGCGTCGAGCGCCTGACCCCAGACAGCCTCGTAGACCGCCCGCAGCTGCCCGACGGTGAACTCGGGCGCGCAGAAGGCGGTGGCGAGCGGGGTGTATTCCAACTTCGCCCGGGCGCGCTCGATGCCGTCGGCGAGGATGTTCGCGTGGTCGAAGGCGAGGTTGCGGCCGAGCGCCTCCGTCGCCTCAACCCACACGGCATGAGCGGCATCGCCACCGGCAACCGGCTCCGGCAGGTCGGGCGCGAGGGCGAGCCACGCGACCGAAACCGTGCGCATCCGCGGATCCCGCTGCGGCGCACCATAACTCGCCAGCTGCTCGAGGTGGACCCCAGCGGTCACGCCCGTCTCCTCCCCCAATTCTCGGTATGCCGCGCTCTCCAGATCCTCGGTCGGACGCACGAAGCCACCGGGCAGCGCGAGCCGCCCGGCATACGGCTGCTCGCCCCGCTCGACCAACAAGACGAGAAGGCGCCCAGCGCGCACCGTCAGGATCACGAGATCGACGGTGACGGCAAAGGGCGGATGACTCGGCATACGCCGACCCTAACGCACTAGCCGTCAACTTGACGATAAGGGCGAAGGCGTTTTATCGTCACACTGACGATAAAATCCAGAGGAGGACGTCATGGCAACCATCAGCACCCTTCCCTTCGTCCGGCACCTGCGGGCGGGCGAGGCCAGTCACATCCGGCATCTCGTCGGTGGCACGCCGAAACACTCCGGCGCCGGCGCCGCGTTTTGGTTCCGACCGATGACCGCCGTCATCAGCCAGATCCCGGTCGATGACCGCGAACGGCCGATCCTTATCCAGGTCCGCACGACCGACCTGCAGCAGGTCGCGGTGCCTGGAGTCGTCACCTACCGCGTCGTCGACCCGGACCTCGCCGCCACCCGCGTCGACTTCTCGATCGACCTCGGCACCGGCGGCTGGACCCAGACCCCGCTGGAGACCATGGGCGCCGTCGTCCACGGCGCCGCCGTCGAAGCGGTCACCACAGCACTCGCCGGCCTCGACCTTCGCGCGGCCCTGACCGCGGACCTCGGGGCGCTGGGCAACCAGGTCACCACTCAGTTGGCCAGTGACCCGCGCCTGACCAGCCTCGGCATCGCCATCATCGGCATCCGGTTCGCGCTGCTGCGGCCAGAGCCCGACGTCGAGCGCGCTCTGCAAACCCCAGCTCGCGAAGCGATCCAGCAGGATGCGGACCGCGCGACCTTCGAGCGGCGGGCGCTCGCGGTCGAGAAGGAGGCGGCCATCGGGGAGAACGAGCTCGCCAACCAGGTCGAACTGGCCCGGCGCCGCGAACAACTCATCGCCCAAGAGGGCGCCAACGACCGCCGGCGCGCGGAGGAGGCCGCCCTCGCCGCAGCCCTCGCGACGCAGTCCGAGGCCGACCGCACCCGGGCTCTCGCGGACGCCCAGGCCGACAGCGAGCGCGCCGTCGGGCAGGCTGCGGCCGAGGTCGAGCGGGCTCGCGTCGAGGCGTATGCCGAGGTCCCCCGCGACCTGTTGCTCGCCCTCGCCGTCCGCCAGGCCGCCGAGAACCTGCCCGCGATCGACCACCTGGTCATCACGCCGGATCTGCTGCAGGGCCTGCTCGCTCAGCTGACGGGCCCGCGAGCCGAGGTCCGGTGACCAGCATGGCGACACCTCGGGTCGTGCTGGTCACCCGGCGCACGGAGTATGACGAGCTGATCGCTCGCCACGGAACGCGCGGCCAGGCGGACTTCTTCCTCCGCAGCCGCGGCCAATCCCTAGACGTCCTACTCGCCCGCCATCACGCCCTGGATGCGGCGCGGCACGCTGTGCTCGCCGCGATCCCGGTGCAGTGGCGGCGCGGGCAGGCCGAGCGGGACGAACTCGCGCGATTCGTCTTCGGGCCCGACGACATCGTCGTCGCCATCGGCCAGGACGGCCTGGTGGCCAATGTCGCGAAATATCTTGACGGACAGCCGGTTATCGGCGTCAATCCGATGGGTGGCGGCGGCGCCCTCGTTCCGCACCCGTGCGCGGCCGTCGCCGACCTGCTCGCCGACATCGCCGGCGGGCGGGCGGCATACCTCGACAGGGCAATGGTGGAGGCGCGCACGGACGACGGACAGCAACTGCGGGCGCTCAACGAGATCTTCGTGGGCCATGCGAGCCACCAATCGGCACGCTATGACCTGAGCGTCGGGGCAACGCAGGAGAGTCAGTCGTCGTCGGGCGTCATCGCGGGCACCGGCACCGGCGCGAGCGGCTGGTGCGCCTCCATCCAGCGCGCCGTCGCGCCGGACCTCCCCCTGCCCGCTCCCGCTGACCGGTCGCTGGCGTGGTTCGTCCGCGAGGCCTGGCCCTCCGCCAGCACGGGGACGGCGCTGGCATACGGCATCTTGGGCCGGTCTGAGGCGCTCTGCGCGACGGCCCGGTCCGAGGAACTCGTCATCTTTGGCGACGGTATCGAGAGTGACCGGCTCCTGCTCTCGTGGGGTCAGGGCGTGCGAATCAGCCTGTCCGAGAGCGTTCTTCGCACGGTCAAGTGACCCGGACCTCAGACTATTCGGAGCCCCAGACTCCCGCTTCCGCGTCGCGTTTGCGCAGCAGCGCCTCGGCATGTCGCCGGTGGAGGTGCTCCCGGACTTCACCGGGGGTGTACGTGCGCCGCCGACGCTCGCGCCGGGCCACAACAACACCGGTCGCCGCGACGCCGAGCACCGCGGAGACCCCGAGCAGCTTGCGGAGCCGGTTGTTTTGCAGCGGGCCGCGCGTCATAGCCAGCACCCTAGGCCACGGCCAGGCGGCAGACTGGGGCCGTGATGAGCACGCCACTGCCCCTCCAGGAGGCACTTGATCTGGCCCGGACTGGCGATCTGTGGATCTTTCGCGGCACAAGTGCGGTGGATCGAGTCATGCACGCGGCCACCAACAGTCCCGTGAATCATGTCGGCATGGCACTCGTCCTCGACGATCTCCCACCCCTGATCTGGCACGCGGAGCTCGCGCGCTCGCTCGTCGATCACTGGTCGGGTGATCACCATCGGGGGGCCCAATTGCACGACCTGGGTGCTGCGGTCCGGCAGTGGCAGGTGAAGTACGGACAGCGGGCTTATCTGCGTCAACTCTCACCGGCCGCCGGGACCCCGGAAGAAGACGCCGCACTGCTCACGATCGCCCGACTCAATGGAGTCTCCTTCCCCTCCACGGCACGCCTCGCGGGCCGCTGGTTGACCGGCCGAGATGGCTACCTGTCGCAGCGCCGAGCCCGGCGCGAGCGGGTGCGTCCGGAGACGGCATACTGCGCCGAAGTCGTCGCAAAATGCTTGGTGGACATGGGCATTCTGCTTCCCGAGGCGCCCGCGAACTGGTATGACCCCGGCCGCTTCTGGAGCGGAGACCACCTCCCGATGGCACCGGGCTGGTCGTATGCGGGTGAGGTCGCGATCTCCCCAGATCCGGTCGCGAGCCGTACGCCCTGACTCGGCCAGCTCCGGATGGATGTGACGACGTCACCCACGGCCCTCGACCCCCTCAAGTCAACTCATCACCAGTACCACGTGGAGGGTGCGCGGGCCGTGGACGCCTTCGACGCGCTCCAGCTCGATATCGCTCGTCGCGGAGGGCCCGCTGATCCACGTCATCGGGCGAGTCGGGTCGAGGCGGCTCAGCGCGTCCTGAACGTCCGGGACCACTTGGTCCTCGGTCACGATGCAGACGTGCAGATCCGGAACGAGCGACAGTGCCCGCCGTCCTTGGTCCGGTCCATGGTCGAGAACGATGGTCCCCGTCTCGGCGATCCCGACGGCCGCGCGGGTGACGACCGCGTCGATCTCATCGAGATCGGTCGCGGTGAGAGCGTGGTCGGGGACGACTCGCTCCCCGAGGTCGAGCCCGAGTTCGTCGGGGACGACGACCCGCCCGGCGTGACCCAGCGCTTCCCGGACATATGCCGCGAGGTCGCCCGAGCGGCATACGTCCACCGTCGTGCGGTAGTCCCGCACGCGGTCGACAAAGCATTGGAGGAGCGCGTCGTCCGAGAGGGGCGGTGGCGCGGCGTGCGTCTGCTCTTGTGGTGAGTGCGGTTGCGGCGCAATGCCTTCCGGACCTGAATCACCCGCCGCGCCCGCCCGCGCCCACCATTGACGGAAGGATGCCACAATCGCGTGCTGGTGCCGCACACACCCGGCGCAGGACCCGCTGGGGGTGACGATCGCGTCATACCCCTCGAAGGCCCCCGCGAACGCCCGCACGGCCGAGATCGCCTGTCTCGGGGAACATCGCATCGTTGACGCAGGTCACCATCAGAGCAAGTCGCACGCTCCACATACTGCCGCCAATCACGCAGTGCACGGGGACGTGACTGTCACCGGCATCCCACCGCCCACACGATCAACGCTGCACATCCGCCGACCCGGTCCCGTCCGTCACCCTCCCCCGAGGACAATGGCAGGGATGGGGACTCGTCGGATGGGACACCAATGAAGTCGCGAGAAGCCGCCGACCTCGGCCGGTTCGCCGGCATCGAGTTGCGCCACGCGACCACGCTCGTGCACGGCGTGCATTCTGGGATCAGCGACACGATTCACCGCGCTGTTCAAGCCGCCGTTGGACCGGCTGCCCTTCCGGTCCAGATCATCGCCGATGCGGTGACCTCGACCGCGTACACGGCCACTGGGTTCGGCCTCGACGCCGGGTCGCGGGTCGCGGGATGGATTGCTGGACAACGACTTCGGAGCCGAGGTGACGAAGCGCCAAGCATCCACGACGCCCCGCGAGGACACCAGGCGCTTGCCTTCGGACTGGGGATCCGCGGGGACGCGATCCACGCCCATACGCCGAGCATCAGCCCAGCCATGCAGGTGCGTTCCGGCGGTCGCCGCGTGGACCTGACCCCGGAGGGGGTCGGCGCGGCATACGGCCAAATTGGTGACCAGATCGCCGTCTTCCTGCACGGGCTGTGCGGGACCGAAGCCGCCTGGCAGTGGCGGGGCAACCCCCAGACGCCCTATGCCGCGCGGCTCGCCACCGATCTCGGCCTCACTCCGGTGACGGTGCGCTACAACACCGGCTTGCGGATCTCCGAGAACGGCCAGGCGCTCGTGGCCCTCCTCGACAGCCTGCACTCGGCGTGGCCGGTGCCGCTCACGAAAATCGTCCTCATCGGCCATTCGATGGGCGGTCTCGTCGTGCACAGCGCCCTGGCTCAAGCCCCGGACGACGCGGCGTGGCTGCCGCTCGTGACCGACTCGGTGTCGCTTGGCGCGCCCCATCACGGGTCGCCGGTCGCCCGCGGCGTGCGCCACGCCGCCGACACCTTGACCGAAACCACGCGTGGACGTCGGATCGGCGCCTACCTCGCCCAACGGAGCCTGGGCGTGCGTGACCTGGAGTACGGCAATGTCGTCCCGGCCGATTGGCAGGACGCTGGCTCGACGGACACGAGCGACCGGCGGACCCATCCGCCGGATCGAACCGGCATCCGCCACCACGCCATCGTCGCGGTGCTTGGCCGGCGCCCTGCACAGCTGGGTGCGGGCGTGGGCGACCTGCTCGTCCCGCTCGACTCCGCGCGCCACCTCGCCACGGCCACGCACCCGAGTCGGTTCGCCGACGAGGACGTCACGGTCGTGACCGGCCTGGATCACCTGGGCCTGCTCAACAACGACCGGGTGTATACCGCACTCCACGCCGCCTTGTCTGCTCCGGAGCTCTCGGTCCGCCCATAGGCTGGCGTCATGACCAAGTTGCGGTGGGGCATTGCGGGTCCGGGCAAGATGGCGGCCGTCATGGCGAGGGCCTTCCCGGACGTGACCAATGGCGAACTTGTCGCCGTCGGCTCGCGCTCGCTCGACCGGGCTCGAGCCTTCGCCGACGAGCACGGCATCGCCACCGCGCACGGGTCATATGACGCCCTGGTCACCGACCCGGATATCGACGCGATCTATATCGCCACTCCGCACCCGCAGCACACCGACATCGCCCTGGCCGCGATCGCCGCGGGCAAGCCGATCCTTGTCGAGAAGTCCTTCACCGCAACCGTCGAGGACACCACCCGGATCATCGAATCCGCTCGGACAGCAGGTGTTTTCGCGATGGAGGCGATGTGGACCCGCTTCAATCCGGCGATCGCCCACGCCCGGAAACTGATCGCCGATGGCGTCATCGGCGACCTGCGCGGGGTGCAAGGTGACCTGACCGCCTTCCGCCCGTTCGACGCCGCAGACCGGCTCTTCGACCCAGCCCTCGGCGGCGGCGCCGTCCTCGACCTCGGCGTCTATGTCCTGTCCTTCGCCCAGCACTTCCTCGGCACGCCCGATGTCGTCCATGCCGTCGGCGGCACCTTCCCCACGGGCGTCGAGGGCGAATTCGGCGTCCTCCTCGGCTACCGCGACGGCCGGTCCGCGACTCTCTCCGGGGCGTTCACGGCCTACGGACCGGGTCGGATGATGCTCATCGGCAGCGAGGGCTGGATCGATGTCCACCCGCGCTTCCACCGCTCCCCGTCGCTGACCGTATGGCGCGGCAAGACTCCCGAGCAGCTGACCTTCCCCGGCGGCTATCAGTTCGAGGTCATCCACGCGGGCGAGTGCCTCGCGGCCGGGCTCACCGAGAGCCCGATCATGCCGCTCGACGACACCCTCGCCGTGCAACGCCTGATGGCCGAGGTGCTCCAGCAAGTCCGCGCCTTCGCCGCCTCATGACCAATGACCCCGTAATCGCGTGGCTGCTCGCCACCGATCCCGCGATCGCCTGGCAGGTCCAGCGCGACCTCCTCGATGCACCCGAGGACGTATGGCGACCGCTCCGGTCCCGTGTCGAGCACGAGGGCTGGGGTGCTCGCCTTCTCGCACACCAGGATTCGGACGGCCAGTGGGCGGGCGGCGCGTTCTTCCCGCATGACTTCAGCCGGGAACTGTGGGAGGCGGAGGGCCAGCCGTGGACCGCGACGACCTACGCCCTCACCGACCTGCGGGAGTGGGGACGTGACCCGACCTCCGAGACAGCCCGCCGCACAGCCGACCTCGTCGGGCGCAACTCGCGATGGGATCACGACGGTCAGTCCTATTGGGCTGGCGAGGTCGAGGAATGCATCAACGGCCGCACCCTCGCCGATGGCGCCTACTTCGGGGCGGACGTGACCGGGATCGCCGATCGCCTCCTCACCGAGCAGCAGCCGGATGGCGGCTGGAACTGCGAGCGCGCGGAGGGATCGACCCGTGGTTCTTTCCACTCGACCATCAATGTGCTCGAAGGATTGCTGGAGTTCGAGAAGGCGACCCAACGCGCGGATGTGGCGAGCGCGCGGCATACGGGGGAAGAATTTCTGTTGTCCCGCAGCCTGTTCCGTCGGTTGACCGATGGGGAGATAGCCGACCAGGACTTCCTCAAGCTCACCCACCCGAACCGCTGGCACTATGACGTGCTCCGCGGCCTGGATTACCTGCGCGCCGCCGGATTCCACGACGCCACCGGCCCGGACCCGCGACTCGGCGAGGCGCTGGACTGGCTCCGCGGCAAGGCCGACGACGACGGCCGGTGGCCGCTGGAATCCCGCCCCGGCGGCCGGGTTTGGTTCGATGTCGACGACGGCATCGGTATGCCGTCCGCCTGGCTCACCCTCCGCGCCCGACGCGTGCTGCGGTGGGCTGACGACACTGGAGGAGTTGGCGCATGACGGACACCAGTTGGGAGACGCACCCGGTCACGCCGGATCGCTTCGAGGACTTCGCTGATGTGATCAATCCGAACCGGCGCGCGTCGCATTGCTGGTGCCTGTCCCATCGGCTGCGCGCCCAAGACATTGCGGCGCTCGGCGGCACGGACGAGGACGCCCGCGAACGCGCGGCTCGCGCCATGTGTGCAGAGAAACTCCCCCCGGGCGTTGTGACCTATCGCGATGGCACGCCGGTGGGCTGGTGCAATATCGGCCCACGCCAAGACATTCCGCGCCTCGCGGCCTCCAAGCTGATCCGGCCAGTCGACGACGTGCCGGTATGGAGCATCATCTGCGTCGTCGTGCGGGGCGGGCATCGCAAGCAGGGGGTTGTCGGTCACCTCATCCAGGGCGCGGTGGAGTGGGCACGCGCCAATGGCGCGCCGGCCGTCGAGGCCTATCCGGTCGATCCGCCGGGACGCATGGACCTGACGATGGCCTTCGTCGGGACCAAGGCGATGTTCGACGCGGCGGACTTCCAGGTCATCGGCACCACCGATGCGGTCGCCTCGAAGATGCCACGGCTGATCATGCGGCGTGACCTCAGGCCGTGACGGACGGGCCGAAGCGCAGCGCCGTCAACGACCACCAACGACGACACCAGTGTGCAAACATCGACGGGCACGCCACCCAGTCTGACGGGAAATCGCCCGTCGCGAAACGCGATTTCAGTCGCCGTCGTGCCCGTCACGGGCTTCGTCATCGTCAAACCAGTTCAGCGGCGACAGACGCGCCAACTCGTCGCAGACGAGGTCGCGGGTTTTCAGGATCTGACGTGCGTAGGCCGCAAGCAGCGGGTGCAGTCGCTCCCCGTCGGCGGGTGGCTCGAGACGCAACGTCTCCCCGCCCAGGGCCACCTCAACATCCAGCACGCCATAGCCGGCCCGGTGCACCTGCATCTCCCCGAGCTTGCCCAGGATCTTCAGCGGAGCCGGGTTATCCGCCGCTACCTCCGTCAGCAGGTGCGTGATGCCCTCTGGGGCCCGCTCGCACAACACCCGGGCAAGCAACGAGGCGATGCCGCGCCCCTGCCACGCGTCCTGGACCGTGAAGGCGATATCCGCGGTGTCGGGCCGCTCGGCATACCGCACCATGCGCCCGATCCCGACCGGGTGCATCCGACGGCCCTGCTCCACGAAAACGACGAGGGCTACGTGATCGATTCCGTCCACTTGGTCGACCAAGTGATCCAGCATGTCGTCGGTCAGGGCCGGGACGGCAGCCAGAAATCGGCTGCGTTTCGAGCTCGGCGAAAGCTTGAGGTACTCCTCGGCCAAGGCCGCGCGGTCCGACGGCAGGAGCGGTCCGACCCACACCGCTGTCCCGTCCGGGAGCGCTTCGCGCTCGCACAACACGGTGATCCGCTCGTGATGGCGTGGCAGGCTCCGCGAAGGCATGGTCAAGCTCCAAGTCGTGTGGCTCGTACCAGGCTAAGCGGCCGGGCCGGATGCTCGGTGCCGCTATGCGGCATACCGTGAGATCCACCACGCATTGCCATCGATCCCGCGCCACTGGAGGACTTCGTGTCCGCTTCGTCCTTCGACATCACTGGCGCACGGGCACTAGTGACCGGCAGCAGCCAGGGCATCGGCAAGGCGCTCGCGCGGGCCCTCGTCGAGGCGGGGGCGGAGGTTGTCCTCAACGCCCGGCGCCCGGCGCCTTTGGTGGCGCTATAGGGCGCGATCGCCGGGGTCAGGTGGCGGATCTGACGGGCACGCTGCTCTGGCTGGCCAGCCCCGCATCGGATTTCGTGAATGGCCAGACGATCTTCGTCGACGGGGGCATGACCGCCGTCCTGTGAACGACGCGCAGGCATCGGCAATACTCGCGTCATGGACTTCAGCGACCGGGCAGCGACCTGGGATGACGACCCCGAGAAGCTGCGCAATGCGGCGCAGGTGGCCGAAGCGGTTCGACGCAATCTCGGCCTGACGGGCACGGAGGATGTGCTCGAGTTCGGTGGCGGCACCGGGCTGCTCAGTCGCGCCCTCGCCGATGACGTCGGCACGGTCGTGATCACCGACGCGGCTCCGGGCATGGTGGCGGTCGCCCAGCAACGGATCGACGATCTCGGCCGGGGTGACCGGATGCGGGCCGCCCTTTTCGACCCGACGAGCGACGATACGGACCCGGGTCAGTTCGACGTCATTTGGAGCATGCTGGCCCTGCACCACGTGCCCGATATTGACGTCGCCCTGGCCCGACTGCGCGGGCTACTCAAGCCCGGCGGCCGGCTTGCGCTCGCCGACCTGGACGAAGACCCCGGCGGGTCGTTCCACCAAGCGCACGGAGACTTCCACGGGCACGACGGTTTCGATCGGCATACGCTCGGGCACGCCTTGCAGCGTATCGGCTTCCAGGACATCGCTTTCGACACCGCCACGACGGTCGACAAGGAGGTCGACGGGGCCAGCCGCAGCTATCCCGTCTTTCTCGTCACCGCCCGCGTCCCCGGCTGACCGGCATCCCGGCCCCTCGACTCACACTCGCCGTCGGGTGAGGATTGCCGCATGAGCGATGTGGCAACCCCGGCCCGGCCGTGGGTGCTGCACGTCGACATGGACCAGTTCATCGCCGCGGTCGAGGTGCTGCGCCGGCCAGAACTCGCCGGGCGGCCCGTCATCGTCGGCGGGCGCGGAGACCCGACCGAGCGCGCCGTCGTGTCGACGGCTTCCTACGAGGCGCGAGCCTTCGGTGTCGGCTCCGGTATGCCGCTCCGCCTGGCCGCGCGCAAGGCGCCCGACGCGATCATCCTGCCCGTCGATGGGCCGGCCTATACGGCGGCCTCCGAGCAGGTCATGACCGTCCTGCGCTCGACCGGCGCCGTGGTCGAGATCCTCGGTTGGGACGAAGCCTTCCTGGGGATCACCACCGATGATGCCGAGGGCTGGGCGCGTGAGACCCAGGCGGCGGTGCTGGCGGCGACCCACCTCCACTGCTCAATCGGCATCGGCGACAACAAGATCCGCGCCAAGCTCGCCACCGGGTTCGGCAAGCCGCGAGGTATCTTCCGGCTGACGGCGGACAACTGGTCCGAGGTCATGGGCGAGCGGCCCACCATCGAGTTGTGGGGCGTCGGGTCGAAAGTGTCGAAGCGGCTCAGCGGCCTGGGCATCCACACGGTCCACGAGTTGGCTGCGGCCGACCCGGCCGTGCTCGTCGGTGAGTTCGGGCCGCGCATGGGCCAGTGGTATGCCGATCTCGGGCACGGCCGCGGCTCGAGCGTCGTCGACGACACCCCGTGGGTGGCGCGCGGGCACTCGCGCGAGACGACCTACCAACGCAACCTGGTGACGCGCGCCGAGGTCGAGGACGCCGTGCGTGTCCTCGTCGGCCAGGTGCTTGAGGACGTCCTCGCCGAGGGACGCCCGGTCATGCGGCTCACCCTGAAGGTCCGCTATGCGCCCTTCTTCACCAAGACCTTCAGTCGCAAACTACCGGCGGTGACCACGGATCGAGCCGCCCTCGAGGAGGCTGCCCTGTCCCTGGTCGACAAGATGGAGACCGGACGCGAGATCCGCCTGCTCGGGCTGCGGGCCGAGATGATCATGCCCGCGGACCCCGCCGAAGCCGGGCCGGTCAAGACCACCCCGATCCGCGGCGCCTTCTGACGGGTGCCGCCAATTGGCTCCTGCGTTCAGAGCATCTCCAGAGAGCTACGCCGCTCGGTGAGGTGGGCGCGCTCGGCCGGGTTGGTGGCGAGGTCCAGGGCCCGTTCGTATGCCGCCCGCGCACCGTCCGCGTCCCCGTTCCGTCGCAGCAACTCGGCCCGGGTGGCGTGCAGTGGGTGGTAGCCGTCCAGTGACCCAATGCCAGGGACCGCATCGATGGCTGCCAATCCCACCTCTGGCCCAGCCAATTCCGCCTGTGCCACAGCGCGATTGAGGCCGACGACGGGGGTCGGCGATACGGCATACAGCTGGTCATAGAGGACGACAATCTGCGCCCAGTCGGTGTCCTCCGAGCGTGGCGCGTCGGTGTGGACGGCGTTGATGGCTGCCTGGAGTTGAAAGGGGCCGGGAGCATTGCGGCGCAGGCACCTTCGCACGAGGTCGTGCCCCTCGGCGATCAGGTCGCGGTCCCACAGTGACCGGTCCTGGTCGGCCAAGGTGACGAGGCGACCGTCCGCGATGCGCGCCGGGCGCCGTGCTTCGGTGAGCACCATGAGCGCGAGTAGGCCAGCGGCTTCGGGTTCGTCGGGCATGAGTTCGACGACGAGGCGGGCCAGCCGGATCGCCTCACCGGTGAGGTCTGGCCGCACAGCTGCGCCGCTTTCACCACCAGCGCCAGCGGGCAGGTAACCCTCGTTGAAGATGAGATAGATCGTTGTGAGCACCGCCGTGAGTCGTGCGGGCAGGGCAGCATCCCCCGGCACCTCATAGGGGATGCGCGCCGCCGCGATCTTGCCCTTGGTGCGGGTCAGTCGCTTGGCCATCGTGGCCTCCTCCACGAGGAAGGCCGCGGCCACCTCGCCCGTCGAGAGACCGCCGAGCACCTTGAGGGTCAGCGCGACCTGCGCTGCGGGCGCCAACGCGGGGTGGCAGCAGGTGAAGACCATCCGCAGCCGGTCATCCTCGATGGAGGACTCGTCGGGCGTGGGGCCATGGGTGCCGTGGAGTTCGAGCAGCATGTGGGCCTCGCCCTCCTTGCTGGTGCGGGTCGATTCGCGGCGAAGGCGATCGATCGCGCGGCGTCGGGCGGTGGTCGTGAGCCAACCGCCGGGATTGGGAGGTATGCCGTCGCGCGGCCAGGTCTCCAGGGCCACGACATACGCCTCGGAGGCGGCGTCCTCGGCGAGGTCGATGCTGCCGAGATAACGGGTCAGGGCCGCCACGACCCGACCGTGCTCTTCGCGGAAAATGCGATCGAGCCGGTCGAGGTCGTGGCGCTCCCCGTTGAACATGCGGCGCGGTTCACTCGCCCTGGAAGGGACGCACCTCGACCGGGCCCTCGCAGGCGGCCGAGCCCTTGCGGGCCCACTCGAGCGCCTCGTCGAGGTCCTCGGACTCGATGACCCAGAAGCCGCCCATCTGCTCCTTGGACTCGGCATACGGGCCATCGGTGATGACCGGGTCGCCCTTGCTCGCGTCGACGACGGTGGCCGTGGTGATCGGGTGGAGACCGCCGGCGAAGACCCACTTGCCGGCCGCCTGCACCTCCTCGTTGAAGGCGCCGACCTGGGCGAACATCCGCTCCATGTCCTCGGGCGTGGTCTGGGGGAAGTTCTGGTCGTCGTGCCAGACGGACAATAAGTACTGAGCCATGGGTTCTACTCCTTGGTTGGGGTGCTTACGACATCTCCACGAACGGCACCCCGGCAAAAGGACACCTGCCCGGGAAAAAGTTTCAGCGGCGGGTCAAGCGTGCGGTGCTGTCACTTCTTGACGTAGTCGGCCAGATGCTTGCCGGTGAGGGTCTTCTTGCCCTTCACCAGGTCTGCCGGCGTGCCCTCAAAGACCACCTGACCGCCATCGTGCCCGGCCCCCGGGCCGAGGTCGATGATCCAGTCAGCGTGCGCCATCACCGCCTGGTGGTGCTCGATGACGATGACCGACTTCCCGGAATCCACGAGCCGATCGAGCATCCCGAGCAGGTTCTGGACATCGGCCAGGTGCAGCCCGGTCGTCGGCTCGTCGAGGACGTAAATATCGCCCTTGTCCGCCATTTGCGTCGCGAGCTTCAACCGCTGGCGCTCACCTCCGGACAGCGTGGTCAGCGGCTGGCCGAGCCGGACATAGCCCAGGCCCACATCCTTCATACGCTCCAGAATCTTTTGCGCGGCAGGCGTTTTCGCCTCACCGGCACCGAAGAAGTCAACCGCCTCGGCCACCGGCAGGTCCAGCACCTCGGCGATGTTCTTGCCGCCGAAGGTGTAGTCCAAGACGAAGGGCGCGAAGCGCTTGCCCTCGCACTCCTCGCATGGAGTCGAGACGCCGGCCATCATCGCGAGGTCGGTATAGATCACGCCCGCGCCATTGCACGTCGGGCAAGCGCCCTCGGAATTGGCGCTGAAGAGCGCGGGCTTGACGTCATTGGCCTTGGCGAAAGCCTTCCGAATAGGTTCCAGCACACCGGTATAGGTCGCCGGATTGCTCCGCCGCGAGCCCTTGATCGCCGACTGGTCGACGGTGACGACGCCGTCGAGCTTCTCCACAGACCCGCGGATCAGCGAGCTCTTCCCCGACCCGGCGACCCCCGTCAGCACAACGAGGCAGCCGAGCGGGATGTCGACATTCACATCCTTGAGGTTGTTCTCCGTGGCCCCGCGGACTTCGAGTTTCCCGGACCCCGCGCGCACCGCAGTCTTCAGCGACGCCTTGTCGTCCAGGTGCCGGCCGGTCAAGGTGTCGCTGCCGCGCAGACCGGCGACATCCCCCTCATACACAATCTCCCCACCACCGGTCCCGGCCCCTGGCCCGAGGTCGACGACGTGATCGGCAATGGCGATCGCCTCGGGCTTGTGCTCCACGACGAGGACGGTGTTTCCCTTGTCCCGCAACTGGATCAGCAGGTTGTTCATCCGTTGTATGTCGTGTGGGTGCAGCCCGATGGTCGGCTCGTCGAAGACATAGGTGACATCGGTCAGCGCCGACCCAAGGTGGCGAATCATCTTGGTGCGCTGCGCCTCGCCGCCCGAGAGCGTGCCGGACGACCGGTCCAGCGAGAGGTAGCCGAGCCCGATCTCGACGAAGGAGTCGAGCGTCTCCTGCAGGCCCTCCAGCAACGGCCCGACGGAGGGATCGTCGAGTTCGCGCACCCATTCGGCGAGGTCGCTGATCTGCATCTGGCAGGCATCGGCGATATTGATGCCCTTGATCTTCGAGCTGCGCGCCGCCTCGTTCAGCCGCGTGCCCGCGCAGTCGGGGCAGGTCTGGAAGGTGACGGCGCGGTCGACAAAAGCGCGAATGTGCGGCTGCATCGCCTCGCGGTCCTTGGACAGCATCGACTTCTGGATGCGCGGGATGACGCCTTCGTAGGTGATATTGATGCCGTCGACCTTGATCTTGGTCGGCTCCTTATAGAGCAGGTCGTGCAGCTCACGCTTGGTGAACTTCTTGATCGGCTTGTCCGGGTCATAGAAGCCGCTGCCCATGAAGACGCGGCCATACCAGCCGTCCATCGAGTAGCCCGGGATCTGCAGCGCCCCCTCGCGCAGCGACTTGTTCTCGTCATAAATCGCCGTGTAGTCGAAGTCGCTCACCTTGCCCACGCCCTCGCAGCGCGGGCACATGCCGCCCTGGATGCTGAACTCCCGGCGCTCCTTGATCTGCTGCCCCGCCTTGGTCATCGTCACGGCGCCCGCGCCGGAGACGGAGGCGACGTTGAAGGAGAAGGCCTTGGACGTGCCGATATACGGCTGCCCGAGCCGGCTGAACAGGATGCGCAGCATGGCGTTGACATCGGTGACGGTGCCGACGGTCGAGCGAATGTTGGCGCCCATCCGTTCCTGGTCGACGATGATCGCCGTCGTCAGCCCCTCCAGCAGGTCGACATCCGGCCGCGCGAGCGTGGGCATGAAGCCCTGTACGAAGGTCGAGTAGGTCTCGTTGATCATCCGCTGGCTCTCGGCCGCGATGGTGGCAAAGACCAGCGAGCTCTTGCCCGAGCCGGACACTCCGGTGAAGACCGTCAGCCGCCGCTTGGGCAGCTCGACATTGACCTCCTTGAGGTTGTTCTCTCGTGCCCCGACGACGCGGATCAGGTCGTGCGAGTCGGCCGTATGTTGCCCGCCCGCCTCAGTTTTCGTGCTCGCCATCGCCTGTGCTCTCCATCGTGCGTGTCCGTCTCGGGAATCGGGCCAGCCTAATCGCGCCCCGCCGCCCCCTCCGGACGACGATCGGCGCTGCCTGAATCCACCCGCCGACCTCCGCAGGGCAGACGGGAGGGTTAATACACTCCCGACCGATGACCCATGGTCACCGCGACGATGACAAGTTCGCTGTCGTCGATATGCGCGAGCACGCGGTAGTCACCAACGCGGTATCGCCAGTAGCCCGCGAGGTCTCCTGTCAGCCCTTTGCCCCGCGCGCGCCGGTCCTCCAACTCGCAAACTTCGTCCAGGTACGCCTTGATTCGGCGAAGGGCGGGCGGGTCGAGTTTGGGCGCAACCTTGTCGAACGCGGAGGCCGTCCGCAGCTCCCACTGACTCACACGCCCAACTCGCCCCAGAGCTCACCGGCTGGGCGTGACGTCCTCCCTGACGCCTCCCAGTCACGAATGGCCTCGTCAGCCCAGTACTGCTCCTCAAGTTCCGCGAGGTGGAGTTTTATGGCCTGGCGCACGTAGAAGGTCTTCGAGCGCCCAGTCCTGGCTGCGAGTCGATCGAGTCGAGAGTCTTCTTCTGGCGTGAGCCGCACTGACAGGGGCATGACCAGACCTTTCTGCGATACACGTATCATACCGAGGCTCATGACAAATCCGCCCGCCGACCGAGTCCGGTCGTGGGGAAGTTTGGTGTCGCCCTGGCATCAGCAAATTTCCCCACCACGTGCCATCACTGGGGCAGAGTGACCGCCGGGCCTAGGTCGGCCGGAGAGTCGGGCACGTGCGGGGGTATGCCGTCGCGCGGCTCCGCGCGCAGGTCACGGATACTCGGCACCGACAGCGAGGCCGCGCTGGTGACCACCATGACGGCCGCACAGGCGAGCAAGACGCGGTGGGCGCCATACGCATCGGCCAGCGGCCCGGCCAGGATGATCCCGAGGGGGCCGAGGGCGAGGGAGCCGAGGGCGTCATACGAACTGACCCGGGAGAGCGAGTCCGGCGGGATCTCGCGCTGCATCGTCGTCTGCCAAAAGATCGTCAGCATCTCGAAGGCCAGGCCCAGCCCGAAGCTCGCGACGCAGATCGCGGCGAGCGGGGCGTGCAGGCCGAGCAAGAGATAGGGCGGGGCACCGAGGAAGCTCAGCAAGACCACGACCCGGATGGGGTATGCCGGCCGCCACCGCAGCGCGAGCAGCCCGCCGAGGATCAGCCCCAGGGACTCGATGACGAGGATGGTCGACCAGGCGCCGGCACCACCGAGTGCCGTCTTGGCGACGACTGGTCCGAGGACGAGATGGGCCGCCTGCCACACCATGACGAAGGCGGAGAACTGCAAGACACAGACCCAGAGCCAGGTGCGCGACCGGAACTCCGACCAGCCGTCGCGCAATTCCGACCACACCGATGGGCCGGCGACAGCATCGCGCGGCGTGACGCCCAAGCGCAGGCGACCGACGCAGAGGCCAGCGACCAGGAACACCGTGCCCGCCGCGATGAGAGCCCAGCCACCGCCGATCGCGACGACCACGATGCCGCCCGCCACGAGGCCCGCGACGCGAGCCGTGTTGCCGCCCAACCCGATCAGCGCGTTCCCGTCCTGCAGCGAGGCGGCAGGCACGATATCGGGAATGATCCCGGTCATCGCCGGCCAGACGAGGGCGCCAGCGACCCCAGCAAGGAAGGTCATCGCCGCCAGGCCCAGGATGGGTGCGTGCCCGGTGAGCAGCATCAGGCCGATGACGCCATGCAGGAGCGCATTGACCCACGAGGCCGCCTGCAGCACGCGATCGCGCGGATAGCGGTCCGCGATGACCCCGCCGATCAGGGTGAAAAGAACCAAGGCGATCGACTCCGCCGCCAAGACGACCGACAACGTGGTGGCCGTTGCTCCCGGCAGGTCCAGCACCCCGAACGCGATGGCCACGGGCGCGAAGGCCATCGCCAGCATCGACAGAGTGCGCGCGATCAGCAGCAACACGAACCGCTCGTCGCGCAGCAGAGTGGATCGTGAGGAGGGCACCCGGACACGCTATGCCCGGCGGCCCGCTGGGCGCGATGGAGCGACGGATGTCGCGCTTCCAGCACGTCCCGGCTCCGCCTCTTGGCGCAGGCGCTCCCTCAAAGCGCGTGACGCTTCACCCGGGGATTTGGGCTTCAGGTCGTCGCGAGCGTGCGGTTGTCGATCTCCGGGTGGTGGCGGCGGATGTTCACCTTGCGCTCGAGTTCCTCGATGATGATGGGCGCGAAGTCCACGTCGGTCATCCCCTTCGCGCTGCCCAGCCCTCCGGGGCTGAAAACGTTGACCTCCATCAGCTTGTCGCCGACGATGTCGAGCCCGACGAGGAACATGCCGTCCGCGACCAGCTTGGGGCGCACGATATCGATCAGTTCCAGCATCTCGTCGGTGACCTTCGCCGACTTGGCGCTCCCGCCGGCCGACATATTCGAGCGCAGATCGGTGCCGGCGCTGACCCGGCGGAACGCGGCATACGCCCCCTTGCTTTCCAGCGTACGGCCGTTCATGACGAAGAAGCGCACGTCACCATTCTTGGCCTCCGGGAGATACTCCTGCGCCACGACATAGCCGTCCCGGCTGATCGCTTCGATGATCTGGTTGAGGTTCGGCGACTCCTTGCGGTCGACGAGGAAGACGCCGCTGCCACCCGAGCCCTGCAGAGGTTTGAGCACGGCCCGGCCACCGAGGTCGCTGACGAATTCGTCGATCAGGTCGGCGTCGCGGGAGATCAGCGTCCGCGGGCGCACGATCTGCGGGAAATGCTGGAAGTAGGCCTTCGAGAGGGCATTGGCCAAACACGTCGGATCATTGACCACGAGCACCCCGAGCGCGGCAACCAACTGCCCGAACGCCACCGCCGCATTGGGCGCCCACGGCGCGCTCTCGGCGTCGTCGGCGGGGTCGTTGCGCAACATGACCACGTCGAACTCCGCGAGCCCGATCAACTCTTCGATGTCTGGCTTTTGAACATCCGCCAGGTGCCGCTCGAGCGAGCGATAGGACTTGCCACTCGCGCGCCTGGCCTTGGTCGAGATGGACCCGTCCGGTTGATAGGACAAATCGCCGACGCCCATGAACCACGCCTCGTGCCCGAGCTGTTTGGCGGTCATGGCGAGCCGATTGGTGGTGTAGACGGGCTTCTCGGTCGCGACGTCGTTGACGACGAAGCCGATCTTCATACGGGCACCTCCAGGAGTTGGCCGAGGTCGTCGGCCTGGGCTGCGGCGGCCAGCCGGTCGGCGGCCGCCGGGTCGAGCAGGTAGCGCGGGATCAGGCGAGCCGGGCGCAGGATCCCGGCCGTATCGAGGTCTTCGATGAGCGGCAGATCGCGCAAGGCAAACTTGCCGCGACACAGCAGATCCAGCCGCCCGCCACCGCGCAGATGGCCAAGCAGGTCGACCAGGCCGCGCAGATAGATCGCGTCCTTCGTCATCCCGCCGGCCCGGAAGATGCGCATGACCGTCGTGAACGCGCTGTGCTCCGGGAAACCCTCGTCGACCAAGGCCTCGTGGGCCTCGCGAAAGCTCGCTCCGCCGATCCGGCGATGCACCGTCAGGACGCGAGCTGCTAACTGCCGCAACCGAAATGCGGTCAACCCGCCACTGAGAATCTCGGCGAGGACGGCCAAGCCTTCTTGCGTCTCGTCATAGCCCGCCAAGCCCGAGCCGAGCACTTTGATCGGCTGCGCCGAGCCATTGACCTGGGTCACGAGGTGAGTCCCGACCTCGTGGTGAATCAGCGCCTCAGCACGTCGAGCCTGGACCAATGACTCCGGACCGATCAACAGGCTATTACCCGAGACGAGAACGCCCGAGGCGTCGGGGCGAATCTCTGCATGCATCTCGATGTCAGGATCCTGCTCGCGATAGCGCGCGACCTCGGCGAGCGCGAGTTCCAGGAAACTCTCCGCGTCGAGCGCCTCCCCCGCCGATTCCGTATGCCGAACGCTCCCAAGCACCGCCTCGGCTTGCTCGCGCAGGGCTGGGGCGACACCGCCATACAGTTCGATGGACAAGGCGAGGAAGTCCTCGCTGTCGCGCGCCGCCAGCATCGCGAGTTGCAGTTCTAGCTCTCGGTGTTTGGCGCGCAGCAGGTGCCCGAGGGTGGGATTCACGACGGCCGACACCTCGATCGTCGCGAGTTGCGCGGCCGCCACCTCGGGGTCGATCTGAAGTTCGCGATAGGTGAAAACTGGGTCACCGCTTCGCTTTTCGTCGTATGCCGCCCGCGCCGACGCGGCGTCCACCGGCGTCACCTCGAGCAGGAAGCGCAGGCTCGCCGAGAGTTGCGCGAGCGCATGGTCGACGGCCAGGTCCTCAGGCGTGAGCTCCAGGAACTCGGTCACGAAAGCGCCGCCAGTTCGCCCGCCAAGCCCGGGAGGGTGGCTGCGAGATTCGTTCGGGCACAGGCGATTGCGTCGCGGTCGGGCACCCCGGTCCACTCGTCCATGAAGGTCTTCTTGAACTCCAGCGCCAACACGCAGCCGATGCGCGGGTAACGGTCATGAACCCACCACGCGAGTTGCCGCCCCTCGAATTTCACGTTCTCGCGCACATCCACCGGCCCGCAGCCCAGCTCGGGATCGGCCAGGTCACGGGCGAAGCGATGCACGAGTCCGCCGAAGCGGCTGTGGTCCACCGAGCCGGTGCCGAGATTGACCTCCGGGTTGTCCGCAACCGCCTCGGCCGGCTGGTCCGGGCCGGGCCGACGATGGTTGTAGGAGTGGACGTCGAGCAGGACGAAAGGCCCCCGCTCGGCCACCGCATCGAGCCGCTCGGCAAGCGCGGTGTAAAAGGTGTCCCACGTCTGGAGGCTGGCGCGAAAGAGGTCGTCCGGCAGTACCTCGTCACGCCAGATCCTGAGTCCCCACGCGTCCTCCGGTGCCCGATAGACGGCTTCGCGACGCGGGCGGTTGAGGTCGACCTCGAAGCGGGAGGTGTGCGTGATCGCTCGACTCGGCACAGCGGCCGCGATCTCGTCCGTGAAGGGGTCCTCCTCGCGCACCCGGTCCGCCTCATCGAGGATCATGACCTGCTGGAGGTCGGCGCGGATGTCATGTCCCGCGTGCACAGAGGTGGCGACGATCTGACCGTCCCACGGCCCGGTGAAATCGACGATGCGATGTCGGTCCATGCCCCTTTGTAGCCGGTGGACCGGCAGCCACTTCACGAAAACGAACCCCTGATTCTTCGTCTCATCCTTTCGGGTAAGCCACGCTCACCACCCCTACGCTGGCCTGATGACGGGCGCTGACCTGACGACGAGCGCTGGCCTGACGACGGGCACAGAGGTCATCGGGCCGATTGAGACGCCCGGGGAGTCACTGCACCCCATTTTGTTCATCGCACCGCACCAGGACGACGAGCTGCTCTCGATGGGAGCGGCTATCAAGGCCGAAGTCGCGACCGGCCGCGAGGTGCGGGTGCTACTCATCGGCCGAGGCAACAAGTCGGTGGTGCGCACCCGGGATATGCCGAAGCTGCTCGGCCGCACACCGAGCGAGTGGGAGTTCGGCCGGGTCCGCGACGCCGAATTCCGCTGGAGCGTCGAGAACCTCGGCGCCACCGCCCTGCTCCCGTCGTATGTCGACCGGCTCGATGAGCGGGCCTTCACGGTCAACGATGTGCTCGCCTATATCCAGACCTTTGCCCCGCCCGACGGGGCGTCGGTGGCAACCCTGACGGCATACGCGGAGCACAATCCGGACCACCGGGCCTGTGCGGAGGCGGCCAGCTGGCTGCACGAGGGCGGGCACACGGCATACCCACCGGCCTTTTTCACGGCCTGCTCGCGTCGTGCAGCGGTCGAGGCCCTCGGCCACCAGGTCGTCCCCGAGGGCGCCGCCACCCCAGTGACCCCTGGCGACCAGCAGCCCTATCGACACACCGATCTCGCCACCGACCGGTGGGGTGTCGGCTATCGCTCGGTCCCGTATATGTTCGATGCCCAACTCGCCGACCCGCTCGCCTACCGCGTGCTGGCTGAGTGACATCAGCGGGCGGGCGAGCGATTGAAGGAGACGACCATCGGCCGGGTCCCGGCGAAACCGCCGCTCGGTGGCCAACGCAGCGGCGAACTGCCATAGAAGTAGCGGATCGTCTCGGGATTGCCCATGGTGAGGGCTTGGCGGGCCAGCGCAGCGGCATAGGGCTCCGGCGGGTAGTTGGCCACCGTGTTGCCCGTGAGCGTCATCGTTGCGCGGGACGAGGACGTGCCGGTAGGCGCGCCCGAGGGGGCGGAGTGGGTCGCTGCAGCGGCGCTTGCCGTCACGAGAGAGGTGGCCAGCGTGGCGGCAGCCAGGATTCTGCGGATCATGTGGGGGCTCCTGCGGAAAGGGACTGTGGTCCTCGGCGGAACCCACGACGCTGGGTGTTGCGAGGTCGGGCCGCATCCGGACAACCCCCGCGCTCGGGCGCGTCGCACCTCGTTGACCTTGGCTTTTTCCCTCACGTGGCGCGCCCCGCTACGCTTGCCCAACCCTTTCGACTGACTTTTTGGAGCAGCCCATGGCCGGCGGACTCGTCGCCCTCCTGGACGACATCGCCGCTTTGGCGAAGCTCGCCGCCGCCTCTGTCGACGATGTCGGTATGGCGGCCGGCCGGGCGACCGCCAAAGCCGCGGGGGTGGTTGTCGACGACACGGCCGTGACCCCGAGGTATGTCGAGGGCTTCACCCCCGATCGCGAACTGCCGGTCATCAAGAAGATCGCGATCGGCTCGCTGCGCAACAAAATGCTCTTCATCACCCCGGCCGCCCTGCTGCTGAGCCAGTTCGCGCCGTGGGCTCTCACGCCCTTGCTGATGCTCGGTGGCACCTACCTGTGTTTCGAGGGTGCGGAGAAGATCCTCGAAAAGTTCGGTCTGGGTCACCATGAGGACGAGAAGCCGGTGGTCCTCGAGGGCGAGGAGCAGGAAAAGGCGATGGCCGCGGGCGCGATCCGCACCGACTTCATCCTGAGCTCCGAGATCATGGTCATCTCGCTCAATGAGGTCGCCGACGAGCCCTTTGCCATGCGCGCCGCCATCCTCATCGTCGTCGCGATCGCCATGACCCTGCTCGTCTATGGCGTCGTCGCCTTCATCGTCAAGATGGACGACATCGGGCTGCACCTGGCCCGCGGTGGCAGCGGTGCCCGCCAGGCTCTCGGGCGCGGCATGGTCAGCGCGATGCCGAAGATTCTCGCGGGCCTCTCCACGATCGGCATCGTCGCCATGCTCTGGGTCGGGGGGCACATCGTCCTCAAGGGCACCGACGATTTGGGCTTCCACACCGTCTATGGCTGGGTCCATCACCTCGAGGAGGAGGCTCATCATCTCGGCGGCGCCCTGCTCGGGTGGCTGGCGAACACCACCGCTTCCGCCATTTTCGGTCTCATCCTCGGCGCGCTCGTCGTCGCGGTCGTGACGGCCGTCAACCGGCTGCGCTCCCCCGCCGCCGCTCACCATTAAGGCAGCCTCCTTCCCGTCGATGACGCCGGGCCTATCCTTGTGTAAGCGCTTTCGCTGGCACGTCCTCCTCGGAAAGTGATCCACCCGTGACCGAATCCCAAGCCGTCATCTCTGCGCAGCCCGCCGCCTCCCGCGGCGACACCCCGTCATACCTCCACGAGCGAGGCCCCTCCTTCGCCCCGAAGCACCCGCTGGCGTCGGGCCCGGTCTCGACTCCGCCGCATACGGTCGACGGCTTCGTCAAGGAGTTCCTGCGCGAACTGAACTACGGCCAGGGCGTGCCGCTGTCGCGCTCCTCACTCAACGACCAGTACCTCGCGCTGGCCCGGACCGTTCGCGGCTACCTCACGGCGCGCTGGCTGCAGACGGCCACCCGTCGTCGGCAGAAGCCGCACAAGATGGTCGGCTATCTGTCCGCGGAGTATCTCCTCGGCCGCCAGCTCGACAACGCTCTCCTCGCAACCGACCTGACGGCGATCGCCGACGAAGCGTTGAAGCAATGCGGCATCGACCTCGACGCGCTGCGTCAGGCCGAGATCGAGCCGGGCCTCGGCAATGGTGGCCTCGGCCGTCTGGCCGCCTGTTTCATCGACTCGCTCGCCACGATGGACGCGCCGTGCGTCGGCTATGGCCTGCGCTACGAGTACGGCATCTTCAAGCAGACCTTCGTCGATGGCCGCCAGGTCGAGGTCCCGGACAACTGGCTCTCCATGGGTGGGCCGTGGGAGATCCCGCACCCCGAGATGGAAGTGCCGGTCCACTTCGGTGGGCACACGGAGCGGTATGTCGGGGAGGACGGCCGCGAACGCACCCGCTGGATCTCCGGCTGGGACGTGTTGGGCATCCGTTACAACTACATGGTCCCGGGCTATCAGAATGGCGTCGTCAACACGCTGCGCCTGTGGCGCGCCCGCGCGACCCGCGCCTTCGATCTGCACATCTTCAACGCCGGCGATTATGCCGAGGCGGTGCGCAGCCAGACCTTCGCCGAGAACATCTCCAAGGTGCTCTACCCCGAGGACTCCACCCCGCAGGGCAAGGAGCTGCGCCTACAGCAGCAGTACTTCTTCGTCGCGTGCTCGATCTATGACTTCCTGAAGCACACGCAGCCGACCGACCTCGACGTGCGCGACCTGCCCGAGCGAATCATCTTCCAGCTCAACGACACTCACCCGGTGATCGGCATACCCGAGCTGATGCGTCTGCTCATGGACGACTACGACCTGCCCTTCGATCAGGCCTGGGCGATCACCCGCCAGTGTTTCGCCTACACCTGTCACACGCTGCTGCCCGAGGCGCTCGAGGTTTGGTCGGTCTCCCTCATGGAGCGGCTGCTGCCGCGGCATATGGAGATCATCTACATGATCAACGAGGTCTTCCTCGAAGAGGTGCGCGAGGCCTTCCCCGGCGATGAGCTGCGCGTTCGCCGGATGTCGATCATCGGCGACCACCCCGAGCGTTCGGTGCGGATGGCGCACTTGGCCACCGTCGCCTCGGTGAAGGTCAATGGCGTCGCCGAGCTGCACAGCCAGTTGCTGCGCGACAAGGTCCTCTCCGACTTCTCCGAAATGTGGCCGGAGAAGTTCACCAATGTCACCAATGGCGTCACCCCGCGCCGTTTCGTGCGCCAGTCCAACCCCAACCTCTCCAAACTGATCACCGACACCATCGGCGTCGGCTGGGTGGCCAACCTCGATCGCCTCCGCGAGCTGGAGGTGTATGCCGAGGACGAGGAGTTCCGCGCGAAGTTCCGCGAGGTCAAAGCGCTGAACAAGGAGCGCATCACGGCGGTGCTCAAGCGCCGCGACGGCATCGAGCTGCCCCAGGGTCACCTGCTCGATGTCATGGTCAAGCGCCTGCATGAGTACAAGCGGCAGACGCTGAAGCTGCTGCACATGGTGACGCTCTACGAAGGCATCATTTCCGGCGAGGTCGACCCGGCCACCGTGACGCCGCGCACCGTCGTCTTCGGCGCCAAGGCCGCCCCGGGATACCGCATGGCGAAGGAGACGATCTTCTTGATCAACTCCGTCGCCAAGGTCATCAACAACGACCCGCGGGTCGAGGGCAAGCTGTTCATCGCCTTCCCGGCGAACTACAACGTCACGCTCGCCGAGCGCCTCATCCCGGCCGCCGACCTCTCGGAGCAGATCTCGCTCGCCGGCAAGGAAGCCTCCGGCACCGGCAATATGAAGTTCGCCCTCAATGGCGCGCTGACGATCGGCACCGATGATGGGGCCAATGTCGAGATCCGCCAGCTCGTTGGGGACGACAACTTCTTCCTCTTCGGCATGGACGAGCCGGCCGTGGCCGAGTTGCAGGCCAAGGGCTACCAACCCACCGCCTACTACGAGTCCAACGAGCGCCTGCGCCGGGCCATCAACCTCATCGACTCCGGCCACTTCACCGACGGCAACCGCGAGGCCGTGAGCACCGTCATCGGCGACCTGCTCTACAACGACCGCTTCTTGGTGCTGGCCGACTACCAGTCCTATATCGACGCGCAGGCCAAGGTCGAGGCCGCCTACGCGGACCAGGAGGCCTGGAGCCGCTCGGCGATCCTCAACGTCGCCCGCACCGGCTTCTTCTCCTCCGACCGCTCGATGCGCGACTACATCGACCGCATCTGGCACATCAAAACCGGCTCCTGACCTCGGCCTTCGGCGCGGGTGCCACTTTCCCGCCCATTGCCACAAGATGGACATACGCAACGGATCATGTCCGTTGCGTATGTCCATCTTGTCTCCCACAACCACGGCGGGGCCGGGGGAATTGGCCGCGGGGACAGCAGACCGGTACTTCCGGCTGAGGCGCTGCATGAGGCCGTCCGGCCAGGCTTGGGACCATGAACGAACTGACCATGCCCTTGCCGGTCCGGTCGCGCGTGGGCACCTACGGCCCGATTGCCGTGGTGACGTGCTCTGCGGCGCCTAAGACCGACGAGCACCGGCGGGCCGCTCATGCCATCGCCGACCTGCTCGGCGGGCTGGTCGTCGAGGCGATGCCGGGCCGACGCCTAGCCCCCGAATTGCTCGGGGCCGGCCTGGTCGTCCCGTGCGTGCCCGCCTCGCTGCTCGCCCCGATCGCGTCCCTGTGTGAGTGGCTGGAGTTGCCGTATGCCGGAGCCTCCCCCCGCGCCGCAACCCTCGCCTCCGACCCCGCCCTGGTGTCGGCCGTGCTCACCGAGGCCGGGCTGGCCGTGCCGGCGGGCGTCGCGGTCGATGCCATGGGCGCTCGCGTGCTGGACTTTCTGGGCCCTGTGTCGTTAAGCGCGATCGGCGTGGACGACCCTACGGTGGGCGGCATCGCCGCGACGCCCGGAGACTTGCGTGCAGGGCTGGCCAGCGCACTCGGGCGCGCCGAACGGGTGTGGGTGTCCGAACTCTGCGAGGGCACGGCCATCCGAATACCCTTGCTGCGCAACCGAAGCGGCGAACTCATCAGCAGTGCAATCCACGACCGGGCTCCCGGAACGCTCTTTGCCGTGGACCGTCCGGCGAACTCGGGCTCGCGCTTCCACCCCGCCGGCGTGACCCCCCGACAGGACGCGCTGGCCCGGGGGGCGGCAGCCACGGCATACCGCAGCCTGGGTCTAAGTGGGGTGGCGTGCGTCGACCTCGTCCTCGATGGCAAGACCGTCACCGTCGAGGGCATCGACATCGCACCACCCCTGGCTCGTGGCGGTCTGTTCGCCCAGCAGTTCGCCGCGTCCGGGTGGGCGATTGCCGACCTGCTGCACGAGAGCCTGGCGGGCGCGCTGCGCGTCGGCCACCCCGCATACTGAGAGAGATCATGAGCACCACCTCGACGCCGGTAGCCGCCGACGCCCTCCCCCCGGACTCCACCGACCTGGCCGCGATCGGCCGGCCGCCGGCATACTTCCTGCCCCTCCTCGCCGCGGGCGCCGTCCTGTTGAACTGGCTAGTCGTCGGTTTTTTGCTGACGCCGGACCACCTCCTGCTCGGAGCCGTGCTACCGGCGGTCGCGATCATGGGAATCGCGCGCTTCCCCGGCGCCAGTCTTGCGCTGATGGCGCTGCTCGTGCCCACGAACTATGCGCTCGGCATCGGCGCGGGCGTCGGCCTGCTGACCGCCATCTCGGTCGTGCTCTTCGGGGCGGCGGCCTATGGCTCGCGCGCCACCTTGTGGATCTCCGGCGTCGGCCTCGTGGCGGCGCCGATAGGGCTCTTTGCCCTCGTGGTCCTGCGCACCTTCGGCCTCGAGAGCATCGACAGCTTCCTACGCAATTTCAGCCTTAGCCAACTCCCCGGCGCCTTGAGTCGTTTGTTGGGCGGACTGTCCATCGTCGGGCTCACGATAGGCGCCCTCTTCATCCTCCTGCCCTGGCTGCTCGGCCTGGCGTGGCGCTCGGTGATCCGCTCGCGCCAGGAGGCGGCCATGGCGCAGGCCGAGCGAGACGAGGCCGAGCGGGAGACGGCATACGCCCGGGAGGTCGCGGACCTGCGCGCCGGGCAGACTCAGCTCGCCCGCGATGTCCACGATGTCGTCGGGCACAGCCTGGCGGTCATCCTCGCGCAGGCCCAATCCGCGCAATATCTGCGCGATGACGAACTGGACAAGATGCGCGAAACGATGGCCACTGTTGCCGACTCCGCTCGGCGCTCGCTCGGGGATGTGCGCGCCGTTCTCACCGGCACCCGGGACCAGGCGTCGGCTGCCAGCGCGGGCCTCGAGACGCTCATCAGTGGCGTGCGAGCGGCCGGCAATGAGGTCGTCGAACGTGTCGACGGCACGCCGCGGCCGCTCTCGCCGGAACTCGCCGAGGTCGCCTATCGGGTGCTGCAGGAGATGCTCACGAATGCCCTCAAGCACGGCCGGGAGGGTGGCCCGGTGTGGGTCCGGCAGATCTGGCCCGAGCAACCGGGCGGACGGTTGACGATCGAGGTGCACAATCTCATCGATGCCGACCGCGAGGCGCAGGGCGCGGGGATCGGGCTGGGCTCGATGCGCGATCGGCTGGCATCCGTCGGCGGATCGCTGCGGACCGGAGCCGAGGCAACCGCCGACGGGCCGATGTTCGGTGCGGTCGCGGTGCTGCCGCTGCGGGCGACGGAGGTGTCCGGCGGTATGCCGGTCGTCCCCCGCGTGGCAGGCTGATCCGATGCCCGATATTCGCGTCTTGTTGGTCGACGACCAAGAGCTTTTCCGCGCGGGGATCGCCCGCATCCTCGATGCCCAGGAGGGCATCACCGTGGTTGGCGAGGCCGGCGACGGTGCGGACGCCGTCGCGGCCGTGGATGCGCTGAGTCCCGATGTCGTCCTGATGGACATTCGGATGCCGATCATGGATGGCGTCGAGGCGACGCGGCAGATCTTCGCGCCCGCGCGCGTGGCCGGCCGTGAAACACCGGTCCGCGTCGTCGTGCTCACCACCTTCAATCTCGACGACCGCGCCGCCACGGCGATCCGCTACGGCGCCAGCGGCTTTCTGCTCAAGGACGCCACCCCCGCGATGCTGCGCGAGGCGATCCACACGGTGTATGCCGGTAATGCCGTCCTCGCCCCGGCCGACCTGGCCGTGCTGCTCGACGGCCAGTTCCGCGCCCGCAAGGCACTGCCGCCCGGCTTCGACACCTTGACCGAGCGCGAGCGCGAAGTCCTCGACGCCGTTGCCCGAGGCCTGTCGAATGCCGAGATCGCCCAGGCCATGTTTGCCAGCGAATCGACCGTCAAGACCCACCTCGGCGCCGTCCTGCGCAAGCTCGGCCTGCGCGACCGCGTCCAGGTCGTCGTCTTCGCCCACGAGCACGGCCTGACGTCGTGACGGGGGCTCTGGGGGGGTCTCCTAACTGGCGCTAGGCCATGTTACGAAAGTGGTGGACGGGGTCCCCGCGAAGTATCGGAGCTGGGTCCCACGCTCTGCGTGGGCGGGACGAGCGCAGAACTTCGTGGGGTGTCCTAGCACCACTTAGGTGACTGGCGACAGGTTGCAAACTGCATACAGTCACGCATTGTGTGCTGGGTGTTGGTGCTGGCCCGGGGTGCGCCGCCTGTGGATAAGTTCCTGCACAATCAGCCGACTGCCTAGAGGCTGTGGCGATGGAACTCCACAGTGTCGCCATCAACGGCGTCGTCAGCGCCGCGGACGCAGCACGCCTCGGTATCGGCCCGTATGAGTTGCGCCGCCTTTGCGCGCTGGGCTTGCTTCGACGCATGATTCGCGGCTGGTATGCCGTGTGGCCACCTGGCCATCCGCTGCCGCCAGGTCGACACGGAACTGCTCGCGCACGGGAACTCCAGGAAGCGGGAAGTGGCCGGGAGGAGTCCGCCCGACACGCCCCGTCCCGATAGCGGCGGCTAACGTCTGGTTAACTTCGCGCTCGTGGTGTGGTGGCGACGCGTCGACGACGAAACCGACGCCGGGGGTGGGCCTTACGGGGTCGTTCCCCCGGTCGTTCGGGAGGAGTCCGAGGCCGAAAAGGCGCATCGGCTCAGCGGCAATTTCTCCGGAGATTCCTACTGGGGCGGCCGTCCGGCGAGCACCTCGGACACCGCCGCGAAATCCACCGATTCCGCGCCAGAGCCCGAGTCGGAGGCGGCGAGCGACGACCCCGGTCACGAGACCTCCGGTCACGAAGCCACCGACGCCGCGGCCGTTGCCGAGGTGAGCGCACCGGACGCTGACGCCGAGCCACACGAGCCGGACGCTGCTGCTGATATGCCGACCGCGCCCGACCCCCTGCCCCAGGCGCAACCCACCGATAGCGTGGAGTCGGACAATCCGAATCTGCCGATTCCAGAATCAACCCCAGAAAGGCACGACGCTCCCATGGCCGACTACCAGTCCTCCCTCAATGAGGCAATGCAGATCGACGGCGCGCTCGGCGTGGCCCTCGTGGACTCCCAGAGCGGCATGGCCCTGGCCACCGCGGGCAACCCCGACGGCCTCGATCTCAATGTCGCCGCCGCCGGCAACTCCAATGTCGTGCAGGCCAAGATGCGCACGATGCGCGACCTGGGCCTGAACCAGAAGCTCGAGGACATTCTCATCACCCTCGAGACGCAGTACCACATCATCCGGACCTTCAACCGCGAGGACGGCATCTTCCTGTACCTCGTGCTCGACAAGGCCCGCGCCAACCTCGCGATGGCCCGCTTCAAGCTCGCTGGCATCGAGAAGCAGCTCGTCATTTGAGTCACCCGACCGGGCCGTCTCGGCTTCGGACAACACACCCCCGCAGCCCCCCGGCTGCGGGGGTGTTGTCATGCCACCTCGAACCGCTCCGCGGGACGCAGGGAGCGCACCAGATCGGGGGTGGCGAGGAAGGCACCCGTGAGGCGGTCACCGAAGGTGGTCTCGGCATACTCCAGCCATGCGAGGTCGCTGGGGGTGAGGTATGGCTGACCGGCCCGGCCGCGCGCGAAGATCACCCAGCCGCCCGCAGCCCACGCGTCGTCGGCGATCTCGACCAGCCCCGGTGGGGCTGGCTCCCCGAGCACAGCGTCCGGGACGCCGGGCAGCACGATGAGTTCCCCGGGACGCCGGTCCGCGTCCAGGACGGCGAACATCACGACGCCCAGCGCCCGTTCATGCGGGCTCAGGGCGAGGTCGACCAGTTGCGCGCAGGCGGCACCGGTCACCGGCCTCTCACGGCCTAGGTCGGGCGTCGATGGGTAGCCGGTGGAATCACGGAAATCAAGGAAATCGTCCATGCACCAAGGCTTCTCGCGATCGCCGAATCCGTCTAGGCGACTATCCACAGGCCCCCGAGAGGGGACAGGCGGCGGGTGCGTCAGGCGCGAGAGATGGCCATGACAACGGCCTTGGGCTCGGTGAAGAACTCGCGACTGAAGTTGCCGCCCTCGCGGCCGACGCCGGAGTCACCGACGCCGCCAAATGGCGTGCGCAGGTCGCGGATGAAGAAGCAGTTGACCCATACCGTGCCGGCCCGCAGCCGCGACGCCACGCGGTGCGCGCGCGAGAGGTTCTCGGTGAAGAGCATGGATCGTCAGGGCCTCGGCGGCGGCGACGAAGCGCGCCATGAACTCGTCATAGATCGAGGTGTGGATGAACAGTCGAGATCCGGCCAGGCAGATCTGTCCGGCGTTGCGGAAGATTGCCTCCACGGCCCAGTAGACCGCATTGTCGAGGTCAGCATCGCCGAAGACGATATTGGCGCCCTTGCCGCCGAGCTCGAGCGATACCGGCGCCAAATGCGCTGAGGCAGAGGCCATTACGTGCTTGCCCGTGGTCGAAGAGCCGGTGAAGGTGACCCGGTCGACCCGGTCGTCACCAGTCAGTGCCGCACCGGCCGGCATCCCGTGCCCGTTGAGGACATTGAGGACACCGGGCGGCATACCCGCCTCCACCGCGAGCCGGCCGAGCAGAGTCACCGACGCAGGAGTGTCCTCCGACGGCTTGATGATGCAGGTATTGCCCCACGCGATGGCCGGGGCGATCTTCCACGAGGCCATCATCAGCGGGAAGTTCCAGGGCGAGATGGCCGCGACGACGCCGGCGGGCCCGAACTCGCTATAGGTGTGGTGCCCGCTGTCCATCGGGTAGACCTCGCCGGCATACCCGGCGTCGGCGGGGTGCGACCCGATGGCTATCTCTTCGAGCGCGCTCCGATGCTCTTCTATTGGGAACTGACGCTGGCCTGCGGTCTGGCATGCCGGCACTGCCGGGCCACCGCGATGTCGGTCGGCGCACCCGGCGAGTTGACGACGGCGGAGTCCTTCCAACTCCTGGACGACATCACCGGATTCGGCAACCCGATGCCACATGTCGTCTTCACCGGCGGGGATCCCTTGCGGCGCAACGATCTTGAAGCTCTCGTCCGAGGCGCCACCGAGCGCGGCATCGGCAGTTCCCTCGCGCCGGCCGTGACCGAAGACTTCACGCCGGAGCGCCTCGCCGGGCTGCGCGATGCCGGCATACAGACCATCTCGCTCTCCCTCGACGGCTCGACGGCTTCCCTGCACGATGGTCTGCGCGGTGTCAGCGGGACCTTCGAGATGACCATGGACGCCTTTGAGATCGCCGCGGATCCCCGGCATGGCAGTCGACCTTGCAGATCGCGCAGCCGCCGCGTCGGCACCCGATGGTGTAGGCGTACCCCGCCTTGTACAGGCCGCTGAGAACGGTCTCTTCCGGGGCGAGGTAGATCACCTCCCCGGTCGGGTGGATCGTGACGGTCGGCACGGTGCTCCTTCGCACTGCATACGGTCCAGCACCGCCTGCCGGCGGGTGGATGGCACCAGATTGGACCGGGCAGGCGCCCGCTCCATCGCGTGTTCCTTATGCCGGAACCCCCCGGGGGGTGTCCGTGGGCCGTCCCGATTCGTCGTCAGGCTCGCAGGACGGGTATGCCGTGTGGCTGCTTGAATGTGCGCGTGCAGATCAACCCGGCCGTGGACGCGTGGTTCGCCGACTACAGCAACCCGCAGAAGCCGCTTGCGCAGGCGGTCCGCGAGGTGGTGCTCGCCGCCGACCCGCGAGTCACCGAGGCGATCAAGTGGCAGGCGCCGACCTTTGTGTATGCGGGCAATATCGCCTCCTTCTATCCGAAGGCCAAGGCGCATGTGGCCCTGATGTTCCATAAGGGCGCCTCGCTGCCCGACCCCACGGGGCTCCTGGAGGGCACGGGCGAGGTCTCGCGGGTCGCGAAATTTCTCGACCACGACGATCTGGAGGCCAAGCGCGAGGCGCTGACGGACCTCATACGCGCCTGGGTGTCGGCCCGCGCCTGATTGGCCCCTCGAACGTACTTGACCCGGCCAACTCATACCTGGCCGGGTCACTCCTTTTATACCGGCCGGAGGTGGACCGATCGGGGACCGACACGATTGCCGGGCGTAAACATCCGGTGACCATCTGGGGGTGATGGCAGGATGCCTGGCATGAGCAAGGAGAAGCGGCCCCTGCCGGACGAAGAGACCAAGCGCAAGTTCCGGGAGGCGCTGGAGCGCAAGCAAAAGGGCGGCGGGATGGACGTCTCCGATCACGCCGAGCACGGCAAGGTCGAGTCGGCGCACGGCCCTGAGAGCCACCAGAAGATGTTCCGCCGCAAGTCCGGCGGCTGATTCGCTGGTCGCGCCGGACGATTGACGGCTTTTCGTGCGCGGCCTGGCAGGATGCGCGCCATGACGCCGCGCGTGATCCACACGGCCCAAGCCCTCGTCGACGAGGTCGTCGAGGTGCCGGCCCTCCCACTGCGGGGCGGCAATGTCATGGCCGGGGCGCATTCGTTGTATGCCGGCGGCGCCGTGAACATCCTCATCGCCGCTGCTCGCTCGGGAGCCTCGTGCGTGCACGCCGGATCGCACGGCACCGGGCCCAATGGCGATCTGGTCCGGGCGGCGTTGGCCGGCGAGGGCATCACGTGGTCGTCCCCGCCGATCCCGGATCAGGACACCGGGATCTGCTTCGTCATGATCGAGCCGACCGCTGAGCGGACCTTCGTCACGACGCAGAGCGCCGAGCGGCGGATCAGCGTCGAATCGCTGGCGCTGAGTTCGCCGCAGGCCGGGGACCTGGTGTGCATCAGCGGCTTCTCGCTCGTGGGGCGCACCCGCGATCCGCTGGTTGCCTGGTTGGAGACCCTGGACCCGTCGGTGGTGGTGGTCCTCGACCCGGGCGCGGCCTTTGCCGACTTGGACGCAGACCTGCGCTCGCGGGTGCTGGCGCGCACCCATGTGTGGAGCGGCAACGCCGAGGAGTCGCACGACCTGAGCGGCTGCGCGACCAATGACGAGGCGGCCGCGGCCATCGCGGCGCTGCTGCCGACCGGTGGCGTCGCCATCGTCCGCGATGGGGACAAGGGCTGCGTCGTCGCGGACGGTGGCGTAGTGACGCGAGTGCCGGGCTATCCCCAGAAGCCCATCGACACCAATGGAGCCGGCGACACGCATACCGGCGTCTTGTGCGCCAGCCGCGCCGCCGGGCTGGGCTGGGTCGAGGCGGCGCGGCGCGGCAATGTCGCGGGCGCGATCAAGGTGACCCGGCGCGGGCCGGCGACAGCGCCCACGGCGGCGGAGATCGACGCCTTTCTCGCCGATCACGAGCTCGCTACCTCCCGGTAACCTCTGCGGTGTGAGCACCACCGCCGGCCCCGAGATCGATGTCGACGTCCTGATCATCGGCGCGGGCCTGTCCGGGATCGGCGCCGCCTGTCATCTGGTGCGCGAGGCGACCGGGCTGACCTACGCTATCGTCGAGATGCGCGAGCGGATGGGCGGGACCTGGGATCTCTTCCGCTATCCCGGGGTGCGTTCGGACTCGGACATGTACACCCTCGGCTACGCCTTCCGCCCGTGGCGCGGTGAGCACGCACTCGCCCAGGGCGGGGAGATCCTCGACTACATCCGCGCGACCGCGCAGGAGTATGACGTCGAGCAGCACATTCACTACGGGCACAAGGCGATTCGCGCCGACTTCGACACCGCGACCTCGCGGTGGAATGGGGTGTGCGAAGTGGAGGGGCGGCCGGTGCGCACGCGAGCGCGCTTCCTCTATGCCTGCACGGGCTACTACGACTATGCCGCCGGCTATACCCCGGACCTGCCGGGCGTCGAGGAGTTCGGCGGCCGCGTGGTGCATCCGCAGGCCTGGCCGGCGGATCTGGAGTATGCGGACCAGCGGGTCGTCGTCATCGGCAGCGGTGCCACGGCGGTCACCCTGGTCCCGGCCATGGCCGAGCGCGCGGGACACGTGACGATGCTCCAGCGCTCCCCCAGCTATGTGCTCAATATGCCGACCGAGGACCCCGTCGCGAAGGCGGCGGGGGCCTTCCTGCCGGACCGGTCCGCATACACCGTGACCCGCTGGGCGCACCTGCTGCAGGCCGGGGGGTTCTATCGCGCCTCGCGGATCTCGCCGCGGCTGGTGCGCAAGCTCCTGCGGGCGGATGTGAAAGCTCATCTGCCGCAGGACTATCCGATCGATGTGCACTTCACGCCCCGCTACAACCCGTGGGATCAGCGGCTCTGCCTGGTGCCGGATGCCGATCTGCACCAGGCCATCGGGCGTGGCGACGCGGAGGTAGTGACCGACACCATCGACCGCTTCACGGCAACGGGCATCCGACTGAGCAGTGGCCGAGAGCTGCCGGCCGATCTCGTCGTCACGGCGACCGGGCTGCAGATCCTGCCGGGCGGCGGGGCGCAGCTGTCGGTGGATGGCGAGCCGATCGACTTACGCGAGACGGTGTCGTACAAGGGCATCATGCTCAGCGGAGTGCCGAATTTCGCTCTGGCACTGGGGTATACGAATATTTCCTGGACGCTCAAGGTCGATCTGACGTCGCGCTATGTGTGCCGGTTGTTGAGCTATATGGACCGGCATGGGTTCACGCAGGTGTGGCCGCAGCGGCCGAGCTCCGGCGACACCGAACGCCCGGTCATCGACTTCGCGGCGGGCTATGTGCAGCGCGCGGCGGCGATCTTGCCGCGGCAGGGAACGACCGGACCGTGGAGTGTTCCGCAGAACTATCTCGTGGACCGGTGGCGGCTGCGGCGCCGCGGACGCCTGACCGATGGCGTGGTCTTCAGCCGCTGAGGGCCGCAATCGTGGCGCGGGAACTTAGAGTTGGCGCCGTGACGAGCAAGCAGGACAAGGACAGCGCGCCCGCGACCGACGAATTCGGCGGCCTGATCGGGGTCGGGTCGGCCCGCACGATCCGGGCCCCATGGCATCCGTCATCACTGGGCAAGATCCGGGCGGCCGTGATGGCCGATCTTGAAGCCCGCCAGGTCGAGGACGAGACGCTCGACGAGGTAGCGGTCGTCGTCTCCGAGCTGGTGACCAATGCCTTCAAACACGCACAACCCTTGCACGACAACACGGTTCGCATTCACTGGACCGAGCGCGCAGGCGTCGTGGAGGTCGAAGTGACCGATGGCGGCGGGGAGACGTCGCCGAAGCCGCGCCCCGAGGCCGTCTTTGCCGTCTCCGGCCGTGGGCTGCGGATCGTGCGCTCTTTCGCCCACGAGTGGGGCGTCAGTGAGAAGAAGGGCGCGATCACCGTGTGGGCCGCTTTGGGTGGTCCGTCGCGCCGTCGGGCATGATCGCCTGTCATGGGTAAAGCCTCACGCGCCAAGAAGTCGGATGCGCCCCGCGCGCCGCGTCCTGCGGCCTATGCCGCCCGCCCCTTCCGCGGCTTGCCGGGCGAGAGCGACTGGGTCGCCTTGTCCGAAATCCTGCCGGCCGCCACGGCGACGGTGCGCTTGCGCGAGGGTGTCGGGAGCGGCGACGCGCCGCGAGAGGTGACGGTCTGCACCGTCTTGCCGATGGCCTGGCCAGCGCTGCGGCGCTCCGATGGCGCCGTTCTCGTCGCCACCCAAGGCGGCGGTCAGAGTGGCGATAAGTCACGCGATCTCGGCAGCGCGATCCTCGCGGCCCTCGATGCCGAGCCCGGCACACCGCTGACGCGAGTGCCGATGGCCACGGATGCGACGCCTGCTCTGCAGGACCTGCTCGTCGACGAGGCGCCGGAGGTGTCGGTGCGAGAGGGTTTCGACTTCTGGGCCGAGGGCCAGGAACTCGACGGGGATGCCCAGGAATCGCTGAGCCGCGCCAATGACTCGGTCCTGCCGACGGAGCGGGTCGCGGGCTCGGATTCGGCCTACTGGTGCCTGATCGGCAACCGACCACACCTGCGCGTTGTGCTGGCAGAGGACGAGGACGACGCGACCAATGCCTTGGCCCGGCTGTGGGCGGCCGGGACCGCTTCCTTGGGTGAGGACTCGCGGCTGCTCGGCGCCTTCCGCGCGGGCGGTCTGCTGATTCCGGTGTGGGAGTTGGCCGCTGGGACTGTTGCTGCTGACCTGCCGGACTCGCTGGCGGCGTGGCGTTCGCGGTATGCCGCGGCGCTCACCGATGCGCCGCTGACCGCCGAGGAGCGGCGCGCGAAGGCCGGCCTGCTCAACCGGCAGATCACCCTGCGCTGAGCGCCATGCCGACCCCCACCCGCGTCGCGGCGATCATCCCGGCGAAGTCCGAGGCCGAGCGGATCGCCGCGACCGTCGCGGCGGTCCGGGGCTTGCAGGCTGTCGATGTGGTGGTGGTCGTCGACGACGGGAGCACCGACGACACGGCGGCGGTGGCCGAGGCCGCGGGGGCAGTGGTGGTGCGGCATACGACCAACCACGGGAAGGCCGCCGCGATGATGAGCGGGGCGAAATTTGTTGCGGCGCAAGATGCCTCGGACGCGCTGCGGGCGCTGTTGTTCGTGGACGCCGACCTCGGCGCGAGTGCGACCAATCTCGATCCGCTCGTGGCACCGGTGCTCGCCGGTGAGGCCGATATGACGATCGCCAATATCCCGCGCGCCAACTCCTCGCGTGGTGGCGGGCGCGTGGTGCGGCTCGCGCAGCGGACGATCCGGGCGCGCACCGGACGCGAAATCGCGCAGCCGCTCAACGGGATGCGATGCCTGACGCGCGACGCCTTCCGCCGCGCGCTGCCCTTGGCGCCGGGGTGGGGTGTCGAGGTGGGGTTGACGCTAGATGTCTTGGGTGCCGGCTTGCGGGTTGTCGAGGTGCCGGTCGACTTCACGCATCGCGCGACGGGCACGGACTGGCGCGGAATTGTGCACCGCGGCAAGCAATTTCGCGATGTCGCGCGCGTGGTCGCGCGGCGGCGCTGAGCTCAGTCGGCCGATCGGACCCGTGATGGCGTCGGGGGTGACGGGGGCAGGCGCGGGCCCTGGCGGCGCACGCTCGCGTGCGCCAGCGCTGATCGCGCTGTCCCTCTTGCTGCTCCTGCTCGTCGGCTGGCTCGGGGAATCGGCGGCGAAGCCCCCTCTCGGGTCCCGCGGCTGGGCGCCGGGCGAACTGCCCTGGGCTCTCGGATCGGGCGCGGTCACGGCGACGCTCGCGACGGCATACATCCTGGGCGCGGGGGGCCTGTGGCTCGGCCTGCGCTCGGCACGGCCCTGGCCGGTCTGGGCGATCGGGGCGCTCGCCCTGGGGGCGCTGCTCGTGATGCCCTTCGGGTCGGCGGACCACACGAACTACGCGGCCTACGGGCGAATCGCCTTCCAGGGTGGCGATCCGTATGTCGAGTCGCCGATCGCGTGGGCGGGCGGGGCCGATCCGGTGACCAGCGGGGTGCAGCCGCCCTGGCAGAGCACACCGAGCATTTACGGTCCGCTGTCGACGCTGGCGCAGCTGGTGTCCGCGGCGATCGGCGGCGACAACCTGCGGCAGGTCGTGTGGGTGTGGCAGGTGCTGATCGTGCTCGCGTGGCTGGGAACGCGCGTGCTGCTGCGCCGGTTGTTCCCGGATGCGCACGGGCGGGTCGATCTGTTGTGGACCATGAACCCCTTCGTCATCGGCACCGGGGTGCTGGGCGCGCATGTCGACACGCTCGCGACGCCGTTGATGGTGGCGGCGCTGCTGTTGGCCCGGGGTGCGCTCTGGCCCCGCGCGCTGGCGGCGGGGGTGGCCTGCGGACTCGCGTCGTCCGTGAAGGTGACCGCCGGTGTCGTCTTGGTGGCGATCGCGGTGGGCTGGCTTGTGGAGGCTCGCGCTGCGGCTGCCGATGACGCGGCTCGGGGGCGCGGGGGCGGACTGGTCACCCGGCTCGCCGCGCTCGTCGCGGGGGCGGCGCTCGTGGCCGTGCCGCTGCAGGTGTGGGCGGGCGGGCGGTCATACGACCAGCTCGGGCGCTCGCGGCGCTCGATCTCGCTGGCGACGCCATGGCGCAAGGTCTACGAATGGTTCGGGGGGCACCTGGACGACGGGACCTGGCGCAGCCTGATCTTCGCGGCGGCGGCGCTGACATGCCTGCTATTGGCGTGGGCGGCGTGGCGGCTGCTGCGGGCGGCGGCGGCGGCCGCGGGTGCCGCGGTGGTGCTCGCGCTGGCGTTGTCGATCGCGTATGCCGTCGGCGCGCCCTATGTGCTGCCGTGGTACGACCAGTTGGTCTGGGCGCTGCTGCCGGGCGTGGCGGCCGGGGCGGCGGTGGGGGCGGTGGGGGCGGTGGAGCGGGTATGGATCGTGCGGGGCCTGATGCTGGCGCTGGCCTATGTGCCCGGTCGCGTGGTGGGGATGAGCGCGGGCGTGGAGTCGCTGACCCTCGGCTGGCGTCGCGATGTGGCCCCGCTGGCGGCGATCGTGGCGGGTGTCGTCCTGCTCCTGGCCGGCCGACGGGGTCGAGATCGGGAAACACGCCGAGCGTGAGTGCTGTCCGTCGGCGTGTTTCCCGAAGTCGACCGGGCGGCGCTCGGCGGGATGGTGGATTTGGCGTCTTGGCGCGTGGTCAGGCGTCGAGCAAAAGGTCGGTGAGGTCGGCCGCCGCGTGGCGTCGGGCGCCGGAGAGTGGCGCCTCGTCGACCTGGGCGTGCCGAACGTCGATGGGCAGGGCGCACATGCCATTGACGCGCGCGGCGATGGCTTCGCGCAGCCAGTCGTTGGCAGCGAGCGGGCCACCGAGAATCAGCGCTTGCGGGTCGAGGAAGGTCACGACGCCTGCGCAGGCGAGCGCGATCGCTTCCACAAAGCGATCACGCGCCGGGTCGGTGGAGTCGGGGCGCAGGATGCGCTCGGCCAGGTCGAGATCGAGGCGCCACTGACCGGGCACCGCGAGCCCGAGGTCGCTCAGTCGGCGAACCAGGGTGGCATTGCCCGTCCAGGGGAGTTGGGCGATCTCACCGGCCGTGCCGCGGGCGCCTTGGACCACGCGCCCGTCGATGACGATGGCCGCCCCGATGCCTCGGCCGAGGTGAATGTGGATGACATCGGACAGGTCGCGGGCGACGCCGAAGTCGAGTTCGGCGAGCGCGGACCAGTTGACGTCGTTATCAATCGCCAGCCGCCCACCGTGGGCAAGGCGAGGTCTGAGCACGCCGGGCAGGTCGGCATCGCCGATCAGGAAGGGCGAGCCCGGCAGGTCCACGACCCGGCCGGTGTGCGGATCCACCGGGTCGGCAACGCTCACCGCGATGCTTCGGAGGGGAGCCTGCGCGATGTCACCCGCGGCTCGGAATGCCTCGTTGATCGCGGCATCGAGAGCCCCTCGCAGGTCTGCTTCGCGCACCGGCTCGTCGACGGCGAGGGTATGCCGCCCGCGCACCTGACCGCGCACGTCCAGCACTTCCGCGGTGACCTCGCCCGCGCCGGCGTGGATCGCCAGCGCGGCCCCAGCGGTCTCATCGACCTCGACGAGCGTGCCCGCCCGCCCACGACCGCCCTGCGTGAGGGCGCCCTCGTGGAGCACGCCGCGCTCGCTGAGACGCCGGACCGATTCGGAGACGGTGGGCTTCGACAACCCGGTCGCTTTGGCTAGCGCCGCGCGAGTGGCAGGAGCCCTGACCAATTCGGCGAGGACGTATCCATCCGTCAGACGGCGAAGCAAGTCGAGGGTCGGCAGGGCCTCGTCCGGTCGACCCGAACCCTGGTGACTGGCGGGTGCCTCACCGCCGGTTCCGGGGGCGGACGAGGCGCCACGTCCCCGGCCTGGCCGGGCGCGGAGGGGGGTCACAGGAGGACTCGGGCTGACGGCATACGTGCAGCATAAGCCTTTGTAAGGTCTCTTGACATATGCACTCTCAGTCTGCCATTCTCTCCATTAGTCAGCAGTCCTAACTAAACCTTTGAGAGCAGGGAGCACGCCGATGCCCGCCGTCGCCGACACAGCCCAGACAACCCCCGCCGGGGGCACCATCTCCCGCATCACCGGCCTGCCGCACTGGGAGAGCACCCCCGGTGACCTGGCCGCGGCCACCAGGGAGATCAAGGCCGCGATCCGGGCCAAGATCGAGCGCGAGTCCGGCAAGAGCGTTGCCGAGGTCTTCGCGCAGCTCGAGGAGCACATCCGCGCTGAGGTTGAGGAGATCACGGCGGCCAAGGAGCGCGGCGAGCAGGTCTGGCCGGTGCTGGACTATGCCGACATCGAGGCCGGTCGCATCACGCCCGAGCAGCGCGCCCAGATCAAGCGCCGCGGCTGCGCGGTCATCCGCGGCCACTTCGATCGCGACCAGGCGGTCGCCTGGGATGGCGAGCTCGTCGACTATGTCGAGTCCAACCACTTCTTCGAGAACTACCGCGGGCCGGGCGACGACTTCTTCTCGACCGTGGGGTCCAAGCCGGAGATCTACCCGGTCTACTGGTCACCGACCCAGATGGCGGCGCGGCAGCACCCGCGGATGGCGACCGTGCAGGCGTTTCTTAACTCGATGTGGGCCAGTGAGTCCGAGGGTCGGCAGTGGTTCGACCCCAATGTCGACTCCCTCTATCCCGACCGGATCCGTCGCCGTCCGCCGGGCACCAACTCCGCGGGCCTGGCCGAGCACCTCGACCCGGGCACCCTCGATCTGTGGATGACCGAGGGCTACCAGCAGCACTTCCGCCACCTGTTCAGCGGCGATGTGACGGCATACGACCCGTGGGACCCGGCCTATCGCACCGAGGCCAGCCAGTATCCCGGCACCACGATGTGCTCCGCCTTCCGCACCTTCCAGGGCTGGACTGCTTTGTCGGACATGGCTTTTGACCAGGGCGTCCTGCACACCGTGCCGATCCCGACCGCGATGGCCTATCTCATGCTGCGCCCGCTGCTCGATGATGTCGCCGATGACGAAATGTGCGGCGTCACCACCGGCAAGACTTTCCCCGCCAATGCCGCGTGGCACCCACTGCTCATGGAGGCCGTCACGGGCATCCCGTCGGTCGAGCCCGGCGACTCGGTGTGGTGGCACTGCGACATGATCCACTCGGTCGCGCCGGTCACTGACCAGCAGGGCTGGGGCAACGTCATGTACATCCCCGCCGCCCCGTGGTGCCCGAAGAACGAGGCGTACGCCGAGCACGTCCGCGCCGCGTTCGAGGCCGGCACCTCGCCCTCCGACTTCCCCGTCGAGGACTACGAAGCCGACTGGCCCAACCGCTTCCAGCCCGCCGACCTCAACGCCATCGGCCGCCGCGGCCTCGGCCTCCCGCCGGCCTGACCTGCGGGTGTAGCGGCTAAACCACAGGGCGGAAGCCGGCGTTTTGGGCGGCCGTCTCGTCGAGGAACCACAGGTGCGGCTCGGCGTCGGCGTAGCCCGGGGCGCCGTCGACGACATAGGTCATGGTGTCCTGCCAAGCCTTGACCGAGTGACCCAGCGGCATGGCGCCGTTGTCGAGGCAGGCGGCAGAGCCGATGCCGTAGCCGCCATCGCAAACCTCATCCAGCTCCGAGATGCGGCGCTCCCCCGAGACTGCTCCGGGAGATGAAAACTCTTGTGCGCCTTCGCCTTCCGCCACGAGATTGCCCTAGCTGTCCCACACCTGCGGACCGCCCGCATCCTCTTCGGTCCAGTCGCCGCGCTGACGGAACTCCTCCCCGGCGGCCACATCGTGCTGACCACTATCGTGCGCTGACTGCCCTGCCTGGCTGTCCGTCTCCGTGTCCTCGCCTGGGGTCATGCCCCTCACCCTTCCGTCCGAAATCAACCCTCGTCGATCTCGTCTCGTCGTGCGTGGCCGCGCGCGATACGCCTGCCGTAATTGCCAACGTACGCCGCGCGGAGGACTGGCCGCAGAGCACTGCCCGCCCACTTGCGCCGACCGCGGCTTTCTACCCCAAGGGGTGGGTTCGGGCATATGCCGGACCGGGCCGACCCGGCTGGTTAGGGTCGGAGTATGCCGCTCGCCCCGCTGACCCTGCCCGCGACCGATGCCGCCTGGCTGGCCTTCCTGGATCAGCGGCTGACCGCTGCTCTGACGCGGGCCCAAGACGTCGTGACAGACCTGAAGGACGGAGCAAGCAGGTCGGCATTAGACGCCCTCCAGGCCTGGAACTCCGGCGATATCGGTCTCGGCGAGGCTGGCGGGATGGCCAGCCTCTTCGCCGAGGTCCATCCGGACCCAGCCGTTCGCGAGCAGTGTGAGCGGGCCAGCCAAGAGGTCTCGAAGTTCCTCACCGCGAGGGCCTTGGACCGGCCGCTGTATGACGTGCTCTCCGCCCTCGATCCGGCGGGCCTGGACGGCGATGCCCGGCGCCTGCTCGAGCGGACGCTGCGGGACTTCCGCCGCTCCGGCGTGGACCAGGATGAGGCCACGCGCGAGCGCATCACCGCCATCCAGGAGCGGCTGACCGTGCTCGGTCAGGAGTTCGGTCGGCATATTCGCGATGACGTCCGCACGATCCGAGTCACGGCCGACCGGCTTGACGGGCTGCCCGCGGACTACATCGCGGCGCACCCGGCCGATGCGGACGGGCTTGTCACGATCAGCACCGACTACCCCGACCTGATCCCGTTCACGACCTTCGCGACGGATGCGGCGGCGCGGCGCGAACTGCATACGGCCTTCCTCAACCGCGGCTGGCCGGCGAATGACGCGATCCTGCACGAGATTCTCGACCTGCGCCACGAGTTCGCCGGGCTGCTGGGGTATGCCGACTGGCCGGACTTCGACGCCGAGGTCAAGATGATCGGCCGTGGCGCCGCGATCGGGGAGTTCATCGATCGGATCGCCGCGCTCGCCGAGGCCCCGGGAAAGCGCGACATCGGCATACTCCTTGCCCGCGCACAGCAGGATGATCCGACGAAAACCGCACTGACAGCAGCAGATTCGGGCTTCTATGCCGAGCGGGTGCGCCGCGAGCAGTATGACGTGGACGCCCAAGAGGTGCGTCGCTACTTCGCCTTCCCCAAGGTTCGCGCTGGCTTGCTCGATGTCACCGCACGGCTTTTCGGGATCTCCTATGTCGAGCAGCCCGAGGTGCCGGTCTGGCATGAGGAGGTCACGGCATATGACGTGCACCGGGATGGCGCGATTATCGGGCGCATCTATCTGGACCTGCACCCGCGGGAGGGCAAGTACAAGCACGCCGCCCAGTTCAGCATCACCAGCGGCGTGGACGGTGAGGTGCTGCCCGAGGGCGCGCTGGTCTGCAATTTCCCAACGGGGCTGATGGAGCATTCCGATGTCGTGACGCTCTTCCACGAGTTCGGTCACCTCGTGCATCACATCCTCGGCGGACAGCAGCGCTGGGTGCGCTTCAGCGGAGTCGCGACGGAATGGGATTTCGTCGAAGCGCCCTCGCAAATGCTCGAGGAGTGGGCGTGGGATGGGACGGTGCTCGCCTCGTTCGCCACCGATGAGGACGGGCAGCCGATCCCGGCGGACCTCGTCGCGAAGATGGTGCGCGCGCACGAATTCGGCAAGGGTCAGAAGGCGCGGACCCAGATGTTCTATGCCGCGGTGTCCTATGGCCTGCACAAGGAGCGGCCGGCCGATCACACGGCCTTCGTCGCGGACCTGCAGGGCCGCTACGACCTGCTGGCGCGACTGCCCGACACGCATTTCCAAGCCGCCTTCGGGCACCTCGACGGCTATGGCTCGGGCTACTACACCTATATGTGGAGCCTGGTCATCGCTAAGGACCTCTTCGGTGCCTTCGACCCCGCTGACCTGTTCGCACCGGATGCGGCGGGCCGCTACCGGGATCAGGTGCTCGCGCCGGGTGGCAGCGCCGACGCCGCGGACTTGGTCGCCGAATTCCTCGGCCGGCCATACTCTTTCGACGCTTTCGGCGAGTGGCTCTCGTCCTAATCGGTCAGCGTCACATCCGTCAGCCGAGCGCCACCCCGAGCGCGCAGGCCGCCAGGCCGAGCGTCAGGCTCAGCACCACATTGGCCACGGCCTTGCCCGCTGCCTTCTCGTCGAGCAAGCCGACGCTTTCGCTGGCGAAGGTGCTGTATGTCGTGAGGGCGCCACAAAAACCGGTGCCAGCGAAGAGGGCTGCGTCACCCGTGAATTTGGCCATGACCACCCCGAGGAGGAATGAGCCGACGACATTGACGACCAGCGTCCCCCACGGGAGGGCGCGCCCGAAGCGGGCGGCGACGAGCGCATCGGTCAGGTAGCGCACCACGGCGCCGGCTGCGCCGCCGAGCGCGACGAGGAGGATCGTCATACTCCTGCCTCCTCGGTGGGACCAAACAGGTCTCCGGCGTCGGCCTCGGCCGGTAGACGACCGCCCAGCAGCCGGTGCATCGCCCGGACGCCGACCCAGCACGCCAGGATGGCCAGCACTGGGGTGAGGATGAAATAGCTTGCGGCGGTGAGGCTTTCGCCCGCCGACCAGAGTGAGTGGGCGTCATACGCGACGGTCGAGAAGGTCGTGAAGCCGCCCAGAATCCCGGTGCCGAGGAAAGGGCGCGCCAGCCGATGACCTGGCCGGCGCAGCAACCAGCAGACGAGCAGTCCCATAAGGAACGAGCCGAAGACATTGATGGCCAGCACAGCGCCGGCCGACCCGCCCCACCCGGGATCGAGTGCCTCGGTCAGCGCGGTCCACGACCCGAGCCCCCACCGCGCCGTCGCCCCCACCGCGCCGCCGACCGCGACCGCCGCGAGCACGGCGGGTTCGCGGGGCGGCATACGAGCACCGTATGCCGTCGCGCCCGTCAGGCGGACTCCTCGAGCGCGCCGGCGAACTGGGCGGCATAGAGGCGGGCGAAAGCGCCTCCGGCAGCCAGGAGTTCGGCGTGCGAGCCCTGCTCGACAATTCGGCCGTCCTCCATCACGAGAATGAGATCGGCGTCTCGGATCGTGGAGAGGCGGTGCGCGATGACGAAGCTGGTCCGGTCGGAGCGCAGCGCGGCCATGGCGTGCTGGACCAGGACCTCGGTGCGGGTGTCCACCGACGAGGTGGCCTCGTCCAGGATGAGCAGCGAGGGGTCGGAGATGAAGGCGCGGGCGATCGTGACCAATTGCTTCTCACCGGCGCTGATATTGCTGGCCTCCGAATCGAGCATGGTGTCGTAGCCATCCGGCAGCGAGTGGACGAAACGGTCGACATAGGTCGCCTCGGCGGCGGCCCGGACCTCGGCATCAGAGGCACCAGGTTTGCCGTAGGCGATGTTCTCGCCGATTGTGCCCTCGAACAGCCAGGTGTCCTGCAGCACCATGCCGATCCGAGAACGCAACTCGTGCCGAGTCAGCTCGGTGATATCGGTGCCGTCCAAGGTGATCCGGCCAGAGTTCAGCTCGTAGAAGCGCATGATCAGGTTGACGAGTGTCGTCTTGCCAGCGCCCGTCGGCCCGACGATGGCCACCGTCTGGCCGGGGTGAACCGACAGCGATAGGTCTTCGATGAGCGGGCGTTGCGGATCGTAGGCGAACGAGACGTGCTCGAAGGCGACCTCGCCGCGGGTGCCGGAGTCGAGCAGGCCCGATCGCTCGGGCACATTCTCCGGCGCGTCCAGCACCTCGAAGACCCGCTCCGCCGAGGCGACACCGCTCTGCATGAGATTCGCCATGGAGGCGACCTGGGTCAACGGCTGGGTGAACTGGCGGGAGTACTGGATGAAGGCCTGGACATCGCCGATGCTCATCGACCCGGACGCCACCCGCAGCCCGCCCACGACCGCGATGAAGACATAGTTGAGGTTCCCGACGAACATCATCATCGGCATGATCAGGCCGGAGATGAACTGCGCGCCGAAGGACGCACCACGCAGGTCGTCATTCTTGGCCTCGAAGGCCGCTTGCGCCGCATCCGCCCGGCCGAAGACCTTAACCAGTCCGTGGCCGGTGAAGGTCTCCTCGACAATCGAGTTCAGCTCACCGGTCGACTTCCACTGTTGCACGAAGTGCGCCTGGCTGCGCTTGCCGATCACCGCCGTGATCCCGATTGAGATGGGGATCGTCACCAGTCCCAGGATGGCCAGCAGCGGCGACACCCAGAACATCATCGCGAGCATCGCGATCACGGTGAGGAAGCTCGTGATGAGTTGACTGAGGGTTTGCTGCAAGCTCTGCCCGATATTGTCCACGTCATTGGTCACCCGTGAGAGCAACTCGCCACGCGGCTGAGAATCGAAGTACGCCAACGGAAGTCGGTTCAGCTTGGCCTCGACGTCCCGCCGCAGCCGATAGACCGCGCCATTGACGATCTGCACGATGATCCGCGCTTGAGCCCACGAGAGCAGGCTCGCCGCGGCATACAACGCCAGGGCCAGCAGCAGCACCGACCGCAGCGCGCCGAAGTCGATGCCCTGGCCGGCGACGAAGTGCGACATGGCGCCCACGACCTCGGCGAAGTCGTTCTGTCCCTGGGCGCGCAGCCCGGCAACGACCGCCTCCTGCGTCATGCCAGCAGGGAACTTGCTGCCCGCCCACCCCTCGAAGACCAGGTCTGTGGCGTGCCCGAGAATCCGTGGCCCGAGCGCGTTCAAGACAACCGACACCAGGGCGAATGCCAGCGCCGCCCACAATCCGATCCGGTCCTCGCGCATCAATCCGAGCAGTCGCCGCGCGGACGGGCCGAAGTTGCGGGACTTCTCGCCAGGCTGGCCCATCCGCATATGCGGTGGTCCGCCGCGCTGCGCCGCTCCGGCCGCCCCACGGCGCTGCTGGGCTGCCTTCTCTTCCTCGGTGAGGATGCGGTCGCTCATGGCTGCACCGCTTCCAGGGTTTGCGAGGCGACGATCTCGGCATAGGTCTGGCACATCTCGAGCAAGTCCGTATGCCGTCCGCGCCCGACCACCCGGCCGTCCTCCAGCACGATGATCTGGTCGGCATCGATGATGCTGGAAACCCGTTGCGCCACAACGATGACCGTCGCTGCCGTGGTATGCGGACGCAGCGCCTCCCGCAGCCGCGCGTCGGTCGCGACGTCGAGGGCTGAGAAGGCGTCGTCGAAGAGGTAGACCTCGGGCCGGCGCACGAGCGCCCGCGCAATCGCGAGACGTTGCCGCTGACCCCCGGAGACATTCGTCCCGCCCTGACTAATGGGTGCATCGAGACCGCCCGGCATGGCGGCGACGAAATCCTCCGCTTGTGCCACCCGCAGGGCCCCCCACAAGTCCTCATCGGTGGCGTCCGGGTCGCCATAGCGCAAATTGCTCGCGACCGTTCCGCTGAACAGGAAGGGCTTCTGCGGGACGAGGCCGATATGCCGCCACAAATCGGCGATGGCGGCATCGCGCACCTCGACGCCGCCGAGGAGAACGGAGCCGGCGGTCACGTCATACAGCCTGGGCACCAGGCCGATGAGGGTGGACTTGCCGGCGCCGGTGGAGCCGATGATCGCGGTCGTGCGGCCGGGTTCGGCGATGAAGGACACCCCGCACAAGACTGGCTGCTCGGCGCCCGGATACGCGAAATCGACCGACCGGAACTCCACCGCCAGCGGACCGTCCGGGATGGCGAGCGGCTCGCCCGTGTCCACGACGGTGGACCGGGTTTCAAGCACCTCGGTGATCCGGCCAGCAGAGACGGCCGCCCGCGGAATCATCATCGACATCATCGTGCCGAACATGACAGACATCAGAATCTGCATGAGGTACTGCATGAAGGCAGTCAGAGCGCCGACCTCCATCGCGCCGGTGTCGACGCGCTTGGCACCGAACCACCAGACGGCGACCGTCGCCGCATTGAAGACGAGCATGACGAGCGGGAAGACCCGGGAGAAGAGCTTGCCGACGGCGACCGCGGTGCCGGTGTATGTCGTGTTCGCCGCATCGAAGCGGCGCTCCTCGAAGTCCTCCCGGACGAAGGCGCGCACCACGCGGATGCCTGTGATCTGTTCTCGCAGAATGCGATTGACGGTGTCAACGCTCTCCTGCATGCGGCGGAACCACGGCAACATCCGATAGACGATGGACCCGACGATCACACCGAGCAGCGGCACCGCGACGGCGACCAACCACGACAGTCCGACGTCCTCGCGCAGCGCCATGATGATGCCGCCGATCATCATGATCGGGATCGAGACCATGAACATCAGGCCCATGTTCACGACGAGTTGGACCTGCTGAACGTCATTGGTGTTGCGCGAAATCAGCGTTGGCGGGCCGAAGCGGGACAGCTCCTGGGCCGAGAAGCCCGTGACCGATCCGAAGACCTCGCCGCGCAGATCCCGCGCCATCGACGCCGACGTCGCCGCAGCATTCCGGGCGATCGCGACCGTGGCGAGAATGTTGACGAGCGAGACGGCCAGCATGATCGCGCCGAGCCGCAAGATTTCGCCGGTGTCGCCGACCGCCACCCCATCATCGATGATCCGCCCATTGAGCGACGGCAGATAAAGCGTCGTCAGCGTCGAGACGAACTGCAGGACGACGATCGCCGCCACCGCGCCGGCATACGGCCGCAGATGGGAACGGATGAGCGACCACAACATGAGGGATAGAACATCACCTGAGGCTGGGTCATGCCCATGTCCTTTCTGGACTTTCGCGTTGGGCGCACGATCCCGCGCGTCCGGCGCGTCGTCGGGGAGGCGCCGGCGCCGTCGATGTCCGGGCCGGGCACGATGGAGGCATGGCGCTCGATGTCGAGTTGGCGGAGATCCGCGATTTCCTCGCGGCCCACGCACCCTTCGAGGACCTGCCGCCGGCAGCTCTCCTCGCGCTCGTGCGCCGGATGAGCGTGACCTACCACCGGCGCGGCAGCGCGATCATGACGCCTGGGCTCCCGAACGATCGGCTGTATGTCGTGCGCTCCGGCGCCGTTGACGTCCGCGACACCTCCGGAGCGTTGGTGGACCGGGGGGAGGTGGGCACCGCCTTCGGGGCGACGACTTTGCTGCACGGCAATCCGTCGGCCTTCAGCGTGGTCGCGATCGAGGACACCTTGACGCTGTCGATGGAACGAGCCGCCTTTGACGACCTCGTCGCGGCGCATCCGACCGTTCGGGAGTTCTTCGATCGGCAGCCGGCGCATCGCATGGCGGGTGCGGTCGCGGTGCAGCAGGAAAGCGCTTCTGGCAGTGCGATTCTCAAGACCCGGCTCCGCGAGTTGATTCCTGGTGAGCCGGTCACCGTGGCGTCGGGGGTGAGTATTCAGGAGGCCGCGCGCGTGATGTCGCAGCGGGGCGTGTCCTCGCTGCTGGTCATGGACGGCGAGCGCTTGGCCGGGATCGTGACCGACCGCGATCTGCGCAACCGCGTCCTGGCCTGTGGCCGTGACCCGCACGACTCGGTGGACGCGGTGATGACCGCCGATCCCGTGACCGCGCCCGCGGATGGTCTGGCCTTCGAGGCCCTCCTGGAAATGGTGGCGCGCAATATCCACCACCTGCCGCTCCTGGCTTCCGGGCACGCCGTTGGGGTCGCGACGACCACCGACTTGATGCGACTCGAGCGGGCGAATCCGGTGTATCTCGCGGGCGATATCGCCAAGCAGGCCGACAGCGCCGGGGTCGCGCAGGTCGCCGGACGGCTCGCCCGCGTGGTGCAGTCGCTCGTGGCGCAAGACGCGAGCGCTGCCGATATCGGCCGGATCGTGACGTCTGTCGGCGATGCCATCGAGCGGCGATTGATCGACATGGCCCACGAGCAGCTTGGCCCGCCACCGGTGCCCTATTGCTGGGTGGCGCTCGGCAGCCGGGCCCGCATGGAGCAGGCGCTGGCGGCCGATCAGGACACTGCTCTGATCCTCGACGACTCGGCTGGGCCCGACGATCGGGCCTATTTCGAGTGCTTCGCCGAGCTCGTGACAGGCTGGCTCGTCGAGGCAGGCTATCCCCGGTGCGCGGGCGATGTCATGGCGACCAATCCGGCGTGGCGGATCACCCTGCGGCAGTGGCAGGACGTCTTTCACACCTGGCTCACCGCGCCGACCCCCGACGCCATCCTGCGCGCCAGCATCTTCTTCGACATGCGCCCGATCGCCGGAGACGAACGGCTCTATTCAACGCTCGCGGAGTCGGTGCGACGCGAGGCACGCGGCGCGCAGCGCTTCCTCGCGCACCTCGCGAGCGCGGCCGTCGCCAATGAGCCGCCGGTCGGCTTCTTCCGCGGCTTCGTCTTGGAGAAGCATGGCGAGCACGCCGAGACCCTCGACATCAAGCGCGGCGGCATCGGCGCCGTCGTCGACCTCGCGCGAGTTCACGCGCTCGCCGTCGGCTCGGCAGCCCGCTCCACGCAGGATCGCCTCGCGGCCGCCGGGGAGGCCAAGGTCATCGACCCCAGGCGGGTCGCCGATCTGCGCGACGCGTTCGAGTTCATTTCGTATGTCCGCGTGGGGCACCAGGCCGCCCAGGTCGCCGACGGCATCGCTCCCGACAACCACATTCGGCCCGATGACCTCAGCTCCTTCGACAAAAGACACCTGCGCGAGGCCTTCACGATCGTGCGTGGCGCGCAGTCCACGCTCGGCTCGATCTACAGCACCGGCCGGCTCGGCTGAGCGCGAGGTCACCCGATGGCATGGTTCGGCAAGGAGCGCGGGCGGACGAAGTCACTCGACCGCCTGAGCACACAGCCAGGGGCACTCGGGGTGTATGCCGCCGCGGGGCTGCCTGATCCGCATACTCCGGCCGGCGACCTGCGCCTGCTCGCCATCGACATCGAGACCACCGGGCTCGACCCGGACCGGGACATCCTGCTGAGCATTGGTTTCGTGCCTGTGGACGGCTATGCGATCACGCTCGCCGGGGCTCGTTCGGTGCGCGTCCGCCCGCCCGCGGGGCATGCCGGGGTGGGCGCGAGCGCGACGATCCACGGCCTGACCGATGACGCCGTCGAGGCCGGCATACCCGCCGCCGAGGCACTGGACGTGGTCGCCGAGGCCCTGACCGGCCGGGTCTTGCTCGCCCACCACGCGCCAATCGAAGTCGGCTTCCTGAGCCGGCTATGCCGCGAGGTCAGCGGCGCTGAGCTGCCCTGTCGGGTCGTCGACACCATGGAACTGGCCCGCCGTGCCTACCCTCCGCATATCGACCCGCCGCCCGGCGCCTTGCGCCTGTGGGCTGCCCGGGAGCGGCACGGCTTGCCGGTGTATGCCGCCCACGACGCCCTGCTCGACGCGCTCGCGTGCGCCGAGCTCTATCTCGCCCAGCTCGCCGAGATCGAGGCTCGCAGCGACCGGCCGATCACGGTGGATCGGCTGACCTGAGCACCGGCCGGGCTGCGGCGAGTGGGATCGCGCGCGCCTGAGCGGAGCGGGGTTTGTGAACGCGAGCGGGGTTTCCGCCGAGCCGAGCGGGGTCTGTGAACGCGAGCGGGGATATAGGGCCGCTCCCATTCAGAAGGCCCGCTCCGCTCGGGCGCTCGGCGGGGTCACGCGCGCGACGCGGCTACGGAGCCAACGAGTCCAGACGGTCCAACGCGGCATTCCAGTGCGCGGACAGCTCGTCGTGATCGGCGCCGGAGTCCAGGTGCTCGTGCACGATCTCCAACTGGGTCCGTTCGCCCTCAGGCCGCAGATGAACATCGACCAGCGTGGCCGGAGAGTCGGCGTTCGCGTGCCAGGAGAAGCGGATCTGCTCCAGCGGATGGAAGCTGCGGGTCACGCCGAAAGTGCCATCGCTCGCGCGCCAGCTCGTGCCCTTCGTGCCGAGCTCGCCGCCCTCGCCGAGCAGCGCCTCGGCGCCGTGCGGGGCCATCAAGGCACCCCACACACTGGTCACGGGATGGTCGAGCACCCGTGCAACGCGCACGAAATCGGCCTTCTCGGTGGGTGCCTCACTCACGGTGTCCGTCGTCATCGACGACCACGTCCTTTCACCTGGTGGTGACCGGGGCCGGCCCGGTGACCGGCCTATGGGATTGACCTTACGCTCGGGCGCCGCGAAGCCGAAAGGGGTGGGGAACCGGGGTGCGCGCCCGGGCGTCCATGACCTATGAACGCCACGCCGCCACGCCGCTCGGTCCTCATCCTCGCTGGGCTCACCCTGGCCACCAGTGCGTGCGGGAGCCAGTCCGCGGGCGGGGGCAGTGCTAATCCCACCGGCGAGGGCACCGGATCGGGGATGCCCGCCTACTTCACCGCACGGGCGGGCGCCGTGGCGGCGGCCCTGCGCTCCAATGGTGCGCTCACGGCATACCAGAACGGCGTCGTCCTGCTGGGGGACGCGGTGCGCTGGGGCGGGTTCAAGGACGACAAGGCCAAGGAGGCGGCGGGTGCCGGCCGCGCGGCTCTGGCCCTGCCCACCGTCCCCACACCGGGCCCGCGGAAAGTCACGTTCGCCGACGGCACGTCCCGGAGTATGCGGATCACCTCGGCAGAGAGCGCTGCGGGCCTGGCGATCACCATGCCGTGCGGCCCGGCCGAGCGGTGCCCGCTCTCGCTGGACGGGGCGAAGCTCGTGACGGCCGATGTCCTCACCAATCACGGTGTGGCCAAGGCGCCCTTCTGGGAGTTCACCGGCGGCGGGATGAGCGAGCCGCTGCGGGTGCTGGCCCTGGACGCGGCGGAACTCGTCACGTGGACGACTCCGGAATTGCCCGCCTGGCAGCCCGATGGGATCACCGGGGCCATGGCGCTGAAGACTGTCGATGGTGCGGCCTTGACCTACGAGATCGGGCTCGGCGCCTGCGACACCGACCCCGCGCCGCTGGTGATGGAGGCGCAGGATGTGGTGATCGTGGGCGGCTCCTTTACGCCGCCGAAGCCGGGGACAGCGTGCACCGCAAACCTCATCTCTGAGCCGGTGTCGACCACGCTGAGCGCGCCCCTGGGCAGCCGGCCGCTGGTCGATGTCGCCACGGGCGGTGTCGTCACCACGCCAATGTGGCGCTGACCTGCCCCGTCGTCGGGGTGCGCAAGCTCATACCGGTCAGGTGAGCAAGCGCTCACCGGCGCTTGATTGAATGGGAGCAGTAGCCAGTCGGCCCGACGAGAGGCATCCCATGCAACGCGGCTTGAGTCCTGAGGATGAGCAATTCCGCAGCGAAATGCGCGAGTTCTTCACCACCGCTATCCCGCAAGACATCCGCGACAAGGTCGCGGCTGGGACCGAGTTGAGCAAGGAGGACTTCGAGCGGTCGCACCGGATCATGCACGAGGCCGGCCTTGCGGTCCCGCACTGGCCGGCCGAGTGGGGCGGCAAGAATTGGTCGGACCTGCAGCGCTATATCTATCTCGACGAGATGCAACTGGCCAATGTCCCGGCGCCGCTGGCCTTCAACGCGAACATGATCGGCCCGGTCATCGCGACCTTCGGCAGTCAGACGATGAAGGAGCGCTTCCTTCCGCCCACGGCTTCGCTGGATATCTGGTGGTGCCAAGGCTTTTCGGAGCCCGAGTCCGGCTCGGACCTCGCCTCGCTGCGCACCACGGCGGTCCTGGACGGCGATGAGTATGTCGTCAACGGGCAGAAGACCTGGACGACGCTCGGCCAGCATGCCGACTGGATTTTCGCGCTCGTGCGCACCAACCCCGCCGCGGAGCGGCAGCAGCAGGGCATTTCGATGCTGCTCATCCCGATGGACGCACCGGGTGTCACGCTGCGCCCGATTCAGCTCATCGACGGCGGCCACGAGGTCAACGAAGTCTTCTTCGACAACGTCCGCGTGCCCGCGGATCAGCTTGTGGGAGAAGAGAATCGCGGCTGGGACTATGCCAAGTTCTTGCTGGGGAACGAGCGGGTCGGCGTCGCTCCCACCGGGTGGATCAAGCGCAAGCTCGCCGCCGCCAAGGAGTATGCCGCGGCCGTCGCCTCCGGCGATGGGCACCTCATCGACGATCCGGTGATCGCCGCTCGAATCGCTGAACTGGAGTGCGACCTCATCGCCTTGGAGCTGACCGTGCTTCGCGTGGCCGCGAATTCCCATGGGGGAAAACCAGACCCGGCCTCGTCCATCCTGAAGTTGCGCGGCAGCGAACTGCAGCAGGATGTGCTGGAGTTCATCGCCGATATCGCCGGGCCGTCGTCACTGTCGTGGGATCTGGAGGCCGAGAGCGCGATCGCCGACTGGGCGCACAATGCCACCCCGGTCTACCTCAACTTCCGCAAGGCCTCGATCTATGGCGGCTCGAATGAGGTTCAGCGCCAAGTCATTTCCACCGGAATCCTCGGACTGAAGGGCTGAACAACATGAACTTCGAATTCACCGAGGACCAGATCGCGCTGCGCGATGCCGCCCGCGAGGCCATCTCCCGCCACCGCACCGAGCCGGTCCCCGGCACGGCCCCTCACGACGGCGAGCTCTGGAAGGCCCTGGCCGAACTCGGCGGCTTGGGCCTGCCGTTCCCGGAGGAAGCCGGCGGAATGGGTGCCGGACCAGTCGAGGCGATGGTCGTCGCCCTGGAGCTCGGGCGCGCGGGGGTGCGCACGGCATACTCCGAAACCCTTACGGCCGCAGCGATGCTCGGCGACGACGAGCTATTCGGTGCCGCCGTCGAGGGCTCCCGAGTGGTCGTGCCGGCCCTCTTTGAGCCGATGCGCGCCTGGTCGCCTACGCCGGTGGACGTGCGCGCCGACGGCGACGCCCTGACCGGCGTCCGAGAGCCGGTGCCGTATGCCGCGGCCGCGCCCGCCGTGGTCACCACCGCCGCAACCGCGGACGGGGTCGGCATCTTCGCGATCGACAACCCGACCTTCACCGGCGCTCGGCTGGACCTGGCCGGCGTCTCGGCTCGGCGGGTGGACGGCGACGAGGTGCTCGTGCAGCGCGCGATCAACCTCGGCACTCTGCTGCTGAGCGCCGAAGCCTTGGGCGCCATGGAGTCGGCGCTGCACCTCACCGTCGAATACCTCAAGTCCCGCAAGCAATTTGGCGTCCCGCTGATGAAGTTCCAGACGCTGACGCAGCGCGCGGCGGACATGTACACCTCGCTCGAACTGGCCCGCAGCGCCGTCTATTACCTCGCGATGACGCTCGCGATCCGGCCCGATGACGCGATCGGCGTCTCCAGGACCAAGGTGATCGTCGGCAAGTCCGGACGCCACATCGGTCAGGAGGCGATCCAGTTGCACGGCGGCATCGGCATGACGGCGGAGTATGCCGTGGGCCACCACACCGCCCGTCTGACCGAGATCGAACACACCTATGGCGACACCCGCTACCACCTGAGCCGCCTGGCCAGGGGCGTTTCGGAGTATGGCGGTCTCGATCTCGTGAGTTGACTGGGTGCACCAGCAGGCCAGTGGATCTACCTGAGTGAATGAGGCGATCTGCATGGGTCAGCGTGGCGTCAGCCGTCGTTTCTCTAGGGCTGTTGGGTGCCTGTTCGGGAACCGGCGCGGCGCCGGCGCATGATGGTGCATCCGCCGCCGTCTCCGGGGGTGGCGCGCAAAGTGGGTCGGTGCCGACGACGGCGTCCGCTGCCGGCATGCAGGCGGTAGCTAACTGTCGTCCGACGCGTTCTGCCCCTGATGCTTAGCAGGGCACGGGTGCGACGACAGTGAGGATCGTTCGCAGGGTGGGGTCGGCGGCATAGGCGATGCGGGCGCCGGCGTCGCGGGCCGCGAGCAGGGCGTCGAGGCCGTGTTCGGTGATGCGTTCACCGGGCGCGAGCACGGGGATGCCGGGCGGATAGGGGGCGATGAGTTCCGAGCAGATGTGACCGACAGCGAACTCGATGGGGGTTGGAGCGTGGTCGGCGTAATAGGCGCCGCGTGGGGACATCACGACCTCGGGAGTGATGGTGTACGCCGCCATCCCGGCGGGCTGCCTCGGCTCGGCGCGGTGGCGCTCGATCGACTCAATCAGGTTGTCCGCCAAGGTTTCCAGATCCGCATCCTCATCAGCCATCGTGACCATCGCGACGATGGTGTCGCGGTCCGCGAGTTCCACGGGCTGGCCGGCGGCGATCAGGTCCTGCTCGATGACGATGCCATCCGCGCCGGTGCCGGCAAGGACAAGGGTGATCTTCAGGGGGTCAATGCCGGGGCCATCCAGGACAACGAGGCCGGGGACCGACGCGAACCGATCGCGCAGGCGCCTGACCCGTCCGAGGCAGTCGCCGAGCAACTGCTCACCATCGCGCGCCAGCAGTGCGCGACTTGCGTCGATGCTCGCGTAGATCGACCCTGCCGGGCTGGTCGTGTGCGTCGCATCAATGGCGGTCTCGAGTCGTCCTTGGTCAATCCGGTTGCTGCGCAACAGGATCAGGGCGGCCTGGCTGTATGCCGGCAGCACCTTGTGCGCGCTCGTCACGAGAGCATCGGCTCCGCACGCGAGGGCATGATCCGGAAGATCGGGGTGGAAGCCGAAGTGGGCGGCCCACGCGGCGTCGACGATGAGCGGCGCGCCATGGGCATGGGCCACCTCAGCCCAGGCGGCCACATCGCCGTGGGTGCCGACATACGCCGGGTCGGTGAGGAAGACGGCCGCGAGTTGCGGATCGGCAAGGACCGGCGGCCTGGGTCCGGATCCCGAAGAGGTCTGTGCATCGTCGGGCAGCGGGGCCGACGGGGATTGTGCTTGCTTGCACGCCCGCTCGAGTTGCTCGGCGGTGATCGGCAACGGCAGCCCCGTCGCCGGGTCGACATCCGGAATCACCCAGACCGGTTCCAAGCCCGCGAGGACCAGTGCCGTCACGAGCGATCGGTGGGCCGATCGCGTGATGACGACCCGAGCGCCCGGGCGGGCGACGGCCAGCGCCAGCGCTTGGTTGCCGTGCGTCGACCCGCCGGCCGAGAACCAGCAACGATCTGCTCCCCACAGTCGCGCCGCCCTCTTCTGCGCGTCGGCGAGCACGCCGTGGGCGAGCTTCATCGTGTCGAGGCCCGCGTAATAGGGCAGGTCTGACGCGATGACATCGCCCACGAGGTCTAGTCGGTGCTTGTGTCCGGGGATCGTGAAGGCGTGCGTCGTGCGCTTATGGAAGGAAAGCCAGGCGTCGAAAAGCGGTGCATCCGAGCGCAATCCGCGCGGGTCGGTGGGCATCTCAGGCCTCCGCTTCGGCTTCGCGGCGGGCGAGCAACTCGGCCGCCGCTTGCCGCCGTCGGACGGCGGAGGCGACGGCCTCGCGTGCCGCGGCGTCGGCGGCGAACAGCTGCTCGATCTCCCGCTCCGCGGTTGCAAGTTGATCCTTCAGGTCTGCCAGCCGGGCCTTCGCGGCATCGAGCGCCTGACTCGCCTCTCGCACAGTCGCCTTCGCGCCCGTGACCTCCGCCGCCGCGTCCTGGTAGGCCGTGGCCGCCGCCTCAATAGCCGCGTCCGGGTCGGCAGCGTTGTCGGTCGCTAACTCCTCGGCTACCGCTTGGTATTGGTCATGAACGCGACCAGTACCAGGCGGTAGGTCGGTGGTTAGCTCGGGGGTCAGGTCGGTGTCTGGCTCGACGTCCAGGTCGGTGTCTGGCTCTGCGTCTTGGTCGGCGGCCTGTTCTGGGTCTGGCCCGGCGGCTGGCTCGGGCGTGCGGATGAGGCGAAGGAGACGCCCGGTGGTTGTGGCGACGACCGCATCCGCGAGGTCAACCTCCCCGAAGCCGGCATAGCTGATCGCGCGCGTCAGCGCCCCCGACGTGACGGCATCGGCAGCCTCGGCGCTCGCGAGGGCCGCGATGACGGTCTCGCGAATCTCGTTCTCCCCCGCGGCGGTTACCGCGGCACCACCGGCCTCCGCGACCTCGCGTGCACCGCTGAGGACATCGGCAATCACCTGATCCCGCGCGGGGCGCAAGGCAGCGATCGCCGTGCCGTGCAGATTCGCCTGGGCCGCACGCAGCTGCGCGCCCACGCTCAGCAACTGCTCCACCAGATCCGGTCGGGCGCGCACCAAGGCATTGACGACGCCCGCGGCCACGCTCGGTTTGCGCAGCTTGCCGATTGCCGCCGCGAGCGGCCGATCCTTGGCCGCCCGCGCGGCGGCGACCAGTTCGGTCCGAGTCGCCATGAAATCGGCCAGCCGGACGGCATACAACTGCTCGGCGGCCTCGGCCAGGGGGTCCGGCGCGCTCGCCGCTAACTCCTCAGCCACCCATCGTCACTTCCCCGCGACGCGCGGTCGCGATGGCATCGAGTTCGTTCAGTCGGGCCGCGGCCGCAGCCACTCCAGGGTCGGGAAGCACCGCAGCCTCGCGGGAGGCGGCGAGCCCGTCATACAGCTGATGCGCAAGAGCCTCGATCTCGGTGGGGTCGAGCCCGATATCCCGGGCACCGCCAAGACTGCGCGCGCCGAGCAGATCTGGCAACGAGAAGGTCGGTGCCGATCCGGGAACGCACGGGCCCTCGATGACCCTGCTGCCGCCTTCTCCGGCGTCCTCTGGCCCCACGCCCTCGCCGAGGCGGGCTTGGATGGCGTCGGCATATGCGTTGTGCCCCAAGGAATTCGGGTGGAATGAGCCTTCGAGCGGCCAGGAGACGCCATTGAGCCATTCGACGCCATCGCAGACGGCGTGGCCGACGAAACGGGACCCAACGCCGACATAGATGAAGCCTGCCCTACGCGCGGCGGCGGCGATGGTGGAGCCGAGTTCGTCGGCGGCGGCATTGAGGCGGGACATCTCGTGTGCGGAGAAGAAGGTCGCGAGATTGCAGTCGACGCCATTGAAGAGCCGTGGGTATCCCGTGACGATGACCCGCGCGGCCGGCGCCCGGCGACCCACCTCGGCATATACGCCATCGAGCAAGCCGGGCAGGCGGCTGCGCAGAGCGATCAGCGCGTGGTCGATCGACACATCGCTATTGCTCATCCAGCCCGGCTCAGCGGCCGCCATCAGGACGGGAACGAAGCCGATATCGTTGCCGCCCAATGTGATCGAGACCAGCTCGGTGTCCGGACCGAGCGCATCAAGCTGATGAGACAGGACGTCCGCGCAGGTCGCCCCGAGGCAGGCGTTGTAGGCCACGTCGAGGCCGAGCCGCCGCGCCACCTGCACGGGATAGCCATCATCGGCCCGCCAACACGCATTGCGGCGTTCGCCGCCACCCACCCCGGCGGCATAGGAATCTCCGAGCGCGACATATCTCATCCCCCCACCCTGCCCCGCCGCCGGACTGGAAGCAACGAGAGAGACGCACTGGTTCGCGAACGGACGGGCGGACGCGACGGCCCTCGTCGGGGCCCGTGAATGATCGGCGACGGCGGGCCAATTAAGGTCTGAGCTTTGGCACCACATGTGGGGCCAAAGCTCAGACCTACCGGCCGGTAGTCAGCCGGACTGGGCGAGCGCCCCGTCGGCGAGTTCCAGGACGCGGTCGGCGATGGACAGCAGGACGGGATCGTGGGTCGTGACGATGGCGGTCATGTCGTTGTCGCGCACCAGGCTCGCGATCAGCTCCATGATTTCGCGCGCGGTGGTGGAGTCGAGTTGGCCGGTCGGCTCGTCGGCGAGCAGCAGGACCGGCTCGGCGACGAGGGCGCGGGCGATGGCGACTCGCTGCTGCTGACCACCGGAGAGCTGGCCCGGGATCTGATTGGGGTGCTTGTCCAAGCCCACTTGAGCGAGCGCCGCACGCACTCGCTCCTCGCGCTCGGCAGCGGGAAGGCCCTTGAGCCGCAACGGGATTCCGACATTCTCGGCGGCGGTGAGGATGGGCAAGAGCCCGAAGCCCTGGAAGATATAGGCGACCTGCTCGCGACGAAGCCGCAACAGGTCGTCATCGGACATTGCCGTCACCTCGCCACCGTCCACCACGATGCGGCCGGAATCAACGCGGTCGAGGCCCCCGATGGCGTTCAGCAAGGTCGTCTTGCCCGAGCCCGACCGGCCTCGGATCGCGAGGAACTCCCCACGAGGCACCACGAAGCTCACGCCTTGCAGGGCGGTCACGGCCGTCTCACCAGCGCCGAAGGTCTTCGTGACCTGCTCGACATGCACGACCGCGCTCGACGCGTCAGCCACCGGACACCTCCTGCTCCCCCGAGTCCGCGCGTGGACGGTCCGGCCAGACACCGATGTGATCGCTCTCCAGGTCCAGGCGGACCCGATCCTTCATGGCCAAGGTCGTCGTGAACTCCCGCGGCAGTTGCAGGCGGCCGGCGCGGTCGAGCACGGCATACTCCTCGGCGATCACCGACTCGCCCCCGTGCTCGTCGATCGCGGTGCGCCGCAAGACTTCCGAGGAGGTGCGCCCATCGCGGATGCCGACAGTGCGCTGCACATGCTCGCTCACCAACGGGTCGTGGGTCACGACGACAACGGTCGTGCCGAAGGCCGCATTGGCCCGTTGAATCGCCCCGAAGACTTCCTCGGAGCTCTGATGATCCAACTCGCCCGTCGGCTCGTCGGCAAGCAGCACCCGCGGCTCGTTGGCCAGCGCGACGGCGAGCGCGACGCGCTGCTGCTGTCCGCCGGACATCTCCCCGAGCCCGCGGTCGGCGACCTGCGGAATGCCGAGCACCTCAAGCAGTTCCAGCGCCCGATCGTGCCGCGTGCGTTTCGGCGTGCGGGCAAGGGCCATGGGCAGCTGGATGTTCTCGATCGCGCTGAGATAGGGCAGCAGGTTGGAGGTCGCCTGCTGGAACAGGAAGCCGACCGTATGCCGTCGGTAACGCACCCGATCGCGCCCGGACATCGTCAGCAAGTCGGCTCCCGCCACCCGGGCGACGCCGGCGCTGGGGATATCGAGCCCGGAGAGGATGTTCAGCAGCGTGGACTTCCCGGACCCGGATGCCCCGACGACGGCGAGCAACTCGCCGGTGCGGACGAAGAGATCGAGGCCCTGCAGGGCCACCACCTCGACGCCCTCGGACTTGAAGATTCGCACGAGGTTGTCGCACAGGATCTCCAGTTCCCCGTCGCTTCGGGTCTCGGTGCGGGTCGTCATCGGTCTTCTCCTGCTCGCAGGTGGGCGCTAAGAGGGGTCGCACGGGCTCGAGCGAGGTCGAGGAGCACGGCGAGGATCGTGAGGAGCAGCAGGGCAAGCGCGACCAGACCCGCCACCCACCACGGGGTGGAGATCGGCGGATAGGGCTCGCTGCCGGCATACGGCCCGAGGTCGATGGCTGACTGCATGACGCGCGGGAGATAGCGGCCCAGGACAAAGCCGCCGGCAATGGCCACGGACGCGGGGGGCAGCACCTCGACCATGGCGAGCACCCAGTCGCGGCGGCGCGGCATACCCAGCACCCGCATGCGCAACAGGGCGGCCACCCGCTCGGGTCGGGTCAACGCGAGGATGACCAGCAGGGAGAGCACGGTGAAGGCGGCGGCCAGGGCCAGCCCGATCGCGAACAGTTGACGCACCAGCGTCGGGAGCGAGCGCGCGGCAATATCAGCTGCCGCCTCCCGCCGGTCCACGACACCCTCACGCAGCGCGACCGGATTGTCAGCACGCACCCCGGCAATGGCCTGCGCCGACCCCATCACGAAGAGGGTGTTCGGCTGCAGATACGGCTGGCCCTCGAGGACGGCATCCCACGGCAAGACCAGCACGGGATGCCCGGCAAGCTGACCGCCACGGGTCAGCCCTGGTTGCACCGCACCGATGGTCACGGCGCGCTCGCGGCCCTGCACGGTCACGGTGAGCTTCCCCGTCGGCCGGACCGGTTCGCTCGCGATCGCCGTGAGCTGTTCGGGCGTGCCCCCGGCGCCGGCCGCATCGAAGGCGATCGGGCTGCCCCCCAGTGCCCGGGAGTATGCCGCCGGGTCCACCCCAATGACGGTCACGGCTTGGTCGGCGCTCCCCGCCTCGCCCGCCAGTTGGCCGGCGAGGACAAAGGCGGGGACGGCGGCGGTGATGCCCGGAACGGCCGCGACCGATCGCACGGCACTGTCGTCGACGCGACGCGCGTCGATGCGCAGATCCGCCCCCGTGAGCGCATAGGCCGCAAGGGTCCGCTCGCGCTGGATTGACGTCGCCAGCCCGCCGAGGAAGGTCGCGAGCGTCGCCGCGACCACGAGTCCGACAAGGGCGGCCGACATACCTCCACCGCCGCGGGCGGCCCTGGTGAGACCCAGGAAGCCGAGCACCGACCGGCGCCGACCCAGCAGGCCCGCGGCCCAGCGGATCGGCAGGGGTAGCAGGCGCAGCAGGACCACCCCGACCGCTGCGGCGAGAAGGATGGGGGTGAGGGCGGCATACCAGTCGATCGAGCCCGTCGAGATAGCGCCTCCGCGCGTGCGCACGGTGTTGATGGCGAAGTAGGTGCCACCGATCAGGGCGAGCTCTGCGAGAAGCCGAATCGCCTGTGCCGCAGTGGAATCACTGCGTGACGTCCCGAGCTCGCGACGGGCCACCAGGGCGGCGGCGAGGGCCGCGATGACCGCAGGCGCGAAGGCCAGCACGGCCATCCGCCCGGCCCCCAGACGCCACCCCACCACGGCCGCCACGGTGCTCACCGGAACGACCCACATCAGGACTTCCAGAACCAAGCCCCAGATCAGCGAGAACCGGGACGCCCCGCGGGCGGACTGCAGGCGCATAGCGGGGGCCCGTCGGCCGCCCAGGGTGACGACGAGCAGCACGGCGGCGATGGCGCCCAGCGCCGTGAGCGCCACTGAGACGAAGGCCGTCAGAGCTTTGGTGACCGTCACCGCCTTGGCCTGCTTGGTCAGGACATCAGCCAAGCCGCTGACGACGACCGGCCGAGTCTCGGCCCAGCCCGAAGACGCCAACTTCATCGCGTCGATGCCCTGCACGATGGTCCGGGCTCGAGCCAGATCGAGGCCTTTCGGGTTGAGGACATAGCGCCATTCGTAGGTCAGCCCGCGCGCATAGTCGGCGGACCCCTCGACCCGGCTCGGACCGAATCCTCGGTAGGCCTCGGGTATGGCGTCGAGCGCCTGCCCGAGCGGACCGACCAGGGCGTCCGAAACCATGAAGGCTGCTCGCGAGGTCGTGCCCCCGTCCCACGCGACAACGACATCATTGACGAGCAGTCGCCCTTCGTCCGCCCAGAACGGATCGTGCGCGTCGATCGGGGTGTAGGTGCCCGTCAGTTCGACAGTGATGGGGTATGGCGTGAACCGGCCTGGCAGGGAGGGCACGAGCGCGAAGCGGTCACCCACCGTGATCTTCCACGCCGTCGCAACCACGGTCGGAACGACAACCGGGATCACCGGAGTGGTCCGGCTGATGCGATAGGGCTCCACGGCATCGACATATGCGACCGTGCCCAAAGGCTTGGTCCCGAGCGCGCCGGCGTCCCAGCGGACCTTCTCGTTCAGCCCGCCCTGGACCCGCACCATCGCCTCGCGGCTCGACCCGATCGGCGACGACCCCGGACCGGTGACCTTGAAATCCGTTGTTGTGGCGGAGAAGTCGGGGCGACCAAGGAGCTTCGACGCAGCCGGCCCCAAGATCGTCCCGGCCCGCTCGGTGATGATCTGCTGAGGCGAGGTGGGCATGGCAAGGGTCTCGCGCTCAAAGTCCCCGCGCAGCAGCACCACGGACCCTGCGTTGTAGCTAAGCCGGACATCACGTTGCCCGGCCGCCGCGTCGGCCAGGAAATCCCCCAGGGCGCGGTCGTATGCCCGATCCTCCGCCACCGGGAGCAGCGCCACGAAGGCAGCGAGCAAGGCCGCAACCAGAGCCAAGAGCACCCCCGGTCCGACATCTCGCGCCTGGCGGCGCCAAGCGGCAGCAGTCGTGAACGGCCTCATGCGTGCTCCCCCGCCCGCAGCACATCCGCCGGATCCCGTGCGGTGCGGCCCACGACGACCAGGCCGACCGCCGCGAGCAGCGCGAGGACGGCGCCCGCGAAGAGCACGAGGGCGCCCACGCCATACTCCGTGTGCACCGCCGGCACCTGTGGATGGCCGTCGCTGCCGATGACGAGCGCGACGATCGCCCAGATCGCCGCCACCCCGGCCCCAAGTCCGACAAGGGTCGACAGCACGAGGACGACCAATCGCTCCCCAAGAACAGCCCGCCGGATCTGCCGGGGCGAGGTGCCGAGCGCCAGCAGGATGCCGGCTTCCCGATGTCGCGCCAGCGCCAGCCCGGCGGTGGCCGCGGCGAAACCGAGTGCGGCCAGGGCGAGCGCTGAACTGGTCACCAGCCGCAGCGCGGCCCGCATCCCCGCGTTAACCGGATTGTCCCGCCGCGCCTGCGCGATCTCGGCCGCGTCAAGGCGGGCGGTCGCGAGTCGCGGCTGTTTGTCCAAAGTGGCTCGGGCGGCGTCGAGGTCAGCGGGCGCGAGCAGCCAGAAGGTCGCGAGCGGGGTCGACAGTGCGCCGCTGCTGGCGCCTTGCGGGCGCGTCGCGGCGGCGGTGACGGCCGCGAGATCGGCGACCATTGCCAGCTGCGGGTTGGGAGCGGTGGGCACCGCGTCGAGGATTCCGTTGACCTTGGCCGGCAGGGTCGCGCCGACCAAGCCGATGGCGAACTCCGCTCCCACCGTGAGCCGGTTGGCGTCCGCGAGCGCTCGCGTGACCAGCACCGGGACGGGCTGCGCGACGGCCTCTTCGTCGAAGGGAACATAGACCGTGACGTTCATCAGCCGGCTGTGGTGCTTGCCGCTCACGGGCGCCGGTTGGGCATCGATGTGCACCGGCGACGCCCCGGACAGGCTCAATGTCACGCCGGCGAGATCGCCCGGACGCCAGTAGGGCGCGGTCGGCGAGGCCGAGACACCCACGATCCGTGCCCCTGCCGGCCACCCGCCGTCGACCTGGGGGAGAGTGGCGGTGAGCTGCTCCGGGGTCGGGCCGTTCAGCTGCCCGGCCGCGAGCGAGACCCGTTCGCCCGTCGGAAGTTCGATACGCACACGCCCGGCCAGCGGGAAGATGGAGTCGCCGACGCCGGCATTTTGGCTCGCCGATCCGACCACGCGCACGCTGACCTCGCGGGCCCCCGCCGGGAGGGGGATGCCATGTCTCGGCTGCGCCAGACCAGTCAGCGCACCTGGCCAGGCCGTCCCCGCCAGCACATCCGCGCGGGGCACGTAGGGCGCCGACGCGGCCGATGAGTCGAGCGCCAACAGCGAGACATCCTTGCTCGCCCCGACCTCAGCCGTCGTGACATTGACGGCCATCGCCCGGTCGCGACCGCCCGCGAGGACGGCATAACTGCTGTTGAGTTGCGCGCTGCCGCGAAGCTCTTGCCCAGGTGTCACCCGAAGCGGCGCTCCGACGGCGAATCGGGTCTGATCCTCGATGGCCCGCGTGACGGTCGCGCCCTGGGACAGGGCGAGCGCGCCCATCGCGACGCTCAAGAAGACGAGGAGTATGGCGCCCGCCTGGCCCCCCAGCCGCCGCGCCACTTGCCACGATCCCCAGGCCAGCGTGAGCCCTGGCCGCCGCGCGGCAGCGCCCGACGCGAATCGCGCCAGCAGCGGAATGATCCGCAGCCCGAGCACGCACAAACCGGCGATCACCAGAGCCGGTGCACTCAGCGTGAGAGGATCCATCCGCGGCGAGGTCGGGTCATAGCGCCGCAACTGCAGGATCCCCAGCACACCGAAGGCAATCAGCACGACATCAATGCCCGCCTTGGCCAGCCGCCCGAGCAGGGCGCTGCGCGCGGATGGGGTGGCTGACGCGCGCAGCCGCCCGGAGCGAGCCGCCGTGATCAGCACGATGACCGCCGCCGCGATCCCCGCAGCCACGATCGGCCCGAGCACATCAGGGCGCATCACCCGTTCAGGGCTGGCCGTGATCTGCTCGGACAGACCGCCGAGCCGGGCCAGAGGATTCGCCACCAGGGGAATCAGCAGAATCGCCAGGGCAACAGACAGCAGCGCCACGAGCGCCGCATCAACGGCCGCCAGGGCCAGCACCTGCCAGGACGAGGCACCCCGCGCTCGAACCAAGGCCGTCTCGCTGGTGCGCAAAGCGGCCAGTTGTAGGGCCGCCATCGTCAAGGCGACCCCGCCCAGCAGCATGAGCAGGATCGTCGGGGTGAGCAGCGCGATCCGGGTGCGGTCGGCGATATCGCGCGCCTCGGCATACAGCATGGGCGCCTGCGTGCTCACCTGCGCGTGCTTGAGGTCGCCCTCGGTGAGCAGGCGCATCGAGCGCTCCGCGTCCTGTTTGTAGGCGAGCGCGTTGGCCCGGGTCACGCCCGTTTCGGGCCGTTCGATCCGCCACCGGGCGCTGACGCTGCGACCGGCGACCTTCGTGACGTCGCCCTCGGCGAACAGGAAAGGACCATAGAGGGTGAAACTGTCGCTGGCCTCGACGCCGGTGTTCATCAGCGGCTGATCGAGCCAGATCGGATCCGTGGGGTCGAGCACCTCGACGATGCCGGTGACGATCGCCGGCATCGTCGGCGCACCATCGGCGACGAGATCGACCAGGTCGATCGTGTCCCCGACCTGCCACCCCCCGGCCGTCGCGGCATCGCGGGGCAGCACGACCTGCAACGCGCTGGCCCCGGCGACGGGATAGGCGCCCGCGACGAGCCGGGTCCATCGGGGCAAGTCTCCGACGACGGCCAGCCGCGCGCGATCGCTCTCGGGACGAGACTGCATACCCCGGGAAATGGCCTCGAAGACCTCGGTGACAACCGCACTATCGTCCGCCGCGGCGGCGGCGACGACAGCGCGCGCCTGCGGCAGCTGGTCCACCTTCACCGAGGCCCGCGCAGAAATGGTCGAGAGGGCGGGATCCGCCGCCGTCAACGTGCTCCGCGCGGCCGCATCGGAGACGACACCGCCGAGCAGTTGGAGGAAGCCGAGGACGACCAGCGCGATGAGTGCGGTGGCGGTGAGCACGACGAGGGCGCTGCGGTGATGGCGCAGGCGGGATCGACCGATCTGCAGCATCGACCCTCCTGCGAACATCCCCGACGTCGGCCCACCCTGCCACGCGCGTGACGCGCACGGATGGATCCGCTTATGCCAATAGACGGTAGAGCAGCCCACTGACGTTGGGTCCCGGCGAACATCTCGGGCAAGCAGAACGCCCGGCCGGCCCCTGGTGTGGGGCCGACCGGGCGGTCGTATGCGGCGGTGCCGGGCGGGTCTGCCCGCGCCGCTCAGTGCACGAAGACGGGGGCCGCGGTGGCGTCCTCGTCGTCGAGCAGGTGGCTCTCCTCCTCCTTGCGGGGGAGGAAGAGGGCGGGGATGAGGGTCAGCAAGACCAGGAAGGCGGCCACGAGGAAGCTGTTGCCGAAGACCTTGCCCATCGCATCGGCCACGGCGCTGGCGAGCGCGGCCTGCCCGGCAGCCGCGTCCTGCCCGGCGGAGGCCAGGATCTCAGCGACCTTCGGGAACTGCGGAAGCAGCTGCTGAACGGCCCCCGGGGACATGCCCTTGCTCGCCTCACCGAAGGCAGCGGCCTGGGAGACCAGCGCGTCATTCTTCAGCCCGGTGGTGAGCACGACCGACATGATGGCGACGCCAACGGAGCTGGCGATCTGCTGGGTGATGTTGAGCAGGGTCGAGCCGCGGGCCACCTGGTGGGCGGTCAGCGTCTTGATCGCCGAGGTCATGATCGGCATCATCGTGCCGCCCATGCCGAGGCCGAGCAGGAACAGAACGGGGATGATGTAGCCCCAATAGGACGTCGTGCCATCCACGCGCGACAGCAGGAACATGCCGACGATGATCGCCACCAGGCCGAAGGGCACGATCTTGCCAACCGGCTTCTTGTCGGCCAACGCACCGGCGATCGGCATGGTCAACATGGCGCCGATGCCCTGCGGCGCGACGAGCAGACCGGCATGCAGCGCGTCCTCGTGACGGACATTCTGGAAGTAGGTCGGCACGAGCAGCAGGCCACCGAAGAAGGCCGCGGCGAAGATGAACATGGTGATCGTCGCAACGGTCAAGCGCCGGTTGGCGAACAGCCGCAGGTCGAGCAGCGGGTGCTCGGGCTTGAAGCTGTAGACCACGAACGCGATCAACAGCAGTAGGCCGGCGGTGCCCCAACCCATGACCTTGGCGGAGAAGAAGGTGCCTTCACCGGGGATCGACGAAATGCCGTAGAGGAACATCGCCAGACCCGGGCTCATCATCGCCATGCCGAGCACGTCGAAGCTCTCGCTCGGCTGCGGGCGGTCCTTCGGTAGCGCCCACGCGGCATACAGCAGCGCAATCAGGCCGAGGGGCAGGTTGATGAGGAAGATCCAGTGCCAGGAGACGGTGTCGATGAGATAGCCACCGAGGATCGGGCCGAGGATCGGGCCGAGCAGCATGGGGACACCGAGGATGGCCATGAGGCGGCCCATCCGGTGCGGGCCGGCCGCGCGGGTCATGATCGTCATACCCAAGGGCATGAGCAGACCGCCGCCGAGGCCCTGGACGACCCGGAACAGGATGAGCATGTCGATGCTCGTCGCCGCGGCGCACAGCACCGAGCCGGCGGTGAAGAGGCCGATGGCCAGCATGTAGAGACGCTTGGTGCCGAAGCGGTCCGCCGCCCAGCCGGTCAGCGGGATGACGGCCGCGAGGGCCAGGGTGTATGCCGTGACCGTCCAGGCGACCGTGGAGTAGGCCAGCGGCTCGCCGTTCTTGGCGAACTCGGTCTCGAAGGTGGGCAGGGCGACATTGACGACCGTGATGTCGAGGATCGACATGATGGCGCCGAGCACGACGACGCCGGCGACTTTCAGGACCGCCCCGTCGATCTTGTCGGAATACGCGTCGACGGGTGCGTCGACCGGTGCAGGGGTAGACAAGGATTTCTCCGTCTGTGGAAATGAGGTCCCGGCCCAGGGCTGCTACTCGTCCCGGTGGCGACGCTGTCTCCGGAGGCGGGTCGTGGCAAGGCGGGTGGCGACGAGGACACGCCGCAATCGGCCAATGCTAACAGTTTGAACGTTCATCGACTAGTTGGATTTGCGCGGCTCGGGCAGGAGTGAGGCCGGCAGCCCAAAGGTGCCGGGGTTAGGTTGACTCGTATGACTGGGGCCCCGGATATCGCCACGCTCAGCCAGCTGCGCGCAAGCGGGCATGAGCAGAAGTCGCTGCGCCGCGAATTGCGCGACAACCTGCTCGCCAAGCTCGCCGCCGGCGACGATCCGTGGCCCGGTCTGCACGGCTTCGAGCAGACCGTCCTCCCGCAGGTCGAACGCGCCCTCATCGCCGGGCACGACATCGTTCTGCTGGGCGAGCGCGGCCAGGGCAAGACCCGTTTGCTGCGCACCCTGACCGGCCTGCTGGATGAGTGGACGCCGGTCATCGAGGGCTCTGAACTAGGCGAACACCCCTACGAGCCGATCACCGCCGCCTCCGTGCGCCGCGCTGCGGAACTCGGCGACCACCTCCCCGTCGCCTGGCGGCACCGCTCCGAGCGGTATGCCGAGAAGCTCGCCACCCCCGACACCTCCGTCGCCGACCTGATCGGTGATGTCGACCCGATGAAGGTCGCCGAAGGCCGCCATCTCGGCGATCCCGAGACGATCCACTACGGCCTGATCCCGCGCAGCCACCGGGGCATCGTCGCCATCAACGAGCTGCCCGATCTCGCCGAGCGCATCCAGGTCGCGATGCTGAATGTCATGGAGGAGAGGGATATTCAGATCAGGGGGTATGTCGTGCGCCTCCCCCTCGACGTCCTCGTCGTCGCCTCGGCGAACCCCGAGGACTACACCAACCGCGGCCGGATCATCACGCCGCTGAAGGATCGCTTCGGCGCCGAGATCCGCACCCACTATCCGGTCGAACTCGCCGACGAAATCGCCGTCATCCGCCAGGAGGCCGACCTCGCCGCAACGGTGCCGGACCAGATCGTGGAGATCATCGCCCGGTTCACCCGGCACCTGCGCGAGTCCAGCGCGGTCGATCAGCGCTCCGGCGTTTCGGCGCGCTTCTCGATCGCGGCGGCCGAGACGGTCGCGGCGGCGGCGCTGCACCGGGCCACGATCCAGGGCGAGCCAGAGGCGGTGGCCCGTGTGGTGGACCTCGCCGGCGCCGTGGACGTCCTCGGCGGCAAGGTCGAATTCGAGACCGGGGAGGAGGGCCGTGAGCGGGCCGTCCTCGATCATCTGCTGCGCACCGCGACGGCCGAGACGGCGCGAGAAGCGTTCCGCGGCATCGACTTCCGGCTCCTCGTGGAGGCGCTGGCCGGTGGCGTGCTGGTCATGACCGGCGACCAGGTCAGCGCCGCCGACTTCCTCGACGCCCTGCCGATCCTCGGGGAGTCGGAGTTGTATGACGAGGTCGCAGCCCGCGTCTCGGCCGCCTCCGCGGGTGAGCGGGCCAGCGCCCTCGAACTCGCCCTGGAGGGGCTCTACCTCGCCAAGCGCATCGGCAAGGACTCCGACGGGTCCCGCACGGTCTACGGCGAAACCCCTTGAGCCACCGGTGAGTTCGCGTCGGGAGTCGAGGCACTCCGCATACGGACCGTATGCCGGGGGCGACCCCCTCGCGCCGCCGGTCGACCTCGGCGAGGCGCTGTCAGCGATTGGCGAGGACGTCATGGCGGGCTACTCGCCCGACCGGGCGCTGGCGGAGTTCCTGCGCCGTGGTGGTCAGAACCAGCGCGGCTTGGACGACCTTGCGCGGCAGGTCGCCGAGAAGAGGCGCGAGTTGTTGCAGCGCCACAACTTGGACGGCACCATGCAACAGGTCAAGGAGCTGCTCGACAAAGCCGTTCTGGCAGAACGCAAACAGCTCGCGCGGGACCTCGATGATGACGCGCGTTTCCAGGAGATGCGCCTTGACGGGTTGCCGCCCTCGCCGGCGGCGGCAGTCAACTCGCTCGCCGATTACCCGTGGCGCAGCAGTGACGCGCGCGCGGCATACGAGGACATAAAGGACCTGCTCGGGCGGGAGTTGCTCGACCAGCGCTTCGCCGGGATGAAACAGGCCCTCGAAGGCGCCACCGACGAGGACCGGGCCCGGATCAACGAGATGCTCGGCGATCTCAACGACCTTCTGGAGAAGCACCGGCTCGGCGAGGACACCGACCAGGACTTCGCCGATTTCATGGGCAAGCACGGTGACTTCTTCCCCGAGAATCCACAGTCCGTCGAGGAGTTGATCGACGCTCTCGCCCAGCGGGCGGCCGCCGCACAGCGGATGCTCAACTCGATGACGCCGGAGCAGCGAGCCGAGCTGATGGCGTTGTCGCAGCAGGCTTTTGGCTCACCGCAGCTCATGGACAGCCTCAGCCGGTTGGACGCCAATCTGCAGATGCTGCGCCCGGGCGAGGACTGGAACGGCGGCGAGCGCTTCCAAGGTGACGAGGGCTTGGGCCTCGGCGATGGCACGGGCGCCTTCCAAGATCTTGCCGAGCTCGATGCCCTCAGTGAGCAACTCTCCCAGTCCTATCCGGGCGCGCGCCTGGACGATATCGACCTCGACGCCCTGCTGCGCCAGCTCGGCGACGAGGCCAGCGCGGATGCCCGCACTCTCGCCGAGATCGAAAAGCAACTGCGCGAGACCGGCCTGATCAAGCGCAGTGCCGATGGCTCACTTCGTCTCTCTCCCAAGGCAATGCGCCAGCTCGGCAAGTCCCTGCTGCGCGATGTCGCCGACCGGATGTCCGGCCGACAGGGCGCCCGCGAGCTGCGCCAAGCCGGGGCGGCCGGCGAGCCGAGCGGCGCCAGCCGCGCCTGGGCCTTCGGTGACACCGATAGTTGGGATGTCACAGCCACCCTGACCAACGCCGTGCAGCGCACGGTGAGCCGCGGGATGGACGCGCGGCACGGCATACGGCTGGAACTGGACGACATCGAGGTGATCGAGACCGAGGCGCGCACCCAGGCGGCCGTCGCGCTGCTCGTCGACACCAGTTTCTCGATGGCGATGGACGGCCGCTGGCTGCCGATGAAGCGCACCTCGCTCGCGCTACACCAGCTCATCTCGACCCGCTTCCGCGGCGACAAACTGCAGCTGATCGCCTTCGGCCGACGCGCCCAGGTGATGGACATTGAGGAACTCACCGGCCTGGAACCGAAGTGGGACAAGGGAACCAACCTCCACCACGCCCTGCTGCTGGCCAACCGGCACTTCCGCAAGCACCCGAGCATGCAGCCGGTGCTCCTCGTCGTCACTGATGGCGAACCGACGTCACATCTGCACTCCAGCGGGCAGGTCTTCTTCGACTACCCGCCGCACCCGCTGACCCTCGCCCTGACGGTGCGCGAGCTCGACACGACGACTCGGTTGGGCGCCAAGGTCACCTTCTTCCGGCTCGGCGACGACCCCGGCCTGGCCCGCTTCATCGACCAGATGGCCCGACGCGCAGACGGCAAGGTGGTGGCGCCGGAGACGGACGATCTCGGCGCCGCCGTCGTCGGGAGCTACCTCGGCTCCCGCTCGACCTGGCGCTCCGCCTGGACCGGCCTCTGACCTACGCGTCCGCCACGCGCGTCCGTTGGTGGACGAGCAGCGAGACCGCGAAGATCAGGCCGCCGGCGAGGGCCAGAGCGAAGCCGACCCACGACGGGGCGGTGTAGCCGTAGCCGGCGGCAAGCACGGCGCCACCGAGCCAGGCACCGAGCGCATTCGCCACATTGAGGGCCGCGTGATTGCTCGCCGCGCCCAGGTTGCGGGCATCACCGGCGACCTGCATCAGCCGCATCTGGAGACCGACCACCAGCATGCCGGCGCAGATGGAGCACGCGAGGATCGACAGAGCTGCGGGGATCAGCCACTGTGAGGTCCAGGTGAAGAGCGCCAGGTTGGCCGCCAAGGTCGCCAGCCCGATCCCGATGGTCCGCAGGATCGACCAGTCCGCCATCCGCCCGGCGATCGGGGTCCCGACCAGCCCGCCGAGTCCGAGGACCAGCATGATGACCGGCACCACCGACGCCGGCTGTTTCGTCACCTCGGTGATCGTCGGCGCGATGTACGAGTTCATCGCGAACATCCCGCCGAAGCCGATCGCCCCCGTCAGCAAGGTCAGCCAGACCTGCAGGTTCTTCAGCGCCCGCAGCTCGCGTCGCATCGCCCCGTCAGGATGCGGATAAGACTGCGGCACAACGAGATGCACGAGCAGAGCGGAGATAAGGGCCAGTCCCCCGATCACGCCATATGCCGTCCGCCACCCGAACTGTTGCCCCAGCCAGGTGCCCGCCGGGACCCCGAGCAGGTTGGCGAAAGGTATGCCGAGCATCACCCGTGAGACCGCGCGTCCGGCCATCTGCGGCGGCATCAGGTCGACAGCAGCGAGCGATGCGACTCCGAAGAAGGCACCATGCGGCAGCCCCGCCAGGAAGCGGGCACCGACGAGCAGGCCGAAGTTCGGCGCCAGGGCCACGAGGGCATTGCCGATCGCCAGCGTCGCTAACAGGCCCGCCAGCATCGTGCGCCGCGGCCAACTGGCCCCCGCGACGGCAAGGATCGGCGCGCCGACGACGACGCCCACGGCATACGCAGCGATCGAGGCCCCGCCCGCCGGAATGGACACCCCGAGATCGCCAGCGGTCTCCGGCAGCAGGCCCATGGCGATGAACTCGGTCGTCCCGATCCCGACCCCGCCGAGGATGAGGGCGATGATGGCGAGGTTGGTATGCCGGGCCTGGGTCACCGGCATACGGTGTCACGACTCGGGGTCCACAGCACTCTCGGTCGGATGCTGGCGGTCAGCGCACGAGGAGCGCGAGGGCGGACAGAGCGGATGCGGCCAGCACCGCCTTCTCGAAGGCGGCCTGCGAGATGCGCCGGATCGTATGCCGCCCCAGCCAGGCGCCGATGCCGACCAGCGGGGCGAGGGCGAGCGCGCGCCATACATCGGCCCAGGCCAGCAGCCCGAGACTGGTGGAGAAGGGGATCTTCAGCAGGTTGATGCCGAAGAAGAACCAGGCGCTCGTGCCGACGAAGCGCACCTTGTCGACCTGCTTGGCGACCAAATAGACGGTCATGACAGCACCGGCAGCGTTCGCCGTCATGGTCGCGAACCCGGCGCCCATGCCCGCGGCCCACGCGGCCGCGCGGCCGTGGGCGACCTGGCCAAGGCGGTCTCGCCGAGCGTTGACGACCAGCTGCAGCGCAACCATCGCCAGCAGGAGGGCTCCAATCGACCGGCGCAAGACCGTGTCGTCGACGATCGCCAAAAAGCCGGCGCCGAGCGCCAAACCCGGCAGGACGCTCGGAATCAGGCCGCGCATCAGCTGCAGATCGCAGTCGCGTCGGTAGGACCAGATGGCGAAGAGATCGCCGACGATCAGCACCATGAGGATGGCGGCCGTCGAGGACCGGGTGGGCAGGATCGAGGCGAAGATGACCACCGAGATGACGGCCAGGCCGCCGATGGCGGTCTTGCTATAGCCGATGACGAAGGCCGCGAGCCCAAGGAGCAGCAGCTGTGTCATCCCCACGCCCAGATCATGTCGCGGCCAGCGGCACCGGCGCGAGTGCCCTGGTCCGCGCGTCGCAGCACGGAGCGCGAATGGCTTACGACTCGAGAGGTGGTCGACGGACCAGGTGGACGCGCTCGGATGAGCTGAGCAGCGCCCGCATGATGTCTTCCTCCGTCGCGCCGTATCCCTTGAGCAGCGCCCCGAACAGGCCACCCATCACGAGCAGGTCGGGCTTTTGACCGAAGTGACCGCCGAGCTCCAGGGCGACATACCCGTGAAGAGCTGCCCACATCTGGGCGCTGAACAAGCTGGCGTCCATCGGGTCGATGAGGTCTGCCTTGAGGATCGCCCGCGCGCGCTCGACCACCATGGCGAAGGCGGCGATGCCCGCCGGCGCATCCGCATTCATCGAGCTGTCGACCTCGGCGCGCACGCCGCGGGCATAGCGCACGACCTGCCGGCTGAAGAGCAGTTTGTATTCGTTGGGGTGGGGGATGGCGAAGCTTCGGTTTGCCAGCCCCATCGCGAGGATGTCCTCCAGGCGCGGGCGATCACCGGTGATGTGGGCGTCTCGACGACCGCCCTTTACACGCACTTCGGCAGCATGGGCGGACTGATCTCGGCGGTCAACGAGCGCGCCTTCATCGACTTCCGCATTGCCGTCATGGCCCCAGGGGCCACCGACGACCCGCTCTCGGATCAAGGAGCCCTTCGTCGGACGACGGGCACCGGAGTACTGGCGCAACTACTGGCTCGCGGTCGACAGCCGTGGACCCAACGACGTACGTCTGGGCGCTGAGGTGGGGTCCGTGGACGAGTGCTTCGAGGCGATTCTGGCCGGCCGCGGCGTCGCGTTCACCCAAGCGTCCACGCAGCGGTACTACCAGCGTCCAGGCCTTGCGTTCGTGCCGGTGAAGGACATCCCGCCCTCCCCGTTGGCCATCGCGTGGCGCAACGACATCGATGCTGCCCCGGTCCAGCAGTTCGTCAACACTGCCCGCAGGCTCGCGGCGATGGACTTGGTGCCGACGACGGTCTCGCCCGACAAAATGAGCCCCAAGGCGACCCTCGCCCGTTAACAGCCGGTGCCATTCAACCTCGATCCACGGATTCGCGGGCCTATGGACGGGCGCATTCGTCCTCGGCGTCGCCGGGCTGCTCGACGGACTGCCGTGCACAACGCATTGGCGTTGGTGCGATCGTCTCGCCGAGCGACATCCGCGGCTGCAGGCCGCGGTGCTCGCCACTCCTGCGCGGGACTGGTCCCTCGCCGCGATCGCCAGCGAGGGCGTCCTGTCGGCGCGACCCTTGGCGAGGCGTTTCGCCACCGAGACCGGGCAGTCGCCCATCGCCTGGCTCGTCGCGGCCCGGCTCACCTGCGCGCAGGAACTCCTGGAAAGCACCGGTCTTCCGGTCGAAGCGGTCGCCCACGCCGCAGGATTCGCGAGTGCTGACTTGCTGCGCAAGCATTTTCGCGTCCGCTACGGGACCAGCCCGCAAGCGCACCGGCTGGCGATGCGCCACGCCTGAGCAACCGGCGACCGCAGGTCCGACGGCCCGCCCGTGGCGGAGGTCAGGTGGTCGCGAGCAACTCGCCCAGATTCGCGTCGACCTCGTCCAGATAGGACTGCTCGAAGCCGAACAGCCCGAAGTGCCCGGCGATCGAGTGCAGCACCCGCAGTTCGCTGCCCGGTGTCAGCTTCTGCTCGGCGGCACAATCGCGCGGCGGGAAGAACATGTCCTGCTCGATAGGCATGACGAACATGCGCGCGGTGATCCGGCCCAGCGCCGCCGCGAGGTCGCCATCGGCGTTGCGGGCGACGTCGCCGCGTTGCCACTTCCAGCCCATGGTGAGCAGGGCGTTGGGGTCCATCAACCCGAAGAGCAGCCGTATAAAGCCGTTCTGGAAATCGTCGTAGGTCTCGAACTGCATTCCCTCGACCAGCGGCGGTATGCCGCGCCAGAACTCGGTCTTCCAAAAGTCCGTCGTCAGACCCATGGTCGCCCAGATGTCGGCATGCCGGTGCAGGCCGGCGATGACGTCGGTGGGCGCGGCATACTCCCCACCGTTGAAGCCGGGGTCGCTGGTGATCGCGTCGAGCAGGGTGCGGGTGAAGAGGAAGTCGTGCGGCGTGTTCTGCGCGGTGCCCGCGATCGGGGCGGCACGAACCACCTTGTCGGGGAAGCGAACTGCCCATTCCCACGTCTGCTGCGCGCCCATCGACCCGCCCACGACGAGGGCCAGGCGCTCGATGCCGAAGTGTTCACGCAGCAGCTGCTCCTGGGCGCGCACGTCGTCGCCGATCCGCACGTGCGGGAACTTCGACATCGCGATGCTCGGGTCGTCGGCGTTGTGTGGGGAGGTCGAGAGCCCGTTGCCGATCTGATTGACGACGACGATGAAATAGCGTTCGGGGTCCAGGGCTCGCCCCGGCCCGATGTAGGCCTGCGCCCACGTCGCGTGCGTGCCCGAGAACCACGTCGGGATAAGGATCGCGTTGTTCTTGTCCTCGGCGAGGGTCCCGAAGGTGGCGACCGCGAGTTGCAGGTCGGGGATCACCCCGCCCTCCTCCAACTCGAAGCGGCCGATCGAGACCAGGTCGTAGGGCCCCTGAGCCTCAGCGGTGTAGAAGGGAATGTCGAGAGCCATACGTCAACCTCCGTCGTCGGATCCACCTGTGCCGCAGCGGCAGCGAGCGCCGTATGCTCCGCCCTCGCCATTGTGCCCTGCCGGAACCTCCGTCGGCCAGCGGTCGCACGTGGATCTGGTCGGGTGGGTGGACGGATTTCCGGCTCGTGCCCTCGGAGGACGTTTCGAAGGGCGCAACCGGCGCGTCGAGAACGGCGTGCCGCGCGAGTGGATCCGGCCCTGTGATGTGGTCGCCTACGACCCTGCACGCCTCTTCGCCTACACGGTCGGCGACCGCTTCGACGCAACGCCAGCCACCCGCTTCCTACCTCATCACCCCCACCAATGAGGGTTGCCTGGTCCGGCAGGAGTTCGAACACCTTCCCTACGGACTCAGCGGCCTGCGCTTGCGCGCAGAGGAACTCGACGATGCCGAGGTGATCATCGCCGTCCGTCGCGAGGAGATCCGCGCGGGCATGACCGGTCAGGTCCTCAAACATGATGTCGAGCACGCGACCACCCAGACCCGTGATCTCGGGGCGGCGGTCAACGTCGGCGAATTTCTTTTCGTACCCCGGGACGAGCACTCCGGCGAGGACGACGGCTGGCTGATGGGGACGGCATACCACCGCGACGGCGACCGCAGTGAGCTCCGCCCTCTCGACGCGGGGACCCTGGAGGATGTCGCGATCGTGGAGCTGCCGGCGCGGGTGCCGGCCGGCTTTCATGGCAACTGGATAACAACTGGCCCAGCGGGTTTGGAGGAACCCGCGAGGCTGGTTTAGCGTCGCACCTGCCGAAGCCGCGCGGTCGCCCGATCGCGCGCACGATTCGGGGGAGAGAACGAGCATGACCGAAGACATCCAGAACCCGGCCGAGCCGCTTGATGGCGTCGTCGAGGTCGCCGCGCCCAAGCGCCGCCGGGGCGTCACCATTGCCGCCGTCGGTGGCACCCTCGCGCTCGTTGGCCTCGCGGCCGGCGGTGCCCTCGCGATGAACGCCCTCAGCGGTGGCGGGCCGCAGCCGGAGGATGTCCTGCCTGCCAACACGCTCGGCTTCGCCAAGATCGACCTTGACCCGTCCAGCGGTCAAAAGATCAGCGCGCTGCGTCTGATGCGCAAGTTCCCGGCATTGAAGGATCAGCTGTCCGGCACCGATGACAACTCGGACTTGCGCAGGGTCGTCTTCGAGGCGGCCCAGAAGGAAGGCGGCCTGAAGGGGCTGTCGTATGACGCCGACGTGGCCCCGTGGATCGGCGACCGATTCGCGATGGCGGCCGTCCCCACGGCCGACGGCAAGGGCGTCGTCCCCGTGATGCTGCTCGCGTCCACCGACCAAGCTAAGGCCAAGGCCGCACTGGCCAAGGCCGGGACCGACGGCGCGGCGTGCGATGTGCTCCCCGACTTCGTGCGCTGCACTGAGAAGGCGGAGGAGCTGGCCGCGCTGGCTAGTGCCCCCGGCACGAAGCTGGTCGACTCGGCGGGCTTCAAGGGCGACATGAAGGACCTCGGCGAGGATGGCATCGTCAGCATGTGGCTCGACCTCGGGGCGGCCGTCGACCTGGCGGCCACGGAGTCGAGCGTTTCGGCACAGGAGCTGGACGCGGTCAAGGACAAGATCGGCGGCGGCCGGATGTATGCCGCCCTGCGCTTCGATGGCGCCAATGTCGAAGTCGCCGGTGCAGTTCGCGACGCCAAGGCACCGGCCGTCGACGCTAGCGGCTCCACGGAAATTGGCTCGCTGCCTGCGGACACCATCGCGGCCGTGAGCTTCAATAGCCTGGGTGAGCAAGTCAAGTCCGCGTGGGCGGACGTCCAAAAGGCCTTGGACGCCACCTCGGGCGAGAGCGATCTCACCGGCTCGATCCAGAACCAGTTCGGCATCTCGCTCCCGGACGACCTCGTGGGCCTGCTCGGCAAGCACACGACCTTCACGTTCGGCGGGATGGGCAGCGACGACATGCCCAAGATCGCCCTGAAGACCGACGGCGACCCAGCTGTGGCGCAGAAATTGGTCAACGCGGTGTCCGACCAGGGTCAGCCGCTGGGCCTGGTCGGTGACGGCCGCGTCGTGCTTGCGCTGGACCAGACGTATGCCGATGCTGTCGCCAAGGGCTCTGGCCTGGACAAGAACGAGGCCTTCGTCAATGCGATGCCGGACTACAAGAACGCCTCACAGGCGGTCTTCGTCAATATCGCCAAGGTCATCGAGGCCTTCGGCGCCGACATCCCGGCGGATATGCGCGCCAACCTCGACCCGCTGTCGGCCTTCGGCATGACCGGCACCCAAAAGGGCGGCGACTCCGACTTCACCATCCGCCTGACGACCCGCTGACCCGGGCCCCGCGCGGGCTCGGGCGCGAGGTCTCCTAACCTCTGCTGGGTCGTTAGTCAACCCGGCCCAGCGTGAAAATTGTGCGGTGCCAGGGCTTTTCAGCCACGGCAGTGCGGTCGAACATCACGTGCTTGATCGTCGTGTACTCCTCGAAGGAGTAGGCCGACATGTCCTTGCCGAAGCCCGATTGCTTGACGCCGCCGTGCGGCATCTCGCTGATGATCGGGATGTGGTCGTTGATCCACACGCACCCGGAGCGGATCTCGGCGCTGGCCCGCATCGCACGATAGACATCGCGGGTCCAGGCCGAGGCGGCCAGGCCGTATGCCGTGTCGTTGGCCAGCGCGATCGCCTCGTCGTCCGTGTCAAAGGGCGTCACCGTCAAGACGGGTCCGAAGATTTCGTCGGTCCACACCTCATGCGCCGGCGTGACATCGGCAATCAGGGTGGGTGAGTAGTAGGAGCCGGCCGCGAGCTCGCCGCCGGGGGTCGCGCCGCCGGTGACCACTCGGGCATACGAACGGGCGCGCTCGACCATGCCGGCCACCTTCGTGCGGTGCGCCATCGAGATCAACGGACCCAGGTCCGTGGACGGATCGGCGGTCGGCCCGAGGCGCACCGCGGCATACAACTCGGCGACCCCGGCGACGAAGCGGTCGTGCAGCGAGCGGTGCACGATTGCGCGGGTGGCGGCAGTGCAGTCCTGGCCGGTGTTGATCAACGAGCCGGCGACCGCGCCATGAATGGCGGCATCGAGGTCGGCGTCATCGAAGACGACGAAGGGCGCCTTGCCGCCGAGTTCGAGGTGGACGCGCTTGGCCGTCCCCGCGGCAGCTTCGAGCACCGTGCGCCCGACGCGGGTCGAACCGGTGAAGGAGACCATGTCGACATCTGGGTGGCGCAGCAGGTGCGCTCCCGCGTCGGCGCCGGCACCCGCGACGACATTGACCACCCCCGGCGGCAGTCCGGCCGCGGTCGCCGCCTCGGCGAACATCAAGGACGTCAGCGGGGTGTTCTCGGCAGGCTTGAGCACGATGGTGTTGCCGGCGGCAATGGCGGGCAGGATCTTCCACGCGGCCATCTGCAGCGGGTAGTTCCACGGCGAGATCGACCCGACCACGCCGACCGGTTCGCGGCGGATGCTGCTGGTGTGGTCGGGCGAATATTCGGCGGTCGCCTTGCCGTCGAGATTGCGGGCGGCTCCGGCGAAGAAGGCCATGTTGTCGATCGTGCCCGGCACGTCGAACTCGGTGGCGAGCCGGATCGGCTTGCCCGCCTGCCGCGACTCGACCTCGGCGAATTCGCTTGCCCGGCGCTCCATTTCGGCCGCGAAGGCGGTCAGGATCCCCGACCGCTCGCCGGGGGTCGTGCGCGACCAGCCGTCGTATGCCGCCCGCGCCGCCGCCACCGCAGCGTCCACCTGCCCCGGACCCGCCAGGGCATACTTCGTGATCATTTCCCCGGTCGAGGGATCGATCACCCGGTAGGGCTCGCCGCCGTCCGCTGCCAGTTTCTCGCCATTGATGAACTGCATCACGGGGGCAGCCTATGCACCCGCCATGGTGGTGGCTCGCTCATCGCCCTTGTTGGCGTAGGTCGTGACGAGCCACCAGATGCCGAAGGCCGGCATCAATGCCGTCCCGGCCACCCAAACCGGACGCGGCGCATCACCGAGCGCCCCGAGCGGTGAGAGTGTCAAGGGCGCGAACCAGAAGACCACGGCGGCGAGGGCCAGTGCGACGCGGCGGCGGGCGGCATGCAGGCTCATGCCGAGCGGGACGCACCAGACCCAGTGGTGCGACCACGAGACCGGTGACGCCAGGAGGGCGCCAACAGCGACGGCCAGACGGTTCCGACGGTCGTTGCGATTAACCGCAGGATGGAGCCGAGGTCCCGCCGAGCGAGCAGGCACAGGCCGAAAGCGGCTGGCACCAGCTTGATTCCGGCCGCGATGCCGATCAGGATGCCGCGATATCGGCGAGGAACAATGAGCAAATCCGCAGACACCAAGGCCGCCAGGACGAGATTGACCTGGCCCTGCTGGATGGTCCGTAGCACCGGCTCGGCGAGCAGACCGACGCCCGCCGCCACGGCGATCCCGGTGCGCGTCCAGCCTAGGCTCCGACCGAAGACCCCGATGAGGACGGCATACGCGAGAGCCGACAACAGGACCAGCGCCACCGCGGCCCCAGCCCAAGGCAGCAGGGCGAACGGGACGAAGATGAGGGCCGCGAAGGGCGGGTAGGTGAAGACAAGCTGTCCGTGGCCGGCGGAGCGATCGGCATACAGCGGCGACCCGTCCAGAAGAGCGCGGGCGCCGGCGCGATAGACACTCAGGTCCTGGAAGTGCGGGGGCCCGCGAAGCCAGTCGACATAGCGCCAGGACACCAGGACGAGCACAAGTGCGACGGCGAACGCACGACGCCCCGCCCCGCCCCGCCCCGAGCCACCATCACGCCCAGAGCTTAAGCACGTGCCGTGGCGCGCGCAGGTCACGTCCGGCGAAAGCTGCGAGAGTGGGAGAGACAGGGCAGGCGAGCGGAGGGGACGCGATGACGGCGACGCAGGACGGCGCGCGGGCGGGTGGCTTCCGGATCGCGGACCGGCTCACCGCGACGAGCGGGACCGTCCACCTCGGCGGCCTGCACGCGCTCGTCCGGCTGCCGCTGAACCAGCGGCGGCTCGATGAGGCGGCGGGGCGGCATACGGGCGGGTTCATCAGCGGGTATGAAGGGTCGCCCTTAGGCGGCTATGACAAGGAACTCCTCCGGCTGGGTCCGCAGCTGGCGGCGGAAGGGGTCGTCTTCCGGCCGGCAGTGAATGAGGAACTGGCGGCCAATGCCGTGCTCGGCAGCCAACTCGCGGCCACGCGATCGACGCGGACGGTCGATGGGGTGGCGGGCTATTGGTACGGCAAGGCGCCCGGGCTCGACCGCGCAACCGATGCCCTCCGACACGGCAACCTCGGCGGCGCGTCCCCGGTGGGCGGCGTGCTGGTGATGGTGGGCGATGACGTGAACGCCAAGAGTTCGACCGTCCCGAGCGCGTCGGAGTGGGCGATGGCGGAGCTCGGTATGCCGGTGCTCATCCCCGCGGACCCGCAGGACATCCTGCGGCTGGGCGTGCACGGGATCGCGATGTCGCGCTTCAGCGGGCTGTGGTCGGGCTTGAAGCTGGCGACGAATGTCGTGGACGGCAGCGCCACCGTCCATCTCGCGGATCCGTCGATCGTGCTGCCCGACAACGAGATCGACGGGCGCCCCTATGTCCACCAGCCGCACGCCCGCTTCTTGCAACCCGCGCTCGCCGCGCTCGAGGAGTCGATGCTCACAACCCGCCCACAGCTCGCACTGCGCTATGCCCGGGCCAACGGCCTGAACGAGATCAGCGGTGATCCGAACGCCCGCATCGGCATCATCGCCGCCGGGCAGCGTTTCCGCGATGTCCAGGAGATGCTGGGAATGCTCTGCATTGGCGCAGATCGCCTGTCCGGCAGCGGGATTCGCCTGCTCAAGCTCGGCATGCTTGCCCCGCTCGACGCCGAGATCGTCCAGCGCTTCGCCGAGGGTCTCACCGAGATCATCGTCGTGGAGGAGAAGCGCGCGTTCGTCGAGACCGCGGTCAAGGGCATCCTGTACGGCCGCGCCAACGCCCCCGCGGTGACCGGCCGCACGGCTCCCGACGGTCACACCCTGCTCCCGCCGCATGGCGATCTGACAGCGGCATTCCTCGCCACGACCCTCGGTCCGCGACTCGCCTCCCTGCTCGGCTCCGACAGCATCTCGGCGGCGAGTTCGTTTCTGGCGCAGCCGCGTTCACGCACCCACCTGACCCTCACCCCCACAGCGGCGCGCACGCCATACTTCTGCTCCGGCTGCCCGCACAACCGCTCGACCCGCACCCCCCGCGACAGCCTCGTGGCCGCGGGCATCGGCTGCCACACCCTGATCGTTTTCATGGAGCCCGACAAGGTCGGCGATGTCATCGGCTTCACGCAGATGGGCGGCGAGGGTGGTGCCTGGATCGGCATGTCGCCCTTCGTAAGCGACGAGCACCTGATCCAGAATCTCGGCGACGGCACCTTCCATCATTCCGGCAGCCTCGCCGTGCGGGCCAGCGTCGCGGCCGGAACCAATATCACCTACCGAATCCTGTGCAATGGCGCCGTCGCGATGACCGGCGGCCAGGACATCATCGGCGGAATGGCCGTGCCCGACCTGGCTCGCGAACTGCTGGCCGAGGGGGTGCGCCGGGTGGCGATCACCACCGAGGACCCCTCTCGGTATGCCGGGGTGGCCCTGCCCGAGGGGGTGCGTGTGCACCACCGAGACGATATCGAGCAGGTCATGGCGGACCTGGCTTCGGTGCCGGGCACGACCGCGCTGCTCAACGATCAGGAGTGCGCGACCGAGTTGCGGCGCAAGCGCAAGCGTGGCCTGGTGGAGGCGCCATCGCGGCGGGTCTTCATCAACGAGCGCGTCTGCGAGGGCTGCGGGGACTGCGGGGCGAAGTCCAATTGCCTCTCGGTGTCGCCGGTGGAGACCGAGTTCGGGCGCAAGACCCAGATCCATCAGGCCAGCTGCAATCAGGACTTCTCCTGCCTGGCCGGGGACTGCCCCTCCTTCCTGGATGTGCTGCCGGGCAGCGGGCGCCGCCGCGGCGCCGCCACCGAACTGGTTCCGACGGACCTGCCCGAACCGCCAGTTCGGCACCTGGATGCTCCGATCGGCCTGCGGCTGATGGGGATTGGCGGCACCGGCATCGTGACGACGGCCCAAGTGCTCGCGGTCGCGGCGACCAATGCCGGCCTGCATGTGCGCGGCCTGGACCAACTCGGCCTGTCGCAGAAGGGCGGGGCGGTCATCTCCGATCTGCGGATCGGGGCCGACCCCTTCGACGGCAGCAATGTCCTCGGCCCCGCCGGCGCCGATGTCTATCTGGGCGCCGATCTGCTTGTCGCCACGGCGGACAGCAACCTGGCCGTGACCGATCCGGCCCGGACCTGGGCTGCCGTCTCCAGCAGCCGCACGCCGACCGGAGCCATGGTCGCCGACGTGAATGTCGCTTTCCCCCAGGTGGATCCGCTGATCGCGGCCCTGGGGCGGCGCACCCGGCCGGAGAGCGTCTTCGTGGACCTGCGCTCGGTGACGACGGCGCTCTTCGGCAGCGATCAGTTGGCCAATACCTTCCTGCTCGGCATCGCGACCCAGGCCGGGGCGCTGCCCATACCGGCGGCGGCGATCGAGGACGCGCTGGTGCAGAACGGGGTGGCGGTCGAGGCAAACCTGCGGGCCTTCCGGTGGGGGCGGCTGTATGTCGCGGCCCCCGACCGGGTGCACGCCGCCCTGCCGCAGGAGGCGGACGAAGCGCAGGTACCGGAGGCGGTCGAACTGGTGCGATCCGCGGGCCTGCCCGTCGAGGGCGAGCTGGGCTCGCTGCTGCGACGCCGCAGCTCGGACCTGATCGACTATCAGGACCTTTCCTATGCCCGGGACTACCTGCGCCACCTGAGTCACGTCTACTCCCGCGAGTCGGACGCCCTGGGGGCTTCCGATGCGCCGATCACCCTGGCTGCCGCCCGCGGCCTGCACAAGCTCATGGCCTACAAGGACGAGTATGAGGTGGCTCGCCTGTCCACCGATCCTGTTCTGGGGCAACGCATCCGGGACGAGTTCGGGGACGATGCCCGCTATCGATTCCGCCTGCACCCGCCGGTGCTGCGGGCGCTCGGGATGCAGCGCAAGATCGCCCTCGGGCCGTGGGCCGAGCCGGCCTTCCGGGGCTTGTATGCCGCCCGCCGCCTCCGCGGCACCGCGCTGGACCCCTTCGGCAAGGCCCGGGTTCGGGTGGTCGAGCGGGAGTTGATCCAGGAGTATGTCGCGGCGCTCGCGACCGCGACCCGGCACCTGACGCCGGGGAATCGGGATCTGGTGATCGAACTCGCCGGCCTGCCGGATGTGGTGCGCGGTTATGAGGAGATCAAGCTCGCGAACGTCGAGCGTTTCCGTCAGCGGCTCGCCGAATTGGTGTCCGCCATCTCTCGCTCCACCTGAGGTTCGGGTCCACTGCCACCCGGGACCTTGTCGCACCCGAGGACGCAGGCGGGTGCCGCTTCACGCTGGCTCCGGACGTGTGGATAACCGGTCCTTCCGGTGGCGGGATTGCGAGGTGTCCTTCAGGGTGGTGGGTAACGGCTACGAACCGGAAGAGATCGACACCCTCAACCCGGCCCAATGGTTCGGCCTGACCGTACGCATCAAACCCCTCTTCAAGAGCGTCACCTTCGACTTCGGCCACGGCACCAGCCACGGACCGACCACCAGCCGAGGCGGGACCTACCCCAGTGGCGACATCATCAAGGCCTACGCCAACGCCGGCACCTTCGCCATCACAGCCCGGACCGTCCTGACCGGCCAGGTCTCCATCAACAACCCCGAGTGGATCGACATCCCCGGACAAGCCGACCTCACCGGACCGCCACCCCCCTGACCGTCCTCACCGCCAAGAACCAACTAGCCGTCCCCGGAACCTAACGGGCTGGGTCCGTCCGGTTAACGGTGTAACTGGCGTTCATGGTTAGAGGTTCTCGGCCGCGGGCATGCGGTCGGCGAAGGTGACGGCGAAGGCGTTGAGGGCTGGCTTCCACCGGGTGACCCATCGTGCCTGTCCCAGGCCCTTGGGGTCCAGGGATCGGGTGACTAGGTAGAGCGTCTTCATCGCGGCGGCCCGCCACAGCTTCGGGATGGCCGGGTAGGCCTTGCCCCACTTCTCTTCGAACTCCTCGAACGCCGCCCACGCCGCCTTGGCGTCCGGGGCGGTGTAGATCGGGCGCAGGTCCTTGGCGATGGCCTCCCAGTACCGTTTGGACGCGTACCGGAAGGTGCCTCGGATCAGGTGCACGATGCCCGTCTGAACGATCGACTGGGGAAGACGGCGTTCACCGAGTCCGGCAGCCCTTTCAACCCGTCGCAGACTGGGGGCACCTCCCGCTTGCGGGGGAGGAAGAAGACGTCGGCCACGCCCCGGTTGCGCAGCTCGGTGAGCACACCCATCCAGAACTTCGCCGACTCCCCGGCGCCGTGGCCCGGCCAGAGCCCGAGAACGTCGCGGTGCCCGGCCAGGTCGACCCCCGATCGCGGCGTAGAACGGCTGGTTGCCGACCTGCCCGTCGCGGACCTTGACCATAATCGCGTCGATGAAGACCGCCGCGTACACCCGCTGCAACGGCCGGCTGGCCCAGGCCTGCATGTCCTCGATGACCTTATCGGTGATCCGCGAGACGGTATCCTTGCTGACGCTGGCTCCGTAGATCTCCGCGAAGTGGGCGCTGATCTCCCCGGTGGTCAACCCCGGGCGTACAACGAGAGCACGATCGCGTCGACGTCGGTCAGCCGGCGCTGCCGCTTCTTCACGATGACCGGCTCGAACGACCCGTCCCGGTCCCGGAGGACCTCGACCTGGACCGGGCCGGCGTTGTCGGTCAGCACCGTCTTGGGTCGCGTCCCGTTCCGGGAGTTGGCCCCGTTGCGACCCTCCACGGCGCGCTTGTCATACCCGACGTGCTCGGTCATCTCTTCCTCGAGAGCGGCCTCGATGACCTGTTTGGTGATCGCCTTCAGCAGCCCCTCCGGGCCGGTCAGGTCCTCACCCCTGGCGCGAGCGGCCTAGACCAGCTCACGCACCCCGTTGCGCTCCACCTCTTGGGGTGTGAGCGTCTTCTTGGCTGCCTTCCGCAGTGGGCTCACGCCCACCAGTGTCTCGGTCATGGCTGACCCTTCCTCGCTGACTCCGTCAGCGTGTTGGGCCAGTTACACCCTTTGCCGGACAGTCTCGCCGACGCGACCGAGATGGGTGATCTGTCGACTGAGGGTCGGTCAAGGCTCACGGTGAAGGCGGGCCGCGCTGGCGGCGGTGGTTGTTAATGACCTCGCGGAACGCGGTATCGGGGTCGGTGTACGGGTAGCCGGTGGTTGCCCGGCGGACGGTCGGGGCCTCGATCTAGGGGGTGGGCGTCCAGCCACGCGTCGGGGACGGGCGCCATCGTGGTGTCGGGGCCGGTTTCGTCGGCCCGGTAGTCCACCAAGAGCGCGAAGCCGAAGAGGTCGTTCAGCAGTTGGCGGTCGACGAGGGGCGGGTCACGCTCATCGCGGGCGCAACGGCGGGTGCCCTGGTGGTGGGGGCGGTCGCGTCGGGGTTGTCAACGCACATTGCTTACGTGAGCGCCTACCGGGTCCTCGCCGACGTACGCGTCGCCTTGTCGAACGCATTCGGGGGATGCCGCTGGAACGCGTGCGGCGGCGTTCGAGCGGCGAGATCGGCGGCGACGTCTGGGCGCGAGTTCCCAGCCGTCTGGCTGGCTGACTCGCTGAAGCGCTGCCGGACCCGGCTCCGACAGCGCGGTCGGGTGGGTCGTCCCGCAGCGGTCCGGTAGCCATTCAGCGCGGCGGTACAGACGCTCAGAGGGGGCTTGGGCGCCGAGCGCTCGTCAGGCGCTGCCGAGGCCGCCGGCCTTGGCAAGCGCGATGGCGTCGGCCTTGGTGGGGACGTCGAGCTTGGCGATGATGACCGAGACACGGTTCAGGATGGTCTTGGGTGAGAGGAACAACTGGGCTGCGACCTGCGATGTCGTGAGGCCCTCGACGAGCAGACCCAGGATCTCCAGTTCCCGCGCGTCGAGCGCGGCGAGTTTGTCGGTTCGTGGAGCGGCACTTGCAGCGGCGACCACGGCGTCGCTGGCGCCTCGGCCGAGCACGAGCGCGCCTCGTGCGGCGGCGTGGATGGCGGCGATCACCTCGTCGGGGTCGGCGTCCTTGAGGAGGTATCCGTCGAGGCCAGCACCGACGCTACGGACCACGGCGTGGGCGTCGGCGCTCATCGTGAGCACGAGCACTCGGACTTCGGGCCAGCGGCGCTTGAGGTCGATACCGAGTTGGATCCCGTTGCCATCGGGGAACTGGAGGTCGACGACGGCGAGGTCGGGTTCGGCACTGCATTCCAGGGCCTGCCGGACGGTGCCTGCAGTGGCCACGAGGGTCAGTCCTGGCTCCGAGTCGATCAGTGCTGCGAGCCCTCGTAGTACCACCGGGTGGTCGTCGACGACGAGCACCCGTGTCATGTCGGGATCATCATCCGCAGCGAGGTCCCGGTCGGCTCGCTCGGTTCGATCGAGAGTGAGCCGCCCAGATCGGCTGCCCGTTTGCGCATCGATGCCAGGCCCGTGCCGGGTGTGAGCGGGCCGCCTTGGCCGTCGTCAACCACAGCTGCTTCCACCGTGTGGGGGCCGGCGTGCACGGATACGGCGATCGCTGAGGCCGACGCGTGGCGAATCGCGTTGGTGACGCCCTCGGCCACGAATCGGTAGAGCGCGACCGAGGCATCAGGCCGCGGCGGAGTGTCGAGCCTGAGGTTGAGTGTCACGTCGGCGCCGCCGTCGCGGAACGATCCGACGAGGCCCGTCAGTGCTGCGGCGAGGTCACCGTCGTCGAGCGCGGCCGGGGTCAGGCCCCGGACGAGCCGGCGGAGGTCGTCGCGGATCGCGGCGAGGTCGCTCACCACCTCATCGAGCCACTCGCTGGGCTCGGTGCGTGAGCGGGCCTGTACTCTCATCCGCAGACCGGCCAGCGCTGGGCCGACCCCGTCGTGCAGGTCGCCCAGGATCCGCGCCCGTTCGGTCTCACGCTCGCGGGCGAGATCGGCTCGGGCGCGTTCGGCTTCGACCGCGAGGACCACAGCGCGGGTCACGAGTGCCACGGTCGGGAGCAACTGGGCGACGATCCGTCGCTGGCGAGGTTCGGGTCCCTCGCGGTGCAGCGGATCCAGCGCCAGCGTCCCGACTCGCTCATGACCGACCGCGAGCGGGAGCATCAGCCAGTGGGCTGGCACGTCCGGCTCGCCGTCACCGACGGTGATGACCGCGGCGCGGTGGCCGCTCGCGGCCACGACCAGTGTCGCGGCCCGGCTGAGGAGCTCGATCGGATCGTCGGTGGCGGCGAGCCCCCCGGTGATGGTGGCGAGATCGTTAGGGGAGATCTCCCCCGTTCCGTATCGGCGCTCCAGATACTGCCGGCGCGCCCACCACGATCCCGGCGCGACGAACGCGCAGGCGATGGCGGCGACGAAGCCACCCGTCAGACCGGGAGCAGGGATGTGGCCGCGTTGCCCTACCCATCGCATGAGCACTCCGGCGGCGGCCCCGATCGCCAGTACGCCGGCGAGCGCGGCGGCGTCGACGAGCGGCTCGTCGACAGGGCGCAACTCGCGGGCACTAGTCAGCAGTGTCAACGCGCAGACCAGCGCCCACAACCCGATCATCGTCGCCGCCGCAGACCCCAACGGGCGGGAGAGCTGGCCGGCGATCACCACGGCCGCGACGACGAGCCCCGCCCAGATCGCAAACCATGTGAGACGTCGCCGCGACAGCCGGTCAGGCGCCAGCCCGAGCGCCCACCCGATCACGGCGATCGAGCCCATCAGGGGAACGATCCCGAGCGCGTCCCACGCAGCGCCGAGCCGCGAGTCGAAATCGCCATCGAGCGGCGCGACCTGCGCCACGAACGCGACGATCGCGGGCAACATGGCCAAGGCGACGAGGACCCAGCCGAGCCGCGATCTGGGTTCACGGTCGAGCGATAGCGCCGCAACGACGCCGAACGCAGGCCAACCGAGCGACAACAGCTCGGCCGGTTCGACCGGATCATCGAAAGCCCCGATCCCCGGCAGGAGGCCGACTCCAGCGACGATCGCAGCGCCGATCACCCCGACAGGGATGCCCTCGCTGGTGACCTGCACGGATGCCATGCCACATCATCTCGCACCCGAGTTCGGCCCGTCGTTGCCGCGGGACACCTCCGGGATGCACCGGGAAACAACGGGAATGCGGAGCCTTGCGCCCGGACATTCGAGACCTCAGGGTGGGATCCATGACCGCTCCCGTTTCCGCCAACACCGCAACCAACGCGGCCAGCCCTACTCGTGGCCTGGCGCCCGCCGTGCTCGTCGGGGGTGCGTTCGTACTCACCACGGTCGCCAACACCTTGTTCCACGTCGCCGTCTCGATCTGGGACATCCGCGACGACTTCGGAGCGGGCGACCTGACCCCCGAAGAACAGATCCCCGTAATCATCGTGATCGGCGTGATCGGCCTCCTCGCAGCCCTCGGCATCGGCAAGTGGCTGAGCGGTGACCGAGCCCCACGGGGTGCCGTCGTGCTCGGCGTGTTGTCGATCCTGACGCTCCCGGTGTTCTTCTCCGGTGCGCCCGCCAGTCTCGGAGCGATGGCAGCAGTTCAGGCAGGATTCGCCCGCGGTGGGGTGCCGACACGGGGAGCGCCACGCGGTTTCGGGATCGCCGGCATCGTGATCGCCGTGCTGATCATCGTCGCCGTGTTCGCCGGGAACATCACCGGAATCATCGAGACGGCAACGGAGTAGCCCTGCCGGCCAGGCTGCCACGGGAACTCGAGCGGGCCGGTCGACACGATTCGTCCCGTTGCCACGGGCAATGCGCTCAGACCGTTCCGAACGAGCGGGCATGTCGAGAGACAGAGGGACGTGTCGACCGTTCGCTCGCCGCAGCGATCACCTCACGTGACAGAGGCCCGCAGCTGCTCGATGGAGTCGGCGGGGTCACCGAGCTTCGCTTGGACGAGCGCGACGGCGTGTTCGTTGTAGACGCTCTCCGCTGCTGGCCTGTCGTCATGCGCGATGTGCGCTCGCATCAGGGACTCGACCACCCCGCTGTTGAGCGGGATCGCGTGGATGATCCCGCGGAGCATCGAGATCGCCTCGGTCGGCTCGCCGAGGTCGAGGTGGATGGCTGCGCACGCTTGCGCGATCCCGGCGACTCGTTGCTCCCAGGTTGTCGCGTAGTGCTCGAAGTCAACCCAGCCGTAGGAGTTGCGGGCGACGTTCGCGTAGGTAAACGGCTTGCCGGTGACCAGGTCGAGCGCGGCGCGGTAGTGGTAGATCGCCTCAGCCGGATCGAGGTCCGCGGCCCGGTGGACGTGCCAGTCGAAAACCTCGAGGTCGGTACGTAGACGAGGTCCGGCGATGTAGGTCCCCTTGCGGTTGGCCGGGAGGTGCTGAGACCCGATCGCGCCACGGGCCTCGGTCATCGTGTCGTGGAGTCGCTTGATGTGTGAGGAGCCATCGGAACCGAACCAGCACGCTTCTTCGAGCCGCTCGGTGCTGACCGACCTCCTCAGCGCGATGTAGGCCACGACCGCGGTCGCCTTCGGCTTGAGCGGCCGGTCGCCATCGACCGTGATGTCGCCGAGCAGCCGCACGAGGACGTCGTAGTCCGGTGGCGTGTCGTCCTGCTCCTCGTCGTCGGGACCGCTGGGTTGGGGCGACGAGGTCGCAGAACCGTTGGACGACACGATGCTCTCGTACTCGCCGAGCAGCTCCTCCATCACGAGGTGCTCTTCCGGGCTGGCAGCAGCGACGACGATCCGGCTGAGGTCGGCGAGCTCGTCGCCGTCGAGGACCTGGGGTGTGCAGGCGAGGTCCACGGAATCGAAGTTGAGCGTGTCGGGCTCGAAGCGCAGGGTTGCCACGGCCGCGTCGAAGTCGCCGACAACCACCACGGCGACGGCGGATGGCTGGCAGGCCCGCAGTGCCTCGGCGAGTTCCTGTGGCGGTGGACGGTCGGCCACGACGGCGATGGGAACGAACGCGTCGTGGTCAGGGTCGTGTCCACGGCCGATGAAAGCGTTGGGCCAGCCCTGATCTGTCAACGCTTCGTGCGATTGCGTGGCCCATGCCCGGACCTCCTCGGCGATGCCGTCCCAGGAGTCGACCACGGTGAGGTGTTCCAACACCTTGGCGTCCTCATCCACCACGTCTCCGATACCGATGACGCGCAGTGTCTCGGCGAGGGGGCTGAGCGTCAGTTCGGTGAGGATGGAACGCGCGAGGTCTTCGGCGACGGTCTGGTCGCCGGTCAGTGCGGTGAGTCCGTCTGCTTCGAGGTCGGGGTCCGTCCGGACCCGCGAGAGCAGGCGGCGGCCCATCGGACTTGTCAGATCGGACGGGCGGGCGCCCACGCGGGAGGCGGCCCATCGGACCACCCGCCAGATCCGAGGGGGCGGGCAGCGGGGGGCCCACCGAGCACGCCGGACTGGGCCGGGGGTCAGAGGGCAGCGACCTCACCGATCACAATGATGGCCGGGGGCCCGATCCGTTCGGCGACGATTGCCTCCGCCAATCGCGCGAGTGTGGTGCGCACGGTGCGTTGGGTGGGCAGGGAGCCGTCGGCGATCACGGCGGCCGGTTCATCGCCCGCACGACCGCCGGCGATCAGGGTCTCGGCGATGGCGCCGGCATTCTGAACCGCCATCATCAGCACCAGCGTGCCGCGCAGCGCGGCCAGCGACGTCCACTCCACCAGGCTCTCGGGGTGCCCCGGCGGCAGATGTCCCGAGACCACGGTGAACTCGTGCACCACGCCCCGGTGCGTGACCGGGATCTCCGCCAGGGCGGGCACGGCCACCGCCGAGGACAGGCCGGGGATGACCCGGACCGGGATCCCGGCCGCCTGCAGCGCCTGCACCTCCTCGAATCCGCGACCGAAGACGTAATTGTCCCCGCCCTTGAGCCGAACCACGCATCGACCGTCCGCGGCACGCTCGATCAGCAGCGCATTGATATCCGACTGTGCAGTGAAGCGGCTGCGCGGGACCTTCGCCACATCGATCAGCTCAACGCGCGGCGAGAGCTGCGCGAGCAACTCTTGAGGCGCGAGCCGGTCGGTGATCACCACGTCGGCGGCAAGCAGCGCCCGCAGCCCGGCCACGGTGATCAGCTCCGGGTCGCCCGGCCCCCCGCCGACCAGGGTGACGCCGGGAAAGGGTGCAGGCTCGAGGGTGCAGGGCTTTGCGGGCATACGGGCTATTGTCCAAGCCAGCTCAGGTTCGCCTCGATCCGGGCCACCGCGCCATTGGGGACCTCCACCCACTCGGCCTCGTGCGGCGCGCTGCCCCTGAGGTATGCCAGCGCCGCCCGGATCGCGTCCCCGTGCGAGACGAGCACCAGCACCCGAGCGCGGTCGAGTTCGCGCAGTACCTGCGCCATCCGGTCGTAGACGTCCTGCAGCGACTCCCCGCCCCCGATCGCCACCCTCGGATCGCTCCAATCGACCTGATCGGCGGCGGCCCAGGTCTCCTCATAACTGCGACCCTGCAGCCTGCCCAGATGCTGCTCGCGCAGGCGCGCATCCTCGCGGACGGCCACATCGAAGCGGCGCGCCAGGATCTGGGCGCTCTGCTGCGCGCGGACCAGGTCGCTGCTGATGATGCCGTCCACCACCAGCCCGCGTTCGCGCACATCCGCGGCGATCACCTCGCCGGCAGCACGAGCCTGTTCCCGACCCAGGGCGGTCAGCGGCGGATGGCTGGTCTGCCCCTGGGTGCGCCGCTGCACATTCCAGCGCGACTGCCCATGCCGCACCAGATAGACCGGATGACTCACACCCGGCATTGTCCCGTAGGCTCGGGCACGCCTGTGGATCAGGAACCCGGTGCGAGTCCGGGGCGGTTCCGCCACTGTGAGGTCGCGACCACGACCCAGCCAGACACTGCCCATGGGATTGATCCGACCGATTCGTGGGGCGAGAACCCCATAGGAGGAACAGCGCCATGCCTGCGTCGATGCGCATCGCCATCGTGTCCACGTCCGACACCGACCTGCTCTCGGCCCGCGCCAGCGGCGCGAACTACGGCTGGGCCAACCCCAGCCGGGCCAGGCCGGACCAACTCGCCGAGACTGTGGCCAACGCCCACCTGGTGGTCGTGCGCCTGCTCGGCTCCCCCCAGGACCTGTGGCCCGGGGTGGCCGACCTGCGCCGCGCCGCCATCCCGGTGGTCGTGCTCGGCGGTGAGCAGCAGCCGAGTGCCGAGCTGATGGAACTGTCCACGGTGCCGATGGGGGTGGCCGCCCAGGCGCACCGCTACCTGGCCGAGGGCGGACCGGCCAACCTGAAACAGCTGCACGCCTTCCTCAGTGACACCGTCCTGCTGACCGGCGAGGGTTTCGAGCCGACGGCCATCATCCCGTCCTGGGGGTATGCGCAGCGCCCCCCCGCCGCCTCTGAGCCCGAATCCGCCTCCGCCCGCGAATCCGACCCCGGCCGCGAATCCGCCCTCGAATCCAAACTCGAACTCCCCCGGGTCGGGGTGCTCTACTACCGGGCGCACGAGGTCAGCGGGAACAACGCCTTCGCACACGCCCTCGCCGACGCCGTGGACGCCACCGGAGCAGCCGTCGGCATACCGATCTTCGCCGGATCGCTGCGCTCGGCCCCCGACGACCTCTATGCCGCCCTGGCCACCCTGGATGCGCTCGTGGTCACCGTCCTGGCCGCCGGTGGGTCGGTGCCGGCCAGCGCCGGCGCCGGCGGCGAGGACGAGGCCTGGGACGTGGAACGGATGGCCGCACTCGACATCCCGGTGCTGCAGGGCCTGTGCCTGACCACCAGCCGGGCCGAGTGGGCGGCCTCGGACGAAGGGGTCAGCCCACTCGACTACGCCAGCCAGGTGGCGATCCCCGAGTTCGACGGCCGGATCACCACGGCTCCCTTCTCCTTTAAGGAGATCGACGAGCAGGGCTTGCCGGCCTATGTCGCCGACCCGGAGCGAGCCGCCCGGGTGGCCCGGCTCGCGGTCAACCACGCCCGGCTGCGGCATACCCCGAACGGCCAGAAGCGGCTGGCGCTGGTGCTCTCGGCCTATCCGACCAAGCACGCCCGGATCGGCAATGCCGTCGGCCTGGACACCCCCGTATCCGCGATCCGGTTGCTGCGGCGGTTGCGCGCGGCCGGCTACGACCTGGGCCGCGACAACCCCGTGCTGCAGGTGCTCGACCTCGAGGACGACAGCGCGGCCGGCGACGCCCTGATCCACACCCTGATCGCGGCCGGCGGCCAGGACCAGGAGTGGCTCACCTCCGCCCAGCTCAGCACCGGAACCGTGCGGATCCCCAAGGCCGACTACGACCGCTGGAGCGCCGACCTGCCCGAGGATCTGCGAACCGCCATGACCACGGCCTGGGGCGAATCCCCCGGCACCCTCTTCGTCAATGACGACGGCGAACTGGTCCTGGCCACTCTGCGGGCCGGCAAGATCGTCATCCTGATCCAGCCGCCGCGCGGCTTCGGGGAGAATCCGGTCGCGATCTACCACGATCCCGACCTGCCTCCCTCGCACCACTATCTCGGGGCCTACCGGTGGCTGGAGCACGGTTTCGGCGCCCACGCCGTGGTGCACCTGGGCAAGCACGGGTCGATGGAGTGGCTGCCGGGCAAGACCGCGGCCCTGTCGGCCGGCTGCGGCCCGGACGCCGCCATCGGCAGTATGCCGCTGATCTATCCCTTCCTGGTCAACGATCCGGGTGAGGGCGCGCAGGCCAAGCGGCGAGCGCACGCGACCATCGTCGATCACCTGGTGCCGCCGATGGCGCGGGCCGAGTCCTATGGCGATATCGCGCGACTGGAGGGGCTGCTGGAGGAGTACGACAAGATCTCCGCGATGGACCCGGCCAAGCTGCCGGCGATCCGCGGCGAGATCTGGCAGTTGATGCACGCGGCCCAGTTGCATCGCGACCTGGGACTGGAGGACCGGCCCGAGGACGAGGAGTTCGACGACTTCCTGCTGCACGTCGACGGCTGGCTGTGCGAGATCAAGGACGCCCAGATCCGCGACGGCCTGCACATCCTCGGGGCGGCCCCGACCGGGGCGGCGCGGGTGAACCTGGTGCTGGCGATCCTGCGGGCGGCGCAGGTATGGGGCGGGGTCGGCAATGCGGTTCCCGGGCTGCGCGCGGCCCTTGGCCTGAAGGAGGGCGCCGACCTGGCCGCCACCGACGAGATCGAGCAGCGCGCCCGCGGGCTGGTCGAAGCGATGGAGGCCGCGAACTGGCAGGTGGCAGCCATCCCCGAGGTGCATCCGGCTCCGGAGGTGCAGCAGGTGCTGCATTTCGCCGCCGAGCAGGTGGTGCCGCGGCTGGCCCGCACCAGCGATGAACTCGACGCCATCCTGCACGCTCTCGACGGCGGCTATGTGCCGGCCGGACCCTCCGGTTCGCCCCTGCGAGGCCTGGTCAATGTGCTGCCGACCGGACGCAACTTCTATACCGTCGACCCGCGGGCCGTGCCCTCGCGGCTGGCCTGGCAGACCGGGCAGGCGATGGCGGACTCACTGATCGAGAAGTACCTGGAGGAGACCGGCGACTACCCCCGCTCGGTCGGCCTGTCCGTCTGGGGCACCAGCGCGATGCGCACCAGCGGCGACGACGTGGCCGAGGTGCTGGCGCTGCTCGGAGTTCGGCCGGAATGGGACGAGGCATCGCGCCGGGTCAACGCCCTGACGGTCATCCCGCCGGCCGAGCTGGCCCGCCCCAGAATCGATGTCACCGTACGCATTTCGGGATTCTTCCGCGACGCCTTCCCCCATGCGGTCGCGATGCTCGACGATGCGGTGGCCCTGGTGGCGGGGCTGGATGAGCCCGAGGCGCAGAACTATGTGCGCGCCCATACCGGCGCCGATCTGGCACGCCACGGTGACGAACGCCGCGCCCGAACCCGGATCTTCGGTTCCAAGCCCGGCTCCTATGGCGCGGGCATCCTGCAGGTGATCGAGGCCGGATCCTGGCGTGACGATGCCGACCTCGCCGAGGTCTACACCGCCTGGGGTGGATTCGCCTATGGCCGCGACCTGGATGGAGCGCCGGCGGCGGAGGACATGCGCGCCAACTACCGGCGGATCGCCGTGGCCGCCAAGAATGTCGACTCCGCCGAGCACGACATCGCCGACTCCGACGACTACTTCCAGTATCACGGCGGCATGGTGGCCACGGTCCGCGCGCTGACCGGCACGGAGCCGAAAGCCTATGTCGGAGTCTCGCGCACCCCCGACGCGGTGCGCACCCGCACCCTGGGCGAGGAGACAGCCCGCGTCTTCCGGGCCCGAGTGATCAACCCACGCTGGATCTCGGCTATGCGCAAACACGGCTACAAGGGTGCCTTCGAACTCGCCGCCACCGTCGACTACCTCTACGGCTTCGACGCCACAGCAGGCGTGGTGCACGACTGGATGTACGCCAAGCTCGCCCAGGAGTATGTGCTGGACGAACAGACCCAAGAGTTCCTGCGCACCTCCAACCCGTGGGCCTTGCGCGGGATCGTCGAACGGCTGCACGAGGCGGTGCAGCGCGGCCTGTGGCAAGAGCCGGATCCGGAACTGCTGTCCGCGATGCAGCAGGTCTATCTGGAGGTCGAGGGCGACCTGGAGGAAGGAATCGAGGCGTGAGGGTTGCCATCGTCGGCATCGGTATGGGCCCGCAACACCTGACGCGCGAGGCCGCGGACGCGTTGCGGGAGAGCGACTATGTGCTGGCCGCCCGCAAGTCTGACCAGGACGGACTGCTTGCGGTGCGGCACGCGATCGCCGCCGCCCACGGCCTGGAGGTCGTCGAGGTGGCCGACCCTCCACGGGATCGGCGCCGCGGCAGCCACTACGGCCAGGCCGTCGCTGCGTGGCACGCGGCCCGGGTCGGCGCCTACGAGGAGGTGCTGCGCGAGCGGGGCGGAAAGCCGGCCTTCCTGGTCTGGGGTGACCCCTCGCTCTATGACTCGACCATCCGGGTGGTGGACGAACTGTCGCGCCGGATCCCGATGCAGGTCGAGGTGCTGCCGGGCATCAGCGCGCCACAGCTGCTCGCCGCCCGGCACCGGATCGTCTTGCATCGGGTCGGCGAAGCCGTCCATCTGACCACGGCGCGCCGGCTGCGCGAGGACATCGCGGCCGGGCAGCGCAATCTCTGTGTCCTGCTCAACGCCTCGATGGACCTGAGCGCGCTGCAGGACTGGTCGATCTGGTGGGGCGCCAATCTCGGCACCGACTCCGAGGAACTGTGCAGCGGCCGGGTGGGCGAGGTCGTCGCCGAGATTGAGCGGGCGCGGGCGCGAGCCCAGCAGCGCGCCGGCTGGGTGCTGGACCTCTACCTGCTGCGAGCCCCGGACGAGGCCCCGTGAGCGGCCATACCGTGCTTGCGGTGCCGGTGCCGCCGCTGGAGGAGGCGGTCCGCGCCCGCACCCGTCACTACGACCCCTCCTTCGTCTCCGCGGATTCCGGCTTCGGCCACGCCCACATCACGCTGCTCGCTCCCTGGATCGCTCAACCCGCACCCCAAGATCTGGCCCGCGTGGGCACGATCGTGGCCGGACTCGCCCCGGCGCGGATCGAGTTCACCGAGGTGGAGATCTTCGCGACCGGTCTGATCCACCTCAAACCGGAGCCTGATCAACTCTTTCGTACGCTCACCCGCGAGCTGTCCGCCGCCTTCCCCGACCACCCCCCCTATGCCGCTGCCTATCCCGAGGCGAGTCCGCACCTGCCGCTGGACGATCTCGCCGGCGGCGTGAGCCTGGCAGCGGTGCGGCGACGGCTGGGCGCGCTGCTGCCGATCAGCTTCACCGCGGATCGGGTCGACCTGCAATGGTGGGCCGAGCACGACTGCCGCCTACTGCACTCCTGGCCACTGGACGGCCCTCGGTGAGCGGACTGCTGATCGCCGGCACCACCTCCGATGCCGGCAAGAGTGTGGTCACGACGGGGGTATGTCGTGCCTTCGCCCGCCGCGGGGTGGCGGTGGCACCCTTCAAGGCGCAGAACATGTCGAACAATTCGATGGTCTGCGCGGCCCCCGACGGCAGCACCGCGGAGATCGGACGGGCCCAGTGGGTACAGGCCCTGGCCGCCGGCGTGCCCCCGGAGCCGGCGATGAATCCGGTGCTGCTCAAACCCGGCTCGGACCGGCGCAGTCATGTCGTGCTGATGGGTCAGCCGGCCGGCGAGGTCTCCTCGGCCGACTGGCTGCACGGACGGCGCCATCTGGCCAGCGCGGCGCACGCGGCTTATGACGATCTGGCGAGCCGCTACGAGGTGGTGGTAGCCGAGGGCGCCGGAAGTCCCGCCGAGATCAACCTGCGCGAGGGCGACTATGTGAACATGGGCCTGGCCCAGCATGCCGAGCTGCCGACCGTCGTGGTCGGGGATATCGATCGTGGCGGTGTCTTCGCCGCCCTCTATGGCACTCTCGCTCTGCTCGACGGCGCCGACCAACGCCTTGTCGCCGGCTTCGTGATTAACAAGTTCCGCGGCGACCTGGACTTGCTCGCCCCCGGCCTGGCGACCCTGAAGGCCCTGACCGGGCGCGCCGTCCATGGCGTCCTGCCCTGGGATCCGAGGCTGTGGCTGGACTCCGAGGACGCCCTGGACCTGCAGACTTTCCGGCCCGCAGCCACGGGCGGCCGCAAGGTGGCGGTCATCCGGCTGCCGCGGATCAGCAATTTCACCGACATCGACGCCCTGCGTCTCGAGCCGGCTCTGGAGGTCGTCTACGCCGCCGATGCCCGTGACCTGGCCGGTGCCGACCTGATCGTGCTCCCCGGCACCCGGGCGACGATCGCCGATCTGGCCTGGGTGCGATCACGCGGCCTGGATGCCGCGATCGGCGAGCACGCGGCATACGGCCGCCCTGTGCTGGGCATCTGCGGAGGCTTCCAGATGCTCGGGCGCACCATCGCCGACCCGCTCGGGGTGGAGGGCCGATCCGGGGCCGAGGTGGCCGGTCTCAGGCTGCTGGATGTGCGCACCGACTTCGCCGCGGACAAGACCCTGCGCCTGCCGACCGGGGAGGCCTTCGGGGTCCCGGCACGCGGCTACGAGATCCATCATGGACGGATCACCGCCGGCTCCGGCGAGCCCTTCCTCGGGGGGGTCCGCGCCGGGCAGGTCTTCGGCACGATGTGGCACGGCAGCCTGGAGGGCGACGATCTGCGCCGAGCCTTCCTGGCCCACAGCCTGCAACTGGCCCCCTCGCCCGTTTCCTTCGCGAAGGCCCGCGAGCACCGGCTGGACCTGCTCGGAGATCTGGTCGAGACCCATCTCGATGTGGATGCGCTGCTGAGACTGGCCAGGGACGGGCTGCCCGCGGACCCGCCCGTGCTGCTGACGGGGAGCAGGCCATGAGAGTGCTGCTGCTCGGGGGGACCAGCGAGGCCCGCGAACTCGCGGCGCTGCTGGTGGCGAAGAGCGTGGAGGTGACCAGTTCCCTGGCCGGTCGGGTCACGCGCCCGCGGCTGCCGGTCGGCGCGGTGCGGATCGGCGGCTTCGGCGGAGTGCCCGGCTTGCGGGCCGCGCTGGCCGATTACGACCTCGTCGTCGACGCCACCCACCCCTTCGCCGAGGGCATGAGCGCCAATGCGGAGGCTGCCTGCCGAGCCGAGCGGGTGCCCCTGCTGCGCCTGGAACGCCCCGGGTGGGAGCCGATGCCGCAGTGGCGCTATGTCGAGGGGCATGAGGAGGCCGCCCGGCTTGCCGCCGATCTGGGCCGGCGCCCCTTCCTGACCGTCGGCCGGCAGGAACTGGGTCGATTTCTGCCGAGTCTGCGCGAGCGCCCCGTGCTGGCGCGGATGGTCGAGAGGCCCGACCTGAGCCTGCCGCACGGGTGGACCCTGGTGACCAGCCGCGGGCCGTACCTGCTGGCGGACGAGATGCGGCTGATGCGCGATCATGCCATCGACGTCCTGGTCACCAAGGACTCCGGCGGCAGCTACACCTGGCCGAAGCTGGAGGCGGCCGCCATCCTTGGGGTGGCCGTGATCGTGGTGCGCCGCCCAGCGGCGCCGGCTGGGCTCGCCGTCGTGCATACGGCCCAGGACGCGAGCGCCTGGGTTCGCGCGCAGTCCCGATGCCGATGTCTGCCGAATGCCGAACTATCCGAGTGAGCGAGGCGCTGTTGTGAGGGAGCACGGGTGAAGGTTCTGGTGACCGGCGGGGTTCGCTCCGGCAAGTCGCGGCACGCGGAGGCGCTCATGGGCAGCGCTGAGCGGGTGACCTATGTCGCCCCGGGCCCGAGTGTGCGCGAGGACAGCGATCCCGACTGGGTGGCTCGGATCGCGGCGCATCAGGCTCGGCGGCCAAAGGCCTGGGTCACGCTGGAATCGCGTGACCTGGCGGCGGCGCTGGGCACCCCGGGGCCGGTGCTGCTCGATTGTCTGGGCACCTGGCTGGCCGCGATCCTGGATGAGCAGGAGATGTGGGAAGCGCCCGTGGACCAGGTGCTCGCCGTGGTCGAGAGGCTGCTCGACGAAGGCGCTGCCATCCTCGACTCGCGCGACGATGTCGTACTGGTGACCAATGAGGTCGGCCTGGGCGTTGTGCCCAGTCACCGCTCCGGACGGCTCTTCCGAGACCTGCTCGGGCTGGTCAATCAGCGGCTGGCCGCGGCCTGCGACGAGGTCCATCTGGTCGTCGCAGGCCGCGTGCTGGTGCTCTGAGGCGACTCAGCCGGCGGCGGGCACCAGGGGCCGCGCCGGGGTCGGGCGCACCTGCTGCCCATACAGCCGGGAGACCAGGCCGGTCAGGACCACCCCGATGACTCCCCACATGGTCGCCAGGGTGAGCAGCGCCGCGCGACGGAAGAACCACAGCGTGTCCGCCGGGAAGTCGCCGACCTCATTGACGGTCGCGAAGAGCTGTCCGGCGACAGAGACCACCAGCAGGTAGGCCGCGATGGCGGCCACCACGGCCCCGTAGTTGCCGAGGCGCTCGCGCAGTCGCACGGCGCCGTAGGTCGAGGCGACCGCAGCCACGATCGAGACCAGGAGGAAGCCGAAGTACAGGCCCGTACGCGATCCGATCGTCTCGGCGTTGCCGACCGCGGGCGGGGTGGCCGGGTACTTCAGGAAGGGCACCAGGGCGAAGGAGACGAAGCCGATCAGGGTGACCAGCGCCGTCGACTGCCCCGGCTGCAGGCGCCCCAGCCGGCCCATGGTGCCGGCGGCGATCAGCGCGACCAGCCCGCCCATCGCCACCGACACGGTGAGGGTGCCGGTCAGCAGGCCCCAGGTCTTCTGAGTGGACCGGGAGACCTCGGTTCCCGCCTCCTCTTCGGAGTGGGTATGCCGGCCCTCGGCGCCGGTGTGCTCGGCTGCCGGGGGTTCGGCCGCCGAGCCGGCCTCCTCGATGGAGATGGCGGTGTCGACCTGGGGCTCGCCCACCACATAGGCGACGAAGAAGGTGGCGAAGCCGGCGATCAAGCCGGCGATCAAGCCGCGGATGAGTAGAGCTCGTGCGTTCATGACGTTTCCGTTTCGGGTGGCATTCGTTCGCGTCCCCGCGCGGTGACACGGGTCGCGGCAGCGGAGAAGGAGAGCGCGTGGCGATGGGATCGCGCACGCGTCAGGGCCGAAGGATTGAGTCGGCGGGTATGCCGGTCGGAGTCGGCAGCGTCGGGCAGGTCCTGCTGTCCGGGCGGACGCGAGGCACCCGTGGGATGTGCCGAACAGCGCGATGCGCCGAACGGTGCGAGGTGCCGAACAGCGCGAGCCGGCGACTGGCTCGACATGCTCGCCACCCTCGGAGGCTGCGACACCTGCGTCCGGGGACCTCAGGGGTGCCTCACGGCAGCAGGCCCGTCAGTGGCAGGGATAGCCCAGCAGGTGCCGGCCGTCGTGCACCCACTCGTGGATGGCATTGCCCGCGGGAATCGAGATCGCGCCCTGGTCGGCGCTGACGAAGAAGAGCACCAGGACGGCGATCAGGCCGAAGAAGAACGCCCACGGGGCGAGTTCACCGGGAGAGATGGTGGGGAGGGCGACGGAGCTGGGAATCGGCGCCACGGCAGAGTGCGACATTGTGACCTCCTCGGGGGTGCGTGCGCCCCCGGTTGATGGGTTGGACAGGCAATCGGGTCTGGCTCCACCACCACCGCTCTCGCGGAAAAGGGGTGTCACAGTAGCGCGACTGCGCCGGAATCCCACCGGCTTCCTCATGCCTGCTTGCGCTGCGACTCTAGCGGACGGCCAGCCTGGTGCAACGACCGGTTCCTGTGGAAGTCCGCTCCCGGGCGCCCGCGACGCTCGGCCGCGGCCGATTCCGTCGGGGCAGGCATACCGCAGCGGGGACGCACTCCGTGCGCTCCCTTAGGTTGGAGGCGCATTCGGGAGGCAGAAATATGACGGACGACGACACCGCGCTCGCCGGGATCGGGCCCTTCTTCGCCCTCGATTCCCTAGACGAGGGCACCGACTGGCGGCCGCTGGGTGCGCTGCGCGACGGGCGCGCCTTCGACGAGCGGGTGGCCTACACCGCCGACTTCCTCGGCCGCCTGGCGGGCGTCGAGATCGAGCCGCGAGTCGCTGCCTCGACCATGTCATTGGGCCTCTTCGCCCGCCTGCTCGCGCCGCATCTTGGGGCCGCGGCTCTCGGCATCCGGCTGCCGGCCCTGGACTGGGACCTGACCTGGTGGCGGCCGAGCGAAAGCGGTCCGTGGCCGCTGGCGGCGACCGGAGCTCCGGTTCCGCCGGACCTGGGGAAAGCCTTGGTGCAGAACATTTTTCCGCTGGCCGAGGTGATCGAGGAGCGCTACTCGCTCTCGTCTCAGGTGTTACATGGGAATGCCGCGTCCGCCGTCTTCGGGGCGGTGAGAATGATCGCTCGGGCGCGCCCGGAGTTGACCGAATCGGCCTTGGGGATCGGCCGGTCGCTGCTGGATGGCCCCCTGCATGGCGCGGGAGCCGTGGTCAATCCGGCCGAGGTGGACTTCCTGCGTACCTCCTGCTGTCTCTACTATCGCGTCCCGGGGGGCGGCTATTGCGGGGACTGTGTGCTGCGCGAGTGACGGCCGCGGCCGGTAGCGGCGCCGAGCGTCGCGCTGCCCACTGGGCCGCCCACCGCGCCGGCGACGGCGGCGGCCACGAGAATTGCGCCGAGTCCGACCCGGCGAGCCAGGGCGGTGGCGGCCGGTATGTCGCCCGGTCGCGCCGCGCGCCCGTCGCCGAGCACCGCGCGCTGCTCGATCCGGTTGCCGTAGTAGCGGTTGGTGCCACCGAGCCGGATCCCGAGGGATCCCGCGAAGGCCGCCTCCACCACACCGGCATTGGGGCTGGGGTGCGCGGCCGCGTCCCGGCGCCAGGCACGCCAGGCCGCAGCGGCCTGCCGGGGCGCCACGATCAGCACCAGCAGGGCGGACAGGCGCGATCCCGGCAGGTTCGCCGCATCGTCCAGTCGCGCGGCGGCCCAGCCGAAGCGCTCGTATCGCGCATTGCGGTGTCCCACCATCGCGTCCAGCGTGTTGACCGCGCGATAGCCGAGCAGCCCCGGGATGCCCGCGACCGCACCCCAGGCCAAGGGAGCAATGACGGCATCGGAGGTGTTCTCGGCCACCGATTCGACGACCGCGCGAGAGATCTCGGCGGCGTCGAGTTCGGCGGTATCTCGTCCGACCAGGCGCCGCACCTGCATCCGAGCGGCGGCCAGGTCGCCGAGGGCCAGGTGAGTATGCACCGCGGCCGCCTCTCGTTCCAGCGATCGTCCGCCGAGAACGACCCAGGTCGCCGCGGCGGTCGCCAGGGTGGTCTTCACCGGCCCGGTGGTATGCCGCTGGGCCGCCAGCCCCAGCCCCGCCGCCGCACCGACCAGCAGGATGGTGTGCGCCGCTCCGCGGGCGCGGGAATCGGCATACAGCCGGCCCTCGAGGGCCTCGGCGAGCCGGCCGAAACCGGCGACCGGGTGGTAGCGGGCCGGGTCGCCGAAGGTCCGGTCCGCGGCAAAGCCCAGCAGGAGGCCGGCGGCCCGGGCGCTGACGACGGCTTTCACGACAGTCCGACCAGGATGGCGGCGAAGGCGACTTCGATGCTGGCCCCGAGGGCGTCGCCGGTGACGCCGCCGAAGCGGCGCACCGCCCGCGCCACCAGCACGACCACCAGCGCGGCGGCCACTGCTGCCGCGAGCACGCCGCGCCACCAGGGCAGCCCGGCCCACCAGCCGAGCCCTCCAAGCAGGGCCACGCCCAGCAGCCAGAGCGCCCCGGCCGCGGCCGGGGCGACACTACGGGCGAAGGTCGAGCCGAGTCCGTCGGAGCGGGCGGCAGGCACCCCGCGCAGAGCGCCGAGGACCAGCGCCAACCTGGCCGCGCAGAGCCCCGCGCCGGCCAGCACGGCCGCGCGCCACCAGGGCAGCGAGTCGATGAGCGCGGTCACGGCAGCAACTTGCAGGCCGACGACGAGCAGCAGCGCGAGCACCCCGGCGGGGCCGCACGAGCCAGACTTCATCACGGCCAGCGAACGCTCGCGGTCATTGGAGGCGGCCAGGCCATCGGCCACATCGGCCAGCCCGTCCAGGTGGAAGGCGCGATTGCCCAGGATCGCCCCGCCGATCGCCAGCATGGCTGTGACCAGTGCAGACAGGCCCAACCAGTGTCCGGCGAGGATGATGCCGGTCATTACCAGCCCCAGCGGCATGGCGGCCACGGGCGCCAGCATCATCGCGGCTCCGGCCCGGCGGCGGTCCACCCTGGAGGGAGGCCGGACCGGCACCGCGGTCAGGGTGCCGAGCGCGAGTCGCCAGGCATCCCGGAGCATCAGGGCCCCTGCGGCGGCGCTGGCAGGTCTTCGAGCAGGGCGACCTCGCGCAGCAGCGCCACCGCGCTGCGCAGCACCGGCAGCGCGGTCACCGCACCCGAGCCCTCGCCCAGCCGCATGCCGAGGTCGAGGATGGGTTCCAGCCCGAGTTCGGTCAGCGCCAGCGATTGCGCCGGCTCGGTGGAGCGATGTCCCGCCGCGAACCAGGCGGCCGCACCAGGCTCGACGCGCTGGGCGGTCAGAGCGCAGGCCACGCTCATCAGGCCGTCCAGCAGCACCGGCACGCCGTCCTGTGCGGCCGCGAGCAGGTATCCGGTGGTGGCGGCGAGGTCGGCGCTGCCGAGGGCGCTCAGGCTCTCGATCGGGTCGAGCGCGCGAGTGCCAGCCCGATCGAGGGCGGCCTGGATCAGCTGGATCTTGTGTGCGAGGGTCTCGTCGCTGATTCCGGTTCCGCGTCCGGTCACCTGGGCGGCGGACGCCCCCACACCGGCTGCCACCAAGGCGGCCGCCGCGGTGGTGTTGCCGATGCCCATGTCTCCGCTGAGCAGGAGCTGCGCTCCGGCGGCGATCTCGGCGCGAGCCACCTGGGCTCCGGCATCGAGAGCGGCTCGGGTCTGCTGCGCGGTGAGCGCATCCTCGAGGTGGATGGCACCGCTGCCAGCCCGGATCTTGTAGGCCGTCAAGGCCGCTCGCAGCTGTGGGTCGAGATCGGAAAAGTCATCGGCGACACCGAGATCCAGCACCCGCACGGACACACCATGCGCCGCGGCCAGGGCGCTGACGCCGGCCCTGCCGGCCAGGAAGGTGCGCACCATCGCCCCGGTGATGCTGGCCGGGAAGGCGGAGACGCCGTGCGCCGCAACCCCGTGGTCACCGGCGAAGATGACCAGCCGCACATCCTCCAGGGGCCGGGGCGGGACATGGCCCTGGCAGGAGGCAAGCCACACCCCAAGGTCGCCGAGCCGGCCCAGGGCGTTCGGCGGCGTCGCCAGGGCAGCCAGGCGCTTGGCCGCGTGGTCTCGGGCGATGGGCGAGGGGGGCGAGATGCGAGGCACGTTCAGGGTCCTGATCGCTAGGGGGACTGGGGTTGGACGATGGGGGCGACGGCCCTGCTCCGGTCGAGGGCGGCGAGCAGGGCTGCGGTGGCGGCGGGCGGACGGACGGCGATCCGGATCCATCCGGAGTCGAGGCCGGGAAAGGTATCGGCGCGCCGCACCGCGATGCCCTGCCGGCGCAGGGCCGAATGCACAGCGGGTATGCCCGCCGCCGCCCGCCCGGAGCCCGGCTCGCCGGGATCTGCGGGGCGCGGATCGCGCGACCGCGCAGGGTCACGGGGCACGGGCATACCGACAGCAGGCTCCGGGCGTGCCAGCACGAAGGGGGCCGCAGACGGCACGAAGGCGATTCGGCGCTCGCGCAGCCCGTCCTCCAGGACGGCTCGCCACCGGGACAACTCGACCGCTCGTTCACGCGAGGCTGCGCTGGCGGTGGGGGTGCAGCAGGCGAGCATGGCGGCGATCGCCGGCGTGGATACCGACCATGGTGTCTGCTGACGCTCCAGGGCGCGGATGACCCGGTGGTCGCCGACGAGATATCCGGCCCGCACCCCGGGGATGGACCAGTGCTTGGTCAGGCTGCGCAGCACGATGACCTCCTCGAAGCCATCACCGATCAGGCTCTCCGGCTGGTCCGGGACGGCATCCATGAAGGCCTCGTCGACCACCAGCAGCCGACCCGGTCGGCGCAATCGGCTGATCTGCTCGGCCGAGTGCAGCACGCCGGTCGGATTGGTCGGATTGCCGAGGATGACCAGATCGGCATCCGCCGGGACGGCGTCCGGGTCCAGCGCGAAGCCGCTGGTCTCGCTCAGCAGCACCGGTATGACGCGGCGTCCGGCCCGCTCCAGGGCCGCGTGCGGTTCGGTGAACTGCGGGTGGACCACGACCGGTCGGCGCCACCGGCGCAGCCGCGCGATCAGGGTGAAGGCCTCGGCGGCCCCGGCGCACGGCAGGACTTCCTCGATCCTGCGGCCGTGGTGGGCGGCGATGGCCGCGGCGGCCGGCCGGGCGTCGGGATAGGCGCTCGACTGCGCCAGGGATTCCTGCAGCGCCGCCTCCAGCCAGGCCGGTCGGGGCCCGTCGAAGACATTGACGGCGAAATCGAGCAGGCCCGGTCCCGTCTCCGCATCGCCGTGATGACGCAGCGGATCCCGCTGAATTGCGCGGCGCGAGTGCCGCATTGCGTCGGGCCGGCCCGTGGCGGCGGAGCCGATGGCCAGGTATGGCCGTGGCGGGCACGACGGCGGTCCCGCCGACCACGACTGCCTTCCACCCGGCCCGGCGGGCCCGGACTCGCCCGAGTAGGGCTCGGTTCGATGCGCGGCATTGGCGAAGCGCTGCGCCAACTGCGGGTATCCGGCCCAGTGCACGTGCAGGTAGGAGGCATGCCAGGTGCGGGTGGCGAATCCGGTGGGGGCGTCGTCGATGATCCAGGCGGCCGTGGGCGACAGAGCCGTTTCTGCGGCAGCCTGGGCGCCGCCACCTCCGCTGACCCCTTCCGCGGCCCCTCCGCTGACCGGCTCGGTGCGGGTGCGGTGGAACTCGTGGCCGGTAACCTGCTCCCCCGCCCGGGTCAGCAGCGAATCCGTGGCGGCCTGCGCCAGCGGATAGCGCAAGGTCAGTCGTTCGCTCATCCGGGCGTCGGCCGGGACGATCGCGGCCAGGTCCGCGCCATCCAGCGTGCGGGCGAGATAGAGCAGCCCAGCGCATTCGGCGACGGTGGGTATGCCGGCCTCGACTGCGGCCCGCAGGTGACGTAGCAAGGAGTGATTGGCCGCCAACTCGGCGGCATAGACCTCGGGGAAGCCGCCACCGAGGTAGATCCCACTGGTCCGCTCCGGCAGAGCCGGATCGCTCAGCGGATCGAAGGTGACGATCGCGCAGCCGGCAGCCCGGAGCAACTCCTCGGTCTCGGCATAGCGGAAGGTGAAGGCCCGCCCACCGGCCACAGCGATTACCGGTCGTCCGGGGCCGCCGGAGCGGACCTGCCGGCACGGGTCCCAAGCCAGGCCGGCCAAGCCGGGGGCGGCGCGAGCGATCGCCAGCAGGCCCTCCAGGTCGAGATGGCGGGCGACCTGCTCTCCGAGCCGGCGCAGCAGCGCGATCGAGCCGTCGCGCTCCTGAGCCGGCACCAAGCCCAGATGCCGCGACGGGACGGCCAGGTCCGCATCGCGCGGCAGCATCCCCAGCACCGGCAGTCCGGTGCTTTCCACAGCGGTGGCGATCTCGGCGTCATTGCGGGGCGAACCGGTGCGATTGAGCACGACCCCGGCGATGGTGATGCCATCGTCGAAGGCGGCCATCCCGGCGGCCACGGCCGCCACCGTGCGCGACATCCGGGCGACGTCGAGCACCAGCACAACCGGGGAGCCGGTCAGCCGGGCGACATGCGCGGTCGAGGCGAAACCGCCGGTGCCCAGGCGCCCGTCATACAGCCCCATCACCCCCTCGATCACCGCGACATCGGCCCCCGCCGCCCCGTGCAGCAAGAGCGGGACGATCCGCGCCTCCCCCACCAGGTGCGGGTCCAGGTTGCGACCGGGCCGGCCGGTGGCCAGCGCGTGATATCCGGGATCGATGTAGTCCGGACCCACCTTGTGCCCGCTGACCTGATGCCCGGCCAGGCGTAGCGCCGCCATCAGCCCGGTCGCGATGGTGGTCTTGCCCGCGCCGGTGGCCGGGGCCGCGATCACCAGGCGTGGCAGCGCTACCACCGCCTCACCATTCGATGCCCTTCTGGCCCTTCTGCCCGGCATCCATCGGGTGTGTGACTTTGGTCATCTCGGTGACCAGGTCGGCGGCGGCGATCAGGCGGGGATCGGCATTGCGGCCGGTGATCACGACATGCTGGAAGCCGGGGCGCTGGCTCACGGTGGCGACCACCTCCTCGACCTCGACCCAGCCCCAGGTCATCGGATAGGTGAACTCGTCCAGGATGAGCAGATCGTGGCTCTGATCGGCGAGGCGGCGCTTGACCTCTGCCCAGCCCTCGCGGGCGGCCTGCTCATGACTCTGCTCCTCGCCCTGCTTGCGGCTCCAGGACCAGCCCGAACCCATCTTGTGCCATTCGACCGGGCCCCCCTCGCCGGTCTCCGCGTGCAATCGCCCGAGCCGTTCCAGCACGCTCTGCTCCCCGATCCGCCAGCGGGCCGACTTCACGAACTGGAAGACCCCGATGCGCCAGCCCTGATTCCATCCGCGCAGCGCCAGCCCGAAGGCCGCGGTGGACTTGCCCTTGCCCGGGCCCGTATGCACGATCAGCAGCGGTCGGTTGCGGCGCTGCCGCGTGGTCAGGCCATCGTCCGGGATCCGGCTCGGCCGCCCCTGGGGCATCAGGCCGCCCCCCGCGCCTGGAGGGTATGCCGGTGCACGCTGCCGGTCAGCGCGGCCGCGTCCACCTGCGCCACCGGCAGATACTCGGCCTGCAGATGGCCGGCGAGCACGCGCGCCAGTCCGAGCCGTAGCGGCCCGTCCTCGCCGTCGATGACCACGCTGGTCACGCCCAGGCTCGCGACCTGATCGGCCGCCCGGCGCGACCGGGCGACGGCGTCCCGGCCGCCGGTGGCCCGGCCGTCGGTGACCACGACCAGCAGGGGTCGAAGCCGAGGGTCGCGCAGTCGCTCCCGGGTCAGCACCCGTGCGGCCTCGAGCAGACCCTCCGCCAGCGGCGTGCGGCCCCCGGCCGGCAACTCGGCCAGGCGAGCCGCGGCAATCTCGACGCTATGCGTCGGGGGCAGCGCCAGAGCGGCGCCCTGACCGGAGAAGGTGATCAGGGCGACCTTGTCCCGCCGGCGGTAGGCGTCCAGCAGCAGCGAGAGCACGGCCGTCTTGACCTGGGTCATCCGGGCGCGCGCGGCCATCGACCCGGAGGCATCGACGCAGAAGAGCACCAGATTGGCTTCGCGGCCTTCACGCACGGCGATCCGCAGGTCCTCACCGCAGACCTGCACCCGGCCCTGCGCTCGCTCCCGGACCGGCTGTTTGCCGGCAGCCGCCATCAGTGTCTCGACCAGGTGCAGCGATCCGGAGTCGCCCGCGGTTGCACCGACCCGACGGCCGAAGGTGGCCAGCGCCCGGCTCCGCTTCCCCGGGGTGCCCGCCCCGAGACCCCGCACGGTCATCAGGGTGGGCCGGAAGGGTGTCGCGGCGGCGACCACGGACTCCCCCGATCCGGCCGGGGATCCGGCCCGGCCGCCGGCCGGCGGCCGCTCGTCATCCCTCGGGTCATGAGGGTTGGCCTGAGCTTCGGCCTGGGCTTCGTCGAGCGCATCGGACTCCGGAGGACCGGCATCCTCGCCTCCGGCGCCGCCATTGCCGCCCGGGCCCGATCCAGGGTCGGAATCCGGCTGGCCGGGACCGTCGTCTTCGCTCTCGGACGGTTCCGGCGTGGTCGGGCTCTGCCCGTCCTTCGGCGGATCCGGAGGCTCCGGCGGCAGATCGGCGTTCGCCAGGATGTAGTCGAGCAGTTCCTCGTCGAGACCAGGGGCATCGAAGGGGTTGCGGCGGCGCCGATGCGGGAGTGCGAGCAGCGCGGCGCGGCGGATGTCCGCTCTGGTCACAGCATCGTGGCCGGTCCAGGCGGCATGTGCCACGGCTGCCCGGGCCAGGACGATGTCGGCGCGTAGGCCGTCCACCTCGAAGGCGGCGCACAACTCGGCGATGGTCAGCAGTGCCCGATCGCTCAGGTGCACCTCGGTCAGTCGTCCTTGAGCGGCTTCGATCCGCTCGGTCAGGGCACGTTCGGCTGCGGCGAAGCGGGCGGCGAAGGCGGCGGGGTCCGCGTCATAGGCGATCCGGCGGCGCACCACCTCCACCCGCTGGGCCGGATCCCGGGGCGCGGCGACCTCGACGGTCAGGCCGAAGCGATCGAGGAGTTGCGGGCGCAGTTCGCCCTCCTCGGGATTCATCGTGCCGATCAGGACGAATCGGGCTGCGTGCTCGATCGAGACGCCATCGCGTTCGACCGTGGCTCGGCCCATGGCGGCGGCGTCCAGGAGCAGGTCGACCAGGTGGTCGTGCAGCAGATTGACCTCGTCGACATAGAGGATCCCGCGGTGTGCCCGGGCCAGCAGTCCGGGCTCGTACTCGACCTTGCCCTGGGCCAGCGCCCGTTCCAGGTGCAGCGAGCCGAGCACCCGGTCCTCGGTGGCGCCCACCGGCAACTCGACCAGGCGGACTGGCCGGCTCATGACCTCGGCCCCGGGCCCGAAGGGCCCGTCCGGTGAAGTCGCCTCCGGGTCATGCGGATCGATCGAGAAGCGGTCCGCGGCATACACCTGCAGTGGCGGGAGGACGGCGGCCAAGGCTCGCACGGCCGTCGATTTGGCGGTGCCCTTCTCACCTCGGATCAGCACGCCGCCGATCTGCGGGGCGATCGTGCTCAGGATCAGGGCCAAGCCCATGTCGTCCAGGCCTCGGTCATCCACGGCTTGGTCATCGAGGGCCTGATCATCAAGGGCCTGGTCACCGCCGGCTGCGCATCCGAGGACGGCGGAAAAGGGGTAGTGCACCGGCATCTGAGGCTCCCGCTCGATCGCCAAGGACATGGACGCGCGCGAGGCCGGTCTTCGGACTTGTCCGGTCCCCGAGATGGGGCCGGATTCACCGCAGCGGGCCTGTGCCGGACTTTCACCGGCTTCCCAGATTCTCCTCGTCGGCGGCCGCCACCCTTTCCGATGGCGGTGCCTGCGAGGCACCTCGTGCTGTGGCCTCACGATAGCGTGCGTCCTCGTGTCCGAAACCAATCCCCCCCGGCTCCTACCCGCCGTGACCGTGCTCGGGATGGGCGCGGACGGGTGGGCCGGGTTGAGCACCGTGCAGCAGCAGATCGTGCTGGATGCGCGAGTCGTGCTCGGCGGCCACCGGCACTTGGCGCTGATCCCGCCGCGGCGGGGGCAGGTGCGTCAGCCCTGGCCCTCGCCCCTGCGTGAGCACTTGCCCGCCATGCTGGAGCATCTCGACAGTGCCGGAACGACGGGAGCCGAGATCGTCGCGCTGGCCTCCGGCGACCCCTTGGTCTTCGGGATCGGCTCCACCCTGATCGAGTTGCTCGGGCCCGAGCGGGTGCGCATCATCCCGGCCCTGTCCTCGATCGCCCTGGCCCGGGCCGAGCTTGGCTGGTCGGCGCAGTCCTGCGCCGTGGTCAGCGTGGTCGGACGCGACCCGGCGGCCGTGCTGCGCGAGCTCGCGCCGGGGCGCCGGGTGCTCGTCCTCTCCGCGGACGAGTCCACCCCACAGCTCGTGGCCGAGCTGCTGCGGGACTGCGGCTATGGCGCCAGCCGGATGCACGTGCTCGGGGATCTGGGCACCACGGACTTCTCCCGCACCGAGGCGCTGGCGGCGGGCTGGGAGGGGCCGGCTGCCCGACTGAACATCATCGGTCTCGAGCTGGTCGGACCAACTCACGGCGGCTGGGTGGCCGGCCTGCCCGACGACCTCTTCGAGCACGACGGCCAGCTGACCAAGCGCGACCTGCGCGCCAGCGCCCTGGCCCGGCTGGCGCCCGTGCCTGGAGAGCACCTGTGGGATGTCGGCGCCGGCGCCGGCTCGGTCGGCATCGAATGGATGCGCGCCCACCCCAGCTGCACCGCCACCGCGATCGAGGCGGTCCCCGAGCGGGCCGCTCGGATCGCCCGGAATGCCGCCGCGCTCGGCGTGCCCGCTCTGCGAGTGGTCCTCGGCCAGGCTCCGCAGGCCTTGACAGGTCTGCCCGAACCGTCGGCGATCTTCGTCGGCGGCGGCGCCAGTGCGCCCGGGGTGATGGCGCGGTGCCTGAGTGCCCTCCCGGCCGGTGGGCGGCTCGTCGTTCATGGGGTGACGCTGGAGACCGAGCGTCTGCTGGGCGAGCTGTACGCCCAGCACGGCGGCGAGTTGACGCGGATCGCGGTGGAGATCGCCGCGCCGATCGGCAGCTATACCGGCTGGACCCCGGCCCGCGCGGTCACGCAGTGGGCGCTGACCCGGCCGAGGTGACCGAGTCGCTCGGGCCGGCTGGGGTGCCCGAGCCGGCTGGGGTGCCCGAGCGCGCGCGCCGCGCGTCATACAGATAGGACTCGCCGCCCCCGGTGGGGTCGAGGGCGCGCCCGACCAGGATGACCGCGGCCTGTCGCAGGCCGGCCGCCTCGACCTGCTCGGCGATGGTGGCGATGGAGCCGCGCAACACCAGTTCCTCCGGCTGGCTGGCGCGGTGGACCACAACCACCGGGGTGTCCGGGCCGTATGCCGACGCCAGCTCGCGCATCAGTTCCCGGGTGCGGGTGATGGCCAGGTGCAGCACCAGGGTGGACCCGGTTGCCGCGAAGGCGGCCAGCGATTCGGTCGGCGGCATCACGGTGGAGCGCGCCTGGGCCCGTGTGAGCACCACTGATTGGGTGATCAGCGGCACCGTCAACTCGCGGCCCACCGCGGCCGCGGCGGCGGCATAGGCAGGCACCCCCGGGGTGACATCCCACGGGACGCCGGCTGCATCGAGGCGCCGGGTCTGCTCGGCCAGTGCGGAGTAGAGGGACAGGTCCCCCGAGGCCAAGCGCACGACCTGCTGCCCGCAGCGGTGCGCCGAGATCAGTCGGGCGGTGATCCGATCAAGGTCGAGGCCTTGGGTGTCGACCAGTTCGGCGCCCGGAGTGACATGGCTGAGCACCTGCGGGTCCAGATAGGTGCCGGGATAGAGGACCAGCTGCGCGGCGGCCAGCAGTCGGGTCGCGCGCACGGTCAGCAGATCCGCGGCGCCCGGTCCGGCACCGACGAAGTGGATGGTCATTCGCTCATCGCCGGGACGGATCTGGGCGTCCAGACGCCCGCGTGTCCGACGCGGGTCGCGTCCGCGCCCACGATCAGCAGGCATTTCATGTCGACAGCGGCCGGGTCGAGCTCGGCCAGGGTGGTGACCGTCAGCGACTCGTCGTCGCGGCCGATGTCGCGCCCGATGATCACCACGGTCTCCGGCCGGCGATGCTCCAAGAGCAGCGATTGCGCCCGCGCGAGTTGGTGGGTGCGCGATCGGGAGGCCGGGTTGTAGATGGCCAGCACCAGATCGGCCTGCGCCACCGCCCGCAGCCGCTGCTCCACCACGGCCCACGGCTTGAGCCGGTCCGAGAGCGAGACCACGGCGAAGTCCGCGCCGATCGGCGCACCGGCTCGAGCGGCGACGGCCTGCACGGCGCTGACGCCGGGCAGCACCCGGATGGCGATCTCCCGGTATGCCGGATCCTGCGCCGCCTCGAAGACGGCTGCGGCCATCCCGAAGACTCCGGCATCCCCACCGGAGACCACCGCGACCTTCTCCCCGGCCTTGGCCAGGTCCAGGGCGTGCCGGGCCCGGTCGATCTCGACCGTATTGCCGGAGGCGTGGCGCGTCATACCGGCGCGCTGCGGCACAAGCTGGACGTAGGGGCCATAGCCGACCACGTGCGTGACCTGCGCCAGCGCCGCGGAGGCCTCCGGGGTCAGCCAGTCCTGCGGACCCGGGCCCAATCCGACCACCAGCACCTCGGCCGCGGCAGCCGGCGTCCGGCTCGTCGGCGCAGCGGCGCCGCTCGCCTGGCGCAGCCGGGCTCCGTCGGGCGGATTCGCCGCGTCACCGGGCACCACGATCAGGGAGAAGTAGGGAACCGAATCCGGATCCACCTCACTGACCGGCAGCCACCGCTGCTCGGGTTGGGAGGCGCGCTCGACATACCAGGCACCGTGCAGGCGGCCGGCCTGTTCCAGGGCTGCGCGCACCGCCGGGAAGGTGCGGCCGAGCTTCATGATCACGGCGCCATCGGTGTCGGCCAGCCGCCGGGCCAGCTCCGGCTCGGGCAGGGTTGCGGGCAGCACGGTCAGCACATCGTCCTGGCGCACCAGCGGGTGGGCGATGGCGGCGGTCGCGGCGGCGAAGGCCGGTACGCCGGGGACGACGAGCGTCTCGTAGCGGTCCTTGAAGCGGTCGTGCAGGTACATCGCGGAGCCGTAGAAGAGCGGGTCGCCCTCGGCCAGGAGAGCGACATCGCGCCCGGCGTCCAGGTGCTCGGCAAGCCGCTGCGTGCACCGCTGATAGAAGTCGGACAGCGCCCCGAGATAGCCGCCCGGATGGTCGGTGCTGCCGCTGGTGACGGGATAGCGCAGTTCCTCCTCGATCACTCCCGGCGGGAAGAGATCGGCGGCGATCCGGCGGGCGTGCGATTGCGCGCTCACCCCCGCGTGGTAGGCGACCACCTGGGCCGCCCCGATGACTCGCACGGCCTTGACGGTGACCAGTTCCGGATCTCCGGGGCCGATGCCGACGACGGTGAAGCGCCCGCTCATTCCTGCTCCTGGGCCAGCGCGTTCAGCGCGGATGAGGTCATCGCCGAGCCGCCCCGGCGGCCGCGAACGGTGACATAGGGGATGTCGATGCCGTGATCGGCATGCAGGTCCACGAGGGCCTGCTTGGACTCGGCCGCGCCGATGAAGCCGACCGGGCAGCCCACGATGGCGGCGGGGCGGGGCGCGCCGTCCAGGATCATCTCCAAGAGGTGGAAGAGGGCCGTGGGGGCATTGCCGATGGCGACCACCGCACCGGACAGGTGCGGTCGCCACAGCGACAGGGCCGCGGCGGTGCGCGTCGTGGACCAACGCCGAGCCAACTCCGGCACCCGCTCGTCGTTGAGCAGGCAACGCACCGCATTGTCCGCGGGCAGCCGGGAGCGGGTGATGCCGGTGGCGACCATGGTGGCGTCGCACAGGATCGAGGCCCCGGCCGTCAGTGCCGAGCGGGCAGCACCGACGACAGCCGGATGGATGAGCAGGTCCCGCGCCAGGTCGACCTGCCCGCTGCCGTGGATCATCCGGACCGCCAGCCGTTCGGCGTCGGCCGGCACCGAGCTCAGGTCGGCCTCGCGGCGGATGGTGGCGAAGGAGTCGAGGTAGATGGCCGGGCCGTCATCGATATAGGGGTAGCGCCGTGGTGGCCGACGGAGGTCACTCATGGCGCTCGCCTTCGGGGATCAGGATGCCGCGCCAGGGGGTGACGATCAGGTCGGTGGCGGCGTCGGTGGTGGTGGTGGCGGCGTCAGTGGTGGGGTGGTCGTCGGCGTCGGAAGTGGCCGTCAGGTCGGTGGGGCTGTAGGCGCCGGTCAGGGCCGCGATGGCGGCGCCGTCAAGACCGGTCTCGGGCGCTGGCTGGTGCCGGCCCCCTGGGACCGGGCCGTAGGGAAGCGGAGCGAGCGGGCGCGGCAACAGCGGGTCTGGATCCGCGACGGGTGCCAGGCTCGTGGCGATCGCCGGTGCGGCGAGTTCCCGGATATGCCAGGGCGCGGATGCGCCACTGCCGCGGGCGTGCAGGAAGGCTGCGGCCAGCGCGGCCAGTCGGAGCGCGGCCCTATCCAGCGAGACCACCTCGGCCCAGCCCGCGCCGATGCGCACTTGCCCGCGCTGGTGGTCCAGGGCGACCAGGCCGAGGTCGGCGGGCCGGTCGAGCAGGTCGCCGCGACCGTCGTCCAGGACGAAGAGGAATCGTCCCGGCAGGGCGGCCAGGACGGGATCGACACAGATCAGCCGGTCCAGGTCGGCGGCCAGGAAGCGCAGGTCCGCGCGGCCGCCGGCCAGACCGGATTGTGGCGAGAGCATGATGTTGCGCGCCAGCTCGTGCGTGCGACTCGGCAGCAATCCAGTGCCGCGCAGAGCCGCGAGCGCCGACTCGCTCAGACCCGCGGACGAGCCGGGGAAGGCTCGCACCTGCAGGTTGGCCCGGCCGGTCAGGTATACCCGGCCGTCTCCGAACTCCTGCGCAACCGCCGAGAGCGCGCTCAGCGAGCGCTTCGATATCCGGCCGCCGACCAGGCGCAGCCGCACCAGCCACCCATCCTCGGCCGGCCACGGGCGATATGCCCCCGGGCATCGGTCGGCGCGTTCGCGAATGACGGACACCACTACCCCTTCGGGCCAGGAACCCTTGCGCGGGGCTCGCATGTGACTCGGCGACGGGCGTCGCGAGGGCCAGCAGGTCTTCGGACTCGGGTTCGTTCGGCTCGGAGCGCCTTCCCAGGGTGGCGTCCCCAGTGGCTGTCATTGCTGACGTGCTCGAGCCGTCCCCCTCACCGCTGCGCGTCAGTCCCGGATTCGCACCGGGTTCCCTGACTCCACATGTGGAGTACGACTGGCAGCGCCCACCCTACTGCGGGCCTGCGTCCCGGGCAGCAGCATCCCCACGACCGGCGGCCGGATCGGCGTCCCCTATCGTCCTCGCGTCCGCCGGGTGTCATAGGACCAGATCGCGATCTCGACCCTGTTGCGAGCCCCGAGCTTGGTCAGCAATGAGGCGACATGGGTCTTGACGGTGCTCAGGCTGATGAAGAGTTCGCCGGCGATCTCGGCATTGGTCCGCCCGAGCGCCACCAGGGCGAGGACCTCCTCTTCTCGCTCGGTGAGCGGGTCGATGGGCTGAACGGGCGCCACCGGCGCGTGGTCGGCGAAGGCCGCCAGCAAGCGGCGGGTGACATTGGGCGCGATCAATGCGTCCCCGGTCGCCGCAGCATGGATGGCCTGGACCAGCAGGTGCGGCCCGGCATCCTTGAGCAGGAGTCCGCGCGCGCCGGCGCGCAGGGCGCCGAGGACGTACTCATCGAGGTCGAAGGTGGTGATGACCACGACGGCCATCGGGTCGACAACCTGCGGCCCGGCGAGGCGCCGCGTCACCTCGATGCCGTCCACGCCGGGCATCCGGATGTCCACGAGCAGGACGTCGGGACGCAACCGTCGGGCCAATTCGAGCGCCGTGAGCCCGTCTGCCGCCTCCCCCACGACCTCAAGCTCGGGCTGGGCACCGAGGATCATCACCAGCCCGGTCCGGATCAGATCCTGGTCATCGGCCACGACGATGCGAATGCTCATGGCGAAACCTGCGCCGGAAGCACGGCCTCGACCACCCAGCCGCCTTCGGGCGCCGGACCGGCGCGCAGCGTCCCGCCCAGCAGGTGCACGCGCTCGGTCATACCCAGGAGGCCGAAGCCGGGCTCCGGGGTCGCCCCCGGTTGTATCTTCCCGTCATCACTGACCCGAAGCCTGACGCTCCCGCCCTCGCGGTGCAGCTCAACCAGCACGTAGCTCGCACGGCGGGCGTGTCGCAGGGCATTGGTCAGCGCCTCCTGCCCGAGTCGATAGAGCGCGGCGTCCACCGCACGCTCCAGCCGGGTCAGTGAGCTGACGAGGCAGACCTCCACGATCGGGGTCGGGTATGCCCGTGTGGTTCCCCCCGTTTCGTGGAGGGCTTGGTTATGCGGCTTCCCGGTCGGGGGCCGCAGCGTTTTCGTAGTTGATGGGGCTCATCATGGCAGCCGAGCTGTGTCGGCGGGTGTGGTTGTAGAAGCCGTAGCACCAGTCCAACACCGCCGCTTGCGCGGCGTGGGTGTCGGCGAAGGTGTTGCGGGAGAGGACTTCCCATTCCAGGGAGGAGAAGAACGCCTCCGCGGCGGCGTTATCGAAACACGATCCGACCCGGCCCATGGATTGGCGAACACCCAGGCGTCGGCACAGGCCGGTGAACGAGGCCGCCGTGTAGGTCGAGCCCCTGTCCGTGTGGAAAACGACCCGCTGACTCTCGTTAATGCGCCAGCCGGTCCCGTTGACCGCATCCACGCCGCCGCGGGCCGTGACGGCCATCCGGATCGCCGCACCGGCGAGGTCGGCGTCCGGGTGCAGCGAGGTCGCGGCACCCAGGAGGCGGCGGGAGTACAGGTCGATTACGGTCGCCAGGTACAGCTTCCCGGCTCCCGTCGGGATCTCAGTGATATCACCAACCCACCGGCTGTTCGGGCGGTCGGCGGTGAAGTCGCGTCGGAGCAGGTCGGGGAACGGCGCTTTGGCCTTGTCCTGCCTAGTCAGGCCGTTACGGCGCCGGATCCGGCGGGCGACCAACCCTTGACGGCGCATCGAGGCCGCGACCGTCTTCTCGCTGACGGTCCAGCCGTCGTCGCGCAAGTCATGGACCAGCCGGGGTGAGCCGTGCACCCCGCGGGCCTTCCGGAACGCCACCGCGACCGCGCGGTCGACGGTGTCGCGGCGCAGATCTCGTGTGGTGTGCAGGCCCGAGTCGGCGGCCGGACCGGTGGCTCGGGCCCGCCACTTGTAGAACCACGCCAGGGAGACCCCCAACAGGGCACAGACGATGGTGTGCGGCACTCGGTGCTTGGTCCTCTGGTCGGCGATGAAGCGGGCCACGCTCACTTCGTCGCCTCCTTCACCCACAGGACCACGGATCGCTTGAGGACATCACGCTCCATCCGTAACTCCGCGACTTCGGCGCGGAGCCGTTTCAACTCGGCGACATCATCGCGGGATAGGCCGCGGCTGCCGTCGGCCTCGGCGCGCACGAGTCACCCAGTTACCCAGAGTGCCCTCGTTCAAGCCGAGGTCACGGGCAACCTGCGCGATCGGCTTGTTGGTCTCTTCGACGATCCGGACAGCTCCCTCACGGAACTCCCGGTCGTGCTTCTTCCGCTTCTCCGGCATCTCGATCCTCATTGTCGATGCCTCCACGGTCCGGGGGGAACCTCACAAGCCTGCACGATCGTGGCCGGGAAGACCGCGGCGACCGAGTCCGGCAGGCCTTTGAGGCCGTCACAGACCAGGAAGAAGATGTCCCGCACGCCACGGTTCTTCAGGTCGGTCAGCACCGCCAGCCAGAACTTCGCCGACTCCCCGCCGCCCTGGCCGGCCCACAGACCCAGGACGTCGCGGCGCCCGGCCAGGTCGACCCCGATCACCGCGTAGAACGGCTGGTTGCCGACCTGCCCGTCGCGGACCTTGACATAGATCGCGTCGATGAACACCGCGGCGTAC
>JAIUPO010000007.1 GCA_020160805.1 Actinomycetota bacterium | reverse complement strand
GACCGAACGACACCTCCGACTCATCCACCGCCTCACCGCCCTGATCGACGACACCGCGACACACCCGACCGCCATGTGAGGCAAACAACGAAAAGGGCCGAACCGGAAAGAAGTCCGCTGCGATTAGCCGGTTAAAGCTACGACAATGCCGCCGCCGAGGCACTCAACCGGCTCTTCAAGACCCAGGTCATCCGCCGCCTCGGGCCGTGGCGCACCCTCGACACGTCGAGTTCGAAGTCCTGCGCTGGGTCGACTGGTACAACCAGCGACGCCTCCACGGCTGGACCGGCGACATCCCACCCGTCGAGTACGAGAACACCTACTACGCTGCCCACAACCCTTCCCCGACGACCGTCGAGGAAGAACGCCTGACTCTCCACCGAACCCGGGGCGGTTCAGACAGTGTCGTCGCAGGGCTCGGACTGCCCGACCTCACCCGGCACGGCCTGCGCCATACCGGAGCGACCTGGATGGCCGACGCCGGCATCCCGCCGCATGTGCTCCAAGACATCCTTGGGCACGCCTCGATGGAAACCATCCGCGGCTACCTTCACCCCGACGACCGGCATCTCGCCTCGGCGGCCGAGCAGGCCAATGCCTTCCTTTCCGCCGCCGGACAACGCAAACAGGCTCGGTGCAGCGGCCCGTCAGCCAGGGGACTGTGATGTGCGGCGGCGGCGGTGCGAGTGGCCGCGCAGGAGTTCTGGTCCCCTTTTGGTCCCCTTATCCACAGGGAAGCGGGCCGAGGCGGTCCGGCTGTCCACAGGCGATCGTCCGGCGCCACTCCAGGGGGACCAGAGGGGGACCACGAAAAGCGACCACGGGACATGATGAAGCCCAGGCGAGAAACCTGCTCTCACCTGGGCTTTTACGTCGGGCTGACAGGATTTGAACCTGCGACCCCTTGACCCCCAGTCAAGTGCGCTACCAAGCTGCGCCACAGCCCGTGGCAATGCCTCCCGCGAGCGGGAGGCGGTGAAACCTTACCTCACTCCCCCGCCCAGCCCCGAATCCGGTCGCGCGGGCGGTGCGTAACAGGAGAATGGGCGGATGAACCAGGAGGAGGCCAACGCCGAGGTGGAACCCACCTATCCGCGACTGCTCCTGGGGACCGGCGCGGCATACGCGCTGCTGCACCATCTCGGGCTCCTGCCGACGGGGACGTAGCGCTGGCGCGCGACCACTTGGGTCGACTGGCTGGATCTGCTCCTGCCCTACGTCGTGCTCGCCCTGGCCGCCGCGACGATGCGCGCGGCGCGGGCGTCGACGGCACACTGGATCAGCCTCGGGATCGGAGCGCTGCTCTATACCCAAGGCCACGGAATCCACCTGAGCGCCACTCGATCGGCAACGCCAAGCCGTCCGCGACCGCCCATCTGTGGGACGAACTGGCCGGTCACGCGATCTGGTACGCCGGCGTCGCCGTCCTCGCGGGCACCCTCGCCTCCACGATGGTCCGTCGGCCGACCACGCGGCACCCCGCGGGCCTGCTGACCGCGGTCGGGGTCGGCGTCACGTGGGCCACGAACGCCCTCGGCGGGCACTTCGTGGTCCCGGGTCTCGCCGCGGCGCTGGTCGCGCCCGTGTATGGCGTGCGGCACCGAACCGACCTGGCCGGACTGCTCGGCGTGACCGGAGCGAGTGCCTTGGTCACCTTGGCTGCAGCCGCGGTGTCCGGGTGACGCCTCAGCGCTTCCGCTTCTCCCGCACACGCACCGAGACCTCGATCGGGGTGCCCTCGAAGCCGAACTCCTCGCGCAGCCGCCGCTCCAGGAAGCGGCGGTAGCCGGCCTCCAGGAAGCCCGAGGCGAAGAGCACGAAGCGGGGCGGGCGGGTGCCGGCCTGGGTGCCGAACAGGATCCGTGGTTGCTTGCCGCCGCGCACGGGGTGGGGGTGGGCGGCGACGACCTCGCCGAGGAAGGCGTTGAGACGGGCGGTCGGGATGCGCCGGTCCCACGACTCCAGCGCGCCCTCGAGAGCCGGGACGAGCTTGTCCGTATGCCGCCCGGTCCGGGCCGAGATGTTCACCCGCGGCGCCCACGGCACCTGCACCAGCTCGCGCTCAATCTCCCGCTCCAAGTAGTAGCGGCGCTCCTCATCGAGGGTGTCCCACTTGTTGTAGGCGATGACCAGCGCCCGCCCGGCGTCGATGACCTGCTGGACGACGCGAATGTCCTGCTCAGTGATGGAGGTGCCCGCGTCGATCAGGACGACGGCGATTTCGGCCTTCTCCAAGGCGCCCTGCGTGCGCAGCGAGGCGTAGAAGTCCGCGCCCTGCGTCTGGTGGACGCGGCGCCGGATGCCCGCGGTGTCGACGAAGCGCCACGGCACGCCGCCGATCTCGATGACTTCGTCGACCGGGTCGCGGGTGGTGCCCGCCAGGTCGTCGACGACAACCCGCTCGGCGCCGGCCAGTTTGTTCAGCAGCGAGGACTTGCCGACATTCGGGCGCCCGATCAGGGCCACCCGGCGGGGGCCCCCCTCGGCACCCGAGGCCGGGACCTGGGAGCGCTCGGGCAGCAACTCGACCACCCGGTCCAGCACATCACCGGAGCCGCGGCCGTGGAGGGCGGAAACGGCATACGGCTCCCCCAACCCCAGATTCCACAGGGCCATCGCGTCGGCCTCGAAGCGGTCATCATCGACCTTGTTGGCGACGAGAACGACCGGCTTGCCGGAGCGACGCAGCATCCGCACGACCGCCTCGTCGTCGTCCGTCGCCCCGACCTTCGCGTCCACGACAAACATGACGACATCCGCCAAATCGACAGCGACCTCGGCTTGCTCGGCGACCCGCAGGTGGATGCCGGTGGCGTCGATGCTCCACCCGCCTGTGTCGACGATGGTGAAACGGCGGCCCGCCCATTCGGCTTCATACGAGACCCGGTCCCGGGTCACGCCCGGCACGTCCTCGACAACCGCCTCGCGGCGGCGCAGGATGCGATTGACGAGGGTGGACTTGCCGACATTGGGCCGCCCGACGATGGCGACCACGGGCAGCAGTTCGGTGGTCGGACCGTCCTCGCCCGGCAGGCCGTCACCGTCGAGGAGGGCGCGGTCCTCTTCGGTCAGGTCGAAGTCGTCCAGGCCGACCCGCAGGGCGGCATCGAGGGCCTGCTCGTCCGGGCCGGTGGGCGGCGGGGTGCTCGTCATACCTCCAGTGTCCCGTATCCGAAGCCGCGGCCCGACACGCCAGCCGTCAGTCCCACAGGTCGGGCGGCACATCCTCAGGCAGGGGTATGCCGTGCTCCCGGGATGCCGCCGCAACGTGCGCCGCGAGCCCCTCGCGGATCTGGTCCGCGACCAGTTGGACGCGACGGCGCCCCGGCACGCCCTGTGGGATGTCGAACGCCAACGCTTCCCCGAAGTCCACGACCAGCTTCGAGCGCGGCGCCGGCACCGAGTCCGCGAGCGCACCCGTGGCCCGCGTGCCCAGACAAGCCGTGGGTATGACGTCCGCCCCCGACTGGATGGCCAACCAGGCCACTCCTCGCTCGGCATCGGCGAGGTCCCCTCGCCCGCGCGCCCCCTCCGGGAAGATGCCCAGCACTCCCCCACGAGACAGGACGTCGAGCCCGGCATGCAGCCCGGCCCGGGCGCCACGATCCATCGCCAACGGAATCTGGCCCGAGGCCCGCAGGATCGACCCAACCCAGCGCTCAAAGGACTTGTCATAGACGAGGAAGTGCACCGGCCGCGGCGCGAGCCCGACGATCACGGCGCCGTCGAGGAAGCCGGTGTGATTGGCCGCGAGGATCACCGGGCCCGAACGGGGCACATGGGCGGCGCCGACGGAGCGACCGGCATACAGCGTGCGGAAGATCGCCGCACCGACCGGCCGGGCCCAGCCGGCCCGCCACGAGTCGGGGCTGCTCACGCGGACGGGCTGTCCGCAGGCAGGGCCTCTAGGCCCGCCGTCACCACGGCAATCGCGGCGGCGACGCTGCCCTCGAAGTCGAGATCGGAGGTGTCCAGGAGCACGACGCCGTCCGCGGCCTGGGTGAACTGCGAGACGGTCGAGTCATCGCGGTCCCGCCGCACGACCTCATCGTGGGTGGCCGCGACCGTCGCCGCATCGGCGCTGCCATGCAACTGGGTGCTGCGGCGCGCGAGCCGCGCCGCCTCCGAAGCCGTGAGGAGGATGCGCACCGCCGCGTCCGGCGCCACGACCGTCGTGATGTCGCGGCCCTCGGCGACCACCCCGCCGAAGTCGTCGGCGATCAACTCGATCAGGTCGCGTTGCGCCTGTTGCAGCACGGCGCGGACCCCGAGATTGGTCGCGACGGCGGACACGACGCTGGATACCTCGCTGGTGCGGATGGCGTCGGCGACATCCTCGCCGTCCAGTTCCACGGTGCTCTCCTCGGGATCGACCCCGAGCCCGAGCGGCAAGTCCTCCGCCGCCGCGACGACGGCCTCCTGGTCGGCGAGGTCGACGCCGGTGCGCAGGCACCACAGCGTGACGGCGCGATACATGGCGCCGGTGTCGAGATAGCCATAGCCGAAGTGCGCGGCCACCGCCTTGGCGACGGAGGACTTGCCGGAGCCGGAGGGGCCATCGATGGCGACGACGATGGGATCGGACATGGCGGCAGCGTAGTGGTCGGGCTCAGGCATGAATGCGCCAGCCACGCCCGGTGAGCCACTGCGCCAATTCGCCGGCGACGGCCGGCAGGACCGACAGCTCGAGTTGGCCGAAGGGCTGACCGAGGTTGTGCTCGAGGTTGAGCTCTTCGAGGTTGATGCCGGCGTCGCCGACATCCTGGAAAAGCCGCCCGAGCTGGCCAGGTTGGTCCGGGATCAGGACGGTGACGATGCTATACGCCGCGGGCGCCGCCCCGTGCTTGCCCGGAATCCGCGCGTGGCCGGTATTGCCTTTGGCGATGGCGGTGGCGAGCACCGCCCGCGCGCCGGGAGCCCCGATCCGGCCCTCGGCGCTGGTGCCCGTGGCCAGCGCGTCGAGGGCGGCGACGACCTGTCCGAGGTCGTCGGCGAGGCCCCGCAGCACGTCGGCGACGGCCCGTGCGTTGCCGGTCAGGATCTGCGTCCACAGCACCGGATCGCTCGCTGCGATGCGGGTGACATCGCGAATCCCCGTGCCGGACAAGCCAACAGCGTCCTCGCTGAGGTCGGCCAATCGCGCGGCGACCAGGCTTGCAACCACCTGCGGAACATGCGAGACCGCGGCCACCGCGGCGTCATGCTCGGCGGGTGTGAGCAGGCGGACGACCGCACCGGTCGCCTCGGCGATGCCGCGCACCAGCGCGACGGCCTCGTCACTGCTCCCCTCCCCGGCCGTCACGACCCAGGGGCGCCCCTCGAAAAGGTCGATGCGCGCGGCAATCGCCCCGGACCGCTCGCGACCGGCCATCGGGTGCCCGCCGACATACCTCTCCAGGCCCTTCACGCCGATGGCCACGAGCTCGGCCTGCACGATCTCCTTGACCGACGCGACATCGGTGACCACCGCATTCGGCCACTCGGCCAGCGCGGCCGTGATGACCTGCGCCGTCACATCCGGCGGAGTCGCGACGACGACCAGGTCGACCGGATCGCCCGCCCCGAGGCGGGCACCGCTTAAGTCCGAGGCCAGCGCCTCATTGGTCGGCGAGGCGTCGGCGACGCTGACAACGACCCCGGCCCGCACGAGGGCCATGGCCAAACTGGTGCCGATCAGGCCTGAGCCGATGATGTGCACGCGCTGCGGCAGCACAGGCGCAGGCAGCCGCCGGCGCTCAGCGCTCACAGACCCACCGCGTCATACAGCGCGCTGATCTCCTGGGCACTGAGGGCGCGGAACTTGCCGGCCTTGGTCGCCCCGAGCCGCACCGGACCGAACTCGGTGCGCGCCAGCGCGACGACCGGGTGGCCAACGGCCTCGAGCAGGCGCCGCACGATGTGATTGCGACCCTCGTGCAGCACCACCTCGACGACCGCCTTGCCGGGGAAGGAATCCACGAGCTTGAAGCTGTCGACGCTTGCGGGCCCGTCGTCCAACTCCACCCCGGCGCGCAATTGCTTGCCGAGATCGCGCGGCACCGGGCCGGGAATTTGCGCGACATAGGTCTTCAGCACGCCATAGGACGGGTGGGCCAGCCGGTTGGCGAGCTCACCGTCATTGGTGAGCAGCAGCAGGCCTTCGGTGTCCGCATCGAGCCGACCGACGTGGAAGAGTCGCTCGCGGCGGCCCGCGACATAGTCCCCGACGCACGGCCGGCCGAGATCGTCCTGCATCGTCGTGACGACGCCGAGTGGCTTGTTGAAGGCGAGATAGACCTTCTCCGGGTCGGTCTGGACCCGCACTCCGTCGACATGGATCAGCTGACGCGACGGATCGACCCGCACGCCGAGCTCCGTGACGATCTGCCCGTCGACCTCGACCCGACCCTCGCTGATCAGCTGCTCGCAGGCTCGGCGCGAGCCGATCCCGCACGCGGCGAGCAGCTTTTGCAGTCGGATGCCCTCCGGATCGTGCACATCGATCTGCGGCCGTGCCGGCTCCTTGGGTATGCGGGTCGGCTGGCTCTTCTTGGTCGTCCCGGCATGCTGTGGTCCCCGCCGCCGCCCGGGTATGCCGCCCGTCCCGCCGCTCGGCCCTCCGGACCGGCCACCGCGCGCACCGCGGCCACCGGCGCCGCTGCTGCCGCCGCGACCACCGCCGCCACTGCTGCTACCGCCGCCGCGGGGCTTCGGGGGCGTCATGCGCGTCCCTGTTCGGCGAGTTCGTCCAAGACATCCACCTCGGGCAGATAGGGGGCCAATGCGGGCAGCTCGGCCAGATCACGCAGGCCGAGTCGTTCGAGGAAGTATCCCGTGGTGCCATAGAGCAAGGCACCGGACTCCGGCTCCGACCCAACCTCTTCGATCAGGCCGCGGGCAAGCAGAGTGCGCACGACGCCATCGACATTGACCCCACGTACCGCTCCGATCCGTCCCCGGGAAATCGGTTGGCGGTAGGCCACGACGGCCAAGGTCTCCAGGGAGGCCTGCGTCAGCTTGGCGGTCGCGCCCTCGAGGATGAAGCGCTCGACGGCCGCGGCATACTCTGGGCGGCTGTAGATCCGCCAGCCGCCGGCGACCTCGCGCAGGGCGAAGCCGCGGTCCGCATACTCCTGCTCCAAGGTGGCGAGGTGGCCCAGCACCTGCTCGAGCGTCACCTCCAGGGCGGTCGCGAGGGCGACCGGGGTCACTGGCTCGTCGGTGACCATGAGGATGGCCTCGATGGCCGCCTTCGCACCGCCGGGCATGGCGTCGATGTCCAAAGCCAGCGGTCCGTCGTCGGTCTCCTCCGGAGGCACCGGGTCCTGCGTCATGACTGGTCCTTCCTCGCCGGTTCGGCGGGGATGTCGTCGAATTCGTCGCTCACGGAGATCTCGCCCTCATCGCTGCCTGTCCAGCGAATCGTCAACTCCCCCAAGGCTTCTGCTTGCTCGAAGGCGATGCTCGCCTCGCGATAAAGCTCCAGCACCGCGAGGAAGCGCGCCACGATGACCAGGGTCGACTCGGCATCGGCGACCAGGGTGCGGAAGGTCGCCACCTGGGCGCGTCGCAGCCGCGTGCCGATGATGGCCGCCTGTTCTTGGACGCTGACGGCTGGGGCGTGCAAGTGGTCGAGTCCGACCGTCGGCGCGGCCTTGGGGGTCAGGGCCCGGGCCGCGATCATCGCCAATTGTTCGGGGGTGATGCCAAGGACGAGTTCGGGCAGCAGGGCGGCATACCGCGGGTCGATGCCGGCCCGACGGGCCACCATGGCGCGGTTGACCGCGAGACGCTCCTCGAAGTCGTGGGCGATGTGCTTGAAAGCGCGATATTGCAGCAGCCGGGCGAAAAGCAGGTCCCGAGCCTCGATGAGCGCGAGATCCTCCTCGTCCTCGGGATCCAATTGCGGCAGCAGCCGGGCCGCCTTCAGATCCAGCAAGGTCGCCGCGACCAGCAGGAACTCGCTGGCCTGATCGAGATCCCAGTCGCCGCCCTCGCGCATCGTGCGCAGGTGCGCGAGGAACTCATCGGTGACCTTGGCCAGCGCGATCTCGGTGATATCGAGTTTGTGTTTGGCGATCAGGCCGAGCAGCAGATCGAAGGGTCCCTCGAAATTGTCGAGGTGCACCGAGAAAGAGTTCTGCGGAGCTCGGCGCGTGATGACCCCGCCCGGCACGGCCTGCGCGTCATAGGCCTGCGTGGGCAGGAGGGACTGGCTCACCGGCGCGGCCTCTAGGGGGCGCTGCCGCGGGCGATCAACTCGCGGGCGAGTTGACGGTAGGCATTGGCGCCCGAGTGTGCGCTGGCATAGCTCGTGATGGGTTCGGCCGCCAGGGTCGCGTCCGGGAACTTCACCGTCCGGGAGATGACCGTATGCAGCACCTGGTCCCCGAAGTGGGCCACCACCGACTCCACGACCTCGCGCGAGTGCAGGGTGCGCCCGTCATACATCGTCGCGAGGATGCCGTCGATCTGCAGGCGAGGATTGAGCCGGTCGATGATTTTCTCGATCGTCTCCACGAGCAGGGCGACGCCGCGCATCGCGAAATATTCGGTCTCCAGCGGGATGAGCACGCCGTGCGCGGCCGTCAGTGCGTTGACGGTGAGCAGCCCCAGTGAGGGCTGGCAGTCGATGAGGATGACGTCGTAGTCGTCCATGACCGGGCGCAGCACGCGGGTCAGGACTTGCTCGCGGGCGACCTCGCCGACGAGCTGGACCTCGGCCGCGGAGAGGTCGATATTCGCGGGGACGATGTCGATATTGGGCGTGCGCGTGTGCTGGATGACTTCGCGGATGTCGTGCCCGCGCTCGATCAGCAGGTTGTAGATCGTGACGTCGAGGTCGTTGCTGTTGACGCCCAAGCCAACCGAGAGCGCGCCTTGCGGGTCGAAGTCGACGAGCAAGACCTTGCGGCCATATTCGGCCAGCGCCGCGCCGAGGTTGATCGTCGTCGTCGTCTTGCCAACGCCGCCCTTTTGGTTGCACAAGGCGATGACGCGGGCCGGACCGTGGCTGGTCAGCGGCGCAGGCGCGGGGAAGGCGGGAAGCCGGCGCCCGGTCGGACCGTACTGGCCGATCTCGGCGTCCTCGGTGCCGGGCAGATGCTGCTCGGTTTGCTCCACCCGGTGACCTTATCAACTAGGCCGCTCGCGCTCAGCGGGCGCGTGGGTGGCTCCCGGCATACACCTCCCGCAACTGGGCGATCGTCACCTTGGTGTAGATCTGCGTGGTTGTGACCGAGGCGTGGCCGAGCAGTTCCTGGACGATCCGCACGTCCGCGCCGCCCTCCAGCAGATGGGTGGCGAAGGAGTGCCGGAGGGTATGCGGAGAGATCGCCTCCCCCAGGCCGGCCCGGTCGGCGGCGGCCTTGAGCAGGCCCCAGATGCCTTGCCGGGTTAGCCGGCCGCCGCGCTGGTTGAGGAAGAGGGCAGGGGTGCCGCGGCCCTGGACCGCGAGGGCCGGACGTGCGCGGGTGCGATAGGCGTCGAGGGCGACGGCGGCATACGACCCAAGCGGAACGATCCGTTCCTTCTCGCCCTTGCCGCGCAGCCGCAGGATCTCGCCGTCCCGGTCCAGGTCGTCCACATCAAGAGTGACGACCTCGGAGACGCGGGCGCCCGCGCCATACAGGACCTCCAGGACCGCCCGGTCGCGCAGGGCGGCCGGGGTGTCCCCCACGGCGGCCGCGTCGAGGAGGGCCTCGACCTGATCCAGCGGGATGGCTTTGGGCAGGCGCAGTGCGGCGCGCGGAGGGACGATGGGCTTGGCCGGGTCAGCGCTCAGGTCCCCCTCGATCGCGAGGAAGCGGTGGAAGGCGCGGACCGCGATCAGCGCGCGGGCGGAGGAGGAGGCGGCGAGCGGCGGGTGGTCCTCGTCGCCGGTGCGCAAAGCCGCGAGGTGATCGCTGACGTGGGCGCTGGTCACGTGGGCGGGGTCGGTGATGCCCAGGGCGTTCAGGCGTGCCACATAGCGCGACACATCGCGCTGATACGCGGCGAGGGTATGCCGGCTGAGCCCGCGCTCGACGTCGAGGTGGGTCAGCCAGTCCCGCAGGGCCCGATCCAGCGGGTCTGTTGTCGCACCTAGCATGACTGGACCCGGCGGGGCGAGGTGGGCTTAGCCGAACTCGGCCAGACCGCCGCGAGCTTGGTCGAGCCAGGCGCGCTGTGCATCCAACTTGGCCTGCACGTCGGCGATCTTCTTGGCATTGCCCTTGGCCTGGGCATCGGCGAGATCGGTCTCCAGTTTGGCGACCGAAGCCTCCAGCTGGGTGGCGAGCGACTGTGCCCGGGCGGTGACCTCGGGATTGGTCCGGCGCCACTTCTTGTCCTCGGCCTCGCGGATCGCGGCCTCGATGCGGCGCAGGCCCTTTTCGGTGCGCTCGATGTCGGCGCGCGGCACCTTGCCGGCGGCCTCCCAACGGTCTTGGATGCCGCGCAGTGCGGACTTCGCCGACTCCAGATTCGTCACCGGAAGCAGCTTCTCGGCTTCGGCGAGCAGGCCCAGCTTGACATCGAGGTTCTTGCGGAATTCCTCGTCCTCGGCCGCAACGACCTGGTCCTTGGCCGCGAAGAAGCTGTCCTGGGCGGCCTTGAAACGGGCCCAAAGGGCGTCGTCCTCGGACCGCGAGGCACGCCCCGCGACGCGCCACTGGTCCATCAGCCGCTTGAAGGCGCCTGCTGTCGGGGCCCAGTCGGTGCTGGTCGAGAGCTTCTCGGCCTCGGCGACCAGCTTCTCCTTCGCGCCCTTGGCGGCGCCGCGGGTCGCCTCGACCTCGGCGAAGTGGCTGCGCCGGGCCTTGTCGAAGGAGTTGCGCGCCTTGGAGAAGCGCTGCCACAAGGCCGCCTCGGACTCCTTGTCCAACCGGGCGCCCGAGCGCTGCTGCTCCTTCCACGAGTCCAGGAGGGAGCGCATGGTGGCACTTGAGGTCTTCCACTGGACCTTCTCCAGCGGCTGCGCGGCAATCGCCTCAGCCTCGCTGACCAGTCCTTCGCGCACGGTCAGCGCTTCGGCTCGGGCGGCAGCGCGGGCGGCGGATTCGGTTTCGCGGCGGACGCTGATCTGGGACTCGACACCCTCGACAAGGGTGTTCAAGGCGGCGAGGTCGCCGACGACATTGGCCTCGCCGATGTGCGTCCGCAGGCCCGATAGGCCCTCGGCGAGATCCTTGCTCGTGACCTCCGGCAGTCCGGCGCGTTGGTGCAGCAGGTCGGCGGCGGCATACAACTCGTCATACTTCCGGGCGAAGTACTGCAGGGCGTCGTCCGCCCCCGCGCCGGGATAGGACCCGACGGCCCGCTCGCCCTCGCCATCGCGGACATAGACCGTGCCGTCCTCGCCGACGCGGCCGAAGCGCGCCGAATCCGACGGGGTGTGGGCCTGGACGACGGTCGCGGCCGGTGGCTTGGGTCGGGCCGCGAACATCTTCGGGCTGGGCGCCGCGGGGGCGGCGGCCGGTGGTGGGGCCTGGGCCTCGGACGCCTGCGCGACCGGCTCCTCGTCGGGCGCTTCCTGCGCGACCGGCTCCTCAACGGGCGCTTCCTCGGCCACCGGCTCGGCAGAGTTCACATCGGCCTCGGGTGCTGCCTCGGGCTCCTCAACAACGAAATCGGTGACCGATGCCTCGGCCGTCGGCTGTGCGGCGGCGCCCTCGACCGTGTCCTCTGCCAGTGCCTCGGTGGATGATTCCGCCTCGACTGCGGGTTCTCCGGGCGCGGTCAACCCGACCTCTGGGGTCGGTCCGGTCGGCTCGGCACCCGGGGTGCTCGGGTTGTCGGTCACTGCTCAGCCCTTCGTTTCGGTCGTCACCGAGAGCGTACTGATCGGCAGCGCCGGCGCGACGCCGTCCGCTCCAACTCCGCCCGCGGCGATCTTGTCCACAATATCCATCCCCGCCGTGACGGTTCCGAATATGGAGTAGCCGCCGCCATCGGTCGGCAGGTCGGAATCCTTGTAGACGATGAAGTATTGGCCGCCATTGCTGTTTGGGTCATCGGTTCGTGCCATGGCGACCGTGCCTCGCGGATACGTGCCGTCAGCCGGCGGGTTCTCGATCCCGTAGCCGTACCCAGGATTGCCCGAACCGCCTCCGGTGGGGTCGCCGCACTGCAGAACGAAGATGCCTTGCACCGTGAGCCGGTGGCAGGGCGCATCCTTCCAATAGCCGACCTGCGCTAGTTGGACGAAGGACGCCACGGTCTTGGGTGCCTTGGCCCCGTCCAGCGTGAGTTCGATTGTGCCGCAGTTGGTTTCCAGCTGGGCGATGACGGTCTTGCCCGTCACAGCGCTCACCTCATCCGCGCTCGGCGCGCTCAGCTTGCCCTCGGTATTCGGCACCGCGGGAGGAGCCGTGCAGCCGGCCGCGAGCGAGGCAGGGGCCGCTGAGGTCGAGGAGGACGAGGCGCCAGCGGACTTGTCGTCCTTGCCCAGTTTCCCGGCCAGCAGAATGAAGCCGCCGATGACCGCAAGCAGCGCGACCACCACCGCCGCGACCTGCGCATTCCTCTTTCGTTCCGCCTCTTGGCGCACCAGATTGGCCTGCTGACGCTCATACCGCCGCTTGGCCCGAGCGCGCTCCTGCTCCTTCGTCACGCGCCACAGTGTATGGAGCCGCGCGGGCACGACCGCGCGATAACCGCCGGATAGGGTCGGGCCTCGTGTTCATGTTGAGCTTCCCGGCGGCCGCCTTCGCGACCAATTGCTATGTCATCGCCACAGCCCCCGGTCAGGAGTGCCTGGTCGTCGATCCGGGCATCGGGGTGCTCGATACCCTGCAAGCGGTCTTCGCCGAACACCGATTGCGTCCCGCCGCCGTGCTCCTGACCCACGGCCACCTGGACCACGTCTATTCCGTCACTCCGGTATGCGGTGGCGAGGCTCCCGCGGTGCTGCCGGCATACATCCACGAGCAGGACCGCTATCGCCTCCAGGACCCGATCCGCTTGCTCGACCCCATGCTCGTGTTGGCCTTTGAGCAGCAGTTCGGCGCGAAGGCGACGTGGAGCGAGCCGAGCGAGGTCGTCACGGTCGGGGATGACGAGCGAGTCAGCATTGCCGGGATCGACCTGCGCACCCTGCATGCCCCCGGCCACACCGAGGGCTCAGTGATGTTCGGGATCGAGGCGGTGCCGGGCGGCATACCCGAGGGCCTGGATCGCACGATGCTCACCGGTGACGTCCTGTTCGCCGGCGCGATCGGGCGCACCGACCTGCATGGCGGCAGCGACGTGGCGATGCGGAACTCGCTGCGCGAAGTGGTCTATCCGCTGCCCGACTCCACCCTGCTGCTGCCCGGCCACGGCCCGGCGACCACGATGGAAAGGGAGCGCGCCACCAATCCGTATTTGCGAGGATTGCGCCCGTGAGCAAGATCGCCCCGATTTCCGGTTTCCCGGAGTACTCCCCCGCCCAGCGCATCGTCGAACAACGCTTCCTCGACGTCATCCGGGAGACCTTCGAGCTTCACGGTTTCGCCTCCATCGAGACCCGCTCCATCGAGCCGGTCGAGCGGCTTGCGAGCCAGGGCGAAGACGCGGATAAGGAAATTTATGGCGTGCAGCGGCTGGCCGACGGCGCGAGCGACGCGAAGTGGGGGCTGCACTTCGACCTGACCGTGCCCTTTGCGCGCTATGTCTTGGAGAACGCCGGGACCCTGGAATTTCCGTTCCGCCGCTATCAGATCCAGAAGTCGTGGCGCGGCGAGCGGCCCCAGGAAGGGCGGTATCGGGAGTTCACGCAAGCGGACATCGATGTCGTCGATGTCGGGGCGTTGGCGCCGCACTTCGAGGCCGAGATGCCGCTGGTGATCGCCGATGTCTTCGGGAAGTTCCCCATCGGTGAGTTCGTGATCCGGGTCAACAACCGCAAGCTCGCCAATGGCTTCTATGCCGGGCTGGGCATCAAGGACTTGCAGGGCACGCTGCGCGCGGTCGACAAGCTGGACAAGATTGGTGCTGAGGCGGTGCGCGCGCTGCTCCTGGAGCGTGGCCTGACGGCCGAGCAGGCCGACGGCTGCCTGCGGCTGGCGCAGATCAGTAGCGCCGACACCTCCTTCGTTGAGCAGGTTCGCACGCTCGGCGTGTCGAATCCGATGCTCGACGAGGGGCTGGAGTCGCTGGCGCAGGTCGTCGAGTTCGCTGCCGCGAATGCGCCGGGCAAGGTGGTGGCCGATCTGAAGATCGCCCGCGGCCTCGACTACTACACGGGCACCGTCTATGAGGTGCAATTGGTCGGGCGCGAGGATTGGGGCACCGTCAGCGCGGGCGGCCGCTATGACGCCCTCGCCTCCGACGGCCGCACGACATACCCCGGGGTCGGCATCTCGATCGGGGTCACCCGCATCCTCGGGCTGCTCTTCGGCGCCGGCGAACTCAGCGCCTCCCGCTCCACCCCGGCGGCCGTGCTCGTCGCCGTCAACGACGAGGCCGGGCGGGCCAACTCCACGGCCATCGCGACCGCGCTGCGGGCCCGCGGCATACCCTGCGAGGTCGCGCCGAAGGCGGACAAATTCGGCAAGCAGATCCGGTATGCCGACCGCCGCGGCATCCCCTACGTCTGGTTCCCCCGCGACGACGGCGACCAGGTCAAGGACATCCGCTCCGGCGATCAGGTCGCCGCCGACCCGGCCACCTGGTCCCCGCCCCCTGCCGACCTGCGCCCCGCCGTGCTGGCGGCCGGGGTCGGCGGGGTCGACTAACCTCTGCTAGCAGACGTTAGTTGAATCCGCAGACCTTGCAAGATGGCGGATTTGACTAACCTCTGCTAGCAGAAGTTAGTCAACCCCCTGGACCACACGCGCAATATGCCCGATCAGGCGAAGTCGGGGGTGGGGGCAGCGCCGCCGCGGGTGACGTCAAAGACGCCCTGGACATTGCGCACCGCGTTCAGGACGTGCTCGAGGTGGGCGGGGTCGCCCATTTCGAACATGAAGGTGGAGTAGGCCACCCGCTTCTTGGTCGTATGCACCTGGGCGCCAAGGATGTTCACGGAGTTGTCCGACAGCACCCGGGTGATATCGGCAAGCAGGTGGTTGCGATCCAGCGCCTCGACGACGATCTGAACGAGGAAGACCGAACCCGCGCGTGGCGCCCACTCGACATCGACCAGGCGGTCCGGGTGCGCGCGCAGGCTCCCGGCATTGGTGCAGTCGGTGCGGTGCACCGCGATGCCATCGCCGCGGGTGATGAAGCCCAGGATCGCGTCGCCCGGCACGGGGGTGCAGCAGCGCTTGAGCCGCACGACGATATCGCTGGAATCCATCCCGTTGACGCGCACTCCGGGGTCGTCGGAGCGGGCGCGCATTTGCCGATTCGGGTTTTGAACCTCCGCTGTGTCCTCGGAGACGCCCTCGACCCCACCGAAGGCGGCGGTCAGACGGGCGACGACGTGCTGGGCCGAGACGTGGTTCTCCCCCACCGCGGCATAGAGCGCGTGGATATCGGTGTAGCGGAGGTCCGTGGCGACGCCGGTCATGGACTCGGCGGTCATCATCCGCTGGAGTGGCAGGTGCTGGCGGCGCAGGGCTTTGGCGATGGCGTCCTTGCCTCGATCGATCGCCTCGTCGCGCCGTGACTTGGAGTACCACTGCTTGATCTTGCTCTTCGCGCGCGGGCTGCGGACGAAGGTCAGCCAGTCGCGCGACGGCCCGGCGCCCTCGGCCTTGGTCGTCAAGACCTCGACGACATCACCATTTTCGAGCACCGATTCCAAAGGCACCAGGCGTCCCGCGACGCGAGCCCCCACCGTGCGGTGCCCGACCTCGGTGTGCACGGCATACGCGAAATCCACCGGGGTGGACCCGGCGGGCAAGGACAGGACATCGCCCTTCGGGGTGAAGACATAGACCTCGCGGGTGTTGATCTGGAAGCGCAGCGAGTCGAGGAATTCATCGGGATCGGCGGTCTCGCGTTGCCAGTCCATGACCTGCTTCAGCCACGACATATCCCCGAGCGGACCGGTATCGCTGGTCGCCAATTCGTGGCGGCCGGTGGACTTGTTCTCCTTGTACTTCCAGTGCGCCGCGACGCCATATTCGGCCCGCCGGTGCATATCCCAGGTGCGGATCTGCACCTCCACGGGTCGGCCGGCCGGGCCGATCACGGTCGTATGAAGCGACTGGTACATATTGAACTTCGGCATCGCGATGTAGTCCTTGAAGCGCCCGCTCAGCGGCTTCCACCGCGCGTGCAGGGCGCCCAGGGCGGCATAACAATCGCGCGAGGTGTCGACCAGCACCCGCAGGGCCACCAGGTCGTGGATATCGTCGAAGGTCCGCCCGCCGGCCATCATCTTCTGGTAGACGCTGTAGTAGTGCTTCGGTCGCCCCGTGACCGTCGCCTTGACCCGCGCTTCGGACAGGTCAGCCTTGATCTCCTTCTTGACGCTCTCGAGGTACTCGCTGCGCTCATCGGCGCTGCTGGCCACCTGCCGCTTGATCTCGTCGTAGATCTTCGGATAGAGCGTCTTGAACGACAGATCCTCCAATTCCCACTTGATCGTGTTCATGCCGAGCCGGTGCGCCAGCGGAGCATAGATGTCGAGGGTTTCGGTGGCCTTGCGTTCGGCGGACGCGGCCGGGACGTACTGCCAGGTGCGTGCATTGTGCAGGCGGTCGGCGAGCTTGATGACGAGCACCCGGATGTCGCCGGCCATGGCGATGACCATTTTGCGCAGCGTCTCGGAGACCGCCGCATCACCGAACTTGACCTTGTCGAGCTTGGTCACCCCGTCGACCATGCCGGCGACTTCCGCGCCGAACTGCCGCTCGATCTCGGCGAGGGGGTAGTCGGTGTCCTCGACCACATCGTGCAGCAGGGCGGCAGCGAGCGTGTCGGGCGGCATACCCAGCCCCGCGAGGATCGAGGCGACGGCCAGCGGGTGGGTGATGTAGGGCTCGCCCGACTTGCGCTTCTGCTCCCGGTGGGCCAGCTCGGCGACCTCATAGGCCCGCTCGATGATCCCCAGGTCGGCCCGCGGATGGTTCGCGCGCACGAGCGCGAAGAGCGGTTCCAGCGTGGGGTTGGTTGTCGAGGTGCGAGGCCGGCTGAGCCGCTCCAGGCGGATCCGCGCCCGGCTGCGTGCGGTGGGACTCGGCGCGGGGGTGTGCGCGGTGCGAGTAGTGACGCCCTCTTCCATGAACAGAGGGTAGTCGGTACTTTTCTCAGGCCGACGCCAGGGCCTCCACGACGCGACCGGTCAACCGGTCCCTTCCGCCAAGCGCCACGAGTTCGAGAACCACGAGAAATTCGGCGACCACCCCGCCGACCTGCTCAATCAGCTCGCACGCCGCCTCCGCGGTCCCGCCCGTCGCCAGCACATCGTCGACGACGACAACCCGCTCCCCCGGCGTCAACGCATCGGCCTGCACCGCCAGGGTTGCCTGGCCATACTCCAGGTCGTATGACCGTTCGATGGTCGCCCCGGGCAGCTTGCCAGCCTTGCGCACCGGCACGAACCCCACGCCGAGCGCCAGCGCCAGGGCGCCGCCGAAGATGAAGCCGCGGGCGTCGATTCCGACGACCTTGTCGATGCTGCCTGTATGCCGGCCGCGCCAGTGCTCGATGACGGCGCCGAAGGCTTCCGGGTCGCCCACGAGCGGGCCGATGTCCTTGAACAGGATCCCCGGGCTCGGGAAGTCGGGGACGTCACGAATAGTGGCCGCGACGACCTCCTGAACGGTGCTCATCAGCGCTTGGACTTCGGCTGCTTGCGGGGCTGGTTGCGGGGACCGGACTGCGCATACTTGTGCACCGCGCGACCGGTCACCGTCCCGCCCGTCTCCGGGACCGAGTCCTCAAGCGCCGAGGCGGGGTCGCCGCCGATCGGGCGCGCGGTCGGGGTCGGGGGCGCCGCCGCCGAACCCCGGCCGGCCGGGGCCGCTGCCGCCACCGTCGCTTTGGCCACCTTGTCCTGCACCCGGGCGGCGTGCTTGTCGAGCGCGACGACCGCCTCTTCCTTGGCCCGCAGGCTGACGAGCAGCGGGGTGGCGATGAAGATCGAGGAGTAGGCACCGACCGCCATACCGATGAACAACGCCAGGGAAAGGTCGAGCAGGGTGCCCGGGCCGAGGCGCGTGAAGGCGACCGCGAGCACGGCAGCGATCGGCAGCAGCGCGACGACCGTGGTGTTGATGGATCGCACGACGGTCTGGTTGACACCGAGGTTCGCGGCAGCGGCGAAGGTGGAGCGCTTGTTGGCGAAGGCCTCTTGGGTGTTCTCGCGGACCTTGTCGAAGACGACGACCGTGTCATAGAGCGAGTAGCCGAGGACCGTCAAGAAGCCGATCATCGTCGCCGGCGAGATCTCCAGGCCGGTCAAGGAGTAGAAGCCGACCGTGAAGACCATGTCATGCGCGAGCGCGACGAGCGCGGCAACCGCCATCTTCCAGGTACGGAAGTAGAGCGCCATGACGAGCATCGTCAGGATGAGGAAGACGACGAGCGCCCGCAACGCCTGCTTGCTGACGGACTCACCCCACGATGGCCCGATGAAGGAGGCACTGACCTTGTCGGCATTGGTGTCGAAGGCCTTCGCGAGCGCGTCCCGCACGTCGCTGACCTGCGCATCGTCGAGCTTCTCGGTCTGGACGCGAACGGTATCGCTGCCGAGCCGACTGACCTTGGCCGTCTGTCCGGCGTCGGTGCTGCGGACGGCGTCCTGCGCTGTGCTTTCGTAGTTGTCCGGGATGCTCACCTGCGAGACCCGGAACTCCGAGCCGCCGGTGAACTCAATGCCGAGGTTCAGGCCGCGCAAACCCATGCCGGCCAGAGCGATCAGCAGGGCGACGAGGGAGATGGCATACCAGGTGCGCCTCTTGCCGACGAAGTCGATCGAGCGCTTTCCGGTGTAGAGGTCGTTGCCGAAATCGGAGAACTTGCTCATGCCCGGCTCCCTTCGGTCGTGCTGGCCGTATGCCGCCCGCTCGCCCCCCGGGTGGCCGCACCGGTGGGTGCGGGGCCGGCGAAGCGGCCGCGACCGACATACCTCGGCTTGGCGCCGAGGCGATCCGGGTCGACGCCGGACCACGGGTGGCCCTCGGCGAAGAAGCGGCGGCGGGCCAGCAAGGTGACGACCGGGTGGGTGAAGAAGTAGACGACGATGATGTCGATGAGCGTCGTAAGGCCGAGCGTGAAGGCGAAGCCGCGGACGCTCGAACTCGCGAGCAGGTAGAGCACGAGGGCGCCAAGGAAGTTCACGCCATCGGCGACCAGGATGGTGCGCCGGGCCCGCCGCCAGCCGACATCGACGGCGGTGCGCAGGGTGCGGCCTTCACGCAATTCGTCACGGATGCGCTCGAAGTAGACGATGAAGGAGTCGGCCGTGACACCAATCGCGACGATCAGACCCGTCACGCCGGCCATGTCCAGGCGGTAGTTCTGCGCCCAGCCGAGGATGGTGATCACCAGATAGGTGATCAGGGCCGCCATGACGATCGATCCGACCGTGACCAGGCCGAGAGCGCGATATTGCAACAGGGAGTAGCCGACGACGAGCAGCAGACCGATCAGGCCGGCGAACAGGCCGAGGCGCAATTGCTCTTCGCCGAGCGTCGGGCTGATCTGGCTGCGGGTCTGCAGGTCGAAGGAGATCGGCAGAGCGCCGAACTTCAGCTGCTTGGCGAGGTCCTGCGCCTCCTGGAAGCCGAAGCCACCAGTGATGGAGGCCTGACCATTGGGAATGGCGGAGTTGAAGGAGGGCGCAATGAGAACCTGGCTGTCGAGGGTCGAGGCGAGCCGGTTGCGCGGCGACGGCAGGTTGAGCATCTCGATCGAGAGGTCGCCATAGGTCTTGGCGGCCTTGGAGTCGAAAGTCAGCTGGATCTCGACGGTATTCGTCGGCTGCCCTGTCGGGCCGAGCTGATAGCCCGCGACGGCATTGGTGATATCCGAGCCACCAACGGCGACCGGACCGAGGATGTACTTCTCGGTGCCATCGGTGCTGCACGTGACCAGCGGCTTTGCGGGGTCATCGACGATTCCGGCGGTTGCCTCCGGATCGCCGCAGTTCAACGCGGCCAGGGCTGACATGAGTTCCGGCGTGACCCAGTTCTGGTCCGTCGTGCTGGTCGGCTTCGCCGTCGGCGTGGCGGGGCTCTCAGTGCCAGAGCCGGAAGTGGAGGTGCTTCCCGAGGTGCTGGACTCCGACGAGGTGGCGGATGTCGAGCTCTCAGACCCCGACGTGCTGGTCGCGGCCGCCCGGCGCTGCGACGACGAAGAGGTGTCCGAGGCCGACGATGTCGACGCACTGGAACTGCCCGAGGTGCTGGAGGAGCCCGTCGAGCCGTCGCTGGTGCTGGAGGAGCCCGTCGAGCCGTCGCTGGTGCTGGACGAGGACGGCGTGCCCGCGGTCGGGGTCGGCACGGGCGTCGTGGGCTCCGCCACGAGCACGGGACGGAACTGCAGGGCCGACGAGCGCCGGAGGTTCTCCTCCTGCTGGCGCGTTGGGTTCTCCGGGATCGAGACGACAATATTGTCCGCGCCCTGCGTGGTGACCTCGGACCCCGACACACCCTGCGAGTCCACGCGCTCGGCGATGATGTCGCGGGCCTGCGCCACCTGCTCGCTCGAGACCGTCTGGTCCCCCACGAGCCGCGGCTTGAGGATCAGTTGCGTGCCACCCTGCAGGTCCAGACCCAGCTTCGGCGCGAATTGCGCATCACTGCGCCAGTGGGCGCCGCCGAGCACCGCGCCCAGCGCGACGATGAGCAGGATGAACCCGATCAAGGTCCGCTTCTCAACATCGGGTCGAGACGTGCGCGCCATCAGTTCTCCACCCCGTCGGCCGGGCTGACCGCGTCCGGCGCGTCCGGGGCCTTGGCCCCGATCGCGCGCCGATCAAAGCGCAATTGCACTCCGGGGGCGACCTGCAACACGACCTTCTCGCCCTCGAAAGCGGCGATCCGCCCGAAAAGGCCCGAGGTCATCACGACCTCATCGCCAACCTGCAGGGCTTGCTGCATGGTCTGCACGGTGCGCATCCGGCGCCGCTGATTGGTCACCATCCAAAAGAGCAAGAGCAATGGCAGCAGCAAGAGCAGCAGATTGGCCATCGGTATGCCATTGGACGCGGTGGCGGTAGCCAGGCCCGAGTGCATGGAGAGTCCTTATGTGGGCGTGCAAGATGAGCGGGCCCGAGCGGGGGCCACGGGGGAGTCTACGACTCGCCCTCGCCGCATGCCCAAACGTCCGCCCTGCTCGGCGCGTTCCTCCGCCGCTTCCAGCCAGCGCGACATGGGCTCGCACTACGCAAATCGACCGGGGCCAGAATCGTCCAGGGGAAGGGTCTGTTGTGCTGGCGGTATGCCCGCCCCCGCCGGCGCCGTCAGCCCCAGGTGCGACCACGCAAGCGGGCTCGCGGCCCGGCCACGCGGGGTGCGGATGATGAAGCCTTGACGCACCAGATAAGGCTCGGCGACCGTCTCGACGGTGTCGCTCTCCTCCCCCACCGCGACGGCGAGGGTGGCGATGCCGACTGGCCCCCCGGCATACCGCCGGCACAGAGCATCGAGGACGGCTCGGTCCAGCCGGTCTAGTCCGAGTTCGTCGACATCGAAGAGTTCCAGCGCTGCCTGCGTGGCGGCCACATCGACCCGCCCCGAGCCGTGCACCTGGGCCCAGTCGCGCACTCGCCGCAGGAGGCGGTTGGCGATGCGTGGGGTGCCGCGGGAGCGGCCGGCGATGACCTCAATCGCGGCGGCGTCCGCGTCGACCTTCAGCAGTCCGGCCGAGCGGGCGAGGATCAGCGCGAGGTCCTCGGGGGCATAGAAGTCGAGGTGACCGGTGAAGCCGAAGCGGTCACGCAAAGGCGCGGGCAGCAGGCCCGAGCGGGTGGTCGCGCCGACGACCGTGAACGGCGGCAACTCCAGGGGTATGGCGGTGGCGCCGGCCCCCTTGCCCACGATGACATCGACTCGGAAGTCCTCCATCGCGAGATAGAGCATTTCCTCGGCCGCTCGCGCCATCCGGTGGATCTCGTCGAGGAAAAGCACTTCACCCTCGTCGAGCGAGGAGAGCACGGCGGCGAGGTCGCCGGCGTGCTGGATCGCCGGGCCGCTGGTCACGCGGATGGGGCGCTCCAATTCGGCGGCGACGATCATGGCCAGAGTGGTCTTGCCAAGGCCGGGTGGACCCGAGAGCAGGATGTGGTCGGGCGCGGCGCCGCGCCCCTTGGCCGCCTGCAGGACCAGGTCGAGCTGATCGCGCACCCGCGTCTGGCCAGGGAATTCGGCCAGCCGCTTCGGGCGCAGCGCCGCCTCGACCTGCTGCTCGTCGGCCTCGCCGCGCGCGTCGAGAACGCGGCTGGACTCGAAGTCGCCGCCCTCCCCCTCGCGGACTTCGCTGGCATACCCCTTGCTCATCGGCGCAACTCTCGCAGGGCCAGGCGCAGGTATGCCGCGATCTCGCCCTCCGCGGGCGGCTCGGCGGCCGCGACCTTATCCACGGCGCCCTCGGCCTGCTTGGCGTTCCAGCCCAGACCGACGAGCGCCTCGGTGACCGGCTCGCGCCAGTCGCCGGCAGCGGGCCGCGGTGAGGTGGCAGCGGGCGCGGTGGCCCCGGGGAGACGGCCGACCTTGTCGCGCAGCTCCAGGACGAGGCGCTCCGCGGATTTGGCGCCGATGCCGGGGATCTTGGTCAGCGAGCGGGTGTCGCCGGAGGCGAGAGCCGTGCGCAGTTCTTCGGGACCCATGACGGCCAGCATCGCCAGGGCCAACCGCGGGCCGACGCCGGAGACCGATTGCAGGGTCTCGAACATTTCGCGCTCAGCGGGCGTGTCGAAGCCGAAGATCGTCAGGCTGTCCTCGCGGACCACAAGGCTGGTGGCGAGCGCGGCCTCGCTTCCGGCACGGGCGGCGGCGGCCGTGGCGGGCGTGGTGTGGACGAGCAGACCGACCCCGCCGACGCGCAGGATCAGGCGGTCGAGGCCGACATACTCGATGCTCCCGGTGAGGCTGGCAATCATCGGCGACCTCCGTGAGTGGCGGCTGCGGCGGCATAGCGCGCCTGGGTGCTGCCTCGCCAGGTATGGCAAATGGCGAGGGCTAGGGCGTCTGCCGCATCGGCCGGCCGAGGACGTTCGGTGAGTTTGAGGATGCGGGTGACCATGGCCGTAACCTGCGCTTTGCCCGCGCGGCCATCGCCGGTGACGGCGGCCTTGACCTCAGTCGGGGTGTGGAAGGCGACCGGAATGCCCTTCTTAGCAGCCAGCAGCAGAGCAATCGCGGTCGCGTGCGCCGTGGTCATGACGGACGCGACATTGACATCGGCGAAAACGCGCTCGATGGCGATGACCTCGGGCTCGAAGCGCTCGATCCAGGCAAGCAATTCCTGCTCGAGATAGACCAGCCGCTCCCCCGGGTCCCCATCGCTCGGGGTCCGCACGACGCCGACGGCGACCATGCTGGCCCGACCGGGTTGGCCGTCGACCACTCCTAGACCGCAGCGGGTCAGCCCGGGGTCGACGCCGAGGACGCGCATACCGACCTCCTTCCCGTCGCTGACTCGTGCGAACAGATGTTCGGGAGACAGGCTACCCAGCCTCGACGGCAACGGCCGACACGCCACGCGGGCCGAACGGCGGCCGCAGGGACTCGGTCGCCCGTCACCTAAGTAGTGCTAGCACTACTTAGGTGACTGTGCACAGGTTGCAACCTGTGCACAGTCACCTATCTGGTGCTAGCACACGTTACAAACGCCCCCGGGGTCAGTCTTCTTCTTCGAGCTCGGCGAGGACGTCGTCGGGGATATCGCCATTGGCGAAGACGTTCTGGACGTCGTCGGAGTCTTCGAGCGCTTCGACGACGCGGATCATCTTTTTGGCGCCATCGAGGTCGAGCGGGACCTGGAGGTTGGGCACGAAGGACGCCTCAGCGGAGTCGTAGTCGATGCCGGCCTCCTGCAAGGCGCTGCGGACGGCAATGACATCGGTGGCCTCGGAGACGATCTCCCAGGTGTCGCCATTGTCATTGACTTCTTCGGCACCGGCATCGAGCACGACCTCGAGGATGTCGTCCTCGGACTTCGCGCCCTTGGGGACAATGACAACGCCCTTACGGTTGAAGATATAGGCGACCGAGCCGGGGTCGGCCAGGTTGCCGCCATTGCGGGTCAGCGCCGTGCGCACCTCGGCCGCCGCGCGGTTGCGGTTGTCGGTCAGGCACTCGATGAGGAGGGCGACTCCGCCGGGGGCGTACCCCTCATACATGATCGTCTGCCAGTCGGAACCGCCGGCTTCGGCGCCGGAGCCGCGCTTGACCGCGCGGTCGATATTGTCGTTGGGGACCGATGACTTCTTGGCCTTATAGATCGCATCCCACAGCGTGGGATTGCCTTCGGGGTCGCCGCCACCCTGCTTCGCCGCGACCTCGATGTTCTTGATCAGCTTGGCGAAGAGCTTGCCGCGCTTGGCATCCTTGGCGGCCTTCTGGTGCTTGGTGGTGGCCCATTTGGAGTGGCCGGACATGCGTGGTCCTCATTCGTCGGCGGTGTTCGGGGCTGGCGAATGATCCTACGCGGAGCGCACCATCGCGACGAAATAGCTGTGCACGCGATGGTCGCCGGTCACCTCGGGGTGGAAGGAGGTGGCAAGCAGGTTGCCCTCTCGCACCGCGACGACGCGGCCGGCCGCCGGGCCCGACTCGACCCGCGCGAGAACCCGGACCGCGGCACCCGTCTCCTCCACCCACGGAGCCCGGATAAAGACTGCGCGCATCGGCTCGGGGCCGAGCTCGCGGATATGCAGATCCGCCTCGAAGGAGTCGACCTGGCGCCCAAAAGCGTTGCGGCGCACCGTGATATCCAGACCACCAAGCGTCTGCTGGTCATCGCGACCGTCGGCGATTCGGTCCGCAAGCATGATCATCCCCGCGCAGGAGCCGTATGCCGGGAGCCCACCGGTGAGGCGCGCCCGCAGCGGCTCGTGCAGCCCGAAGGTGCGGACGAGTTTGTCCATCACCGTCGACTCGCCCCCGGGGATAACGAGCCCGTCAATCCCCTCAATCTCTTCGGGCCGCCGAACCCGGACGCCAGTCGCCCCGGCCGCCTCCAGCGCGACGAGGTGTTCGCGCACATCGCCCTGCACGGCGAGCACCCCGATCGTCGGCGTGGTCATATCGCTCCTCGTCTTTCGCCGTCTTGGCAGCATCTGCGGCGAACGCTGGGATCATGACGCACGTGGACCCCATCGTGCGACCGGCCACGACCGACGACGCCCCAGCCCTGGCGGAACTCTTCTGGCAGATCCGGCAGGAGTGCGTGCCCCAGATCCCGATGATCGTCCACCCCCGCGACACCGTCGAGCCTTTCCTGCGCGGCCAGATCGAGACGGCGACGACCTGGGTCGCCCAGGTGGGCGGTGACCTGATCGGCTTTCTCGTCCTCAGCGAGCCCGACCACCTCGACCACCTGTATCTGCGTCGCGAGCACACCGGTTCCGGTCTGGGGTCGCGCCTGGTGGAACTGGCCAAGGACACCCTGCCCGGCGGACTGCAGCTGTGGGCCTTCCAGTCCAATGTCTCGGCCATCCGGTTCTATGAACGGCATGGCTTCACGCAGGTCGCCTGGACCGATGGTGACAACGATGAAGGCGCACCGGATGTGCTCATGGTGTGGTCCGGCAGCTCGCCGGGACCGCGCCTGGCGGGCAGGACGGCATCAGGCTGACCCGGACTGGTGTAGCAGCCGGACGAATTCGGCGGCGCCGGCAGCCTCATCTTCAACGCCCCCTCCAGCGCGCCGACGAGAATTACCAGCCGCGCTCGGCCAGCCGATGCGGCTGCGCGATCTCCTCGACATTGATGCCGACCATCGCCTCGCCGAGCCCACGGGAGACCTTGGCGATCACATCGGGGTCGTCAAAGAAGGTCGTCGCCTTGACGATCGCCTCCGCCCGCTGAGCGGGATTCCCGGACTTGAAGATGCCCGAGCCGACGAAGACGCCCTCGGCGCCCAGTTGCATCATCATCGCGGCATCCGCGGGAGTAGCGATGCCCCCCGCCGTGAAGAGCACGACCGGCAGCTTGCCCGCCTGCGCGACCTCACGCACCAGCTCATAGGGCGCCTGCAACTCCTTGGCCGCGACGAAGAGTTCGTCCTCGGGCAGGTTCTGCAGGCGGCGGATTTCCTGGCGGATCTGGCGCATATGCGTCGTGGCATTCGAGACATCACCGGTGCCGGCTTCGCCCTTGGAGCGGATCATCGCCGCCCCCTCGGTGATCCGGCGCAGTGCCTCTCCCAGATTCGTTGCGCCGCAGACGAATGGCACCGTGAAGGCCCACTTGTCGATGTGGTTGGCGTAGTCGGCCGGAGTCAGCACCTCGGACTCATCGATGTAGTCGACACCGAGCGCTTGCAGCACCTGCGCCTCGACGAAGTGACCGATCCGGGTCTTGGCCATCACCGGGATCGAGACCGCCGCGATGATGCCGTCGATCATGTCGGGGTCGCTCATGCGCGACACGCCGCCCTGCGCACGAATGTCCGCCGGCACCCGCTCCAGCGCCATCACGGCCACCGCGCCAGCGTCCTCGGCGATTTTGGCCTGATCAGGGGTGACGACATCCATGATGACCCCGCCCTTGAGCATCTCGGCCATGCCGCGCTTGACCCGCGCGGTGCCGGTGGAGGGGGTGGTGATTTCGGACATGGTGCCTCGCTTGCCAGTTCAGGGGGTATGCCGCGTGGGCGGCCGTCCGCAGTCTACGTCCCGCGCGCGAGCGGGCTCAGCGGTCTCCCGGCACCGCGTCGTCGAAGTCGACCGGTTCGGGAAGTTCGGCGTGGCCGGCGAGCCGGAACCAGCGCACCACGCGCTTGCCCCGGACCCGGCGGACATCACGGACCGCCTGGTTGTGGAAGTTCCGGGCGAACTGCACTCGGCGTCCGGCGGCGATCAGTCGCTCGAGTTCCTCGGCGGCCGGGCCTTCGTCGGAGGCAATCTGCGCGACAACCCCTGGCGTCAACGTGGCGCGGATCGTTTCGGTCAGGTCGGATTCAACATCCTCCCGACCACCGAAGCGCTGTCCGTCGAGGAGATCGTCGGGCAGAGCGTGCTCGGTCTCGCGCTCCAAAGCATCGGAGGCCGCCGTGGCCAACAGCAGGGCGGAGGCCGGATCGAGGACCCCGCTATTGGCCAGTTCCAGACTCGATTCGGCGCGCCGGACCAAGTTGGCATCCAGGGCCGACAACGCCCCTTCGACCTTGGCGTGCAGCCGGTCGAGCCGGGCCGCGCTATACGAGAGATACCACGCCACGCCGAGGGCGAGCGCCACCGCGAGAATGACCCAACTGATCAGTTCCATGCGCGACTCCGAAGTCCGGGCGGGGTGACGGTGTCATAGACGGCGAGGATGTCATTCGCCACGATCGACCAGTCAAAGTCTCGCGCGCGGACACTCCCCGCCGCCGCGAGCGCAACGCGCAGCCCGTCGTTGTCGAGGAGCCGCAGTATCTCGGAGGCGAGGGCGCCGCTGTCCTCATTGGTGAAGGACGCGCCGGCACCTTCGCCGAGCACCCGCAGGAAGGCCGGCAAGTCGCTCGCGAGCACCGGCGCGCCGGCGGCCATCGCCTCCACGAGGATGATGCCGAAGCTCTCCCCACCGGTATTGGGGGCGACATACAGATCGACGGAGTGCAGGAAGCGGGCCTTGTCGGCATCACTGAGCGGACCGAGGAATTCACTCGCGGCAGCGACCACGGGGCTCATCGCGTCGCGCGCGCCGTCAACATCCCCGGGGCCGGCCACGACCAGGCGAGCGCCCGGCATACGTCCGAGCACGTGCTCCATCGCCGCCGACAGGACGGCGAGCCCCTTGCGCGGCTCGTCGATCCGGCCGAGGAAGCCGATGGTCGGGGCTCCGGGCCGGCCGCACCAGGCGGGCTCCGGGCGGGCGCCAGCGAAGGCGGCGACATCAACGCCATTGGGGATGACGACGGCATCCCCGCCGATATGCCGGATGACGGTGCGTCGGGCGGCTTCGGAGACGGCGATGCGGCCGCTGATCTTTTCCAGCGACGGCCGGAGCAGGGGGTATGCCGCGGACATCGCCCGTGAGCGCAGCGTTGCCGTGTGGAAGGTCGCGACGATCGGCCCGTCGAAGGCCCACAAGGCCAGCACTGAGGCGCTTGGGGTCATCGGTTCGTGCAGGTGCAGAACGTCGAAGTCGCCGTCGGCGAGCCACCGGTTCACGCGCGCGGCGGTGACCGGGCCAAAGGTCAGCCGCGCCACAGAACCGTTGTAGCGCACCGGAATTGCCCGGCCACAACTGGTGAGATAGGGCGGCAGGTCGGCGTCATCATCGGCCGGCGCCAGGACCTGCGCGGCGTGCCCGTGCGCGGCCAGCCATTCGGCGAGATCACGCACATGGAATTGAACTCCGCCGGGGACATCGAAGCTGTAGGGACACACCAGCCCGACGCGCATCAGGCCCGCCCCCCCAAGTCCGCGACGAAGACCCGCTGCAGCATGTGCCAGTCCGGGGTATGCCGGGTGATCGCCTCGCCGAGAACGCGAGCGCACTCTTGGGTCATCACCTGCGTCTTTTCCCGGGTCGTCCCGCTCGTGGGGGGCGCGATCTCCTCGTGAAAGGTGATGACGATTCCCCAGCCACCCCCAGCACGCTGCTCGTGGCGGATCGAGACTGGATGCAGCGCGGATCGCGTGGTCAACGCGAGAGCCGCTGGACCAGGTGCCATGCGTGCCGGATGCCCGCGGAAGTCGACGGTCAGTCCCCCACCCGTCAGGTCCCGATCGGCGAGCAGTGGCACGACAACCGGTCCGCGCGTCTCGGCGCGCAGCCGGGCGAAGCTGTCACTGTCGAGGGGGATGATCGTCATACCCAGGGAGGTCCGGAAGTTCAGGAACTCCTCGAAGACGGCCTCCGGTTTGAGGCGTTCGGCGACGGTGACGACTCGGCCGAGTTCGGCGCAGCACCACGCTCCGGCGAGGTCCCAATTGCCCATATGTGCCAGGAAGCAGACGACCGGCCGGCCCTGCGACAGCCGCTCGCGGATCGGCCCGTCGCCCTCGACACGCACGCGCGCCCGCACATCCTCGGGGCTCATCGTCGGCAGCCGGAAGGCCTCGCAGAAGTAGCGCAGGTAGGCCCGCATTCCGGCTCGCACGAGCGCGTCCAACTCGGCCGCACTCAGGTCCGGCCGGACCCTCGCATAGTTGGTGCGGAGCCGGTCCATCCCCTTGCCGCCGCGCTGCACGCTCGCGTCGGCGAGCCGGTCGAACAGGGCGTATGCCGCCCCCTCCGGCAGGGCGCGCACCCCGGCCCAGCCGAGGCGGTATCCCGCGACGCTCACTTGATCGAGCGGCATACCCGGCAGCGGCAGCTTGCGGGCGAGCGCGAGCGGCGAGGGCGGGCGCAAGATCACGAGGCGGCGGCCAGCGCCTGGACCCGCACCGCCCACATCCGTTGGATGATCGTGATCAGGCTGGCGAGAGCCAGCAACCCGAGGACGACCCCGAGCACGATCTCCGGCAATCCGAGTCCCACCAGACCGGTGGTCACGAGCACCGCGACGAGCCGATCAGCGCGCTCGGCGATGCCGACATTGGCGGTCATGCCCAGCCCTTCGGCACGGGCCTTCGCATAGGACACCACGCTGCCGAGAATGAGGCAGGCCAAGGCGAGGCCGGCCATGACCACATTGTCGCCACCACCGGCATACCAGAGCACCAGGCCACCGAAGATGGCCGCATCCCCGAGGCGGTCGAGCGTGGAGTCGAGGTAGGCACCCCACTTGCCGGAGCGGCCGGACATCCGCGCCATGACTCCGTCGATGGTGTCGGAGAAGACAAAGGCCGTGATGACGAGCGTGCCGACGAAGAACATGTGCCGGGGATAAAAGGCCAGGGCCCCGAAACAGACGCCCAAGGTGCCGACGATCGTCACGACGTCGGGTGAGATGCCGAGACCGAGGAAGAGCTTGGCCACCGGCGTGAAGACCTTGGTGAAGAAGGCCCGCGCATATCGATTGAGCATGGTGGGTCTAAGGGTAGTGACTCGACGGCCCCGCACGGTGCAGGTCAGCGCTGGGGCGGACGCGCGCCGTGGCACCATACGGGGTATGCAGGAGGGGATCCACCGGCTGTCGGCGCCCGCGCTGGCCTGGCGATTGGTGGTCGGGCTCGCCGCGACGACCATGGTTGTGCTCGGCACCGCTGTGGGGAACGACCGGTGGTGGCCCTTTGCCCCGATGTCGCAGTACGCCTTTCTGGTCCACAACGACGGCGTCATCAATTCCCCCTTTATGCAGGCCCGCACCACCGACGGCGACATCGTGGGGGTGGCGTTGAGCGGGACCGGCGTGGGGCTGGAGAGATCGGAGATGGAGGGCCAGCTGCCGGCCTTCGTCCGCGATCCGTCCCTGATGCAGGCCCTGGCGATCCTGCACGCCCGACGGGCCCCGGATCAGCCGCGCTATACGGCGATCTTTCTGCGCAACCGGCAAACCTCGCTCGACGGCCAGCGCACGCAGAAGATCATCGATATCGCCACGTGGATCGTGGAGAACCCGCAGAATCCGCAGGATTGGTCGGGCCGGACATGAGCGCGCTGCGCACCTTCTTTGCCCCGCCGGTTTCGCTCGCGCGGATTGCCTGGCTGCGCTTGGTGATCTATCTGTATGTCGTCTTCGACGTCCTTGTCGTGGTGCGCGACCCGATCGCGCACGGCCAGGTGCCGGTGGAGCTTTATCACCCGCTCATCGGCCGAGAACTGCTCGGTTTTCCGCAGCCCAGCCCGGTCTATGTTCAGGTGCTTCGCGCGGTGCTGCTGACGAGCGCGCTCATCGCTGCCACGGGCCGCCTGCCTCGCCTGGCGGGCGGGATCTGCGCGGTGGCCATGTTCGACTGGATGTCGAATGCCTTCTCGTACAGCAAGATTGACCACGATCACTACGCCCTAATGATCGCCTTGTGCGTCTTGCCGACGGTGGGCCGGGCGCGTTTCTCCGACACGGCGGTGGTGTCCGAGGCGGTCGGCTGGGTGGTGCGCACGATCCAGATGAGCGCGGTGTCGATCTACTTCCTCAGCGCCTGGGCGAAGATGCGGTTCGGGACCTGGGGGTGGGCCAATGGGGCCACCTTGATCTGGGCGCTGACCCGTCGTCCGAATGGGATCGCGCCGTGGATCGGCTCGCACCCGGCGCTGACACACACATTGCAATGGATCATGCTCATCGCCGAGTTCCTGTCACCCCTGTTGTTGTGGGCGCGCGGGCAGGCGCTGCGCCTCGGGCTCGCCTTCTTCCTCGTCTTCCACGCGAGCACCTTTTACCTCTTGCGGATCCACTTCCTGCCGCTCGTGGTGTGCTTGACGGCTTTCATGCCGATGGAGCGGATCCCGGCGTGGTGGGCCAGGCGGCGACAAGCTGGGAGCGCACATCCTCTAGCAGAGCAGGCAGCGCCTTCGTCCGCCCGATGATCGGCAAGAAGTTGGCATCCCCTCCCCAGCGCGGGACGACATGCTGGTGCAGGTGCGCGGCCACACCGGCCCCAGCGACCTCGCCCTGATTCATTCCGATATTGAAGCCATGCGGCGCGGATGCCGCGCTCAGCGCAGCAATTGCCGCCTTCGTCAGCGCCGAGAACTCCAGCGTCTCATCGTCGGTCAGATCGACATACAAAGACACATGCCGGTAGGGGCAGATCAGGACGTGCCCGGGGTTGTAGGGGAAGAGGTTCATCACGACATAGCAGTGCTCGCCGCGATACACCACGAGCCCCTCATCATCGGCTCGCGTGGGCGCCGCGCAGAACGGACAGCCCTGACCCTCGTTCGGGTCGGGTCGCTCGCCGCGGATGTATGCCAGCCGGTGCGGCGTCCAGAGCCGTTCGAAGCCGTCCGGGCTCCCCGGCAAGTCAGCTGCGGGGCCGGTCCGGTCTGCATACGGCGAGGTGCCGGCGCCATCGCTGCTGCACATGACACCGATCCTATTGAGCGCGCCCGGCCGGGTGACGTGAAGCTATTGTGGTCCGCGAAGTGGCGCCGGGTGCGGCGCCCTTGTCATGTTCGCCCTAAGGCACAGGAGCCGGTATGCCGCAGCTTCCCCCGGATTTCCAATTCGGCGTCGCGACCTCGTCCTATCAGATCGAAGGCGGCGTCACCGAGGGCGGCCGCGGCCGCAGCGTGTGGGACGACTTCTGCGACCGCTCGGGGGTCATCGCCGACGGCAGCAATGGCGATGTGGCCTGTGACAGCTACCACCGCTTTGGCGAGGACATCGAGCTGATGAGCGGTCTAGGTGTCGACGCCTATCGCTTCTCCATCGCCTGGCCCCGGGTGCTGCCCGACGGCACCGGCTCGGTCAACCAGGCCGGCCTCGATTATTACGACCGGCTCGTGGATGCCTTGTGCGCCAAGGGGATCCAACCGGCCGCGACACTCTTCCACTGGGACTTGCCCTCGGCGCTGGAGGTGGACGGGGGCTGGCTGCAGCGCGACACGGCCGAGGCCTTCGCCGACTATGCGCGGATCGTCATCGCGCGCCTCGGGGACCGCGTCTCGCAATGGATGACGTTGAACGAGCCGAATGTCTTCACCAGCCTCGGCTACTCGACGGGCATTCACGCACCGGGCCGCACTCTCGGCCTCTACGCCCTGCCGGTCGCGCACCACCTGATGCTCGGACACGGACTCGCCGTCAGCGCGTTGCGGGCCGGCGGCGCACGCTCGGTCGGGCTGGCCGGCAATCACACAGTCGTCTGGCCGCGCTCGGACTCCGAAGCCGACCGGGGCGCCGCAGAGCTCTTCGACACGATGTGGAATCGCATCTACACCGACCCGATTCTGCTGGGCCGCTATCCCGAGGGCATCGCCGCCGTCATGCCGGGCCCGGTTGACATCGACCTATCGGTGATCAGCGCCCCGATCGATTTCTATGGCGTCAACTACTACAACCCGACCTGCGTTGGCATCCCGGGCAATGGCAGCAATATCGGGGCCAATGTCGCCTCCGATCTGCCCTTCGACCACTACCCCATCACCGGCTACCCGGTGACCGATTTCGGCTGGCCGGTGGTCCCCCAAGGCTTGACCGACGTGCTGACGATGCTCAAAGAGCGGTATGGCGACCGCCTCCCGCCGGTCTACATCACCGAGAATGGCGCCTGCTACAACGACGGTCCGGACGCGAACGGCGTGGTGGCGGACACCGGCCGAATCGACTACTACAACAGCCACATTCGCGCCGTTGCCGACGCGATCGACCTGGGCGTGGACGTCCGGGGTTATTTCGCGTGGTCTTTGCTGGACAACTTCGAGTGGGCCGAGGGCTACTCCAAACGGTTCGGCCTGGTGCATGTCGACTTCGACACTCTCGTGCGCACCCCGAAGCAGTCGTATGCCTGGTACGCCGACCTGATCGCCCGGACCAAGCAGGCGTAGCCAACCAAATAGCACCTCGGCGCTCCGGCGCGACCGGCGAAGCGGTGGCCGATCCGCATCGCCGGGGCCGCCCGTCACCCAAGAATTCGGCGTAGGACAGTAACGGTGATTCCGGCTGATACCGTCGGGCAGTGAGCGATCCCACCGCACAGGTCCGCCCGGATGGGCGCTCGACACGCTGGGCTGCTCATCGCGAAACCCGTCGCCGGGAACTGATCGACTCCTCGATTGTGGCGATCCGGGAACGCGGCGCCAATCTCGGGATGGATGACTTCGCGGCTGCCGCCGGAACGTCCAAAACCGTGTTGTACCGGCACTTCGAAGACCGAATCGGTCTGCACGCGGCCATCATTGATGATGATCGAACAGATCCTCATCACCAAAGTGCGCGAGGTCCTTGTCGCTGGGCCTGGCGTGACTCACCCGCGCGATGTCGTGGAGGCCGGCGTGGCGGCATACGTCGAGTTGGTCGAGCAAGAGCCGCACCTCTATCGCTTCATGATGCTCGGCCCGAACCCCGAACTGCCCGTGATGCGCGGCGACCTGCAACGTGGACGCGGGACCCAGTCCCTGGCGCAGCAAGTGCGCGCGCTGCTGGACACTGCCGCCCCGCAGTCCCATCGCTCGCCGCTGGTGACCGAGCTATGGGCGCATTCGCTCCTCGGGATGGTGCGCGTTGGCGTGGACATCTGGCAACGCTCGCCTGCACCGATCCCCCGCAATGACCTGATCGCGGCCCTCACCGAGATCGTCTGGCATGGCGTGTCCACCGCCTTCCACCCAGCAAAGATGAGCTCGTTATGACGGCGACCCTCGTGGAGATCCGCATCCATCCGGAAAAGGACGCGCCAAGCATTCTCCTCGACGACGTCGAGATCGAGCCCGATGGCCTAGCGGGAGATCGCCGCAAGAAGGCGGCCGTGCACATCATCACGGCGGAGGAGGCCGGCGGCACGCGCGCCAATCTGGTCCTCTCCCTGGCTGCCATCGACGTGGCCGCCTCAGCCGGGGGCGTTGTGACCATCGGCCCGGTCCGGCTGGGCATTCTCGGCCCGGCCGGCAGCTGCGCTGGGATGTATGCCGAGGTGCTGGCCCCGGGCTCGGTTCGCGTCGGAGACACCGTGACCATCAGCAAGGCAGATGCGTGATTCAGCGCGATTTCCGCTACCAGCGAGGCGGCAGGTAAGCTCACCTGGCCGCTTCGGCATCCGGATGTGTAGCTCAGTTGGTTAGAGCGTTCGCTTCACACGCGAGAGGTCAGGGGTTCGAGTCCCTTCACATCCACCCCAAGCACAAGGCTCGAACCCTTGCGAACGTCAAGGTTGGTAGAGGTTCGGGCCTTGTTGGTGTCTGCGGCCCAGGTCAGTGCGTTGGTGTTGACCTGTGGGTCGAGCAGCAGTCCCCACGACGACCGAATCGACCTGTGCGGCGCAGGGCACGATGGTCCTGGCGTTGACCAATAACTACACCGATGCCAATGGGGCTCTGAAGACGATCTCCACGACGGCGAGTTGGCCGAACGTGAGCCCCTGCTGAATTGAGCAGGTCAGCGTCATAAGCCAGCCACGCCGTGCAGCCAGTTCTCGGCGGCGTCCGGGAAGAAGGCCGGGACACCGGAGACTTTGAGCAGCCCCCACATCAACGCCAACACGACGATCGCAGTCCCCAGGATCGCCAGCCCCTGCAGCCAGACCGGCTGCGCACGGATCCACCCGTCCCAGGCCCGGACCTTTGCGCGCACCCAATTGAGCAGGCGTTGCGCCCACTCGAACTCGCTGCCCCACACGGCCAGCCCGGCAAAGACGATGAGCCAACCAGGGCCGGGAAGTGGCACCAAGGCCAGACCGGTGACGACAATCAGTAAGCCCACGACCCCGACCGTCAGCCGATAGATGCGCGCCGTGGCCGGATTGGCGCGGATTCGGCGACGCCACGCCCAGTCGTCATCGTCGGCGTCCAGCAGGATGTTGTCGTCATGCCGGGACCGTTCCAGGCGGTCGATGCGTTCGCCCTCGGTCATGGGTCGATGTCCTCAGCGGAGCGCGCGGCGAAGATGGCCGACGCCTGCTGGGTGAGCGGACCTGGGGCGGGAAGCCTTCGGTCGTCAATCCGCTCGATGGGATAGACATCGCGCAGGCTGGAGGTGATGAAGACCTCGTCGCAGGTGCGCAGCACCCCGAGCGGCATGGCCTCCTCCACGACCTCGAGATCGGCCTCGCGGCACCACTGAACCGTCAGCGCGCGGGTGATCCCGCCCAGTGCTCCGGACGACAACGGCGGCGTATGCAGTCGCCCCCCGATCGCGACGAAGACATTGCTCGCCGTGCCCTCGCACAGGTCCCCGCGCGAGTTGGCGAAGATCGCCTCGCTGGCGCCGCGTTCTTTGGCGAATGCGAGCGCGACGACATTTTCGGCATATGACGTGGTCTTCAGCCCAGCAACAGCCGAGCGCTCGTTGCGCGTCCAGGGAGTGACGGCCAGGCTCCCCGGCCCGGCGGGAGGTTCGGCAGGGACGGCAGTCACGACATAGGTCAGGGGTGAGTCGTGGCGCTCTGAACCCAAGGGGCCCTGGCCGGCCGTGACGGTGAAGCGCAATCGGCCCCAGGCGATTGGGTCTCCGGCTGCGAGGACGGCCGCGATGCCGGCATCGATGACCGAAAAGTCCGGCTCCGGCAAACCTAGTCCGTGGGCGCTGCGGGCCATCCGCTGCTGATGCCGGGTCACCGCGAAGGCGCGCCCGTCGACGATCTTGCACGTCTCAAAAATGCCGTCGCCAACCGTCAGGCCGTGGTCGATCGCCGAGATCGCCGGGGCGCTGGAGTCGTAGAGGTCGCCATTGACCCAAATCCGAATCACGCCACTCATGGTGCCATCCACCCCGAGGCCAGACCGATCAACCGGCGCGCCTTCAACTGCGTCTCCTCCCATTCCGCGTCCGGGTCCGACCCCCACGTGATCCCGGCCCCGGCCCCGAAATTCAGCACGCGGCCGGTCGCTCCCGGCGTCCCCCAGAACGTCCGGATACCCACCGCGAGTTCCGCTTCGTCCCGGTCCGCGTCGATGTAGCCGACGGCGCCGCAGTATGGCCCTCGCGGCACCGGCTCGAGATCCCGGATCGTCGCGAGCGCGGAGCTTTTGGGGGCTCCCGAGACCGATCCAGGCGGGAAGCTCGCGTCGAGAATCTCGCGCCAGGTCACCTCCGGCCGCACCTGCCCGGCGATATCGGTGACCAAGTGCACGAGCCCCGGGTGTTCCTCGAAAGCGCACAGATCCTCAACGACCACGGTGCCCGGGCGGCATACCTGCTGCAGGTCGTTGCGGACCAGGTCCGCGATCATGACATTTTCGGCGAAGTCCTTCGGCAGCATCTGTTCCGGCGTTGCCGACGTTCCCTTGATGGGGCACGAGAGCAGCCGGTCGCCGACGCGGCGCAGATACCGTTCCGGTGACGCGCAGACCACATCCACCCCGAGTTCGGGGGCGTGGATCAACGCCTCGTAGGGCGCCGGATTGCCGCGCCGCAGCAGGCGAGCGAGGGCGGGCAGGTAGGCATCCTCGGGCAGGTCGTGGCTCAGGATCCGGCAAAGGTTGACTTGATAAACCGTGCCCGCGGCGATCCGCTCCCGGATCTCCCGCACCCCGCCGATATATGCCGCCCGATCCAGGCTGCTGCGCCACTCACCGGTGAGCGGCGCCCACTCCCGATAGCCCGGGGGCCGGGCCATGGTCCGCCGCCCTCGTCGCGCGAAACGGATTGCTGTCAAGGACGATTCGAAGTCCAGGACAACGGCCCAAAAGCCCTCCGTCAGGTCATCGATGTCATGGGTGACCGACACCGGCGCGTAGGCCGTCATCGTGCCAAATCGGGCCCACGCCACGCCTGATCTTAACGATCGACCTGCGTGTCGGGTCGCGCATCTGCCCCAATGTCGAGCGCTCGGCGCCTACCGTGAACGGCACCAACGCCGCACGACGCCCCACAAAGGACCCAGCCATGTTCGACACCGTCTTGGGATTGCCATTGCATCCGCTGATCGTCCACGCCGTCGTCGTCCTGGGGCCGCTCGCGGCCGTGATGCTGCTGGCGTATGCCGTCGTGCCCCGCTGGCGCTATGGCCTGCGGATCCCCTTGCTGCTGATGTCGGCCGCAGCGGCCGGTTCGGCGTTCGTCGCGCAGGAGGCCGGCGAGGCGTTGGAACACCTCACCGCGGAGCCCGGATTTGATCATGCCGAAAAGGGCGACCGCGCTTTCCTAGCCCTCGTGCTGCTCTTCGTCGTCACCGTTGTCGTTGTGCTCCTGGCCAAGCCCCTGCCCGCTCCCTCTCGGGTGGCCCTCGCGACGGTGCTGGCCGTGCTCGCGGCGGGCGCGGCCGTGGTCGCCGTTGTCATGGCCGGGCATTCCGGCGCGCAGTCGGTGTGGGAAGGCCGCATTACCTCCGCGGCACCTGTGCGGTGACGGGGAGGCGGCGGCAACGCTGGTGGGCTTTTCCGGTCCTGGCGTTCTCGCTCGTGGCCTGTGGTGGAACCGGGACCACGCCCTCGAAGGCGGAGCTGAACCTGACGGCCGGCCAGGTCCCACCGGACGACGAGGCGATGCCCGCGGACCAGGGCGCTTCGTCCAGCGCACCCGGTGGGTCCGAGCCCCCTGGATTGGGCGGTCTAACCCCGATGGCGCCGGACGATCCGACAAAACTCGTCCTGGCCTTCGCCGGCGATATCCACTTCGAGGACTATCTGGCACCCGTCGCCCGCGATCCCCATGGCTTGGCCGCCCTGCGGGCACTATGGCCAGATGCCGACCTGCGGATGGCAAATCTCGAAACGGCCATCACCGAGCGGGGCACGAGGCAGGTCAAAGCCTTTACCTTCCGGGCGCCCGAGAGCGCCCTGACAACACTGAAGAACGCCGGCCTCGGCGCACTAAGCATGGCCAACAACCACGGAGTCGACTTCGGGCCTCAGGGACTGGCCGACACCCTCGCCGCGATTAGTCGCTCCCCCGTTCCCGTCGTCGGCATCGGTGCGGATGAGCGTTCGGCCTTCGCGCCACGAATCGTCAAAGCCGATGGCGTCACGATCGCGTTGCTCGCCGCCAGTCAGGTGCAGGAGGAGACGCTCGCGCGCTTTTCGGCCAGCCCGAGCAGCGGCGGGATCGCGAGTGCCGTGCCAACGACCCGCCTCGTCGCGGCCGTGCGCGCGGCTCGCGCGCAGGCCGATGTTGTCATCGTCTTTTTGCATTGGGGCATCGACTATCAAGAGTGCGCGGATGCCCGATCGAAACAAACGGCCACCGAGTTGGAAGCGGCTGGCGCAGATGTCATCGTCGGCGCGCACAGCCACCGGGTCGGTGGTGCCGGTTGGCTCGGCAGGTCGTATGTCGCTTACGGGCTCGGCAATTTTGTTTGGTGGCGCTCGGTCGAGCCGGATTCGCGCACCGGCATCCTGCGGCTGACCATCGACCCCACCATCGCGCGGCAGCCTCCTGCACAACGCACCAAAGCCATTGTGCAGCAAGCGGATTGGCAGCCGCTGCTGATCGGACGCGATGGCATACCAGCTCGGCCGCCGGACGCGGACGCAACCCGTCTGCATACGCTGTGGGAGCAGGCTGGCGCCTGCTCGGGAGTGGCGAGCGCCCCCTGACCCCATCGGTGTGGTAACTCACCGTTGCCCTGGGTCAGCAACTTTCTCCACTGGCAGCGACGGTCGGCACGATAGCGTGGCGGGCATGTTTGCTGTCGCCGCCGTCGCCCAATCCGCCACCGATCCGCTCGCCGGCCTGCATGTCGGCGAGTTGGACGAGCCGCAGACGCCCGAGGACTGGGTCAGCGTGGACGTCGTGGCGGCAGCGCTGAACCACCACGACCTCTGGTCACTCAAGGGGGTCGGCCTGCCTGCGGAGCGTCTGCCGATGATTCTCGGCTGCGACGCGGTGGGGCATGACGCGCAGGGCAATGAGGTGATCGTCTACCCGGTGGTGTCCTCGCCGGGGTGGGGCGCCGATGTGACGATGGACCCCAAGCGGTCGCTGCTGTCGGAGATCTATCCCGGCACGCTGGCCGAGCGGGTGCGCATCCCTGCCGGCAATCTCGTCCCCAAGCCCAAGGGGCTGTCCTGGGAACAGGCGGCCTGCCTGCCGACGGCCTGGCTGACGGCATACCGCATGCTCTTCACGAACGCCAGCGTCAGCCCCGGCGACACGATCCTCGTCCAGGGCGCGGGGGGCGGCGTGGCGACGGCGGCCATTCAGCTCGGCGCCGCGGCCGGCTTGCGGGTCTTTGCGACCTCCCGCGATGGCGCCAAGCGCGAACTGGCCCGGGAGTTGGGGGCGATCGAGGTCTTCGAATCCGGCGCCCGGCTGCCCGAGCGCGTCGATGCCGTCATCGAGACCGTGGGCGCGGCGACCTGGTCACATTCGGTCAACGCGCTGCGGCCCGGCGGGACGATCGTGCTGTCCGGGGCGACCTCAGGCGACGCTCCGGCGAAGGCGGAGCTGACGAAGATCTTCTTCAAACAACTGCGGGTGATCGGCTCGACGATGGGCACACGGGAGGAATTGGCGCGACTGGCTCGGTTCGTGGCTGACCGGGGCCTCGAACCCCGGATCGATGCGGTGCTCCCCCTAGCCGAGGCGCGCGCGGGCTTCGAACGGATGGCTGCTGGTGAGGTGAACGGGAAGATCGTCTTCCGGACCTGAAATCGTCACCGAAAAGACTTTTATTCTACCTAGGTGCTAGGTAGAATACCAAAGTATGGAAAGGTCCTTTCGTCTCACGATCCCTACCCAGCGCGTGCTGGCGGTGCTGGCGAGCGACCCGGGCGCTGAACACCACGGTTATGACATCGGCCAGCAGGCCGGGCTGGCCAGCGGCACCGTGCATCCGATCCTCGCCCGACTCGAAGCAGCCGGCTGGGTCACCTCCCACTGGGAGCAGGTCGACGAATCCGCGGCGGGGCGACGTGCCCGCCGCTATTACTCCCTCACCGAGTCCGGGGCGGCGAGCGCCGTGGAGACGCTGGCGGCCGTGCGCCCCGCGCCGGTGACCGAGACCTTCGCCCGCAACCACTCCCGGCAGCCCGGCGCTGCTGGGCGACCGATTGGAGCTTCCTGATGAGCGCAGCAGGGGCCGTGAGCCGGCGGATCGTGGAGTTCTTGACTTTCGCCCTGCCATCGGGCCCGGCCCGCAATCGCTATCGCGTGGAGTTCCTCGGCGAACTGGACGCGATGCCGCCAGGGCAGCGGGCGGCATACCTCCTGCGCCTGGCGGCGCGGATGCCGGCCCTCGCCTTCGCCGTGAACGCGCCACGCCGGGTCCTCCTGGGCCCGGATATGCCGATCTATCCGAGTCTGCGCTGCAAGGTCCACCTCGGCCATTCCTGGTCCGACGCCTACACCGAGGACGGGTACCGCTACCTGCGCTGCCGCAATTGCGGCACCGACCGTCGCGGCTCCTCGCCGGCGCCCGACAGCGCGCTCTGGGTGGGCAATGTGGCCGGCCCCGGCATGGGTGGCATGAGCTGAGACCCTCCCGTGACGCGGAAATCCCTGGACCGACCGCGCCGCCGCACTAGCGTGGCGTAGGGGTGCCGAGGGTCGGCGCCCAGAGATCGGAGGATCCATGTCGGACAAGACCGTTCGCGCGACGCTCAACCGTCGCCATCTGCTCGCCTTTGGTGGAGCGGTCGCCGCGAGTGGCGCACTGGCCGCGTGTGGGGGAAACACCGGCCGGGCGACCTCGAGTTCGACGAGCAGCGCGAGCGGGAGCACCTCTGGCGGCAGCAGCTCGGGGGGAGCGAAAGCTGTTCTGCAGCAGTGGTATCACCAATATGGCGAGGCCGGCACGCAGCAGGCGGTCGAGGGCTACGCCAAGGCCTACACCGCGGCCGACGTCAAGGTCACCTGGAAGCCCGGTGACTACGACCAGACCACGGCCGCGTCCCTGCTGACCGCCAACGGTCCCGATGTCTTCGAGTACGGCAATGGCCCCACCATCGACATGATCAAGGGTGGCCAGGTCGTCGACCTGACCGGGCTGCTCGGCGACGCCGAAGCAGACTTCAACCCGGCGATGGTCAAGCGGATGACCTATGACGGCAAGCTGTGGGCCGTCCCGCAGGTCGTCGACATGCAGATCCTGGTCTACCGCAAGTCGCTCCTGGAGAAGGCCGGCGTCAAGCCGCCGGAGACGATGGATGAGTTGATGGCGGCCGCCGAGAAGCTCAACAGCGGCGACACCAAGGGTCTCTTCCTCGGCAATGACGGCGGCGTCGGCCTCATGGGTGGCCCGATGCTCTTCTCCGCCGGCGCGGACTACCTCAACGAGGACGGATCCTTCGGCTTCGACAACGACAATGTCGTTGCGGCCCTAAGCAAATTGCGCGAGATGTTCCAGAGCAAGTACCTCCTGCTCGGGGCCCCCAAGGACTGGTATGACGGGTCCGCCCTCGCCCAAGGCCTGACCGCCATGCAGTTCACCGGCCTGTGGACCTTCCCCGACCTGACCAAGGCGCTCGGCGACGACTACGGCTGCGTGCCGTGGCCAGCCATGCCGGGCGGCAAGAAGTCGGTCGTCGTCGGCGCCTATGGCTCGTGCGTCTCGGCGAAGTCGGCGAATGCCGATGCCGCCAAGGAGTTCGTCAAGTGGCTGTGGGTCGACCAGACCGACAAGCAACTGGACTTCGCCACGGCATACGGCTTCCACATCCCGGCCCGCGCCTCGCTGGTCCCGCAGGCCAAGACCCTGCAGTCCGGTGCGGCCAAGGATGCGGCCGCGGCCGCTCAGGAGTTCGGCCACGCGCAGAGCACGATCTTGTGGACTCCCAAGTGCAGCACCGCTTTTGGCGACATGATGACCAAGGTCGTCAAGGACGGCGCCGACGCCAAGGCCGAGATCGCCAAGGTCAAGGCGATCGCCGACGCCGAGGTCAAGCGCGTCCTGGGCTAGTCGCCGGTGACGACCTCGAGCCTTCCAGTCGATCCGTCCCCAGCGACGGCCGCCACCGCGCGGCCGTCGCTGGGGGCTCGGCTGCGCGGCCGACAGAATCAGAACCTGTGGTTCTGGGTCTTCGTCGGCCCCTTCGTCCTCGGGCTGATCATCTTCATCTACATCCCGATCATCTGGAGTATCTACCTCAGCTTCTTCGAGTCCTACAACACGGTGACGCCGACGAAGTTCGTCGGCGCCGGCAACTACCTCGACATGCTGCGGGACGAGTCCTTCCGCTCCAGCCTCGGCACCTTCATCGGCTTCGCGCTCTTCATCGTCCCGACGACCTTCGCGCTCTCGCTGCTGACGGCGATCCTCGTCGCGCGCACGCGCGTCATGCAGGCCTTCTTCCGCTCGGTCTTCTTCCTGCCGACGGCCTGCTCGTATGTCGTGGCCGCCCTCATCTGGAAGATGTCGATCTTCGCCGGCGTGCGTTCGGGCGCGGCCAATGCGATGCTCGGCCTCTTCGGGGCAGATTCGATTCCGTGGCTCTCCTTGACCAAACCGCCGTGGTACTGGCTGGTGATCGTCAGCGCCCGCCTGTGGTTGCAGGTCGGGTTCTACATGATCCTGTTCCTTGCTGCGCTGCAACGGATCTCGCCCACCTTGTATGAAGCGGCCGCCATCGATGGGGCGAGTGGCTGGCAGTCCTTCCGCTACATCACGCTGCCGCAGTTGCGGCCCACCTCCGCCGCGGTGCTGCTGCTGTTACTGATCAACGCCTTCCAGGCGTTCGATGAGTTCTACAACATCCTCGCCTCATTCGGGACCTATCCCCCGTATGCCCGTCCGCCACTGGTCTATCTCTATTACGTCGCGCTCGGGCAGGGGCAAGACTTCGGGCACGGCAGCGCTGGTGCCGTGATTCTGACCCTGGTCATCGCCCTGGCCGCGGTGGTCTTCAACCGCTTCTTTAGCTTCCGAGGGGAGGACTAGACCGTGGCGATTGTCGACAACTCGCGCGGTGCCAAGGTCGGTGCTGCGCTTCGCTATTCGGCGCTGATCGTTGCGGCGCTGCTCTTCTTGATGCCCTTCTATCTGTTGCTGCGCAACGCCCTGATGTCGGAGAGCGACCTGGGCTCGCCGAAGTGGCACTGGTTGCCGCCGACCTGGGAGTGGGGCAACTTCTCGGCGATCTTCCACGATCCGGCGCTGCCGATGACGCGCAGCCTGCTCAACTCGATCGCCATCTCGGTGTTCCAGACCGCAGGGGTGCTCGTGATCAGCGGCCTCGCCGGCTATGGCCTCGCGCGGATCCCCTATCGCTGGTCGAATGCGGTCTTCTATCTCATCACCGCGACCCTCCTCATCCCGGCGGCCGTGACCTTCGTGCCGAGCTTCGTCCTCGTCTCGTCGCTCGGCTGGATCTCGACGCTGCGCGGCCTGATCATCCCGGGCCTGTTCCAGGCCCTCGCGACCTTCTTGTTCCGGCAGTTCTTCTTGAGCTTCCCCAAGGAAATCGAAGAAGCGGCCTTCCTGGACGGCCTGGGCTACTGGGGGACGTTCTGGCGCGTCGTCGTCCCCAACAGCTTTGGCTTCGCGGCAGCCATCGGGACGATCACTTTCATCGGCTCGTGGAATGCCTTCTTGTGGCCCCTCGTCATCGGTCGAGACCAGACAACGTGGACGGTGCAGATCGCGCTGTCGACCTTCCTGACGGCGCAGTCGGTCAACCTCAGCCAACTCTTCGCCGCCGCCCTGGTCGCCATCGCCCCCTTGCTGCTGATGTTCCTATTCCTGCAGCGCTGGATCGTCGAAGGCGTCGAACGCACCGGCATGGGCGGAGACTGACTCTCTCTGCGGAGCTAGGCGAGGCCCTCGACGTCGGCCCGTCGGGCGATGGTGGCGGTGGCGCGGCGGCAGGCCGACTCGGGCAGGGTCGGCATGATGGCATCCAGGAAGCCATACCGGCGCGCGATCGAGGCCTCGTATGCCGTGCCGTTCACCTTCGTGCGCGCCACCCGCCACCAATCCGCGATATCGCCCCAGCCGGGCGCGGCGAGGGAGCCGCCGAACTGCTGAATCGCCAGCGCCGAACACAGGCCCGCGAAGCCCAGGCGGTCCGCGAGCGGCCAGCGGGCGAGGGTGCCGAGAACCAGGGCGGCACCGAAGACATCGCCGGCGCCGGTCGGGTCCAAAGCATCGACGCGTAGCGCCGGCACCATCGCCTCCTCCCCCGTTGTGGCGTCGATCGCCAGCGCCCCGTCGGCGCCATTGGTCACCACCGCGAGCGGCACGCGGTCGGCAATCGCATAGAGGGCTTCTTGCGCTGTGCGGGTCCGCGTATAGGCCATCGCCTCCACGGCATTGGGAAAGAAGGCGTGAGCCGTGGACAACCGGGTCAGCACGGAGCGGTCCCACGTTTCCGTCGCATCCCACCCGACATCGGCAAAGACCAGCGCTCCTTGCTCGTAGGACCGCGTGACCCACGCCGGCGCAGCGCCATCTTCGTGCTCCGCGAGGTCGATCATTACGGCTGCGGATCGCGGCGGCTCCCCGATCAGATCGGCCGACGTGACGGGCGCCGGATGGCCGTGCGTGACCATCGTGCGGTCGCGGTCCACGGACATCGACACTGTCACCGGACTGTGCCAGTCATCGAAGCGCCGTGAGTGGCTCAGGTCGATGTGCTCGCCGGCTTCCAGTGTGCGCCAACAGAAATCGCCATAGTCGTCATCGGAAAAGGCCGCGGCCAAGGCTGTCCGCAACGCAAGTCGGCGAGCCGCGATGGCGAGATTGGCGATGCCGCCGGGACACGACGCCATCCCGTCGGCCCACTCTTCCGTCCCCGGCTGCGGGGCCCGGGCCAGCCCGGTGAAGATGATGTCGAGGAAGACCGTGCCGTGCACGAAGAGATCGACCTCAGGGCCGTCGGGGATCCGGACGGCGGCGAGTGGGTCGAAGCGGACGTTGGGCACGGCATACCTCCTCGTGGGCCGTCGCTAGTCTCTCGTGTCCGGGCCAGCCGCCGAGGGAGGCGAGGCCGACTCGGCCATGATGGTGGGTATGAAGTTGGCGATCCTCGGCGGCGGCGGGTTCCGGGTGCCGCTGGTCGTCCGTGCACTGCTTCGCGAGGTCGACTCTCCGGTCACGGAGGTCTCGCTGTATGACGCGGATCCCGTCCGCCTCTCCGCGATCGCCAATGTCGTGGCCCAGTCTGCGGCACAGCTCGGCGGGCGCCCGTTACCGGTCACCACGACGACGGATGCGCGGGCGGCGCTGGCGGGAGCGGCATACGTTTTCTCGGCGATCCGAGTCGGCGGACTTGTCGGGCGGGTGACAGACGAGCGCGTCGCCATCGCGAATGGCGTTCTCGGACAAGAGACTGTGGGGGCCGGCGGGATCGCGTTCGGGCTACGCACGATCCCCGTCGCCATGGCGTTGGCGCGCACGGTGCGCGAGGTCGCGCCGGCCGCTTGGGTCGTCAATTTCACCAACCCGGCGGGGATGGTGACCGAGGCGATGTCCACAGCGCTCGGTGATCGGGTCATTGGTATCTGCGACTCCCCATTGGGTCTCGCCCGCCGGGTGGCGCGTTCGCTGGGGCGGCGTGTCGAGGACTGTCGCATCGACTATTCGGGGCTGAACCATCTCGGGTGGTTGCACCGCCTGGAGGATCAGGAGGGTGACCTGGTTCCCCGATTCCTCGCGGACGACGCGGCGGTTCTCGGCACCGAGGAGGGTGAGATCTTCGGGGTCGAGTGGCTGCGTTCGTTGGGTGCCGTGCCCAACGAGTATCTGCACTACTACTACCTGCACCGGGAGGCGCTCGCCGAGCAGCACGGGCCGGGGCATCGCACCCGCGGGGAGTTCCTGGCCGGCCAGCAGCAGGACTTCTTCGACGCCATCGCGGCCAGGCCGGAGTCGAGCTCACGAGAGTGGGAACGTGTTCTGGCCGAACGTAATTCGACGTACATGGCAGCGGCTCGGGGAGTCGATGCCCACCGCCACGAGGAGGACCTGGTCAGTGGGGGGTATGAAGGGGTGGCCCTGGTGCTCATGCGGGCGCTCGCGGGCGGCATACCCGCGCAGTTGATTCTCAACGTCCGCGCCGGGGCACAGGTCGGGCTGCCCGAAGACGCCGTGGCGGAGGTGCCGTGCACGGTCACGGCGGCCGGGGTATCACCTCTGGCGACGACTCCTCTGGACCTGCATATGCAGGGTTTGGTGAGTCAGGTGAAGGCCGTCGAACACGCCACGATCGAGGCGGCGACCACCGGCTCCCGAGCGGCGGCGGTGCGCGCTTTCGCACTCCATCCGCTCATCGACTCCGTCACGACCGCGCGCGCCCTGGTGCGCGACTATTGCGCCGCGGAACCGGCCATCGCCTCAGTGCTGGGACAGTAGCCGCAGGTCTGGGAGAGAACCTGGACGTACGCAGCGGTAATGATCCGTTGCGTATGTCCAGGTTCCGGCAATGGGCGGGAATCTGGCACTTACCCGGTACGCAGCGATGTCAACGCGCTGGGCGAGCAACTGGAGCGACAGTCAGTGGTGGCGCGTCGATCTCGGCTCGGCCAAGCAGGTCGGCCGAGTCACCATCGACTGGGAGTCGGCATACGCCCGCTCCTACCGCATCGAGACCTCGCTCGACGGCAGCTCGTGGTCAACGGCCGCGACGGTGACGGCCGGTCAAGGCGGCACGGAGGTCACGGCCTTCGCGCCTCGCTCGGCGCGCTACGTCCGGTTGGCCTTCACCGGGCGGGCGACGACATATGGCTACTCGATCTATGAAGTGAACGTTCAGTCCCGCTGAGCCACACCGCCTTCCGGCGTCACCGGCTCACGACCAGACGCCGGAACTGCCGCGGCGGTGAGAGCCGAGGAGGTGCGTGTCGACGATGCCGACGGCCTCCATCAGCGCGAACATCGTCGTCGGTCCGACATGAGCAAAACCGGCTCGCTTGAGGGCCTTGGAAAGCGCGAGCGATTCCGCAGACTGGGTCGGGACCTCGGCATACGACCGCGGCTGTGGCGTCCGCGCGGGCCGGAAGGACCAAATGAAGTCGGCCAAGCCCTCCCGCTCCCGGAGCGCGAGCGTGGCCCGCGCGTTGGTGATCGTCGCGTCCACTTTGCGCCGGTTGCGGACGATGCCGGCATCGGCAACCAGCCGTTCTCGATCCGAATCGTCATATGCCGCAACACGATCCGGTTCGAAGTCGTCGAAGGCTGCGCGGAAGGCCGGACGCTTGCGCAAGATCGTGGCCCACGACAGGCCGGACTGGAATGCCTCCAGCGAGAGTCGCTCGAAGAGGCCCTGCTCGTCGCGGATCGGCATACCCCACTCGGTGTCGTAGTACGCCCGAAGCAACGGATCCCGCGCCGCCCACGTGGGCCGTGCCAGCCCGTCCTCGCCGACGATCAGATCACTCGATGCTGGCTCGGTCACACACCGACCCTATGACCCACCGCACCACGGACATGCGTCAAAAGAGGCGGCCGGCTTCCTCCGCAGGGGGCTGTTCCAGCGACAACAGGAAACGCTTTCGGTCCAACCCGCCCGCATATCCCGTGAGGGAGCCGTCGGCCCCGATCACCCGGTGACACGGGATGACGATGCTGATGGGGTTGGCGCCATTGGCCACGCCGACGGCCTGCGCGGCCCCAGGTTGCCCGAGATCCCGCGCCAGATCGCCATACGATCGCGTTGCGCCATAAGGGATTCCCCGAAGGAGGGCCCAGACCGATTGCTGGAAGGGTTCGCCGCGTGGTGCGAGCGGAAGGTCAAAATCCTGTCGCTGGCGGTCGAAGTACTCCCCCAGTTGCCGCGCCGTCTCCGCAAAGACCGGCAGGCCAGCGACGGCCAGGCCGAAGTCCGGAACGCGATGCCTCCGACGGTGAACCGCGAAGTAGATGCCGGTCAGGTGGCCGTCCTCAGCGGTCAGCGTCAGCGGACCGACCGGAGTGTCGATCACGGTGTGGACGGTGGCGGTCACGGCGACAGTCATACCGCACAGACGTGCTGCCGACACGCAATGTGAGGCAGGACGCCAAATCTTGAAGGATTCCAGTTTCCATGCCAGGGTGGGGATATGCCCTTCCCCGCCGGAACCGAGCCCGCAGCGGTGCTGCGCCGGGCCGGGCTGCGGGTGACGGCGCCGCGCGTGGCGACGCTGACCGAATTGCACGAGTCGCGCCATGTCGATGTTGACTCACTCGCCGGGCAGCTTCGGGTTCGCCTCGGTGGCGTCTCGACCCAGGCCGTGTATGACGTGCTGCGGGCCCTCAGTGACGCGGGCTTGGTGCGGCGCATCGAGCCTGCCGGCTCCCCCGCGCGTTACGAACTCGACCGCGGCGACAACCACCACCACCTGGTCTGTCGTGGCTGCGGTGCGCTGGTCGACGTGCCGTGTGCGACCGGCACACGGCCGTGCTTGGAAACCGAAAGCTCGGACCACGGATTCGTCGTCGACGAAGCCGAGGTCATCTATTGGGGTCTTTGCCCCAATTGTCAAAATTCCGTTCCACCACAACAGGACTAGGAGGTCCTCGCAACAATGTCAGTCTCCGGCCCCCGCCAGAACCCTGGCAACACCGCCCCACTGACCACGGTCGCCGGCGCTCCCGTGTGGGAGAACCAGAACAGCATGACCGCGGGTGCCCGCGGACCCTTGTTGTTGCAAGATGTGTGGTTCCTCGAGAAGCTCGCCCACTTCGACCGCGAGGTCATCCCGGAGCGACGCATGCACGCCAAGGGCTCCGGCGCCTATGGCACCTTCACGGTCACCGGTGACATCACGGCATACACCGGCGCCTCGATCTTCCGCGAGATCGGCAAGCAGACCGAGCTCTTCGTGCGCTTCTCCACCGTCGCCGGTGAGCGCGGCGCCGCCGACGCCGAGCGCGACATCCGCGGCTTTGCGGTGAAGTTCTACACCGACCAGGGCAACTGGGACATCGTCGGCAACAACACTCCGGTCTTCTTCTTCCGCGACCCGCTGAAATTCCCCGACCTCAACCACGCCGTCAAGCGCGACCCGAAGACCAACCTGCGCAATGCCGAGAACAACTGGGACTTCTGGACCAACCTGCCCGAGGCGCTGCACCAGGTCACCATCGTGATGTCGGACCGCGGCATCCCGGCGGACTACCGCTTCATGAACGGCTTCTCCAGCCACACCTACTCGTTCTACAACGAGGCCGGCGAGCGCTACTGGGTGAAATTCCACCACCGCAGCCAGCAGGGCCTGAAGAATCTCACCGACCAGCAGTCCGCCGACATCATCGCCGGCGACCGCGAGTCGAGCCAGCGCGCGCTCTTCGACGCGATCGAGGCGGGCGACTTCCCGAAGTGGAAGATGTATGTCCAGGTCATGCCCGAGGCCGACGCCGAGAAGGTGCCCTATCACCCGTTCGATCTGACGAAGGTGTGGCCGAAGGCGGACTACCCGCTGATCGAGGTCGGCGAGTGGGAGCTGAACCGCAATGCGGACAACTACCACGCCGAGGTCGAGCAGTCGGCCTTCTCCCCCGCGAATGTCGTTCCCGGCATTGGTTTTTCGCCTGACCGTATGCTGCAGGGTCGCCTCTTCTCGTATGGCGACGCGCAGCGCTACCGCCTCGGCGTCAACCACCACCAGATCCCGGTGAACTCGCCCAAGGGAGCGCCCGGCACCAACTCCTACCACCGCGACGGTGCCATGCGGATCCACTCCGAGCCGACGCCGGGTATCGAGCCCAACTCCTACGGGCGCTGGCAGGAGCAGCCGCAGTTCCGCGAGCCGGGCCTGAAGATCGACCCCTTCGCCGACCGGTTCAACTTCCGCGAGGACGACGACGACTACTTCAGCCAGCCGCGGGCGCTGTTCAACTCCTTCACCGACGCCCAAAAGCAGCGGCTCTTCGAGAACACCGCTCGCGCGATCTCGGGCGCCTCGCAGGAGACGATCGACCGCCATATCGCCAACTGCACCAGCGCCGACCCGGCGTATGGCGCGGGCGTCACCGAGGCCATCCGCGCCCTCGGTGCCGGCGAGGCCCCGAAGGCCGGCATGGACGACCTAGAGTCCGGTCCCGACTTCGACGGCGACCTGCTCTGATCTGAGCGACGAGGGGCCCGGGTGCGACACCACACCCGGGCCCCTTCCGTCACCCATTTTTCTCCGGATGCCGAAAGTGTGCGCTTCACCGTGCTTGAGAGCAGGGGTGAAGCGCAGACTTCCCGGGGGAAGCGGGCGTCATACGGCCTGATCGGGGAGCAGGTGCCCGCGGCCGAAGAGGTGCGCCGCCTGACGCGCCGTCGGGGTGCCGGCGTCGAGATCAGCGCCGGCGGCCAAAAGCAGCGCGACGATCGCGTCCTCGCCCTTGAAGATCGCCCCGGCCACCGGCGACTGGTCGCGGCTATTGCGACGGTTGGCATCCGCGCCGCGCTCCAGGAGCATGGCCACGGTCGCCTCCTGCCCGCTGTATGCCGCGAGCATCAGCAAGCTGTTCCCGTCGCCATCGAGCAGGTCCACAGGCACGCCGTGGTCGATGAAGTCGGCCAGATCCTGTGTGCGCCCCTCTCGCGCAAAGTCCTGTGCGAGCGCGACAACGCGATCGTGCTGTTCGGGACTGAGCATCAGGCCACCCTATGCGCCGACAGCGCCGGTCCCAGGATTGGACGACTGGTGCGCCACCACCACGATTGGTCTGACCCGCCGCGGCACCGTCGAAGAACTGTCCACGGTGGCCACCGGCTGCATCCTGGCGCTTGGCGCCGCCGCTCTGGTCGCCCTGGCGTCGCGCGCCACGACCTACCTCGTGGTCGCCGCGCATACGGTCGCCTGCTGCGCCGTCGCGGGCTTCGCGTATGCCGGGCCCGCTGGCCACGCGGGCTTGATCCCTCGCGCCGTCCTCCTGCTTCTGGTGGGCGCCTGCCTCGCGTATGCCGTGACCCTCTGGGTGCGCCCGCGGGCTGTCGTTGAGGCCAACGTCATCGACCCTGCGAGTTGGCGGATCGCCAAACGGTCCTCTCGGGTGCTGCCCGTCGCGGCCCTCTTGGCCGTTCTGATGCTCACGTCATTGCGTCAAGGTAACTCACCTGGCTGAGCCTCGCCGCGGAACTGTACCTCTTCGCGAGTGTCATGTTCGCCGGCTTCATCGTGCCCTTCATCATGCGGGCGCTCGGCTTCTTCGGCGGCGCCCTTGCCACCGACATGAAGGAGTCCGACGACTACCTCGACAGGCAGGTGCGCGAAGGCATGGCCGACGAACGCCGACGGAACGATCAGGCCGCTGCGGACCGCGCGGAGGGTCGTCGGCGCACCGCGCGCTATGAAGCGCAGCGCGCTCGAGCGGCCAAGAATGACGCCAGCCGTTCGCGCAGTGACCGGGACCGGGCGGCGAGCGACCAACGCCATTGGGAGGGCCGCTCCTAGCGGTGCTGCGAGGGGCCGCATTTGTGATGCCGCCGCACACGGCGCCCAGAGTCGCTGCGGCGGAACGACATACAGTGAACCAATGCCCGGCCAACGATCACTCCACGGCGGCATGGGCGCCATCCCCCACGACGGCGGCGTGACCTTCCGGGTGTGGGCGCCGAACGCCCGCAATGTCGCCGTGATCGGCGACTTCTGCGGCTGGGAGCGCCGACGGATGACGCCGATGGCCCGCGATCACTCGCGGGCCGGCACCTGGTCGGCCTTCGTCCCCGCGGCCCGCACCGGCTCCGAATACCGCTTTCTCGTCCGGCGCGGCGGGCCCTATCTGTGGCGCATCGACCCCGTCGCCCGTCAGGTGACCCACTCCCGCGGCAATGCCATCGTTTTCGATCCGCGCGCTGTGGACTGGGGCAGCGAGCAATTCGAGATGCCCGCCTGGAATGACGTCGTTGTGTACGAGGTCCACATTCCCACCTTCGCGGCCGGCGGCCCCAGCGGACGGACCTTCGAGACCGCGGCCGCGCGACTAGATCATCTCGCCTGGCTCGGGGTCAATGCCGTCGAGATCATGCCGTGTGCGGAGTTCGCGGGCGATACCTCGTGGGGCTACAACCCGGCTCACCCCTTTGCGGTGGAGAGTTCGTATGGCGGCCCCCGCGGCCTGGCGCACTTCGTTCGCGAGGCCCACCGGCGCGGGATCGCGGTGATCCTCGACGTCGTCCACAACCATCTCGGGCCAAGCGATCTGGACCTCTGGCGGTTCGACGGATGGCATCGATCGCACTACGGCGGGATCTACTTCTACAACGACCAGCGAGCCCGAACACCGTGGGGCGCAACGCGACCCAACTACCACCGCAAGGACGTGCGCAACTATCTGCGCGACTCAGCCGTCATGTGGCTGGAGGACTTCCGCGTCGACGGGCTGCGCTTCGATGCCACCAACTACATCCGCGCGCGATGGGGCGATGTCCGCGACCCGGCCCAGCGGCTCGGCGCTGGCCATCGCTACCTCGCGTCGCTGACCAGCGATCTGCGTTCCCGCCAGCCGTGGAAGCTGCTGATTGCCGAGGATATGCAGTCCGACCCCCTCGTGACGGCCGACGCCGCCGACGGCGGCTTGGGCTTTCACGGACAGTGGGATGCGCATTTTGTCCGCACTGTCCGCGGAGCCCTTGAAGCGCTGCGCGACGAGGATCGGGATGTCGGCGGTGTTGCGGAGGCGATCGCCGCGGCCGGGCTGGGCGAGGTGCACCAGCGCGTGATCTTCACTGAATCCCACGACGAGGTGGCCAACGGCCGCAGCCGGCTGCCGGAATCGATAGCTCCCGGCGCGGCCGACTCGCTGCCAGCCCGCCAGCGCGCCGCCCTCGGCCTGGTGCTCACGCTCACCTCCCCCGGCATACCCCTGCTCTTCCAAGGCCAAGACATCCTGGAGGATCGATGGTTCGAGGACACCCGACCGGTGGACTGGGGCAAAGCGCATCGGCATACCGGCTTCCTGCACCTGACCCGCGCCCTGATCGCGTTGCGCCGCAACCTCCCCGGGTCGACGGCGGGTCTGCGAGGTCGCGGCACGCGCGTTCTGCGGGTCGATCCGGCGCGCGGGATCATCGCGGTCCACCGCTGGCATCAGGGCGGGCCCAGGGATGACACCGTCGTTGTCGTGAACCTCTCGGCCCGGCCCGTGCATGGGTATGCCGTGGGCCTGCCTCGCGCCGGCCAGTGGACGTTGCGGCTCAACACCGACGCGCCGTGCTTCGGGCCGGGACTGGGGGCAGTGCACGCGCGGGATGTCCAGGCGCAGGAGGGCTGGTGCGACGGCTTGCCGTACCGGGCTGAGGTGAGCATCGGGCCGTATGCCGCGCTTGTCTACTCCCAGGACGCCTGAGGGGCCCGGAGAGCGCCGTCGAGTTCGGGAAACACGCCGATGCGCACCGCGCGCGCTCGGCGTGTTTCCCGAACTCGACGGGGGCTGGCGGCAGTGGTGCGCGGATCCAGCGCGGACGTAGCACGCGATGCAAAAGAGAAAGGCCCCTGACCTTGCGTTTCCGCTGGTCAGGGGCCGTTTCGTGCAGGTGGGCGATACTGGGTTTGAACCAGTGACCTCTTCCGTGTCAAGGAAGCGCGCTACCGCTGCGCCAATCGCCCAAGTCTAAGGTTGAGGTGGAGACGGGATTTGAACCCGTGTACGCGGCTTTGCAGGCCGCTGCCTCGCCTCTCGGCCACTCCACCAAAGGGGGCCTTAACCCTCCGAGCGGATGACCGGCCTCGAACCGGCGACCTCAACCTTGGCAAGGTTGCGCTCTACCAACTGAGCTACATCCGCACTTGCGACGTCCGAGGTGGCCCTCGTTCGTGCGCTCAGAGACCTTAACCCATGCAAGCGGGCATACCCAAATCGGGTCAGACGCTCCATGGTGTCCGGTCCTTCGGGGAACGGCGTGAGTGGCCGGTTGGGTCGTTCGCGACGCACCGCGACGGCCTTTTGGGCCGGATTGATGCGCAGCGTCGCGGCATTGAAGGCGGCCCCGATGAGCACCGCGATGGCGATGAAATACAGCCAGATCAGCAGCACGATCGGCGTCGACAACGGTCCATAGATCGAGGTCCCGCCGAGCGAGGCGGCAATGGTGCCACGCACGGCATATGACGCGATCGCCCACAGCACCAGCGTCAGGATCGCGCCCGGCAGATCGCGCAACCACGGGGTCCGCTTGGGATTGGCGATGTGATATAGCGTGGTCACGGACGCGAGGACGAGCACGGTCACGACCGGCCAATAGGCACCGACAAGGAAATCGAGTCGGGTCGGCAGGATCCGGCCCAGCAGCGTCGGGCCGATCAACACCAGCGGGATCATGACGACCCCCACGACCAGCGTGACGATATACATCGTGAACGACAGCGCGCGGGTGCGCACGATCCCGCGCACGCCGGACTGGCCATACATGATCGCGATGGTGTCGATGAAGACATTCAAGGCACGCGAGCCCGACCACAGCGAGAGCAGGAAGCCGAGCGAGATCAGATCGCTGCGGCCGCTGGAGAAGGTGTCGGAGATCGTGGGCAAGAGCAGATCGTCGATGACTTCGGGGGTGACGAAGCGGCCGGCATACTCACTGATTTGCTGGGTGAAGGAGTCGACCGTCACCTCGCCGAGGCGCCGGCCGATATAGCCGACGCCACCGAAGAGCCCGAGGATCAGCGGCGGAAAACTCAGCAGTGCGAAGAAACCGGCCTCCGAGGCGAGGCCGGTAACGCGATAGCGCAGACAGATTCGAACCGTCTCGGCGATCACCCGAGCGAGCCACAGCCCACCCGGAATGTCCCCCAGGGCACGCTTGAGCGCACCTTTCGCCTCCACCACGTCTCAACGGTAACTGTGACGTGTGTGATTGCTGTGACCGACACGGCGGGGCGCGGGCACCGGAAAGTTCACGATCTGGTCACCGTCGGCCACGCATCCCGACGGCACGCCAGAGCATCAAAGTCCACGCGCGTCCACACCTCGTCCTCCCGCACCCGGACGTGGGAGGCGTCGAGATCGGCATACTGCGCCGTCGTCACCTGGACTGGAGTGGCACTTTGGTCTTTGGTGCTGGAGGCGGCGCCGATGACGACCGCGGCCTGGGCGGCCGGATCGAAGGCGCCCTGCGGGGTCCACTCGCCGGGCGCAGCCAGGTCGAGCGTGGTCGAACCGGTATTCGCCGAAGATCGGGCCAGTTCGAGCAGCACCGGATTGGTCTCCTGCTCATTGACTTTCGAGCGATCGAGCAGTTCGACGACATGCACCCGGTCGATCGCGGCGCCACAGGGCGCAACGATGACCACCGGGCGACCCTCGGCATCGGCCGTCACCCCGACCATGCCGACGATCTCCGTGGTGATGAAATTCCCACAGCCGGCCAGAGCGGGGACCAGGGCGGCGGCCAGAACGGCGGCGGCATATCGGCGGATGCTCATGCCGAGCAGTCTCCTCGCGCGGCGACGGCAGGGCGTGAGTCGCGCTACTCCACTCACGGGCGGCCCGACGCGCAGACGTATCCTCACGCGCATGCCGACCCATGAGGTGTTCAACCAAAGCCCGGTCTATGGCGGGGACGACCTCTTCCGCACCGACTCAACCCTGATGGAGGCCACCGCCCGGTGGGGTGCCCCGACCGCGGATGTCCATCAACTCGGAGCGCAGGCCGGCGCGGAGCAGGCCCTGACCTGGGGCGTTCAGGCCGACACCGCTCCCCCGGTGCTGCGCAGCCACGACGCGCGGGGCCGGCGGGTAGACGAGGTCGACTACCACCCGGCATACCACCAGCTCATGACGGTGGCCGTGGGGCACGGACTCACGGCCGAGCCGTGGACTCGGCCGGCGGGCAGCGGCGCGCACCTGGCGCGGGCGGCCGGCTTCTACGTCTGGGGCCAGGTCGAGGCGGGGCACCTGTGCCCGGTGTCCATGACGTATGCCGCCGCGTCCGTCCTCGCCCGCGACCCACAGGCTCGCGGGACCTGGCTCCCCAAGCTGGCGTCCCGTGCCTACGACCCGCAGCTGACGTCGATCGATGCCAAGCCCGGTGCCCTCGTCGGCATGGGCATGACCGAGAAGCAAGGCGGCTCCGATGTCCGCGCCAACACCACCACCGCGACGCCGGACGCCAGCGGCCCGCTTGGAGAGCAAAGCCACCGGCTGCGGGGTCATAAATGGTTCTGTTCAGCGCCGATGAGCGATGGCTTCCTCGTGCTCGCGCAGGCCCCCGCCGGGCTGACCTGCTTCCTGCTCCCCCGCGTCCTGCCCGACGGCACGCGCAATCCCTTTGCGATCCAGCGGCTGAAGGACAAGCTGGGAAATCGCGCCAATGCCTCCTCCGAGGTCGAGTTCGAGGACACCTGGGCGACGCCGCTCGGCGAGCCCGGCCGTGGGATTGCGACGATCATCGAGATGGTCTCCGCGACCCGGCTCGACTGCGTCCTCGGATCCGCGGCGACGATGCGCGCGGCGCTCGTGCGGGCGGTGCACCACACGGCATACCGCAGCGCCTTCGGGACGCGCCTGCTCGATGCGCCCCTGATGCGCAACGTCCTGACCGATCTCGCGCTGGAGTCCGAGGCCGCCACCCTGCTCGCGATGCGCCTGGCCCACGCCGTCGATGAAGGCGAGGACGATTTCGCGCGGTTGGCGGTGGCGCTGGGCAAGTTCTGGGTGTGCAAGCGCGCGACGCCGATGGTGGCCGAGGCGCTGGAATGCCTGGGCGGGCTGGGCTATGTCGAGGAGAACGGCATGGCGCGCCTGCTCCGCGAGGCTCCGCTGAACTCGATCTGGGAGGGCTCGGGCAATGTCAACGCCCTCGACGTGCTGCGCGCCATCGCCCGCGAGCCGGCCTCGCTGGCGGCGCTGGCCAAGGAGGCCACGCTGGCGCGCGGTTTCGATGCCCGACTGGACTCCGCCATTGACCGGATCGAGCCGATGGCCGGCGGGGCCCTTGATGTCGATGCCCCACTGATCGCCCGCCGAGGCGTCGAGGACCTCGCCCTCACCCTGCAGGCGAGCCTGATGGTGAGGTATGCCGAGGCGCCCGTGGCGCAGGCCTTCGTCGCGACGCGGATCGCCGGAGAGCGGGGCGCCACCTTTGGGACCTTGCCCGCTGATGTGGTGCGCTCCGCCGCCCCGGCTGTGCTCAGTCGCACGCCCGCAGGCGTGGACCTCAGCTAGACGTTGAGTCCTCGTCGGCCGACTTCTGGACGTCCTCCTCGAGCCGACGCTGCTGTTCGGCGACGTCGAATTCGGCGGCCGGCCACTGCGGGTCAAGGCCCTGCAGCGCGTTGAGCAGCAGGTTCATCACGGCCAGGCGGGCATACCATTTGCGGTCCGCCGGCACGACATACCAGGGCGCCTCGTCGGTGGAGCACTTGTCGATGGCAGCCTGATAGGCCTGCATGTAGTCATCCCAGTAGGCGCGCTCGTCGAGATCGCCCGGGTTGAACTTCCAATGCTTCTCCGGATTGGCGAGTCGCTCGGCGAGCCGGGCCTTCTGCTCGTCCCGGGAGATGTCGAGCATCACCTTGATCACGGTCGTCCCGGACGCCACGACCTGCTTTTCGAAGGCATTGATCTGCGCATAGCGGCGAGCCCACTGCGTCCGCGGCACCAGGTCATGGACACGGACGATGAGCACATCCTCGTAGTGACTGCGATCGAAGACGCCGATGATGCCCGGCTCGGGAAGGGCATTGCGGATCCGCCAGAGGAAGGGGTGGGCCCGCTCTTCCTTCGTCGGGGCCTTGAAGGCGGTGATGTCCACGCCCTGCGGGTCGGCCGCGCCGACGACATGGCGCATGATGCCGCCCTTGCCGGAGGTGTCCATGCCCTGGATGACCAAGAGAACCGAGCGCTTCCCGCCGGCTTTCGCCTCGGCATACAACCGCTCCTGCAGGTCGGCGACCTGCTCGGCCAGCGGGCCCATGAGGGCCTCGGCCTCCTCGCGGCTGCCGTCAAAGCCGGGTGTCGATGAGGTGTCGAGATCGGTGAGCACGAAGCCGGGGCCAGCGCGGAGGGCGTCGGCGAGGTCGAACGGATTGGGTGCGTCGGACGCCTTGGGCGCCACGACCTCGGCGACCTTCTCCGCAGCGACCTTGATCTTCGCGTCCTTCGCCTTCTTGGCGTTGCGCACAGCCTTGCGCTGGGCCAGGTCCTTGGCGATGACCTCGAGTTCCTTGGCCGCCTTCTTACTCTTCTTGTCCTTCTTCTTACTCTTTTTGTCCTTGGCCATGCAGGCATCATGGCAGGTCCGTCCCGCAGACTGACCGCATGCGCCTGCTCTCCTCCGATCTGCCGGGTATGACGCCTGGTGCCGCCGCCGATGACGCCCTGCTCCGGCAGTTGTACTCCTTCCCCGAGTCGGGTGCGGTGCGCAGCAACTTCGTCGCGACCCTGGATGGGGCCGGAACGGGTGCCGACGGCTTGACGGGTTCGATCAACAATGCCGCGGACAAGGTGGTCTTCGACCTCAATCGCGAGCTCGCGGATGTGGTCGTGGTCGGGGCGGCCACCCTGGAGGCGGAGGGGTATGGGCCGTCCGCCGGCACCAAGCCCCTCGTAGGCTTAAGCACTCGCTGCCTGATCCCCCGTGGCTGGCTGTCCGAACCCGTCCAGCAGGGGTTGGCCATCCTGGTGACGGTGGAGGGCGCGGAGCCGAAGCGGCTGGCACAGGCGCGGGAGCTGCTCGGCGAGGAGCATGTCTGGACGGTCGGGGCCGGGCAGGTCGATGTGGCGCAGGTGCTGGTGCGCCTGCAGCAGCACGGCCATCGACGAATCCTCACCGAGGGCGGGCCGCGCGTGCACGCCGAGCTGCTGCGTCGCGGGCTGATCGATGAGCTGGCCCTGACCTGGGTGCCGCAGTTGGTCGGCGGGGGTGGGCCTCGAATCGCGCACGGCACGGACTTCACGCTCGACATGAGGTTAAGACATTTGGTGGAGTCGGACGGGACGCTGCTGGGGTTGTGGGCGCGCTGAGCTGACGAGTTTTTGGCGTCGCGAGGTCGAGGATCAGCGCCGCAGGTAGGCCGCGACCTCGGACTCCCACCGCAGCGGATCGGTGTTCCACTCCTTGCAATGCCGCGCCTGCTCCCACGGCACGAAGGTGACCAGATCGGGCCGCGCCTCGGCGAGTGCCTCGGACGGTCCAACCGGGACGAATTCGTCATCGTGGCTGTGGATGAGCAGGATCGGGTGGTGCAACTCGGCCGCCCGGGCCACCCAATTGGTCTTGGCGACATCGACGGACTCGTGCACCCCGACCAGACGCCGCGACCAGCGCTTTCCCATGATCGTGCGACTCAGGCCCCCGACCCGCTCCGGCACCCCGTGGGCGCGGGCGTGGTGGGCCAGGACGTCATTCCAGTCCACGACAGGGCCGTCGAGAATCACCTTGCTCACGACGGACGCGAGCGGCGATCGGGCGAGCAATTGCAGCACGATGGCCCCGCCCATCGACCAGCCGATCAGCGCGACCTCGGTGGCGCCGCGCTCCACGGCATACGCGATGGCCGCCTCGATATCACGCCACTCCGACAGGCCAAGGTTGTATCGACCGTCCGGTCCGCTCGGTGCGCCTTCGTCATTGCGATAGCTGGGGACCAGGACGGTATGCCGGGCGGCCAGCACCGGTGAGATGGCTCGGACGGTTTCCTCGCGGCGGGCCCCGCGCCCGTGGACGAGGATCGCCCACTGAGAGCCATCGCCCATACCCGGCACGACCCACGCGGGCATCGGCCCGAGATCGCTCAGGACGTGGACATGTTGAGTGGCGAGGCCGAGGCTGATCTCCGGTGGGGCGTAGTAGTAATAGCCATTCCAGCGCGCAGGGCCGGGCCGCAAGATGCCGTAATCGCGCGAGATGATCCGCCGCCGGACGGTCTTGGCGGTGGTGTCGTGCTCGAGGATCTCGCCCACGCGCAGGTGCCCGCGTCCGCCTTCCAGCCACACGCCATACCTGCCCGGCACGTCCGCCTCCGGGCTCTCGGCGAAGACCACATCGTCGACGCCGGTCTCGAGCAGTTCGACGTCATCGGGGCGCCGGCGGTCCGGGGTGAGCACCCGACGCGCGAAGTAGGCCGCCGCGGTCAAGGAGGCCGCTGCGGTGCCGGCGGCCGCCGAACTGCCCACCGCCGCAGCCCCGATCGCCGCCTTGACGGCCACTGCCTTCCTGCTCACCGAGTCATCGTCTCAGGTTCTCGCGCTCACCTTGTCCGTCGTTGCGGAGGTGACGACCACAATGGGGCGTATGCCGCCCGCTCCCCCGCCATCGCCCCGGCGCCTCGGCGTCGTGCTGGCCGCGGGCGCTGGACGGCGCTTCGGTGGCCCGAAGATCTTGGCGGCCGATGGCGCCTGGTTGCGCGGGGCGATCGCGGCGCTGGCTGTCGGGGGCTGCGATGCGGTGGCGGTGTGCATGGGTGCTGCCAAGGTGCTGCCGCCGGACGGGGTCATCGCCGTACCCGTGCCGGACTGGTCCGAAGGGATGAGCGCCTCGACGCGAGCGGCGCTCGATCTCGCGCTTGACCTGGAGGTTGACCAGGTCATGCTGCACCTGGTCGACCTGCCGGATGTCGGACCCGAGGTCGTCGCCCGGGTCGCGGGGCGCGCAGGTGCCGGGACAGCGGCGCTGGCGCGGGCGGCATACAACGGGCACGTCGGGCACCCGGTGCTCCTTGGTCGCGACCACTTCGCCGCGATGCGGGCGACCCTGACAGGCGACGCGGGCGGGCGGGCATATCTCGCGGCCACGCCGGAGTTGCTGCTGGTCGAGTGCGGCGATCTCGCCGGGGGGCGGGACATCGATTGCATGCCAGAATCGAGTGATGGGCACCTTGCACAGCGACCGGGAGTATGACGTCACGCGCACCGACGAGCAGTGGCGCGAGCAGTTGAGCCCGCAGGAGTATGCCGTGCTCCGCCAGGCCGGCACCGAGCGGCCATTCACCGGCGAATACACCGACACCAAGACGGTCGGGACCTATGCCTGCCGCGCCTGCGGCGCCGAGCTGTTCACCTCGGACACGAAGTTCGAGAGCCACTGCGGCTGGCCGTCGTTCTACTCGCCGCTGGCGGGTGAGAGCGTGGAGTACATCGAGGACCGCTCGCTCCCCGGCCGCCCGCGCGTTGAAGTCCGCTGCGCCACCTGCGGCTCCCACCTCGGCCACGTCTTCGAGGGCGAGGGCTACGCCACCCCCACCGACCTGCGCTACTGCATCAACTCCATCAGCCTCACCCTGCGCCCGGCTGAGTAAGCTCATTTTACTCCGGATGCCGAAAGTGTGCACTTAACCCTGCTTTAGAGCAGGGGCAAAGCGCAGACTTCCGGTGGTAAGCAGCGGCGGAGTAGTCGTGGGCTAGGCGGCCATGGCCAATGCCGCGCGCACCTTGGCGATCAAGACCTCAGGGTTCATCAAGTCAGCCCACGTAAGGCGGACCACGACATAGCCAAGTCGACGGATCGCGTCTTCGCGACGCTTCTCATCCCAGAGGACCTGAGGATCCCCAGACGCGTACTTGAGCCGACCGTCGACTTCCACGACGACATTCGTGCCCGGAATGAGGAAGTCGACTCTGGCGACGAAAGTGCCGTTCGGGTCGTAAAGCCGGACCTGAGGCTCGACCAGGATCCCGTGCATGGCGAAGCTCACGCCCGCAAGGGATTCGGCCACAGACTCGCGCCGACCATCCATCAACCCGGTCATAGATCTTGCTCGGCTGCCCTTCGGCCAATTCTCCACCCGCTGGGCAGCGATCTGGATGTCCTCGGGTGTCACGAGGCGGGCGTGCATTGCCGCGTCCGCGCTGACCACGCCAGCCTGGACACCCGAATCGAGCGCATGCTGGACGAGCGCATCGGCGACCCCGACTGTCGGCCCCAGCTCGCTGACCGACGGCTGCGAACCGCGATTGGGACGAATCCACAGAAATGTCGCGCCTCGGGACCGGTCGGGAGGCCGCACCAGCCGCGGTCGCGTCAGATCGGCACCCCAAACGGGCAGGTCCCGAGCGATCAGGGCGGATGCACCCGTCAGCAGAGCATCGGGATACATCAAGAGCCCGCCGACGCTCAAATGCCGATGCCAGGCGAGTTCGCTTTGGTCGACGAGGGCGGGGACGGCATACAGACCCCGACCCGGATGGAGCAATTCTCCCGCCTTCACCAAGCGGGCAAGTGCCCAGGATCGATATCCGGCTCGATTGGCTTGCTCTGTAGTGAGCATGCCGTGCTGAGCGCTGGCCAAGTCGAAGAGATGGATTCCGAGTTCTAAGGTCATGCCATCGAGCCTTACGCCCGGGCCGCCCCATCACCAGGGGGTTCGAGAATCTGTGGATCAGCCCGTTTTGGGCGCCAGGGCCTGGGGAAAACGCAGGTGCCGCTTCGCCTAACCCCGGGAAGTCTGCGCTTACCCCCTGCTCTAAAGCAGGGTCAACCGCACACTTTCGGCATCCGGAGAGAAATGAGCAACTACCGCAGCGCGGCCACGGCGGCGGGGAGGGTGACGCGGGGGCCGGTGTAGAAGGGGGTTTCCTCGCGCACGTGGAGGCGGGCGCGGGAGGCGCGAAGCTCGCGCATCAGGTCCACGATGCGGTGCAAATCATCGGCCTCGAAGGCCAGGATCCACTCGTAATCACCGAGCGCGAAGGACGAGATCGTGTTGGCGCGCACGTCGGGATAGTCGCGGGCCATCTGCCCGTGCTCGCGCAACATGTCGCGCCGCTCGCCGTCCTCGAGGACATACCAGTCGTAGGACCGCACAAACGGATACACACAGACATACGCCCGGGCGTTCTCGTCGGCGAGGAAGGCCGGAATGTGGCTCTTGTTGAACTCCGCCGGCCGGTGCAGCGCCAGCTGCGACCACACCGGCTTCAGGTGCCCGCCGAGCCCGGTGCGCAGGAAGCGCTGGTACGCCGACTGCAGCGCCTCCGGCTGCTCCGCGTGCCACCAGATCATCAGGTCAGCGTCCGCGCGCAGACCAGCCACGTCATACAACCCCCGCACGACCACCCCCTCCGCTGCGAGGGCCGCGAAGAGCGCCTCCACCTCGCCGGCGTATGCCGCCCGGTCGGCCTCCCCGAGCCGGGTCTCGACCGCAAAGACCGACCACATCGCGTAGCGGATCGTGTCGTTGATCTCGCGCATGCGCGCGGGCGTGGGTTTGGCGGGGATGGGGCGGGTCATGGCCTCAGTCTCTCAACCCGGCGGCGCCGAGCAGGCGCTGGGCAGCGGCCCGCGCACCCCCGATCACCGCCGGTATGCCGACCCCTTCGTATGCCGCCCCCGCCACCTCCACCCCGGGCAGCTCGTCGATCTCTTTGCGCAGCAGGGCGATTCGGTCGAGATGACCCACGGCATACTGTGGCAGTCCGCCGCCCCACCGCTGGACATGAGTGGCGATCGGGCTCGGCCGATCGGCACCGAGGATGTCGCCGAGATCACGCCACGCGAAATCGAGCAACTCGCGATCCGATCGCTGCAGCATTGCCTCCTCGCCCGCGCGCCCCAGCGATGCGCGCACATAGGTGAGGTCAGGGATGGTCTCGGCGAGCCACCCCCACTTCGCGCTGCTGAAGGTGCTGGCCTTGATCGCGCGCCCCTCGATGGGCGGCACCAGGAAGCCGGAGCCGGGCGCGGGAGGCCACTCGTCGGAGCGCACGGCGAAAGTCGCGACCGCCATTGACGCGAGGCCGATCCCGGCGAGCACCTGCGCCGCGTCGGGAGCCTGCGGAGCGAGCAGTCGGCGGGCCGATGGCGGCGGCGTCGCGATGAGGATCGCATCGGCCTCGATCACCTCGGGCTCGGGCACCGGGCCACAGGTCAGGCGCCATCCGGCCGCGATGCGGCCGAGCGCGCGAACGGTGACACCTGTTCTGATGACTCCCTCGCGCTCTCGAATGGCGTCCGCAAGCAGCGTGGGCAGGGTTCCAACGCCACCGGTCAGGCCGAGGAATGGCGAGCCAACGGGCGGCTGCGCCCCCTCTGCGGGGGGCAAAATCGACTCTCCGGCAACGGCTTTCGCGAAGATGGTGGGGAGGGCTGCGGCGAGGGAGAGTTGGCGCGACTGGCCGGCATACACCCCGCCCAGCAACGGCTCGACGAGCCGATCCACGAGGGCCGGGCCGAAGGCGGCGGCGAGATAGTCACCCACGCTCGTGTCGCCAGTCAGCGGCGGGAGGGGCTGGTATGCCGCCACCTGTGCCACTTCGTCCGGCGAGAGGATGCCGGCGGCGTCGGCGGGTTGACGTGGGATGCCCATGAGCGATCGCGGCGGCATCGGGTGGAGGGCACCGCGCGACCATACGCAGGCCGCGGTCGTGGCGGGCGCGACGATCAGGTGGCCCGCGCCGATCTCCGCGATCAGGGCTCGCGCTTCTGGCCGGGTGGCGAGCATCGATTCGGCGCCGACGTCGACGAGGTGGCCGCCGATGATCTCCTGTCGCAATTTCCCGCCGACCCGGTCGGTTGATTCCAGGACGGTGACCGCGACTCCAGGTGTCGAGGTCAACTCCCAGGCGGCGGCCAAGCCGGCAAGGCCGCCGCCGACGATAACGATCCGGTACACCCCGCAAACCTATGCGGGCCGGCCGGAACCGCTGCCACCGAGGGTGCGTCGCAGCCCGTATCCAGCCCGCGACGACGCCCGCAAGGAGTGGCCATGTCATCCACCACCCGTCGAACCCCGTCCGCGCGAGCCGCCCTCGCTGTCGCCACAGCGGCCTGCGCCGTGACCCTGGCCGGCTGCAGCGGTGGCAGCACAAGTTCAGTAGCGGGCGGGTATGCCGCGACGTCGTCGGCCTCCGCAGGTGACGTGGCGCAGGACGCAGCACCGGCTGCCAGTGAGTCCGTCAAGCGCGGTGCGACGGTTGCGCCCGTGGCGGTGGCCGTCGAGGACCAGAAACTCGCGCGCAATGCGACCCTGTCGCTGAAGGTGCGCAGCATCAACGAGGCAGTGGACAAGGTCCGGGCGATCAATGCGACTGCCAGTGGCTACATCCTCACGGAAAATGTCGGTTCGTACCGCGACGGCGGCGGCGAGGGCGTCACACCGGATACTTATGCAGCGATCAGCATCTCCGTCCCCACCGACAAACTGGATGCCACACTCGATGAACTGCAGAAGATCGGCCAGGTGCTCGACCGGCGCAGCGAGACCGAGAATGTCACGGCGGAGTACGTTGACACCCGGGCCCGTGTGGAGTCGATGAAGCGGTCCGTGGCACGCATCCAGGACCTCATGGACTCGACCAAGGATATGGAGCAGCTCGTCCGTCTCGAGCGCGAACTGTCCTCTCGCCAAACGGAACTCGAGGCAGTGGAGGCGCGTATGCAGCAACTCGATCGCGAGACCTCACGCTCACCGGTCACCATCAACCTCACAACGCAGGAGGAGCTTGTCGAAGGTCTGTCCAGCCCCAAGGAGGGCTTTCTCGGCGGCCTGGCGGCTGGGTGGAAAGCCTTTGTCGGCTCCCTTGTCGGGTTGATGACGGTGATCGGCGCGCTGCTGCCGTTCGCGCTCTTCGCCGGACTGGTCGCCTGGCCGCTGTGGTTGCTAATCCGACGCCTCCTGCGCGAGCGTCGCACGCCCACCGCCAGCCCAGCGCCCGAACCCAGCGCCTAGTCGCGGCCCTCCGGCTAGGCGGTGGAGACCTCGTGCACGAGCGCGACCACGCGCGTCAGGACGTCGGGGTCGGTTTCGGGCAGGACGCCGTGGCCGAGGTTGAAGATGTGACCGGGCGCCGCGCGGCCCTCGGCGAGGATCCGCCGGACCGCCCGCTCGGTCGCCTCCCAGGGCGCGAACAATAGCGCCGGGTCCAAATTCCCTTGCACCGCAAAGGATTTGCCCGTGCGCTCGATGGCGTCTGGCAAGGCGACGCGGTAGTCGACACCGATCACGTCAGCTCCCGCCGTCGACATCGACGACAGCAACTCGCCGGTCCCGACCCCGAAGTGGATCCGCGGCACGCCCAACTCGCCGACAGCGCTCAACACCGACGCCGAGTGCGGGCGCACGAAGGTCTCGTAGTCCGCCAACGACAACGCCCCAGCCCAGCTGTCGAAGAGTTGCACCGCACTCGCGCCAGCGCGGATCTGGACCTCCAAGAAGGTCCGCGAAATCTGAGCGAGCCTGGCGCACAAGGCATTCCACAAGTCTGGATCGCCATGCATCAGCGCCTTGGTCTTCAGGTGGTTGCGGCTGGGGCCACCCTCCACGAGATAGCTCGCCAGCGTGAAGGGCGCCCCAGCAAAACCGATCAGCGGCGTCGAACCCAACTCCGCGACCAGCAACCCGACCGACTCCGCGATGTCCGGGATCGCATCAGCAGCCAGTTCCGGCAGTCGGTGGAGATCGGCCCAGGTCCGGATCGGCTCAGCGACGACCGGCCCGACACCGGGCACGATCTCGATGGCCAGCCCCGCCGCCGCGACCGGAACCACGATGTCGGAGAAGAAGATTGCCGCGTCAACCCCGTGCCGCCGAACCGGCTGCATCGTGATCTCCGCGACCAAGTCTGGCCGCCGGCAACTGTCGAGCATCGCGATGCCCTCGCGCACCGCGCGGTATTCCGGCAGCGAGCGCCCCGCCTGCCGCATGAACCACACGGGGGTATGCGGAGTCGGCAACCCTCGCGCAGCCCGCACCAGCGGCGAATCAGCGGTTAGGGACGGGGAGCCAGCGGGGACACTCACGCGGCGATCGTATGTCGTCCGCTCATCCGGACCCCGCCGCGATCAGCACCACCCCCGCGACCGTCGTCGCCGCTCCCACCACCTGGACGCGCCGAAGCCGTTCGTGCAGAACGACATACGCGAGCGCCGAGGTAACCACCGGATAGAGCGAGCCGAGGACACTCGCGACCGACACCAGCCCACGGGAGGACGCGAGTCCATAGAGCACATTCGCCAGCAGGTCGGCCAGGCCGATGACGACGAGCATCGGGGCATCGCCCCGCCCCACTCCCCCGGTCTTCCGGAGCACCAAGGCGGCGCACGCGAACAGGATCACCGAGGTCAACCGCATACCCCACATGGTGTTGATCACGGAGGAGCCGCTGCCCCGGTCGACCGAGTACAAAGTCACCCCGAAGCCAGTCCCGGCCGCCACCGCGAGCGCCACCGGACGCCGCGAGACCGACCCATCGAGTTCGGGCCCGGACGCGAGAAGCACCCCGATGATCGCCACAAGGATGCCGAGCCAGGTCACCGACCCGGGCTGCTCCCCTTCCAGCACCCCGAGCGTGACCGGAACGAGCACCCCCAACGACGCGATCGGTGCCACGACGCCCATCGACCCGGTCGAGAGGGCGGCATAGAAACAGATCAGGGCGCTCGATCCCGACATTCCCGCCACCCCAGCCCATACCCACCACGGTCCATCCGCGAAGTGCGGCGAGCGCAGGAGCACCGCGATCGTCATCACCACGAGCGCCACAGCCTGCGACCAGCCGACGATGGCGGCAGCAGGCAGCGACTTGGCTTTGACTCCGGCGAGGAAGTCCGAGGTCCCCCAGACGAGTGAGGACGCGAGCGCGAACAGGCTGAACACTTTGACACCTTAGAAGCCGGGACACGAGCGGCGAAGCACGTGGCAATGCCAGCCGCGGCGCCCTGCCTGCGCATACGCTGCACAGGTGGCCACCCGCACCGTCAGCCAAAGCGCCTCCGAGGACTTCTCCCGCGCGCTTGCGTCGCTGCACGCGGCGGCTTTGCGCCCTGAACTGCGGCTCACCGAGGTGCCGGCCCCCAGCCGGATTGCTCCGTATGCCGTGGCCCTGACCGCGGATGTCCTCGCCGATCCCTCGGGCGAGGAAGAGTTGGCCTCCGGCCGATTCGTCCTCTTGCACGATCCGTCGTGTCCCGAACCGTGGGGCGGGGCGTGGCGCGCCGTCACCTTCGCGCGCGCCGACTTGGAGCCGGAGTTCGGCGCCGATCCGCTGCTCGGCGAAGTGGGCTGGACCTGGCTCGAGGAGGCCTTGGCCGAGCACGATCTGGACTATGTCGGCGCCGCGGGCACCGTCACGCGCGTCATCTCCGAGAGCTTCGGCTCGATGAGCGACCGGCCGGCCACCGTGGAAGTCGAAGTGCGAGCCTCGTGGACCCCCCTCGACGACGACCCGGGCGAGCACCTGCGCGCGTGGTGCGATGTGCTGTGCACGATCGCCGGCCTGCCCCCACTCCCGGAAGGTGTCGTCGCGTTCCCCGGACGCCGGCGCTGAAGGTCGACGAATGACCGAGACGACCGGCATACCTCTGGAGCACCCAGCCGACGGGCTGCCCGAGGTCATTGATTCCGAACGTGCCCTGGACGAGGCCGCAGAGCGGATTGCCGCCGGCTCGGGCCCGGTCTCACTCGACGCGGAGCGCGCGTCCGGTTTCCGCTATAGCCAGCGCGCGTATCTCGTGCAATTGCGGCGCGATGGCTCCGGGTCCTTTCTCGTCGACCCCATCGCGGTGCCTGATCTCACGCCGCTGGATCAGGCCATCGGTGGCGCCGAGTGGATCTTGCACGCCGCGACCCAAGATCTCGCCTGCCTCGCCGAAGTGGGTCTACGCCCCCGTCAACTATTCGATACCGAACTGGCCGCGCGCCTGCTGGGCCTGCCCCGCGTTGGCCTGGCCGCCGTCGTCGAGCACTATCTCGGGCTGGTTCTCGCCAAGGAACACTCGGCGGCCGACTGGTCGCAGCGTCCGCTGCCGACGGCCTGGCTGCGGTATGCCGCCCTCGACGTTGAGGTGCTGGGCGAGATCCGCAATCTGATGGGTGTCGACCTGGCGATGAGCGGCAAATCCGAATGGGCGAGAGAGGAATTCGACGCCCTGTTGTCCTGGACGCCGAACACGCGCGTCGATCCATGGCGGCGCACCTCGGGCCTGCACAAGGTCAAAGGCGCCCGCGGTGTCGCGATGGTCCGCGAGCTCTGGTATACCCGTGATCGCCTTGCCGCGGATCGCGATATCGCGACCGGGCGCCTCATCCCCGACACCCTGCTGGTCGCCATGGCGCAGCACGCGCTGACCGAGCCTGGCACGCTGCCACCGGGCGGCCGCTCCATCCAGCGCTACCAGCGCGAATGGCTCGCCGCGCTCGATCGCGCCGCCAAACTGCCCGAGCGCGACCTGCCGCCGGTGAGCCAGGCCGCGGACGGTCCGCCACCCCCGCGCTCGTGGCCGGACAAGAACCCGCTCGCCGCGGCCCGGCTGACGCACACGCGCGCCGCGCTCACCCAGTTCGCCGAGGAGCACACCATCCCCGTCGAGAATGTCTGCTCTCCCGAGCCACTCCGCCGGGTGATCTGGACCCCGCCGGCCGGGGCGCCGGCGATCGAGGCCTTCGATGCGGGGCTCGCGGCATATGGTGTGCGCCCCTGGCAGCGCGGGATCGTCGCGCCGATGCTCGCCGAGGCGTTCGCCGTTGCCACGGCGTGAGCCGACTCACGACCGACGAAGCCCGCGCTAAGCGATCGCTTAGTTAGAGTTGGCCTCAACCTCGCCCAGCCGGTTCCGGCTCGGGCCGAAAACCCAGTGCAAGGAGGCAGTATGCCGCGCAGCCTGCGAGAGGTCGTCTTTGTCGACGGCGTCCGGACCCCGTTCGGCAAGGCCGGCCCGAAGGGTCTGTATGCCGAGACCCGGGCCGACGATCTGGTCATCAAGTGCATCCGCGAGTTGATGCGCCGCAACCCCAACCTGCCCCCGGAGAAGGTCGAGGAGGTGGCGATCGCCGCGACCACCCAGATCGGAGACCAGGGTTTGACGCTCGGTCGCACCGCTGCGCTGCTCTCTGGCCTGCCCAAGTCGACGCCGGGTTACTCCATCGATCGGATGTGCGCCGGCGCGATGACGGCGGTCGCCTCAACGGCCGGCCAGATCGCTTTCGGCGCGATCGATGTCGCCATCGCTGGCGGCGTGGAGCACATGGGGCGTCACCCGATGGGCGAGGGCGTCGACCCCAACCCGCGCATCGTCGCCGAGCAACTCGTCGACCCGTCGGCCCTCGTCATGGGCAAGACCGCCGAGAACCTCCACGACCGCTTCCCGCAGCTGACCAAGGAGCGCAGCGACGCATATGCCGTTGCCTCTCAGGACAAGCTCGCCGCGGCCTACGCCGAGGGCAAGATCCAACCCGATCTGGTCTCGGTCGCGACGCGCAGCGCGGCGAAGGGCTACGGCTTGGCCGTTGAGGACGAGCCGCCGCGCCCCGGCACGACGATCGAGGACCTCGGTGCGCTCAAGGCGCCCTTCCGCGCGCACGGCCGGGTGACCGCCGGCAACGCTGCAGGTCTCAATGACGGCGCCACCGCCTGCGTGCTGGCGGCCGAGGAGACCGCGAAGGAACTCGGCCTGCCGATCAAGATGCGCCTGGTGGAGTTCGCCTTCGTCGGCGTCGAGCCGGAGGTTATGGGCATCGGGCCGGTGCCCGCCGCCGAGAAGGCGCTGGCCAAGGCCGGCCTGCGCATTGAGGACATCGGGCTCTTCGAGCTCAACGAGGCCTTCGCCGTCCAGGTGCTGGCCTTCCTCGATCACTTCGGCATCGCCGACGACGACCCGCGGGTCAATCCGTATGGCGGTGCGATCGCCACCGGTCACCCGCTCGCCTCCTCTGGCGTGCGCCTGATGAACCAGCTCGCGGCGCAGTTCGCGGAGCAGCCGCAGGTGCGTTACGGCATGACCGCCATGTGCATCGGCCTGGGCATGGGCGGCGCCGTCATCTGGGAGAACCCGCACCACGCCGACTATGGAAAGGAGGGCTGAGGTATGACCGCCACGCTCACCGAGGCCGCGAAGGCCGACTTCCCCGATGAGGTCGTCACGAACGCTCTGGTTCAGGACATCACCCTGCCGCACGGCGCCGGGGTCCTGGCCCTGATCACGCTCGACAACGGCTTTGACCACACCAAGCCCAACACCTTCGGCCCGGCGACGATCGCCGGTCTCGCCGAGGTGGTGACCGCCCTGCGCGCTCGCGCCGAGGCCGGTCAGATCCAAGCCGTTGGTATCACCGGCAAGCCCTTCATCTTCGCCGTCGGCGCCGACCTGACCGGCGTGCCCTTCGTGACCGAGCGCCAGCAGGCGCTCGATATCGCGCGGGCCGGGCACGCCGTCTTCGCCGACATCATGGACCTGCCGGTGCCGACCTTCGCCTTCATCAATGGCGCGGCGATGGGCGGTGGCGTGGAGATTGCGTTGTCGTGTGATTACCGCACGATCTCGGCCGGCGTTCCGGCGCTCGCGCTGCCGGAGTGCTTCCTTGGCCTGGTGCCCGGATGGGGCGGCTGCTACCTGCTGCCGACTCTGATCGGCATCCGCTCGGCCCTGCAGGTCATCATTGAAAACCCCTTGAACATGAACAAGATGCTCAAGGGACCGCAGGCCTTCAAGCTCGGGATCGCGGACGCGATGTTCGCCCCCGCGGACTTCCTCGAGGAATCGCTCGGCTGGGCGGCGTCGGTGCTGACCGGTGCCACCGTCGTCGAGCGCGCCGCAGTGGACACGGACGAAGCCGCCTGGAATATGGCGATCGACATGGCCAAGGCCCTGGTCGATGTCAAGACCGGCGGCAAGTCGCCCGCGCCCTATCGCGCGCTGGAGTTGCTGCGCGGTGCCCGGACCTCCTCCCGCGAGGACGGCTTCGCCGGGGAGGACGAGGCGCTGGCCGATCTGCTCATGGGCGACCAGTTGCGCGCTGGTCTGTATGCCTTTGACCTGATTCAGAAGCGTGCCAAGCGTCCGGCCGGCGCACCCGACAAGGCGCTTGCTCGACCTGTCACCAAGGTCGGTGTCGTCGGCGCGGGCCTGATGGCCGGCCAGCTGGCGCTGCTGTTCGCGCAGCGTCTCGAGGTTCCGGTCGTCATGACGGACCTGGACCAGGAGCGCGTGGACAAGGGGCTGGCATACGTCCGGGGACAGATCGCCGACTTGCAGGCCAAGGGCCGGGTGAGCCAGGACGGGGTCAACAAGCTGACCGCGTTGGTCACCGGGACGACGGACAAGGCGGGTATGGCGGATGCGGACTTCGTCATCGAGGCCGTCTTCGAGGAGATGTCGGTCAAGAAGCGGGTCTTCGCCGAGCTGGAGCAGATCGTCACCCCCGAGTGCGTGCTGGCCTCCAATACCTCCTCGTTGTCGCTAACCGAGATGGCGGCCGATCTGGAGCACCCCGAGCGGGTCGTCGGTTTCCACTTCTTCAATCCGGTCGCGGTGATGCCGCTGCTGGAGATCATTCCCGGCGAAAAGACCGATGATGCTGCTCTCGCAACGGCTTTCGCCGTCGGCAAGGGTTTGAAGAAGACGACCATCCTGGTCAAGGACTCCGCGAGCTTCATCGTCAACCGGATCCTCGGCCGTTTCATGGGTGAGTACAGCCGGATCGTCGACGAGGGCACGCCGTCCACGATCGCCGATCAGGGCGTCGCTGGCCTCGCGCCGATGCCGCCCTTCGTGCTGCTCGGGCTGGTCGGTCCGGCGATTGCGCTGCACAATTCCGAGACTCTGCATCGCGCCTTCGGCGACCGCTTCTATGTCTCCCCCAGCGTTCGCGCGCTCGTGGAGGCCAAGAAGACGGCATACGACCCGAGCGTGCAGATCACCCCGGAGAATCCGGTGGCGCTCACGGCGGATGAGGTCAAGGACCGAGTCCTGTCGGCCATCGCCGAGGAGGTCGGCCTGATGCTCAAGGAAGGCGTCGCCCAGGCACCGATGGACATCGACCTGGCCCTGATCACCGGTGCCGGCTTCCAGTTCTGGAATGGCGGCATCACCCCGCTGCTCGACCGCGAGGGCATCTCCGAGAAGGTCAACGGCGCCCGCTTCCTGCCCCCCGGCGCCGCCGACGTCCGCCGCTGAGGGCCGGCAAGGCTGGGCTGCCACTTTCCCGCCCATTGCCGAAACATGGACGTACGCAACGGATCATTACCGTTGCGTATGTCCATGTTGTCTCCCATGACATGTCACGTTCCGGCAATGGGCGGGAGAGTGACCTCCGCCGCCGTGTCGGGGGCGCGGGTATCTCACATGTGAGGTACCATGGTGGCTTATGTCAGAGGACTACTTGGCCCGTATCGGCAATCTCATCCGCGACGCACGACGCCACCAGGGGATGACGCAGACCGACCTTGCGGAGCAACTCGGCACCAGCCAAAGCGCCGTGGCGCGTATCGAGCAAGGTGGGCAGAACCTCAGCCTGGAGATGCTCGCCCGCATCGGCGATGCCCTCAACAGCGAGTTCGTCTCGCTCGGGCACTCGCAACCACAACACCTTCGCGTCGAAGGCGGCCGCAAGCTGTCGGGCGAGATCGACGTCAAGACCTCCAAGAATGCCGCCGTTGCGCTGCTCTGCGCGGCACTGCTCAACAAGGGCCGCACCACCTTGCGCAGCCTCGCGCGCATCGAAGAGGTCAACCGGATCATCGAGGTCCTCGGCTCCGTCGGCGTCAAGACCCGGTGGCTGCCCGGCACCAGCGACCTCGAAATCATCCCGCCGGCAACGCTGGACCTCGACGCCATCGACATCGAGGCCGCCCGTCGCACCCGCACGGTCATCATGTTCCTCGGCCCGCTGCTCCACGAGCTCGACCACTTCCAGCTGCCGTATGCCGGGGGCTGCGATCTCGGCACCCGCACCGTCGAGCCCCACCTGATCGCGCTGCGCCACTTCGGCCTGAATGTGCTTGCGACACAAGGATTTTATGAGGCATCCGTCCGTGTTGGTGAAGGCCCGGGCAAGCCCATCATCCTCACCGAGCGCGGCGACACCGTCACCGAGAATGTCCTGCTCGCGGCCGCCCGCCACCCCGGTGTCACCGTCGTGCGCAATGCCTCGTCCAACTACATGGTCCAGGACCTCTGCTTCTTCCTGCAGCGCCTCGGGGTCGGCATCGAGGGCATCGGCACCACGACCTTGACGATCACCGGCGTCGAGCACATCGACGTCGATGTCGATTACCAGCCCTCCGAAGACCCGATCGAGGCCATGAGCCTGCTCGCCGCGGCGGTCGTCACCGACTCCGCGATCACCATCCGCCGGGTGCCGATCGAGTTCCTCGAGATCGAGTTGGCCACCCTCGAGACGATGGGTATGCAGTACGACCTCTCCCCGGAGTATGTCTCGGCTAACGGTCATACCCGTCTCGTGGACCTGACCACAATCCCTGGCCCGCTCAAGGCGCCGGCGGACAAGATCCACCCGATGCCTTTCCCCGGACTCAATATCGACAACCTGCCCTTCTTCGCGCTCATCGCCGCGAAGGCCGAGGGCACGACGATGATCCACGACTGGGTTTACGAAAACCGCGCCATCTATCTCACCGAACTGACCAAGGTCGGCGCGCGCGTTCAGCTCCTCGACCCGCACCGCGTGATGATCGAAGGCCCGACGCCGAAGTGGCGCGCGGCTGAGGTCGTCTGCCCGCCTGCGCTGCGCCCCGGGGTCGTCGTCCTGCTCGCCATGCTCGCGGCGCCCGGCACCTCGGTGCTGCGCAATGTCTATGTCATCAACCGCGGCTACGAAGACCTCGCCGAGCGGCTCAACAAGCTCGGCGCCCGCGTCGAGACTTTCCGCGACATCTGAGAGCTCGATAGTCGCCGCCCTGCGTCCCCTGAAGGATCCAGGTCGGCGATGGTTTGCCGAACGCTCTTCGCACGTCCACCTCGCGTTCCCCGAATCGTCAGTGCCGGCTTGGGACGGTGTCCGAGCCCGGCCGTCACGACCTGGGCAACACCATGACGCGAGGAGAGATCATGACCCAGGCGCCCATCCGGACGCTGCCCATGCTTGGCATCACGCACGGCAACCGCAATCCCGTCACCTGCCATCTGCGCTGCGGCGATGCCTGCGCCAAACCCATCCCCAACCAGAGCGGGGCGCCGAGCTTCCGTGACGTCGCCGCGGGGGCGCTGTCTCGCCGCTCCGCCCTTGGCGGCGCCTTGGTGCTGTCCGTCGCGGCCGCGACGCTGTCCGAATCCGAGGCCGCCGCTGCCACCGGAAACAACCTGACGTTCGGCGCGATCGCCCCCGCCACGGCTGACATCGACCAGGTCCGGGTGCCCGCTGGCTACCGCTGGGATCCCATCGTGCGCTGGGGCGATCCGCTCTTCGTCGGCGCCCCCAACCTGACGGCCGCTGGGACAGATCCAGCCGCTCAAGAGCAGCAGTTCGGCTACAACTGCGACTACCTCGACGTCCTGCCCGATCGTGGCAGCACCACGCGCGGCGTGCTGGTCGCCAATCACGAGTACACCAACGAGAACATCATGTTCGCCCCGGACGCCGACCCCGCTCTAGTGGCCCGCACGGCGATGGCCGCGCACGGCTTCTCGGTCGTGGAGTTGCGGCGCAGCGGCGCCGGCAAGCGCTGGTCGTATGTCGTGGGTGGGCGCCGCAATCGCCGCATCACGGCCACCACGCCCTTCACGCTCGACGGTCCGGCCGCCGGCTCCGAGTTGCTGAAGACCGCCGCGGACACCACCGGTCGCCGAGCCCTCGGGACGCTCAACAATTGTTCTGGTGGCACGACGCCGTGGGGCACGATCGTCTCGGGCGAGGAGAACTTCAACCAATATTTCCTGTGCACCGGCGACGAGCGCGAGGCCCGCTACGGCCTCGGCCCGGACGGCGACGAGCGGGGTTGGCGCACGGTGGACCCGCGTTTCGACGCGACCGGCTCGGCATACCGCAACGAGCCCAACCGTTTCGGCTGGGTGGTGGAAATCGACCCGGAGAACCCGCGCTCAACGCCGGTGAAGCACACGGCCATGGGCCGCTTCAAGCACGAGGGCGCCAATATCACCATCGACGCGGCGACCGGCAAGGCAGTGGCCTACATGGGCGATGACGAGCGCTTCGACTATCTCTACAAGTTCGTCTCCAAGGGCACCTTCGACGGCTCGGGCACCGCCGCCGCACGCGCAGCAAACAAGCGCCTGTTGAGCGCGGGTGACCTCTTCGTCGCACGCTTCACCGGCGATGGTCTCGAAGATGGCATCAATGACGGGACCGGCATCTGGATCCCGCTCACCCGCGGCGGCCGTTCCATGGTCCCGGGTATGACGATCGACGAGGTTCTCGTCTACACCCGACTGGCCGCGGACAAGGTCGCGGCGACGCCGATGGACCGTCCTGAGGATGTGCAGCCGAGCCCGAAGTCCGGCCGCATCTATGTCGCGTGCACCAACAACTCCAAGCGCGGTGCGACCGGCCTGCCGGGGATCGATGAGGCCAACCCTCGCCCCGCTAACAAGGACGGGCATATCGTCGAGATCACGGAGATAGGCGGCGCCCACACCGGCACGCGCTTCCGCTGGAACCTGTTCCTGATCTGTGGCGACCAGTCCTCTGCCGGAACATATTTCGGTGGTTACACCGGCCCGGTCTCGCCCATTTCGTGCCCCGACAATCTCGCCTTCGACAGCCGCGGCAATCTGTGGATCTCCACCGACGGCCAGCCCAGCGCGATCGGATTGGATGACGCCCTGCACTGCGTCGAGGTGGCGGGACGGCTGCGGGGACGGGTCCGGCAGTTCCTGTCCGTGCCAGTCGGCGCGGAGACCTGCGGGCCGGTCATCCACGATCGGGATGGCTCGGTCTTCGTCGCCGTGCAGCACCCGGGCGAGGACGGTTCGTGGGAGGCCCCGCAATCGCACTTCCCGGACTATGGCTCGGGCGTCTTCGCCGGCCCTCGCCCGTCGGTCATCCAGGTGACGCGGCGCTGAGCCCGATCAGGGACGCAGGGCGGCAGTGATCGCGTCCGGGGTCAGGCCGATCGCATCGAGGACCTGGCCCCGGCTCGCGTGATCCAGGAATTCCCGGGGTATGCCGAAGCTCACCACCGGGACCGCGTGGCCCGCCGCGCGGACCGCGGTGGCCACCTGCGAGCCCACGCCACCGACGACGAGATTGTCCTCGATGACCGCGATCCGGCCAGCCGTAGCGGCCAACGCTACGAGCTCCGGCGCCACGGGGATCACCCAGCGCGGGTCGACGACTAGGGTCCGAACCCCTTCTGCCGCAAGCTTTTCCGCAACAGTGATCGCCGTCGGCACCATCGACCCGACGCCGATAATGAGTTGCTCGACCGCACCGCCATCGGTGTGATCGGCCATGATGTCGAGCCCCTCGACGATGCGCACGGGCTCCAGTGGCGCCGCGACATTGCCCTTGGGGAAGCGAATGACGGTCGGCGCGTCGTCGACGTCCACCGCTTCCCGCAAGGCTCGGCGCACAGTGGCGCCATCGCGTGGGGCGTTGAGCCGCAGCCCGGGGATCGCGCCGCAGATCGTCATATCCCACATGCCGTGATGCGAGGCGCCATCTGGTCCGGTCACGCCGGCCCGGTCGAGGACGACGGTCACGCCTGCCTTGTGCAGGGCCGCGTCCATCAGCAATTGGTCGAAGGCGCGATTGAGGAAGGTCGCATAGACGGCAACAACCGGGTGCAGCCCCGCGAACGCCAGACCGGACGCCATCGTCAACGCGTGCTGTTCGGCGATCCCGACATCGATCAGCCGGTCCGGAAAGGCCTCGCCAAAGGGACCAAGACCCACCGGGAGGGTCATGGCCGCCGTCACGGCAACGATGTCCCGGCGTTCGCGCCCAAGGCGAACCATCTCTTCGGCGAACTCATCGGTCCAGATCCGGCCGGCCACTTCGAACGGCAGACCGGTTTCGGGGTTGATGACGCCGACAGCGTGGAACTGATCGGCCTCATCGGCACGCGCCGGTTCGTAGCCGCGGCCCTTCTGGGTGAGGACATGCACCAGCACCGGGCCACCAAAGGATTTGGCGCGACGCAGCGCACTCTCCAGCGCGACGGGGTCGTGCCCATCGACCGGACCGATGTATTTCAGGCCGAGATCCTCGAAAAGTCCTTGCGGCGCAATGACATCCTTGATGCCCTTCTTGACCCCGTGCAGGGCCCGCTCCATCGGGCCGCCAACCACCGGGGCGCGGCGCAGCGTCGTCTTGCCCCACTCCAGGAACGTCTCATAACCCTGGGTCGTGCGCAGCGTCGCGAGATGCTCCGCCATTCCGCCGATCGTCGGCGCATAGGACCGCTCGTTGTCATTGACGATGAGCACCAAAGGCAGGCTCTTGTCGGCGGCAATATTGTTCAGCGCCTCCCAGGCCATCCCCCCGGTCAGCGCGCCGTCACCGATCACCGCTGCCGTATGCCGTGAGCCCTGCCCCGCCAGCACCCGGCCTTTGGCGATGCCGTGCGCCCAGGACAGCGAGGTGGAGGCATGCGAATTTTCGACGACATCATGCTCGGACTCGACGCGGCTCGGGTAGCCGGAAAGCCCTCCGCGAGAACGCAGTCCAGAGAAATCGTGTCGGCCGGTGAGGATCTTGTGCACATAGGACTGGTGGCCGGTGTCGAACACAATCGCATCGCGCGGGCTGTCGAAGACGCGGTGCAAGGCGATCGTCAACTCCACAACGCCGAGATTGGGGCCGAGATGTCCGCCGGTCTTCGAAACGGACTGGATGAGAAAGTCGCGGATCTCCTGCGCGAGTAGGGGCAATTGCTCTGCCGGGAGCGCCTTGACCGAGGCCGGTCCGGTGATGTGGTCCAGCAAACTCACGGGATGGGCCCGGTCCTTCCGAGATTGTCGGGGCGCCCGTCGAGGCGCCGGAACCACCCAAGTTTACGCGCTGGTCACCGGCATTTCTGTGCGCTCCTGGCTCGGCCCCGCCAATCCACACCGAATGCGCACACGCTTGCGCGGCTCACAACTTGGCGACGAAGGTCTTGCCCTGCAGCGCCTCATGAATCAGCTTTGCACCCCGGGCCGCTGCCAATAGCCGCACCCCTTCATGTTCCAGACCCGCCATCAACTCCGAAATCCCTTCCGGCGGAACATAATCGCTCATCTCCACCCGCGCCTCGCGGTAGGCCTGACGCATCGCCACGAGTTGCGCCTGCACGTGGCGCTCGGTCAGCCAGGCCAGCGCGACGGGATGGCGTCGCCACCCGGCATACAATCGATAATCGGCCGGACAGTGATCGAGCAGCCAGGAGACGGCGGGAACTTCCCAGCCCGTAACGCCCGGTGGCGGCACAGGGCCGGGCCAGCCCGGCGGGCCGACCTGAGGGCGCTTTTCGAACACATGTTCTAGTGTATATCGACCTCGACGCCATCCGGGAGTCCCGACAGACCGACCTTCGCCCCGTCGACCTCCACGGTGAAGCGGTGTCTGCCGAAGCGCAGACCCGTCACCCGCAGCGGTCCGAACGGCGCCGGGCGCATCGGCGCGAGCCGAACCCGCCGGCCCGGCACGTCGACGTCCAGGCCGAGCACGGCCGTCACAATCGCGATGGCGGATGCCGCGGCCCACGCCTGCGGCCGGCAGGAGGCGGGGTATGGCGCGGGGGCACCCGAAACCGACTCCCCCGCGAGCAATTCGGGCGCCCGGTAGGACAGGGCGGCAGCGCAGTCCACCAGGCCGCGCGCAATGGGCGCACCATCGCTTGCTCGGCCTTCCCGGGCCATCCCGAGCAGGATGATCGCGCTATCGTGCGTCCACACCGAGCCGGTGTGATATCCGATCGGGTTGTATGCCGGGTTGGAGCGCCCCATCGTGCCAACACCGAACTCCCCCAACAGATCCGGTGAGAGTAGTCGTTCGACCGTGCGATCGGCTTCATCACCGTCGAGCACTCCGGTCCCCAGGACGTGACCCATATTGCTGCCCACCCCATCGACCGGCTGGCCGTCACCATCGATAGCCATGGCGAGGTAGGGACCGTCGGCGTCGCTCACCCAATAGCGGTCGCGGATGCGCTCCGTCAAAGACGTCGCCCAGTCGCGCAGCGCATCGGCGCCGTCGAGGCCGAATGCGTCATAGACCTCGGCCGCCCCGCGGGCCGCCTCGACGGCATACGCCTGGGCCTCGACCAAGGCGATGGGAGCCGGGGCGATCGAACCATCCCGGTGGCGCATCGAGTCACCGGAGTCTTTCCAGCCTTGATTCGCGAGCCCATGGCCGGAGGCATCGACATATCGCAGCAAACCGGTGCCATTGTCGGCGGCACCCTGCAGCCAGGTCATCGCGGCCTGGAGATTGGGGAGCAGATCACGAATCTCGTTCTCCGGCAAGCCTGTTCGCCACGCATCGTGCAGGAGAAGAACCCATAGAGCCGTCGCATCGACACTGCCGTAATAGACGGGCGGGAGCTGCATCCCATGTCCCGCATCGACATAGGTCGTGCGTCGCACCTCGTGGAGAATCTTGCCGGGCTCCTCAGCCGTGTCGACGTCGACCGCGTTGCCCTGGCGCCGAGCCAGCGCGCGCAAGGTTCCACCCGCCAACTCGAGGTCGACCGGCAACATCATGCGGGCCGTCCATAGCGAGTCACGGCCGAAAAGCGTGAGATACCAAGGAGTTCCGGCCGCCGCGAAGAAGTCCTCGGGGGCATCCGGGTCGGTCAGCAGCAGGTTTCGCAGGTCGGCGAGGCCGCCCGTGACGAGGGCGTCGAGCCGTCGGTCCCCGGCCGTCACCGCAATACCGGACCAGTCCACACGATCCGCCGCCGGATCCGCGTCAAAGCGCGACGGAGCCGTGCGTTCAGTGCCGATTGACAACTCGATCATCGCCGGAACGCCCTGGGAGAGAACCAGATCCCACTCCATCGTCAGGATCGAACCCTCGACCTTGATCCGGGCAGGAGCGGGCGTACCAGCCACGTTTGTCGCATGCCGTTCATCGGTCCACTCGCCACCGTCCGCCGTCGCGGTCACCGCCGGCGGGGCCGGGCGGTCATAGCCGCCCTTGACATGAGCCAGATCGGCCCCCGCCGCCCCGATGGACAGAACCGCCGTGAAGGCAACGTCCTGGGTCGCTCGCGAGACAAAGGTCAGGCTCTCCAGCGCCCCGCCCGCGACAACAGTCCGCGTGATGTGCACCTCGACCGTTGGGTCCGGGCCGTCGTGGCCGAGATTGCGCGCGGACGCCCACAGGGAGGTGCGAGCGCCCTGGGATGTCGCCGCGATGACCGTCGGCGGCTCGCCATCGAGCGACCACGCGAGCCGGTCCAGCACCAATCGATCGTCGACCAGTAGTCCGGTGCCCGCAGCGCCTATCTCGCCATCCGGGCCCCCGAGCAGCGTGGCATTGCCGTGCACGGCGATCTGCCGGTCGTGCAGCCATGGCTGCCGTCTGTGCGGTGTGGACACGATTTGACCTTGCCTTCCGATTCGGTGCTGCCAAAAGGTTGACCGGACCATCACGATGGTCCACAGTTTCAAATCTGATCGTTCAAAATGGGCCGCAAACGAAAAGTTTTTCGCTCTAGACCGTTCAACACACAATCGCAGTAGCGTAGCGAGCACGTCAAGGGTGACGAGGAGGTCGGGATGTCGGATGTCGCGAGTCGTGTAACCATCCGTGAAGTTGCCGATGCCGCTGGCGTTTCGCGACAGACGGTCAGCAACACCCTCATCCATCCCGAGCGCGTCCGGCCGCCCACGCTGGAGCGGGTCCGCAAGGTCATTGATGAGCTGGGCTACCGCCCCTCCAATGCCGCCCAGAGCCTGCGATCTCAGCGCACAGGCGCCGTCGGCTTTGAACTCAATGCCACCGGGTCCGCGCTGCAGAATGCCGTCGCCTTCCCCTTCGTGCTCGCCCTGAGCGAGCGGGCCGTGGCCCACGGCAGCCATATCGTCACCTTCGGCACCCAGAGCGCCCGCCCGGCCCTGAGCGGCTACGAAGACATGGTGCGCAGCCTGCTGGTGGACGCCTTCATTCTCGCGGACACGCACGCCGGTGACCCCCGGCTGCCCTTCCTGGATCAGGCCCGTATCCCGTATGCCGCCTTCGGCCGCTTCTGGGGTCGACCCGAGTTGACCTCGTGGGCCGATGTGGACGGTGCCCACGGCACACGATTGGCGACCGAGCACTGCCTCGCGGCCGGGTATGACGTGGTCGGCTACCTCGGCTGGCCCGACGGCTCCGCCGTCGGCGACGACCGCCGCAATGGGTGGGCTCGGGCGGTGGAGCGCGCCGGTCACCGGTCGATGCCGCGCGCCATTGCCGAGCAAGATCTCACCTCGGCACGAGCAGCGGCCGGCCCACTTCTGGATCAGATCGGCCGCGGTGGCGCCGTGGTGTGCGCCTCGGACATGCTCGCCCTCGGCGTCGAGCGGGAGGCTGCGGCGCGCGGCTGGACGCTCGGACGCGATATCGGCATCTGCGGCTTCGACGACTCCGCGATCTCGGAGATCGCCGGCTTCTCAAGCGTGACGCAGCCGCTGCAGGAGATCGCCGATCACCTGCTCGCCCTCGTCCACTCCCGCTTGGCCGGCGCGCCGCCACCGGTCGAAGGGGTCCTGTTCAGACCCACCCTCGTGGTCCGTGGCAGCACCGCCCGCGCGAGCTGAGGCTCGCGGATCCGCATACCTCATACCCCAAGACCACAACCACCGGCCCCCAGGCCACATCACGAAAGAGACACACATGGCACACACTCCCCGCCGCGTCGTCACGATGGCCCTGGCCGTCGCCGGGACCATCTCGCTGGCCGCCTGTGGCGGCGGCGGCTTCGAGTCCTCCAGCTCCAGCACCACCTCGGCAAGCGGCTCCGGCACGTCTTCGGACACCTCCTCCTCTGCCCCGACTGGCGCCGCCCTGCGGATGCTCATCGCCTCCTCCGGCGACGCCGAAACGGCCGCGGTCAAAGAGGCCACCGACGCCTGGGGCAAGGCCACGGGCAACACCGTAGAGGTCACGGTCGCCTCGGACATGGACCAAGAACTCGCCCAGGGCTTCGCCGGCGGCAACCCCGCCGATGTGATGTACATGGACGCCGGCAAGTTCGCGACCTTCGCCAAGAACGGTTCGCTCGAGGCCTATGGCGACGGCTTCGCGGACAACGACCAGTTCTTCGAGGCGCTGCGCAAGACCTTCACTTATGACGGCAAGCAGTACTGCGTGCCGAAGGACTTCTCCTCCCTCGCCCTGCAGATCAACACCGACATGTGGACCAAGGCGGGCCTGACCGACGCCGACGTGCCCACCACCTGGGACCAATTGACCGAGGTCTCCAAGAAGCTGACCACCGACAAGGTCGCCGGTCTCGGCATCGGCGTGGGTATCGACCGCCTCGGCGCCTTCGTGGTGCAGAACGGTGGCTGGTGGCTGAACGCCGACAACACCGCCCCCGCGGCGGCGGACGCCAAGGTCACCGATGCCCTGAAGTACGTCCAAGACAATGTCAAGGCCGGCAACTTCAAAATGTCTAACGACCTGGGCGCTGGCTGGGGCGGCGAAGCTTTTGGCAAGCAGCTCTCGGCGATGGTGATCGAGGGCAACTGGATCAAGGGCGCGTTGAAGAACGACTTCCCCGATGTGAAGTACAAGACCGTCGAACTGCCCGCGGGCGCCCAGAAGGGCACCTTGATGTTCACCCAGTGTTGGGGCCTGGCCGCCGACAGCAAGAACAAGGACGCCGCCAAGGACCTGATCAAGTCCCTGACGACCGCCGAGCAGCAGATGAAGTTCGCCGACGCCTTCGGCGTCATGCCCTCGCGGACCGATGCGGCGCAGGAGTACAAGACCAAGTACCCCGAGGACGCCGCCTTCGTTGCCGGCGGGGAGTACGGCCACGGCCCGATCAATGTGCCCGACCTGACCGACGTGGTCGCCGAGCTCAACAGCCAGCTGGAGAAGATGGGCACCGCAGACATCGCCGGCGCGACCAAGTCCTTCGACGAGAACGCCGCTTCGGCGATGGGCGGCTGACGCACCACCCAGAAGACCCCTGTGCCGGGCCGGCCTTCCCCTGCGACCGGCCCGGCATAGGACATCCGCACAACGAAGTCCTCACCCTCGCAACGCCTTCCGGCTGATTCCGGCCGGTATGCCGCCCGCCCCTTCTTCGCAGGAGCTCACCCATGGCTCGTAGCAAGTCCGGCGACCCGATGCGCCAGCCCGTGGCCGGCTGGGTCTTCGTCACGCCGATGATCGTCATCCTCGGCCTCTTCCTCGTCGTGCCGATCGTGATGGCGCTGTGGGTTTCGGTCTCGAACTGGACCGGCCGCGGATCCCCCTTCGGTGGCAACACCGAGTTCATCGGCTTGAAGAACTACACCGATCTGCTCGGCAAGCAGGGCCTCGCGCGGCAAGACTTCATGACCTCGCTGCGCAACACCTTCTACTACGTCCTCGGGGTCGTGCCCATCCAGACCGCGCTGGCGCTGTTGCTGGCGGTGCTGGTCAATCAGAAATGGTTGCGCGGCCGCACCTTCTTCCGGACCGCCTTCTACTTCCCCTCGGTGGTCTCCTCTGTGGCGATCTCCCTCGTCTTCCTGTTTCTCTTCGCCGGCTCCGGCGCCATCAATGGGGTGTTGGCTTGGTTCGGGGTCCACGGACCGAACTGGTTCGCCGACCCGCGCGGCCTGATCCACCTCCTCGGTGACCTGGTGGGCGTGTGGAATATCGACTCCCCGCCGGCCGGGCTCGCCGGCACCAAGGTCATGAACCTGTCGCTCTGGGAATGGATCAAGGGCCCGAGCGTGGCGATGACCGCGATCATGTTCCAGGTCATCTGGACCACGGCCGGCACCTTCATGCTGATGTTCATCGCCGCCCTCCAGGACCTGCCGGCCGAGGTGGAGGAGGCCGCCATGGTCGACGGCGCCAACGCTCGCCAGCGGTTCTGGAATGTCACGGTCCCGCACCTGCGACCAACCATCCTGCTCGTCGTCACCCTCGGCGTGATCGGCACCTGGCAGGTCTTCGACCAGATGTATGTGATGAGCCAGGGCAAACCGAGCAAGACGACCTTGACCCCGGCATTTCTGTCTTATCAGGCGGCCTTCCGGGACCAGAAATGGGGACAAGGTGCCGCCATGGCCTTCCTGCTCTTCCTCCTGATCTTCCTGCTCACCCAAGCGCAGCGCTGGCTGCTGCGCGACAAGGACGCGGCGCGCGAGAAGAAGCTCGAACGCCAGCAACGACGCGCCGAGAAGAAGGCAGAGGTGCCCGCATGACGACGGCCGGCCCCAGCGGACTGCTGGAACCCACCGAAGGACCCGGCGGCGACGCCCTGCGCCGGGTCGTGACCGAGCCGGCCGCGCCAACCAGCGACGGTCAACTCGTCGGGCGCTCCAGCAGCGGCAAGAAGACGCTCTTTTATGTCCTGCTCGTGCTCTTCTCGCTGATGTACATCTTCCCGTTCGTCATCCAGCTCGTGACCTCCTTTAAGACTCCGGCTGACGCGAACAACAATCCGCTCGGACTGGTCCCGAACCCGTTCACGACGGACGCCATGCAGCGGCTGGCCGACACCCAGTTCCCGCGATGGTTCTTCAACTCGGTGTGGGTAGCGGTCATCGTCACCATCGCCCGGGTCTTCTTCTGCTCGCTCGCTGGCTATGCGCTGGCACGGCTTAAGTTCCGCGGTCGCAATGCGCTCTTCACCGCGATCCTGGCGGTCATGTCGGTCCCCGGCATCGTCCTGCTCCTTCCGAAGTTCCTGGCGCTGAAGTATTACGGGATCTACGACACGCCGTCCGCGCTCGTCGTGCCGCTGATGTGCGACGCCGCCGGGGTTTTCATCATGAAGCAGTTCTTCGAGTCGATCCCACCGTCGGTCGAGGAGGCCGCGCGCATCGACGGCGCCGGGACCTTCCGGACCTTCTGGTCGATCGTGCTGCCGATGGCCAAGCCGGCGCTGATCACGCTCACGATCCTGTCCTTCCAGGGGTCGTGGAATGAGCTGGGGCACTTCATCATCGCCACCAATAAGGAGTCGCTCTACACCCTCACCCGGGGCGTCGCCGGCTTCACCCTCGGCGGCCTCGGCTCGGGCAATCAGTACCCGATCAAGATGGCGGCGGCCCTGCTGATGACCATCCCGACGGCGATCGTCTTCATCATCTTCCAGCGCTTCTTCACCCAAGGCGCCAATGCCGGCGCCGACAAGGGCTGAGCTTTCGAGGAGGGCTCCCACCCGCTGCGCCCCGGCAGACCAGTAGTCCGGTCAGCCGGGGCGCAGTCCGTATCGGGTGCGCAGGTCGGTCAACTCCGCGCTCATCGCACGTGACCGGTCAACAGCAACTGGCGAGCGCGATGATGAACAGGCCGCCGGCGCGGCACCGATGAGGAAGTCGCGGCTGGTGGAGTCCTCGGCGGCCCCGCGTGGACGCGGTTCGGCGACGATGCCCGGGTCGCGGGCGGCGAGGAACGAGCCGACCAAGACCCGGGAGGAGGAGACGAACCAGAGAACTACAGGTTAATCATGTGGCCGGCGATGCCTTCGACGGCTTCCTTGACGGCCTCGGAGAGAGTCGGGTGGGCGAAGACATTGCGGGCGACCTCGTCGGCGGTCAGGTCCCACTTCTGCGCCAGGGTCAGGACCGGCAGCAGCTCGGTGACATCGGGGCCGATCATGTGCGCCCCGAGGATTTCGTTGTGCTTTGCGTCGGCGACGACCTTGACGAAGCCGACGGCGTCGCCGAGGCCCATGGCCTTGCCATTGGCGGAGAAGGGGAAGGCGGCGGTCTTGACGTCATACCCAGCGTCCTTGGCCTGCGCCTCGGACAGCCCGAAGGAGCCGATCTGGGGGTGGCAGTAGGTCGCGCGCGGGATCATCGTGTAGTCGATCGGCATCGTCTCGGCGCCGGCGATGGTCTCGGCGGCGACGACGCCCTGCGCCTCGGCGACGTGGGCGAGCATCATCTTGGCGGTGCAGTCGCCGATGGCATAGACATTGGGGACATTGGTCCGCATGAAATCGTCGATCGCGATGGCGCCTCGATCGGTCAACGCCACCCCGATCGCCTCCAGGCCGTAGCCCTCGGTGCGCGGCGCGAAGCCGATCGCGGAGAGCAGCTTGTCGGCTTCGAGGACTTGCTGGTCTCCCCCGGCGGCCGGCGAAACCGTCACGCGCACACCGGAACCGGTGTCTTCGACGGACTCGACCTTGGTGCCGAGCAGCACTTTGACGCCGAGCTTCTTGTAGTGCTTGAGCAGCTCCTTGGAGATGTCCGCGTCCTCGGTCGGGACCATCCGGTCAAGGAACTCCACGATCGTCACATCGACGCCGAAGTTCTTTAGGACATAGGCGAACTCGACGCCGATGGCACCGGAGCCGGCGATGATGATCGAGCCGGGCAGGTTCTCGTCGAGGATCTGCTCCTCATAGGTCACAACATTGGCCGAGACCGAGACGCCGGGCAGCATCCGCGTGACGGCGCCCGCGGCGATGATCAGGTTGTCGAAGGTGACCTCGCGGGTGGAGCCATCGTTGAGGGCGACCGACATCGAGGTCGGCGAGGTGAGGGTGCCCCAGCCGTCGATCTCCTCGATCTTGTTCTTCTTCATCAGGAAGTGGACGCCCTTGACGATGCCGGCCGACACCTGACGCGACCGCTTGTGGGTCGGGCCGAAAGACATCGTCGCGTCGCCCTCGATGCCGTACTTCGCCTTGTCGTGGGTCAGCGTGTGCGCGAGTTCGGCGTTCTTGATCAGCGCCTTGCTCGGGATGCACCCGACATTGAGGCAGACGCCGCCCCAATACTTCTTCTCGACGACCGCGACCTTCTTGCCCAATTGCGAGGCGCGAATCGCCGCGACATACCCGCCAGGACCAGCACCGAGGACCACAACATCGAAGTCAGCCATGGGTGCAACCCTAGTGGACGGCAGCGGTGGACCGGACCGGCGGCAGCGGGGCCGGCACCGGCTGGCGCAGCACACCGCGCAGCCGCCACGCACCGGCGATGGCCACCAACGAGACGAGCAAGTGCAAGCCGAGGAATCCCCATACGGCCCCGGCACCGAGCAGGACGCCGGCGACCAGCGGCCCGACCGCGGAGGCCGAGGTCTGCACGGCGGTGAAGATGCCGAGCGTCGTGCCGACCATGCCCTCCGGCGCCAGCGAGGCGGTCAGCGGGCTGAGAATCGGGGCATACATCGTTTCGCCGACGGCGAAGACCGCGAAACTGGAGACGAAGATCGCCCCGGCCACTTCGGGCGCGAAGAGCGCGGAGGCGAGCATCAGCCAGCCGAGGGTCCAGATCGAGCCGACGACCATGAGCAGCGTGGGGGCGCTGCGCCGCGCGGTGGCCCGCACGACGACCATCTGCAGCGCGATGATCACCACCGAGTTCAGCGCGGCGGCGAGCCCGACCGTCCGCTCCTCGACATGCAGGCTGGTCAGGGCGTATGCCGGCAGCCCGCTCTCGAATTGCGCGTAGAAACCCAGCGCGAGGGCGACCGTCACGACGGCCGTCCACCGCAGGGCCGGCACGGCCCAGATCGCGCGGAGCGCGCGCAGCCCGGTGACCGAGGGCAGCGGGTCTTCGCCCAGATCGTATGCCGTGGCACCGGGTGCTCCATAGGTTGCGGCGGCGATGAGCAGCCCGGAGATTGCAAAGCCGGCGGCCGCGAGGGCGAAGGCGGGCGTCATACCGTCGGCGCGGTCGAGGTCGACGACGAAGCCGGCGGCGAAGGCGCCGATCGCCATGCCGAGGGCGCCCGCGGTGAACAGCCACGCGAAAACGCGACGGCGGTCGTGGTCCCCAACCCAACGCAGGACGAGCACCGACTGCGCCGGCGTAGCGGCGGTGACACCGATCCCGAAGGCAAACATGCCCAGCAGGAAGGTCGCGGGCCGGTCGGCCGTGATCAGGCCGAGCATCGCCAAGGCGGCGGCGAACTTCGCGACGAGCGCGACGCGCGCCGGATTCATCCGGTCCGCGAGCCGTCCGCCGACCGGGGCGGCGATGAGCGCTCCTACCGAGAAAAGGGTCGAGGCCGCCGCGGCGACCAGCCCGCCCCAGCCGCGGGTCGTGGCGGCATAGGCGTACTGATAGGGCAGGACGGCTCCCCAGCCGAGCATCGCGATGGCGCTGGCGAGGATGAGCAGACGGGAACGCATGATGAGGACAACGCAGACTTCGTAGGTGAATATTTCGGAATCGAAATATTAGCTCACGAAGGTTCAGCTTGTCGACGCGACCTCGTCGGCCTCCAGTCCGGTGATGACGACATCGAGCAGGTCGGCCAACTGCTGGCGCTGCGCAGTCGTCAGCGGCGCGAGCACATCGGCCTCGACCATGTCGGCATCGCGGATGGCCTGCGCGAACAGATCCCATCCGGCAGACGTCAGGGTCACCAACACGCGGGTGCGATTGCGTTGATCCGGCTCACGCACGACGAGCCCACGCTCGCAGAGGCGGTCCAAGCGGCCGGTCATCGACGAAGCGGCGACCTGCGCGGCGTCCGCCAACCGGGAGGGCGTCAGGGGCCCGCCGTCGGCGCGGGCCAATTGCGAGAGCACCGACCAGTCGCCGTGCGAGATCGCGAGGTCGGCGAGTTGGCGGTCATACCAGCGATCGAGCTTGCGCGAGAGCGAGGAGATGGCGGTGATCACGCGCTGCACCGATTCGTCACCGCCGGCGGCGACGTAGGCCGCAACCGCTGCCTGGTATTCGGCGCGCGCGGTGCGTTCCGGCATGGCGCTCAGGCCAGGCCGGGGAACCAGATGGCGATCTCGCGGGCTGCCGATTCCGGGGAGTCAGAGCCGTGAACGATGTTCTCCTGCACGGCCTTTCCCCAATCGCGCCCGAAGTCGCCGCGGATGCTGCCAGGCGCCGCTTTCGTCGGGTCGGTGGTGCCGGCGAGGCTGCGGAAGCCTTCGATGCACCGCTCCCCCTCAATGACGACCGCGGTCACCGGGCCAGAAGACATGAAGTCGACGAGCGGCTCGTAAAACGGCTTGCCTACATGCTCGGCATAGTGCTCGGCGAGCGCTTCGCGGGTCGGGGTGAGGATCTGCAGGGCGGCCAGGCGATAGCCCTTGCGCTCGATCCGGGCGAGGACCTCGCCGGTGAGGCCGCGGGCGAAACCATCGGGCTTGATCAGGACGAGCGAACGTTCGGTCACGTCGTTACTGTATCGGCGCGTCCGCGTGCGCCGCCGCCGCGTCCCGTTCGGCGATCTGGGCGTCGAGGACCGGGCCCTTGCGCCGGCAATACACCCACAGGGCCAGGAACATCAGCCCGACCCAGAGCATCATCGGCACGATCAGGGCGCTGGCGAGGGTGAGCACCTGGATGGCCCACCCGAGCGGGAGGCCCCAGCCCCTCCGCATACCGCCTGCTGCGACGAAACACAGCAGGCCCAGAGCGAGCCCACTCCACAGTTGAACGCCGGGGTGGCCCTCGCCGGTGGTCGCGGCGAGCGAGCGGGCCAGCACCGCGCCAAGCATGATGCTGATGCCCTGGCCGGCGAGCACGGTCGCGAGCATGCGCCAGGTGAACTTGCCCAGAGGTGCGCGCATGGTCGACAGCGTATGTCGCGGCTCAGCCGACCGTGAACAGCTCGTCGATCGCCGCGACCAGATCGCCCGGCAGGCGCACCGAGGCCGCGGCGGCATTCTCGATCACCTGACCCGGCGAGGTGGCGCCGGCGATGACGCTGACCAGGCCAGGCCGGGTCAGGAGCCAGGCGAAGGTGACCTGGCTCATCGGCGCGCCTGCGGCATCGCAAATGGCCTGGTATGCCGCGAGCTGGTCCCAATCGACGCCCGCCAACAAGCCGGGCTTGTCGTTGACGATGCGGGTGCCCTCGGGGCGGTGGTCGCGGGCATACTTCCCGGTCAGCAGGCCGTTGGCCAGCGGGAAGTAGGGCAGCAAGCCGACGCCAATGCGCCGCAGGGTGGGCATCAGGTCGGACTCGACGGCCCGGGCGAGCGGGCTCAGTTCGTTCTGCGCTGAGACGAAGCGGTGGCCGCCGAGCCGCGCCGCGGCGACGTCGGCCGCCTCGGCCTGGGCCGCATCAAAGTTGCTGTGGCCGATGAAGCGCACTTTTCCCTCGTCGACCAGTTCGCCGAGCGCTCCGAGGGTCTCCTCGATCGGGACGCTGGGGTCGGGCGTGTGCTGCTGATAGAGGTCGAGGTAGTCGGTCTGCAGCCGCGCGAGCGAGGCCTCACACGCCCGGCGTATGTAGTTTCGCCCGCCTTTCGGGCCCCAGTCCTCGGTGCCCGGAATCGGATAATCGACGTGGCCGAACTTGGTCGCTAGCACGACCTGTTCGCGCCGTCCGCGCAGCGCCTCGCCCATCAGGCTCTCGGAGCCGGTGGCTGGGGAGCCGTACATATCGGCCGTGTCGAGCAGCGTGATCCCCGCATCCAAGGCGGCGTCGAGGACGGCCTTGGTGCCCTCCAGCGTCTCGGTCGCGCGGCCGGTGCGGCTGAAGTTGTTGCAGCCCAGGCCGATCACGCTGACCGAGGGACCGCCATTACGGAGTTGCCGCTGTTCCATGACGTCGACCCTATGCGCTGGTCCTCAGACGGAACCCCTTGCTCCGAGCAGCATCCGGACGTCGGCAGCGGTCGTCACGGATCCCGTCGCGATAACTCCGCCACCGACCCCGCCGTCATCCGCCAACTCCGCGGCTCGGTCCAGAGCGGAGGGCAGGTCGGGCACGACATACACCCGGTGCTCGCCGAAGATTTCCTCGGCGAGGGCGCCCAGCGCAGCCGGGTCCATCGCGCGCGGCGAGGTGGAGCGGGAGATGACGACTTCCTCCAGGACCGGCTCGAGGGCTTCGAGCATGGCCGTCGCGTCCTTGTCCCCCAGGATCGCGAGGACGCCGACGAGTTTGACGAAGGCGAACTCCTCCGCGAGCGCGGTGGCGAGCGCCTGGGCGCCGGCCGGATTGTGCGCCGCATCCACGAGCACGGTGGGGCTGCGCCGCACGATCTCCAGACGGCCCGGCGAGGTGACCTCGGCGAAGGCCTCCTGCACGATCTCCTGATTGAGTCGGCGCTCGCCACCGCCGAGGAATGCCTCGACAGCACTCAGCGCGATCGCCGCATTGTGCGCTTGGTGGGCGCCATGCAGGTTGACGAGGAGATCGGGATAGTCACCGGCGAGGCCGCGCAGGCTGACCTGTTGCCCGCCCACCGCAACCTCGCGGGCGACGACGCCGAAATCGTTGCCCTCGAAGGCAATTCGCGCACCAACTTGCTCGGCGCGCTCGACGACAAAGGGCAAGACCTCGGGCTCTTGGACACCAACGACGACGAGGGCATCCTCCTTGATGATGCCGACCTTCTCCCCCGCGATTGCCTCCAAAGTGTCACCCAGGAAGTGCGCGTGATCCATCGAGATCGGGGTGATGACGGCGACCTGACCATCGGCGACATTGGTCGCATCCCAGCCGCCCCCCATACCCACCTCGACCACCGCGACATCGACGGGCGCGTCGGCGAAGGCGACATAGCCGATCGCGACGATGACCTCGAAGTAGGTCATCCGCGGTCCGCCCTCAGCCGTGATGCGCGCGTCGACCAGTTCCACGAAAGGCAGCACCTCGTCATACGCCTCCAGGAAGGCCTCGACAGAAATTGGCGCGCCCCCGATGCTGATGCGCTCGCGCATCGTGTGCAGGTGCGGTGAGGTGAATCGGCCGACATTTAGGCCAGTGGCGCGCAGCAACGCCTCCGCGATCCGAGCCGTCGTCGTTTTGCCATTGGTGCCGGTGATGTGGATGACCGGGAAGGCGCGTTGCGGGTCGCCGAGCAAGTCCATGACGGCCGAAATCCGGGACAGGTCTGGTTCGAGATCGTGCTCGGGCGCGCGGGCAAGGATGGCCTGCTCGGCCTCGCGCATCCGCTTGGTCAGGTCCAGTTGGTATGCCGCCTCGCGGGCGGCCGTATCGGGTGCCGGGCTCACTGGGCGATTGTCTCAGCGTTCGGCCCGGATCACGAAAGGGCTGCGAGAGAGTGGCTTAGACACCGCGACGGCGAGCCGGACGCTAGCTTCTACGCCCGACTCATCGAATATCGCGTGCTCAAACCGCGCGATACCCGGATGACGCCGGCCGAGGAGTTCGAGAACGGCAAGGACTTCATGCCGACCGACCGGCGAATCCTCTTCGGTCACCACTTCGCCGCGATCGCCGGCGCCGGCCCGCTGGTCGGTCCGGTGCTGGCCGCGCAGATGGGCTACCTGCCGGGCACGATGTGGATCATCATCGGCGTCGTCTTCGCCGGGGCCGTGCAGGACTACATGGTCATGCATATGTCGATCCGCCGCCGCGGCCGCTCACTCGGCCAGATGGCCCGTGACGAACTCGGCCCGGTGGGCGGGTGGGCCGCCATCCTCGGCGTGCTCACGATCATGCTCATCATCATCGCGGTGCTGGGCATCGTCGTCATCGGGGCGCTGGCCGAGTCGCCGTGGGGCGTCTTCTCGGTCGCGATGACCATCCCGATCGCCTTGTTCATGGGCGTGTATCTGCGCTTCCTGCGGCCCGGCGCGGTCAACGAGGTGTCGGTCATCGGCGTTGCCTTGCTGATCCTTGCGATTCTCGCTGGCGGCTGGGTGCACGACCACCCGTCGCTCTCGGAAACCTTCACGCTGAGCAAGGAGACCCTCGCCTGGCTGCTCATCGCCTACGGCTTCGCCGCCGCCGTGCTGCCCGTATGGCTGCTGCTCGCCCCCCGCGACTACCTCTCGACCTTCATGAAGGTGGGCACGATCGCGCTGCTGGCACTCGGCATACTCATCGCCCGTCCGGTGGTGCAGATGCCGGCGGTGACGGAGTTCGCGCACACCGGCGCGGGCCCGGCCTTCGCGGGTTCGCTCTTCCCGTTCTTGTTCATAACCATCGCATGCGGCGCCTTGTCGGGTTTCCACGCGCTGATCTCGTCCGGCACGACGCCGAAGTTGATCGAGAAGGAGAGCCAGGCCCGGCTCATCGGCTATGGCTCGATGCTCACCGAGTCGTTTGTGGCGGTGATGGCGATGGTTGCGGCGATCTCGATCGACCAACATGTCTACTTCGCGATGAACGCGCCCGCTGGGCTCACGGGCGGGACGCCGGAGACGGCGGCGGAGTATGTCAACGGGCTTGGTCTGGTCGGGCCGGGCGGTGCGGCCTTGGCCAATATCGACCCATCGCTGCTCTCGACCGCGGCCACCGAGGTCGGGGAGAAAACCATCATCAGTCGAACCGGCGGCGCGCCGACGCTGGCCTTCGGGATGTCTGAGGTCATGACAGCCTTCGGCGGGGCGGGCATGAAGGCCTTTTGGTATCACTTCGCCGTCATGTTCGAGGCGCTCTTCATCCTCACGACCGTCGACGCCGGGACTCGGGTTGCGCGGTTCATGTTGTCCGACGCCATCGGCAACCTGCCCGGCCTCGGCAAGTTCAAGGACCCGTCGTGGCGCGTCGGTGCGTGGCTGTGCTCGCTGATCGTCGTCGCGGGCTGGGGTTCGATCCTGCTGATGGGTGTGCGGGATCCGCTAGGCGGCATCTACACCCTCTTCCCGCTGTTCGGCATCGCCAACCAGTTGCTGGCGGCGATCGCCCTGACCGTCGTTTTCACGGTCTTGATGAAGCAGGGCAAGTTCAAGTGGGCCTGGGTGGCGGGCGTCCCGCTGGCCTGGGACTTGATCGTCACCTTGTCGGCGAGCTACCAGAAGATCTTCAGCGACAACCCGAAGATCGGCTACTTCGCGCAGCACGACGCCTTCGTCACGGCCCGGGATGCCGGGAAGATCGTCGCGCCGGCCAAGACCGCGGCGGACATGGACAAGGTCGTCTTCAACACGATGATCCAAGGCAGCCTCTCGATTATCTACGCCAGCTTGGTGATCATCGTGTTCGTCGCGGCAATGGTGGTGTGTGTCAAGGCCGTTCGCGCTGGAGGTTTGCCGACGAGTGAGGCCGAGGACATCCCGTCCAAGATCTTCGCTCCCCGCAGCTTCCGACCGACCGCGGCCGAGCAGCAAGTGCTCGATGAGTGGAAGGAAGCCGGCCTCGATCCGACACCGGTCGGGGTCCACCATTGACCGGGCTTCTCGACACCGGGCGGTCCCTGCGTCGGTTCTGGCGCGGGGTCACCGGTGCAGATGCGTATGAGCGCTACTGCGCCCACCTGGCCCGCGTGCACCCGGGTGCCCGCATCCCCTCGGAGCGGGAGTTCTGGCGGGCGAAGTATGACGAGATGGACCGAAATCCCACGTCCCGCTGCTGTTGAGGCAGTGGATTCCTCAATCTTTACTATTTCCTAACCTTTGGCGATGACCGCCATTACGGTGGCAGGGAGCCGCCGAGCGGCGGCCGGTCACCGAACGGTGATCGCACTGGGATTGGGGAACTGTATGAAGAGAATGCTGACGGGGATTGCGGCCACCACGCTGGCCATCGCCGGCATGGGGATGGGTGCCGGCAGCGCAACCGCCGCGCCCGCCACGGTCTGCACGGGCACGCTCACGGGGTCTTATCCCGCGATCTTCGTGCCGGTGGGTGCGACCTGCACCCTGGACGGGGCGAAGGTCAGCGGCAATGTCACGGTGTCAGAAGGGGCGACCTTGATGACCAAGGACGCCACGATCCGGCTCAATGTCAAGGGCAACGAGGCCGCCAAGGTCAACATCATCGACACCGACGTCTGGGGGCAGATCCACTTCCGTCGGACGACCGGCGAGATCATCATCGGCAACGACGGCTGCAAGGTCGACCCGAATGCGGGCGGAAATATCAACCTGCAGAACAACTTCGGGCCGATCGCCATCTGCCAGATGACGATCAAGAACAACATCATCCTGCACAACAACCACCACCGGATCGGCGTCTTCGACAACCGAGTCGGCAACAACATCCAGGTCTACGGCAACGACAGCCCGGCAATTCGACTGCGGGACAATGTCGTTCGCGGCAACCTGGCGCTCTTCTCCAATACCGTCAAGATTGCCTTCGTCGCCAAGAACAACACCATGGGCGGCAAGGCGAACTGCTCTGGAAATGTCATCGCCCCCACCGGGAATGGCAATGTCGCCTCCGGCGGGCTCGCCGGCCAGTGCTCCGGCCTGGGCTGAGCGGAGCACCAACGCGCCACTAATCGCTATACCAGATCGGGCCACCAACCACATCCTCGTGGTTGGTTGCCCGATTCGCGTGGGATCTCGACTCGTCAGTGCTCGTCAGGCCAGCTCTATTTGGAATCGCACGACGGCACCGGAACCCAAGAGGGTATAGATGTCCTTACCCCAGCCTGTGACTGGTGCTTGGTCGACGGAGAAGCCTTCCACCGCACGCACATCGACGTTCTCGCTCACGAAGGTAAGCCCGTCACTGACGACCAGCGTCGCGGCGCACAGGAGCGAACCGTATGCCTCCACGACAGCCGCAACCTCATCGTTACCCGCCACCATTAACCTAATCCGATCGGAGACGTCGTACTCTTTGTGTCGGCGGTGAGTCTGGACGGCCCTGACCAGGTCCCGGGCATCCCCCTCACGAACCAGCTCGGCTGTGACCTCGGTGTCCAGAACGACGAAACCGCCACCGGGCAGCAGGCCGGTCGCGACTGATCCGCCACCTTCGGTGTCGACGATGGTTTCGAGGGTGTATTCGCCCTCGACCAGGGCTAGTCCACCCGCCGTGACGGTGCCATCCGACGCCACCGACCAGTCCCCGGACTTGCTGCCCTTGATCGCGAGTTGGACGTCCTTGCCCAGGCGCGGGCCGGCGGCGCGGGCGTTGACATTGAGCTTTTGGCTGATGCCGAAATCCGACTCGTGCGCGTCCGCCAGGTCGCGGATGTCGACCGTCTTGACATTGAGCTCATCGGCAACGATCGCCGAGAAGGGTTGCAGCGCAGCAGCATGCGCGCTGACGACCGTGAGCGTCGACAGCGGAAGTCGGGTGCGCAGCTTCTCGGCCTTGCGCAGCGATGAGCCGACGGAGCAGATCGCCTGGATGCGGTCCATCGCGGCGACCAGCGTGTGATCGGCCGGCAGGTGCTCGGCATTCGGCCAGTCCGCCAGGTGCACCGAACGCTCGCCGGTGAGCCCGCGCCATACCTCCTCCGTGACGAGCGGCATGAGGGGGGCGGCCACTCGGCATACGACCTCGAGGACGGTGTACAGCGTGTCGAAGGCGTCCTTGCTCGACTGATCCACCTGCCCGTCCGCGGCCCAGAACCGGTCCCGGGAACGGCGGATGTACCAATTCGAGAGCACGTCAAGGAAGCCGCGGGTCAGCTCGCAGGCGCGCGGGATGTCGTAGGCATCCTGGGCTGCCTGGGAGTCCGCGACATACTCCCGCAGTTTGGCGAGAATGTAGCGGTCGAGGCCGTCCGTGGAGTCGGTGCGCCACTGCGCGTCATACCCGGCGGCGCCAGCGTAGAGCGCGAAGAAATACCACGCATTCCACAGCGGGATCATCGCCTGGCGAACCGCGGCGCGGATGCCCTCCTCGGTGACGATGAGGTTGCCGCCACGCAGGATCGGGCTCGCCATGAGGAACCAGCGCATCGCGTCGGCGCCGTCGCGGTCGAAGACCTCCGAGACGTCCGGGTAGTTGCGCAGCGACTTGCTCATCTTCTGGCCGTCGTCGCCGAGCACGATGCCGTGGCTGACGCAGGACTGGAAGGCCGGCCGGTCGAAGAGCGCCGTCGCGAGGATGTGCAGGGTGTAGAACCAGCCGCGGGTCTGGCCGATGTATTCGACGATGAAGTCGCCCGGGAAGTGGTGCTCGAACCATTCCGCGTTGTCGAACGGATAGTGCACCTGAGCGAAACTCATGGAGCCGGAGTCGAACCAGACGTCGAGGACGTCCTCGACGCGGCGCATCGTCGAGGCGCCGGTGGGGTCGTCGGGATTGGGCCGGGTCAGTTCGTCGATGAATGGCCGGTGCAGGTCCGGCTCGCCCTTCTCGTTGCGCGGCAGGACGCCGAAGTCGGCCCCCAACTCGGCGAAGGAGCCATAGACGTCAAGGCGTGGGTACTCCGGGTTGTCGGAACGCCAAACGGGAATGGGGCTGCCCCAGAAGCGATTCCGGCTGATCGACCAGTCGCGGGCGTTCTCCAGCCACTTGCCGAACTGGCCGTCCTTGACGTTATCGGGTGTCCAGGAGATCTCCTGGTTCAGCTCCAGCATCCGGTCCTTGAACTTCGTCACCTCGACGAACCAGGACGAGACGGCCATATAGAGCAGCGGCTGCTTGCAGCGCCAGCAATGCGGGTAGGAGTGCTCGTAGGTCTCGCGGCGCAGCAGCACCGTGCCCTCGGTCACCGGGCCCGAATCGGCCTCTCCCCCAGCGCCATCGACATAGGTGCGCGCCTTGAGGTGCTCGGAGATGACCGGGTTGGCGTCGAAGACGTGCAGGCCCTGATAGTCCGTGACCGGGAAGATGAACTTCCCGTCGGGGCCGACGGGCACGACGGTCTCGACGCCGACCCGATCCAGCGCCGCCTTGTCGTCCTCACCGAAGCCGGGCGACATGTGGACGATGCCGGTGCCGTCCTCGGTCGTGACGAAGTCGGCCGCGATGACCTGGTGGGCGTTCGCGTAGCCCTCGTAATAGGGGAAGGGCGGCTGGTAGGTCGAGCCGACCAGCTCAGATCCCTTGAGCCGACCCACGATTCGCGCGCTTGGGTCCTTGCGGGTGGCGACCGCCACCTCATCCTTGCCGGGCCACAGATCATGGGCGTATGCCGCGACCCGCGCCTGCGCGAGCAGGTAGCGCTCGGTCTTGCCGGTCACAGCGGACTCGACGACGACATAGTCGACATCGGGACCGACCGCGATGCCCATATTGGACGGGAGGGTCCACGGAGTGGTGGTCCAGATCAGGGCGAGCGCACCGGCATACGGCCCGGTGTGGAGGCGATAGCCGACGGTGACCGCGGGGTCCTTGCGGATCTTGTAGACCTCGTCGTCCATCCGCAGTTCGTGATTCGACAGCGGCGTCTGGTCGTTCCAGCAGTAGGGCAGGATCCGGAAGCCTTCGTAGACCAGGCCCTTGTCATAGAGCGACTTGAAGGCCCAGAGGACCGACTCCATGAAGGTCGGGTTCAGCGTCTTGTAGTCATTGTCGAAGTCGACCCAGCGCGCCTGGCGGGTGACATAGTCGCGCCACTCGGTGGTGTACTTCATGACCGACTCGCGGCACTTGGCGTTGAATGCCTCGATGCCGATCTCGAGGATCTCGTCCTTGGTCTTGATCCCGAGTTGGCTCATCGCCTCGAGCTCGGCGGGCAGGCCGTGGGTGTCCCAGCCGAAGCGGCGCTCGACGCGCTTGCCGCGCATGGTCTGGTAGCGCGGGACGACATCCTTGACATAGCCGGTCAGCAGGTGGCCGTAGTGCGGCAGGCCGTTGGCGAAGGGCGGGCCGTCATAGAAGATGAACTCGTTGTCGCCATTCTCGCCCGCCGGGCGATTGTCGATGGATGCCGTGAAGGTGCCGTCGGCGTCCCAATACTTCAGCACCGCTTCTTCGATCGCGGGGAAGCGCGGGCTGGACGGGACGGCTGTGCTGCCGGTGCTGCTTGCCTTCGGATAGGCCATCGGTATGCGGTGCTCCGTGCTCGGCCGGCCCCTCGTGGGAGCCGGGTCTCCTCGTCAACACGAGGACGACACCGGCCCGGGTTCGGGCCGCCACCGCGGTACCACCTCGCTTGCCGTATGGCGCCCGCCCGGGTGGGCGCGCGGCAGACGACCGCTCGTGTCGGCTATGACGGGCCACTCCCGTCCGGGTCTAATGAGCGGTCTCCCGCCGTTCTTCCGGAGGCTCGCCGCTGATGACGGCTCGAACGCCTGTGGTGGCGAGTTTACCTGCCGCGTATGCCTGCTCGCCCCGCCTTTCGCGCGGCGGGCCGGGCAGTGCGGCTGGCAAGTGCCAGAATCCGGCTATGAGCGCCGAGGCACCGGAGGACGTGACGCGCAAGGCCTTGGTCATCGCCATTCCCGAGTTTGGGTCGTCGGCCCCGGGTGAAGAGGTTGCGCTGGATTCCTTCAACTCCCTGAAAGCCCTCATGCCTGCCGCCGATGCACTGGCGGACGTTCTGCGCGAATACGGGTTCGCCACATCACGTCCTGATCCGACGGGCCTCGGGGGAAAGTCCATTGAATCTGCCGCAACGTCCTTCATCGACGAAGAGGGACCCACGACGCGCATCGTGCATGTCCTGTCGCACGGCGAGTTGAGCGCAGGGGCAGACGTGATACGCGTGATCGGCGCGGACGGGAAGGCCGCGCCGAGCGGTCTTGGCGCCTGGGTGCAACGGGCCGAAGACACGCCGGGCGGGCCCTACACCCTCTTTGTCTTGGATGTCTGCCACGCCGGGGATGCGGCTCGCCAACCCTGGCATGCTGCCGGATCCTCCGAGAATACAAAGGCATGGGTGCTGGCGGCCAGCGCGAAGAATCAGAGCGCTCTCGATGGGCGCCTGACATCCGCGTTGGCCGCGGCGCTACGCGCGGGTTTGGACGGAGACCTCGGCATCGATCCGAGCCTGGCATATCTCCCGTGGTCAACCCTGCGAGACCGGGTCATTGCCGAGGTCAAGAAGGCGATAGGTCGTGACGGTCTCGATCAAAGCATCCAATCCAATCTCTTGGACCGAACGATCGATCCGCCGTTCTTTATCAACACCCGGCACGTCGACGGCGCGACGACATCTCCGCTGTGGCAGGTCGAGGCCACCTTGCTCGAATTGGCTCGGAGCGTGGATCCGTTCATCGACGTCATCCACTTCGCCACGCGCCCTCAGGGGCTTCGCGGGGATCAACCCGCGCTGGCGGTCAATTTCACCGGGCGGCGCGAGCAACTCGCTGACTTGAGCCGATGGCTGGATCGAGAGGTTCCGGGCGACGGAGTTCGTTTTGTCACCGGCCAGCCTGGGGCGGGGAAGTCCGCGCTGCTGGGGATGGTGGTTTGCGCGGCTCATCCGCAACTGCGCGACTCCACCCAGCACATCTGGCGCCACGCCGCCGTCGCACCAACAACCATCCCCGGCTTTGTGGCCGTTCACGCGCGTGAACTGTCCACCCGAGACATCTGCGCGTCCCTCAGCCGGCAACTCGGGCTGTCGGAAGCGGCGCACACCGACGTCGATAGATTCCTCGTTGAAGTCGTCCAGGCATCCGGTGAAATGACCGTGGCCATTGATGCCGTCGACGAAGCGCTCGATCCGGGCGGTCTAGTGGTTACCCTTCTCCTTCCATTAATCGAAAGGGCCAGCACACCCGGCTCAAAGCTTCGGGTGCTGGTGGGTTCGCGTTCCGGTGAGCGCTGGCCCCAGCTTGATCCGCTTCGCGCTCGCTTGGAAGCAGGTCAGCAGCTCGATCTTGACACCGTCACGGCCAAAGAGATCCACCAAGCCATTGAGACGTACGTCGAGAAAGTCTTGCGCGATCATTCCGATTTCCGGCAATCGCGACGTCAGTTGGCCAGGGGAATCGCCGCCGCCGTGACCGCGACGCCCAGCAACGACGACGAAGTCGAGAACGCTGGCCCATTCCTGATCACGAGCGTCTTCCTGGACCACGTCCTCCGTGACCGAGCCAGTGAGGCGGAACACGTGGCTGCACTCATTGCCCAGACTCCGCGCACGCTCGCCGACGTCCTTGAACTCGACGTCCCAGACGACGGCACGGGCCGACGACGGGTGCTCGCCACGCTGGCCTGGGCCAAAGGCGAAGGCATGCCCCTTGGTCTCCTCACTCGCCTGGTCCAGAACTTGGATTGGCCCGGTGACGATCCCAAACTCTCCGCCGAAGAGGTGCGAGCTGCCTTGGACGCCGTTCGCTTCTATTTGCGACGGTCGGTGGATGTCGACGGCACGACGCTGTTCCGGCTCTACCACCAGGGCCTGGCGGACTACCTCAAGGCGCACCCCCTTTCCGCGAAAATCAGCCTGGTCAAGATGGGCCGCGAAATCTATCGGGCACTTCAGACGCACCTTGCTGATGCAGAGGGACTCCCGGTCTGGGACCCAGCGGAGCCCTATGTCCGCCGCCACGCGCTCGCCCATGCGGTGGACGCAGGAAAGGGCGAAGAACTTCTCGCCGACCCCATGTTCCTCGTCCACGCAGAGCCACGCTCGGTCGCCGACACCTTGCTGACCGCACCGACCCGCGTTCGCCTGTGTGATGGCGCAGGAGTTCTTGGGATAGTCAACGCTCGGATGCTGTCGCGACGGCCCCGGGCTTGCTTCCTGGCTTTGACAGCACGACAGCAAGGGTGTCTGGCCTTGGCTGAAGCATTTCGCGCGCTTCCCGGGGAAGTCGTGTCACCGGTTTGGGCCACCGGTCGCTCGTCTCGCGGCCCCAGGCACACCCTCACCGGGCACACCAACAGGGTGAATGCGGTCGCCCTCGGCCACGACGAGGACGGCACCCCGATCGCCGTCACCACCAGCGGAGACCGGACCGCGATCGTCTGGGACCTGAGCAGCGGAGCGCGCCGACACACCCTCACCGGCCACACCGACGTGGTGCTCGCGGTCGCGCTCGGCCACGACCAGGACGGCGCCCCCATCGCCGTCACCACCAGCCACGATGCGACCGCGATCGTGTGGGACCTAGGCAGCGGAGCGCGTCGGCACACCCTTACCGGCCACAGGCGCTCGGTGACCGCGGTTGCGCTCGGCCACGACCAGGATGGCGCCCCGATCGCCGTCACAACCAGCAGCGACGGGACCGCGATCGTCTGGGACCTGAGCAGCGGAGCGCACCGACACACCCTCACCGGCCACACCGACTCGGTAAACGCGGTCGCCCTCGGCCACGACCACGACGGCGCCCCGATCGCCGTCACCACCAGCAGCGACCGGACCGCGATCGTCTGGGACCTGAGCAGCGGAGCGCACCGACACACCCTCACCGGCCACACCGACGTGGTGCTCGCGGTCGCCCTCGGCCACGACCAGGACGGCGCCCCCATCGCCGTCACCACCAGCGGCGACCGGACCGCGATCGTCTGGGACCTGAGCAGCGGAGCGCGTCGACACATCCTTACCGGCCACAGGCGCTCGGTGACCGCGGTAGCCCTCGGCCACGACCAGGACGGCGCCCCCATCGCCGTCACCACCAGCGGCGACGGGACCGCGATCGTCTGGGACCTGAGCAGCGGAGCGCACCGACACACCCTCAACGGCCACACCGACTGGGTGAATGCGGTCGCCCTCGGCCATGGCCAGGACAAGATCCCCATCGCCGTCACCACCAGCGATGACGAGACGGCGATCGTCTGGGACCTGCGCACCGGAGAGCGCCGATACACCCTTACCGGCCACAGGCGCTCGGTGACCGCGGTTGCGCTCGGCCACGACCAGGATGGCGCCCCGATCGCCGTCACAACCAGCAGCGACGGGACCGCGATCGTCTGGGACCTGAGCACCGGAGAGCGCCGATACACCCTCACCGGCCACACCGACTCGGTGAACGCGGTAGCCCTCGGCCATGACCACGACGGCACCCCGATCGCCGTCACCGCCAGCGATGACGGGACCGCGATCGTCTGGGACCTGAGCACCGGAGAGCGCCGATACACCCTCACCGGCCACACCGACTCGGTGAACGCGGTAGCCCTCGGCCATGACCACGACGGCACCCCGATCGCCGTCACCGCCAGCGATGACGGGACCGCGATCGTCTGGGACCTGAGCACCGGAGAGCGCCGATACACCCTCACCGGCCACACCGACTCGGTGAACGCGGTAGCCCTCGGCCATGACCACGACGGCACCCCGATCGCCGTCACCGCCAGCGATGACGGGACCGCGATCGTCTGGGACCTGAGCACCGGAGAGCGCCGATACACCCTCACCGGCCACACCGACTCGGTGAACGCGGTCGCCCTCGGCCATGACCAGGACATGATCCCCATCGCCGTCACCACCAGCGATGACGGGACGGCGATCGTCTGGGACCTGCGCACCGGAGAGCGCCGACACACCCTCACCGGCCACACCGGAGTGGTGCTCGCGGTCGCGCTCGGCCACGACCAGGACGGCGCCCCGATCGCCGTCACCACCAGCCACGATGCGATCGCGATCGTGTGGGACCTGAGCAGCGGAGCGCGCCGACACACCCTCACCGGCCACACCGACTGGGTGCGCGCGGTCGCCCTCGGCCACGACCAGGATGGCGCCCCGATCGCCGTCACCACCAGCAGCGACGGGACCGCGATCGTCTGGGACCTGAGCAGCGGAGCGCACCGACACACCCTCACCGGCCACACCGACGTGGTACGCGCGGTCGCCCTCGGTCACGACCACGTCGGTATACCGATCGCTGTTACCACCAGCGAAGACCGGAGCGCGATCGTGTGGGACCTGAACACCGGACGTGCTCGGCACACACTGCCATTTATGGGCTCGCCGGGTTCTGTCGCGGTGGGGTCGAAGTTCATGATTCTTGGTTTTGGCCATGACATCGCCACTTACGTAATGAGTCGCCTTTAATGCACATCCTCGGAGTCCACGGTGTGGGCAACTATGACGAGTCCGCAAGCGACGACGACCGAGCCACCGCCTGGTCAGGGCATTTGCGTTCAGGCTTCGGCGCGGGGCCGGTGCCCGAATTCGACCTCGCTGTTGCCTACTACGCACCCGCCCTGCACCTCGCGCGCAGACAAGGCGAGGGCGTTCTCGATGATTTGAGCGATGATGAACAACGTGCTGTGTGGGCCTGGCTTGAGGCCCAGGGGCTTCCCGAGGCGGCCATTCAAGGGCGCGGCACCAAGCCGCTTCGCCAATGGCTGGAATGGTTCGCAAGGAAGTTCGACCTAGACTCGCGGCTCGCGGAAAAGTTCGTCATGCGCTTCTTCCCCGAAGTCTGCACCTACCTCGACCCGCGCCACGCGGACCTGCGAGCCCAGGCCCGACAGATCGTGGCTCAAGCCATCGAGGACCACCAACCCCAGGTGATCCTGGCCCACTCGCTTGGCAGCATCGTCACCTACGAGGTGCTCTGGCAGAACCCGGAGCAGCAGGTCGACCTGCTCGTGACCCTGGGGTCGCCCCTTGCCATGCCCACGGTCGTGTACGACCGGCTGGATCCGTCACCCCGCGATCGCCCGGCACGCAAGCCCCCGGGCGTTGCGCGCTGGGTCAATATCGCGGACCCAGGAGATGTCGTCTCCATTCTCCGGCCGATTGGCCGCTACTTCGAGGGCGTTGACCAAGACCTCGATCCGTCCATTCATGTGGCTGACTGTCACTTCGCGCGCCACTACCTGTCGTCACCAACCCTCGCGGCCGTCATCGGCGGCGAAATGGCACACTCGAGTGATTGAAGCGCCTGACACGTCGCGGGCTTACATCCGTTAGTGGCCAGCGCGATCCGCTCGGATTATGCGGTTCACCTCAGCGAGCTCGAGCGGACGGCGGTCCAGGGCAGCAGCCTCCGCGAGGACCTCGTCCCACGATTCACGGCCGGCCCCGTCAACTAGCCACTGCAGCAGGTACGTATCCAGGGACTTACCTGCTGCCCGCGCCCGACGGCGATGCACGGCAAGAACCTCGTCGGGCACGTTGTCGATCCGGACACTGGCCACCATCCCATTCTTGCGCCATTGTCTGGCAGCGGAACAGCCGTTACGTCGATGGGGTCCTTCGCTATGCCAAAGGCGCGGCGCGCGGGCGTTTGGACCGATCAGTCCAGGGCTATTGGCATCGCGGCGAATACAGGTTAGAACGCGGCGACCACGCTGACGAGCACGGGGGCGAAGAGTAGGGCGGGGAGGAGATCGCCGACGGGGACTTGCTTGATCTCCAAGAGGCGGAAGGCGATCCCGACCAGCATCAGGCCGCCGACCGAGGTGAGGGCGGCGATCTCGGCGCCGTCGAGAACGGAGCCAAGGAAGACGCCGAGAACGGTGAGCAGCCCTTGGACCACGAGGACCGAAACCGCGGAGAGCAAGACGCCGATGCCGAAGGACGCGGCGAACGCCATCGAGGCGAAGCCGTCGAGGACCGCCTTGAGCGCGAGCTTGTCGATGCCGCGCCCCATCCCGTCATCCAGCGAGCCGAGGATCGTCAGGGGCCCCACACAAAACAGCAGGGTGGTGGTCAACCAGCCTTCAATGAAGCGCTCGCGCTCCCCCGAGACATCCCCGACCGAGGCGGCGCCGGATCGACCGCGTCGGCGCGCCACCAGCCCCTGCGCCCACCCGGCGACGCCGCCAAGTCGGTCCTCGATGCGCAGCAACGAGCCGCTGATGCCACCGAGCAGCAGCGCGCCCAGGACGATGAGCATCCCCGCGCTGCCGACAGCGGCTTCCAGGGCCGGGTCGAAGACGGCGAAGGCCGAGGCGCCAGCCATGAGCAGCGTGGAGAGACCGAGCCCGGTCGTGACGATCGAGCGCGTCCGTTCGGGCAGCCGGTTGCCGATGGCCAACCCGGCAAGCGAGCCGATGACCACAGTTGCCGTGTTGAGAGCCGTTCCGGCGCCGACGAAAGACACGACAGCGGAGCCTAATGCCCGGACACGCTGGCGGCAGGGCGGTCTTACCCCGGGAAGTCTGCGCTTACCCCCTGCTCTTAAGCAGGGTTAAGTGCACACTTTCGGCATCGGGAGAAAAATGAGCGACTACCCCGGCGGCGGGGCGGCGAAGCGGCGCTCGAGGGCGCGCTGGTCGGCGCCAAAGCGGGCGATGCGGCAGCCGCGGCCGTTGGGCTTGATCTCGATGCCCTCGTCAGCCCAGTGCTCGAAGGCGCGCTCGCGGATATGAGCGGGCGGATCGCCATAGGAGTTCGTGACTCGCCACCACGGCACACCCCCGCCGAAGCGGCTCATGATCGTGCCGACCAGCCGCGGGCCGACGCCGACGATGGCTCCGATCTCGCCATACGCCAGCACCTGGCCCTCAGGGATGAGTTCGACGACGCGCAGCACCCGCTCGACCACCGCCTCGTTCATGCCGCGGCACAGTAGTGCACGCTGATGTCACGTCACTAAGGTGGGGGCGGGTCGTCAATCAGGTGGAGGTTCTTGTGCGTGTCGCGGTGCTGGGCGCGGGGTCGTGGGGCACGGCGCTGGCATACACCCTGGCCACGAAAGGCTTCCGGGTCGCAACCTGGGACCTGGATACGGCTGTCCTGGAATCGATCTCGGGCCACGAGAACACGCGCTACCTGCCCGGCATCACCCTGCCGCCGACCATATGGGGTGAGCCTGACCTCGCCGCCGCGCTCGCCGGGACCGACCTGGTCGTCTTCGCCGTGCCGTCGCAGGCGATGCGCGTCGTGGCGGAGCAGGCGCGCGAGCTCATCCCGGCGACCGCCCTGATCTGTTCAGTGACCAAAGGCATCGAGGTCGACACGCTCATGACGATGAGCGAGGTGCTGGAGGATGTGCTGCCGGCGGCACTGCATACCCGGCTCACCTTCCTCTCCGGCCCGTCCTTTGCCGTCGAGGTGGCCCGCGAGTTCCCCACCGCCGTCACCATCGCCGGCGGCGACGCAGTCGTCACCGAGGCCGTGCAGCGCGCCTTCCACACCCCGTTCCTGCGCCCCTATGTCTCCGATGACGTGGTGGGAGTCGAGATCGGCGGGTGCGCGAAGAATGTCATCGCCATCGCGACCGGCGCCGGCGACGGCATGGGCTATGACGCCAACACCCGGGCCGCGACCATCACCCGCGGGCTGGCCGAAATTGCCCGGCTTGCCGTGGCCCGTGGCGCGAATCCGCTGACGCTGGTTGGACTTTCGGGCGTCGGCGATCTGGTGCTGACGTGCAGTTCGGTGAAATCTCGCAACTACCGCGTCGGCTTCGGCCTGGGGCAGGGGCGCGCGCTGGCCGACATTCAAGCCGAGCTCGGGCAGGTCGCCGAGGGCGTCCTGAACGCCAAATCGGTCAAGGCGCTGGCCGAGCGAGCTGGTGTGGAGATGCCGATCTGTGAGGTCGTCCACGCGGTGCTTTACGACGGCATGGAGGTGCGCAGCATTCGCGCGCTCTTCTCCGAGCGGCCGCTGCGTTCCGAGCCGGAGCACCAGTTCGAGCGTCCAGCCACCTAGAGGACAGCGGCCCCCACGCACGCGGCGGCCACCACCGTGGCGAGGCGTTCGAGCGCGCGCCGGTGTGCCGCGAGCGCCGTCGTGAGACCGTCGCCTCCGGCCAGGATGAGTTGCAGCGCGGCCGCTGCTCGGGCGGCACCGAAGGCCGCACCGACGAGCACCGCCTGCCACCACGGCCGGTTGGCCGCCAGGAGGGCCGCGGCGACGACATAAGGTCCAGCAGAGGGGATTAGGGTGCGCCAACCGGTGCCATATTCGACGCCGAACCGGAACAGCCCAAGCGGTATACCCTCGTGAAAGACCTCCTGCGGGATGAGTTGATCCCGTTGCGGCACAGGAAGTTTGCGCGATGTCAGGTCCAGGATCACGAGACCCACGATCAGCACCGCGGCAAGAGCCCAGCGCGCCCGAAGCGGCACGGGCGAGAGCAGCCCGGCGAGGATCGCGAGACCGGCTCCCGTCGAGGACCCCCCGAGGGTTGTGCCCGCAGCGAAGGGAAGCCAGGCGAGCAGGCGTGAGGAACGGCCTCGGACCGAGGCCAGCAGCGCCCAGGCGCTGTTGACACCTCAGGTCGAGCCGGACAGACCGACGGCGGCGATGACCGCGGCGAGCAGCAGCCAGCCGAAGCCGGTGAGGAGCGGCGTCGCGAGGACGCCGGCGACTGCGCATATGGCCAGCAGCAGGAGGGGATCGCGCAGGACGCGGCGGGCACCGCCCGTCATGTCACCGCCCACGGGCAGATCGAGGAGAAGCAGGAGCCGCCGGGGCTGCACGTGTAGCCATCGCTGCACCGGTAGACGTGACCGTCGCTGAAGGTCCATTGCCAGGCGTCATAGGTGCCGGCCCAGCATTGGTCGGGCCGGTGTAGGAAGTAACCGGTCGGCGAGGGCGCGTGCTGGTGCCAGCCGACCTGGTTGCCGGCTCCGTCGTGGTATTTCCAGCAGCAGGAGTAGTCATTGCACGGTGTCGACGGCCCGCACTTGCGACCCTCCTCGGTGTGGTTGCTCGCATAGGAGTCGCACGGTCCGCCGTGCTCATCGGTGTAGTCGGTGAAATATGCCGCGTGGGCGCGATCAGCGACGCGGTTCACCAGGCCAAGACCGCCGAAGGCTAGGCCCATCGTCGCTCCCCCAGCCAGGCGCAATAGCGTGCGACGGGGCCTCGGAGTCTGGGTCAGGCGCGATCGCAGGCCGGCTTGGTCGGCCTCGGGTAGTTCGCCGAAGGTGATCATCGCAACTCCTCGGGAGCTTGGATCGGGGGCGCCGGGTCGAGCAGATCGGCGGCTTCCAACCATCTGCGCACCTGCGCTGCCGACTCGGGCAGCAGGGACGAGGTGATGGTGCCGGCTGCGTCGACGGCCAGCAGGAATGGGGCAGCAGGTATGCCGAGGCGGTCGAAGAGTTCCCCGGCCTGCGGTATGCAGTGGGCCCGGGGCGCGCCCGCGGCGGTGCCTGCGCAGTCGCCCAGGGAGACGACGACCAATCGCGGCCCGAGCCCGGCGATTTCGGCGAGCACGGCGGCGCAGGTCGGGCAGCTAGGCGAGGAGAAGAGCACGATCCCGCCGCCGGGCGGTCGCACGGCGGATGCCGGTCCGCTCGACGGCAGGCCGAAGCCCACCAGGCGGCGGGCATCGATCCCCTCGGCGCTCGTCTCGGGGGGTCGCGACCGGAGGTCGGTGACCATTCGAAGAAGGCCGGCGCACACCAGAGCCAAGAGGGCGAGGACGATCCATGCCATCGTCAGGGCAGCGGCGGTGAAGCTCATATCTGCACCCCCGCGGTGCGGGGCGCCTGGGCGCGAGCGCTGGGCAGAACACCGAGGAGCAGGGCCATGGCGAGCGTCGCCGCGAGCACCATTGCCTGGTCAGCCGGGCCGCTCGGGGTTGGCGCGCCCGGCCAGGCGGCGGCCGTGAGGGCGGCGAGCGCCATCAAGGCGGCGCGGGTTGCGTGCCAACCGGTCAGCGGCTCGTTGCCGAGTCCGCAACCGCAAGGCACGTGCCGCCTGGCGCCTCGGATGGACTGGGTGGCCCGCCAGGCCAGCAGGGCATAGCCGGCATAGGCCAGCGTCAAGCCCGCGACGGCCAGCGCGGCAGCCCGACCGGCGACGGGTCGCGAGCCGGCGAACCAGGCCGTGGCCGTGGCCAATGAGGCGAACCCGACGACGGCTTCCGCCACGACAAGGAAGATCGCGACAGGACGGTGCAGACCCGCAGGAAGCACGCCATGCGCGACCAGAGCGGCGCGCAACGGCCCGGGGGCACGAAGGTGAGCCGCCGCCGCCCACAGGAGAAGCAGCGCGGGGGCAGCGAGGAGGGCGGTCGTCATACGGCCTCCACGCGGACGCGGCGCATGGCCTCGGCAACCACATCGAGCGCAGTGCCGGGCCGCGGAATGCCATAAGAGACGGCGCGTTCGGTGTCGAGCACCAGATAAGACACCCGCTCGCCATCGCCGCTGCGGCTCAGGAGTCCTCCGTCGACCTCGAGGCCCTGGGTGCGAGCCGACCCAGAGCGGGCTTGGCGAATATCGAGCAGGAAGCCCTGGCCATCACCGAGTTCGACCATCTGCGCGATCGACGCCGGCCTGCGCCGGGCCCAGGACACACCCGTGCGCAAGGTGGCAGCCGCTCCGGATGCGCTGTCGCGGAGAGAGATTCGTTGCACGATCGAGGCCAGCTCCGTGAGTGAGACCTGAGCACCGCATGAGCCGTAGACATCGTGACGGCCGACGTCGAGGGTGAAGACACGGCCGCTTCGGGCTCGGCCTCCGAGGGGTCCATGGCGCAACAGCAGACCGGAACGCAGGGTCATCGAACCCGTCAGCGGCGAGCCGGTCGCCCGGAGAAAGAAGTCGCGGCCCGCGCGTCGCGAAGCGTTAAGTTCCAGCTCCTGGCGGCCGGCCTGCACGACCGCGCTGCACACGGGCGCCGGGAGGGCGCTTGCGTCGGGCACGGTCACGCGCACGCTTTCGCCGGTGACAAAGGTTCGGATCGCCCTCAAGGCAGCGTCCTTCCGTATTCGTCGCGCACGATCGCGGCGACCGACGCGGGTCCGCCGACAACGGTCCCTCGGACCTCTTGGAGCCGTTCGAGGCCATCGGCGATGACGGCGGGGAGCCGACGCCCGCTCGTCAGCAGCAGCGGTTCGTGGCGTGCTCCGGCTAGGGCTGCGCCAAGGATGGCGTCGGGGAAGACTTCGCCGGAGGCCAGGTAGCTGCCCGTCAGGGCGCCAGTGCCGAATCGGGCGGCCACCTCGGCCGACACGTCATAGCGATCGTCACCGCTGACGCGTGTCACGCTCGCGCCGGTCGCCCGCAGCGCGTCGAGGACCGCCTCGGAGACGGTCCGCGGCCCGCCGACGACGGTGATTGTGCGGGGTGCGAGCCGGCGGACTTCCGTGGCCACCACGGCTGGCAGTTCGTCACCTCGGGTCAGCAGCAGCGGGCTGGCGGGCGCGGTCTTGGTCGCCCCGGCGGCGAGCGGGGCCGCCGACAAGGCATCGGGGAAGACCTCGCCGGAGGCAACGAAAACTTCTCGTGAGCCGTCGGGGAAGGCGCCCTTGCTGAGGGCTGCTGCCACGGCATACCGATCGGGTCCGGTGATCCGGGTCACCGGACCCGGGGTGTATGCCGACAGCCGCGCCTGGAGCGCCGGGGAGACCGACGCAGGGCCACCGAGAATGACAATCTGCTTGGGGCGCAATCGATTCAGAGCGCGATCAACCGTCGCGGGGATCTCGTCCGGGTGGACGAGGAGGATCGGCGCGTGCCCCTTGGCGGCCACCGGGACGCCGGTCAGTGCGTCGGGGAAGTTATCGCCACGAGCGACATAGGCGGTGCGCGTCCCCGGGGCGAAAGTGTCGGCAATCGCGGCGGACACGGCATATCGGTCGCTCCCCTCCACCCGCGATGTGGCGTTCGGGGCGCAGGTGAAGAGTTGGATGTTGTCGACATCCCAGCGCGCCGGGATGCCGGTGGTGCGGGTGTGCGAGAACCATGGGGTGAGCCAGCCGTCCTCGTCGTCCACGGCTGAGGTGATATCCGCGACGCGACCCGACCAGCCGCTGGACGGCGGAACGCTGAGCCGGAAGGAGTTCACGGCCATGATGCCGTGCCCGGATCGGAAGGATCCGCGCGAAGCGAACGCGAGATAGGTCGCGCCGCTGGCTCGGCGCGGGGTGAGGAAGAAGTAGTCCTCCGGATCGTCGGCCGCGCCGCTGACCGATGACGACGCAGCGCGCGTGCCCTCGGGCGCCGAAGTCCCGATACTGAGCCATCCGTTGGCGAATCCTGGCTCGGGGATGCCGGATTCGAAGCCTTCGCGCTCGATCGTCGCGGTCCGGGACGCGCCCTCGGGGCAGGGCGCCTCACCGGAAGGATCGGCGGCAAAGGGCGCCACCGGCTCGGCGATGGCGGGGGTGGTTGTGGCCCCCAATCCCACTGCCGAGACGACGACCACCAGCGCCCAGCGCTGTCCTCGCACGTAAAACCCCCGTTTGATCAGGCCGGGCCGCCCCCGACCCTCCCCAACCTAGGGCACTGGCCGCCATCCCCGGCCACGGCCCGGCGAGTGTGACCGCGGGCGCGGGCTAGACTGACCCCTGGTGCCGCTTCTGGCGGCGCCCCGCAACCGCGAGGGGAAGCCGGTCGAAGTCCGGCGCTGACCCGCAACCGTAGGCCGCCTGGTGGCGGCGAGCCGGACCACCTCGTTGATCGCGGTCGTCCTGTCCACCGCCGAGGTATGCGGTACGCAGGGCCAGGCAGCGGCCCGGCTCGACGTAACGCGAAGGATCCGGAGAGCCCGTGCATCGCCTGCCTGTCACCGTCGCCGTGTCCGCAGCCTCCCTGGCCTGCGCTCTCGCGGTCGTCGGTGGTCTGCCGGTCGCGGGGGCGACCCGTGCCTGGGCTGCCACGTCCACCTCAACAGCCACCGGGTCCGGACCGACGCCGACCATCGGGGTCGGCGGTGACGGCGCAGACTTCCTCGTCCGGCAACTGGCCGCGGGCGACGGTCTCCTGGACTACCCCGGCACCGACCAGCCCGACCTCGGCGTGACCGCCGACGCGGTGCTCGGTCTGCTCACGGTGCGGTCCGGGCCGACCCAGGCGGTGGCGTCGGTTGTGGCGGTCGAAGCCCGGCTCGGTGACTATCTCGGGCCGAGCTTCGGCGCCACGGAGCTGTATGCCGGACCGGTCGCCAAGGTGGCCCTCCTCGCGGAATCCGCCGGCCGAGACGCACGCTCGTTCGGGGGGCGCGATCTCGTCGCCGACCTGCAGGGGCTCGAAGCCGCCGATGGGCGGTTCGCCGACCGCACGGCATATGGCGACACCTCGAACACTTTCACCCAAGCTCTAGCCATCATCGCCCTGCACCGCATCGGCGAGAAGCCCTCGGCGTCGGCTGTGGATTTCCTTCTGGCACAACAATGCTCAGACGGTGGCCTGCGTATGACGCCCGGCTCGGAGCCGTGCACCAGCGACCCCGACGCGGCCTCGCTCGGGGCGGTCGCCCTGCTCGCAGACGGCTCCCACGGCGAAGCAGCAGATCGGGCTCTGACCTATCTGACCGCGCGTCAGCAGCCGGATGGCGGGCTGGGCGGCGGGATCGGCGCGACCGGGGTGAATACGAACTCCACCGGCCTGGCGGGCATGGCGTTCAAGGTCGCCGGACGAGACGCAGCGCTGCGTCTGGCCCGGGATTACCTCGCGTCCGTCCAACTCGGCTGCGATGCCCCGATGAGTGTGCGCGGCGCCATCGCCTACGACCGGGCCGCATACGACGCCCTGGTCGCGGCCGGCGCGAGCGCCACGGCCAGCGACCAGGAGCGGCGCGCGACCGCGCAGGGGATGCTCGCCTTCGGTGACGACAGCCTGCTGGATGCCGACATCACGCAGGCCGCCGAACCGTTGAGTACGTGTGACCCCGCCCCCACCCAGCCGCCGCCCACCACCGGCGGCAGCACAACGTGGTCGACCGGTCCGGGCTCGACCAGCACCACCTCGTCGACGTCCCCGAGCACGACCAGCACGAGCACGCCGGTGACGACCACTCCTAGCTCGACGGGGACCGGCACGTCCACAACCAGCAGCACGTCCGCGACGAGCAGCCCCGCACCGAGCCCATCGAGTACTCGGTCGGCGAGCAGCCAGCCGATGGGGCCGACCTCGACGCGCGGGCCCGCGCCGACCCCGACGACGACCGAGTCAGCCACGCAGTCCGCGAGCGACACCGCGTCCGTCCCCGCGACGGCCAGCACCACAACACCCGCCACGGCCGCCGCTCAGCCCGCCGCCGCGCAGCGCAGCAACACACCTGCCTTGCTCGGCGCCGCGGGTCTCGCCCTCCTGGGTGCGGCCATTGGTGCCCTCATCCTGCGACGAGAACGGAAGAACCCATGACCCGAGCCATTCCCACCCGATTCATGGCGGCATCCACGGCGGCCGCTGCGATCGGCTTCGGCTTGTCCGCCGGGGCCGGCGCGTCGGCGGGCAGCGATGCCTCCCTGGCGCGACCGGCGGCATGCCCACGCGCTAGTGGAGTGACCGTGGTCGTGGACTTTGGTGCGACGGAACGCATTTCGTGTGCCCCTGGCGACCCGACATCGGGCTTGGCGGCGCTCAAGGGTGCGGGCTTCACGGTCGCGATGGTGCAGCGTTTCCCCGGTGCCGTGTGCCGGATCAACAACCGGCCGAGCCCGACGGTTGAGGCCTGTGTCGTGATGCCGCCCGCCACGAAGTACTGGTCCTACTGGCATGCCCCGCGCGGCGGCAAGTGGACTTATTCGACGTCCGGATCGGGCAGCTACAACCCCAAGCCGGGCACGGTCGAGGGCTGGGCGTTCGGCGCGGGCAAGCCGCCGACAGTGGCGCCGCCGAGATGATCCGACACGCAATCGCCCTCGCGCTCGGCGTGGGCGCCTTTGTCGCTGCCCCTGCCGCCCAAGCCGCCACCTGCACTTCCGCCGACGGCGTGAGTGTCATCGTCGACTTCGGCGGCTGGGTCCAAAGCGGTTGCGCCAGTGGCGATCCCGCGACCGCATGGGCCGCCCTCGAGGCGGCCGGATTCCGACTGGAGGGCACGCAGCGCTTTCCGGGCAGCTTCGTATGCCGTGTCAACGGCTTCCCCGCCCCCGCGGACGAAGCCTGCGTTCAGACGCCGCCTGCCTCGGCATACTGGGCCATCTGGACGGCCTCAGCGGGGGGTAGCTGGAGCTACAGCAACTCCGGCGCCGCCAGCCTGAATCCGGCGCCAGGCCAGGCGATCGGCCTGGCCTTCGGCGCCGGTCGGCAGCCGGGGGTGGCGCCACCGAGCCCCCCCACCACCACGAGCTCCTCAAGCTCCTCAAGCTCGTCGACATCCTCTGCACCGAACAGTTCCACGACGACACGCCCGCCGGCCAGCACTTCAACGTCGACCGCCGCGCCGACCCCGCCGGCCCTAACGCACTCCCCCACCTCACGCACCACGACGAGCACGTCCACCACGCGCACCACCACGGGGAACCCACCGACCGAGACCACCACCTCGAACGCGCCCGCGCCCGGCGCGAGCGACGGGACCAGCAACCCGGAGCAGGCGAGCAACGGCATACCCGCGTCCACGGGCTCGACACCCGCGGCCGCGATCCTCGCCGGCGGTGGAGCAATCGGGCTTCTCTTTGTCGGGGGTGCGCTGCTGGCGCGCCGGCAGCGGGACCGAGCCCGGCAGTAGTGGTCCGGCACCTGCACCCCGCGGCCTGGTGGATCTGGGCGCTCGCCCTCGCCGCTAGCGCGAGCCTGACGACGAATCCCGTTCTGCTGGCTGGGCATATCGCCGTTCTGACCTTTGTGGTCATGTCGCGCCGCGATGGGTCGCCGTGGGGGCGCGCATTCCGGCTGTATGCAGTCCTCGGCGCCGTCATCGTCTTGACCCGCGTGATCCTGCACTTGGCCGTCGGCCTGAAGTTTGGTCAGCATCGGCTCTTCCCCCTGCCTACGCTCGACCTGCCCTCATGGGCGGCAGGCATCCAACTCGGCGGAACCGTCTACCTCGAAGGCCTGCTGGCGGCGGCTCTCGAAGGCGCCCGGCTCGGCACGATGATCCTCGCCATCGGCGCCGCGAACGCGCTCGCGAGCCCCAAGCGACTACTCAAGGTCTTCCCCGCCGCCTTGCACGAGATCGGCGCGGCGCTCGTCGTCGCCGTGACGGTTGCTCCACAACTGGCGGAAAGTGTGCAGCGGGTCGCTCGGGCGCGGGCGCTGCGCGGCGAAACATCCCTGCGGCTCAGAGCATTTCGAGGGATTGCAATGCCCGTCCTGCAGGACACGCTGGACCGATCGATGGCACTCGCTGCTGCGATGGACGGGCGCGGGTATGGCCGCCGGACCGCCAGCGCAAGTCGGCTCACGTCAGGGCTCACGCTGCTTGGCCTACTCGGTGCCTGCGTCGGCCTCTATGGCCTCCTCGACAGCACAAGTCCGGCAGCGTTCGGGGTCCCTGTGCTCGCCATCGGCGCTGCCCTGTGCATCGCGGGAATCTGGGCGGGTGGCCGCGCCGTGCCGCGGACGATCTACCGGCGCGACCCGTGGTCCGGCGCCGAATGGCTCACGGTGAGCTGCGGCCTGACAGCGCTCGCCGCGTCTATCGTCTCGCTGCGCACCTCCCCCGGCGCGCTGGCTATGCCGCTGCAGCCGCTGGGCATGCCGAGCTTGCCGATCCCGGTGATCCTCGGACTCATCGCCGCAGCGGCGCCCGCACTCGCTACCCCGGTTCCCCCGCTGACCAGCCAGCGCCCCGAACGCGTGCAGGCGGTGGTGGCGTGACGGCATACGAATCCCTCGGCGCCGCAGTGCGTTTCAGCAATGTCTCGGTGCACTATCCCGAGTCTGCAAGCCCTGCACTGACCGACGTGAACCTAGAGATCGATGAGGGTGAACTCGTCCTCGTGATCGGCCGCACCGGTTCTGGCAAGTCGACCCTGCTCGGCACGATCAACGGGCATGTCCCGCACTTCACGGGCGGCCGCCTCTCCGGGCGCGTCGAGGTCATGGGTCGCGACATCGCCACCCACCGCCCACGCGACCTGGCGGATGTCGTCGGCGTCGTCGGCCAGGATCCGCTGGCCGGCTTCGTCACCGACACCGTCGAGGAAGAGCTTGCCTATGGCATGGAGCAACTCGCGCTCCCGCCCGCGACAATGCGCAAGCGGGTCGAGGAAACCCTCGATCTGCTCGGGATCGCCGACCTGCGCGCCGCGCCCCTGCGGGACCTGTCCGGCGGGCAACAACAGCGGGTCGCTATCGGCTCAGTCCTCACCACGCATCCTCGCCTGCTCGTTCTCGACGAACCCACCTCGGCGCTGGATCCGACTGGGGCAGAAGAGGTTTTGGCGACGCTGACCCGCCTGGTGCACGACCTGGGTGTCACCGTCGTCATCGCCGAGCACCGCCTGGAGCGCGTGGTGCAGTATGCCGATCGCCTCGTCGAGGTCGCCGACGGCCGAGTCCGCCACGGCTCTCCCGCCGAGATCCTCGCGGACAGCGCCATCGCGCCCCCCATCATCGAGCTCGGCCGGTATGCCGGGTGGTCGCCCCTGCCGGTCACCATCCGCGACGCCCGGCGCGCCGCGGCCCCCTTGCGTCGCGAGCTGGCGGGCGCGTTTCCCACGGTCGCGGAGGTGGCTCCCCCACCTGACGCACCGGCGTCACCCGCCCCGGGGGTGACGGCGCGCGGCCTGCGCGTCGACCATGGTGGAGTTCGGGCCGTCGCGGATGTCGACCTGGCCGTCGCGGCAGGCAGCGTGACCGCTCTCATGGGACGCAATGGCGCTGGCAAGTCGTCCTTGCTGTGGGCTCTGCACGGCACTGGTGCGAGAACATCGGGCAGGGTCCACCTCGCCGATGGCACGGATCCCGCATCGCTGAAACCACCGCAGCGCCGCAGCCGTGTCGGCTTGGTGCCCCAGTCAGCTACCGACCTGCTCTACCTCGATTCCGTTGGCGCAGAATGCGATCAGGCCGACCAGGAGTCAGGGCAGCCACCCGGCACCTGCTCCGCGCTGCTCGCGGACTTGGCACCCGGCATACCCCACCAGCGGCATCCGCGCGACCTCTCCGAGGGGCAGAAGCTGGCCCTCGTGCTCGCCGTACAACTCACCGCGCGACCCGAGGTGGTCCTGCTCGACGAGCCAACGCGCGGACTGGACTATCCCGCGAAGGACCGGCTCGCCGCCACGCTGCGTCGGCTGGCTCGCGACGGACATACGGTCGTCGTCTCAACCCATGACGTGGAGTTCGTCGCGATCGTGGCGGACGAGGTCATCGTCATGGCCGAGGGCGAAATCGTCGCCCACGGCCCGAGCGCGGACGTCATCGCCTCCTCCCCCGCCTTCGCGCCTCAGGTAGCCAAGGTGCTCGCACCCGTGCCGCTGTTGACCGTTGACCAGGTGCGGGCGGCCCTGCCGCGGAACGCCATATGACACCCACTCCCCACCCTGCCACCGCGGCGATTCGTCTGCGCCCCAAGGCAACCGCCGCCATCGTTCTCGTGTCGCTTGCTGGTCTGATCGCCTTCGGGTGGCCCCTGATCGTCGATCCCGGTTCCGGCATCGCGCACGGCGGTGACGCGCCCTTCGTCTTTGCGCTCCTCCTGCCTCTGCTCCTCGCGGTGGTGCTTGCCGAGATCTCCGAGGGCGGATTGGACGTCAAGGCGGTTGCTCTTCTCGGGGTGTTGTCCGCGGTGGGCGCCGTTCTGCGACCCTTGGGCGCGGGAAGCGCGGGGGTCGAACTCGTCTTCTTTCTGCTGGTCCTGGCCGGCCGGGTTTTCGGTCCCGGATTCGGCTTTGTCCTCGGCGCCACAACACTTTTCGCGTCCGCGCTCATCACCGGCGGCGTCGGCCCCTGGCTGCCCTATCAAATGCTTGGTGCCGCCTGGGTGGGCCTGGGCGCCGGCCTGCTGCCTCGTGCGCGCGGGCGGGTCGAGATCGCCCTGCTCGCGGCCTATGGCGCGGTGGCGGGGCTGGCATACGGCTGGCTCCTCAACTTCTCCTTCTGGCCGTTCGCCATCGGCTCGGGCACCGGTCTGTCGTTCGTCCCCGGCGCCCCCGCACTTGAGAATCTGCATCGCTTCGCGCTCTTCTCACTCGCGACCAGCCTCGGCTGGGATCTCGGGCGCGCGCTCACCAATGCCGTGCTCATCGCGGTCACCGGCACCGCCGTGCTCGGTGCACTGCGACGCGTGGCTCGGCGTGCGGCCTTCGACGCGACCGCGCAGTTCACCCCTGCGCAGGACCAGGCGCCACCCCCGATGGTAGAAACAGCCCCATGACGTCCCCCGACACCCAGAGCCAGGAGTCCTGGCTGAGCCAGGAAGAACTCACCACCGTGCGGGGGCGGATGCCGATCCTGTATGTCGATGCGATCCCCGTCCGCGTCGATGGCGGCGGCAGCGTGACCGCGATCGGTCTGCTGCTGCGCGCGTCCGACGGCGGACGCATCCAGCGTGAACTTGTTTCGGGCAGAGTGCTTTTCCACGAGCGTATCCGCGATGCCATCCTGCGCCATGTCGAGAAGGATCTAGGCCCCGTGGCGTTGCCGCAGGTCCCGCCGAGCCCGCTGCCGTTCACGGTCGCGGAATACTTTCCAACACCCGGTGTGACCGCCTTTCACGACCCCCGCCAGCACGCGGTCTCGCTCGCCTTCATCGTGCCGGTCGCCGGCGACTGTGCTCCGCAGCGCGACGCCCTCGACCTTGCGTGGCTGACCCCGGATGAAGTGCTCGACCCGGCGGTCCTCGCCGAGATGGACGGCGGGCATGGCGTCCTACTTCGTCAAGCCCTCGCCCACCTCGGTCACGCCATCTAAGACACCCCACGAAGTTCTCCCGCGCCGTGCGGGGTGCCTCAGAAGTCGTAGTCGACGCTGACAGGCGAGTGGTCGCTCATACGAACCCCATCGACCTCACGGTCCACCCACGCCCGGGTCGCCGTCCGGGCCAGGCCGGGCGACGCGAAGTGGTAGTCGATCCGCCAGCCGGAGTCCACGGCATATGACGTGCCCATCCACGACCACCAGGTGTACGGTCCGGGCTGGTCCGGGTGTAGGCGGCGGACCACATCGACCAACCGGCGCGGCGAGAGCAGATCCTCGAGCCACGCCCGCTCCTGCGGCAGGAATCCAACCGCCTGCTTGGAGCGGCGCCAGGCCGCGACATCGAGTTCCCGGTGCGCGACATTGAAGTCGCCCATCACGATGAACTCCCGACCATTGGCCGCCGCGGCGCGACGCGAGCGATCGAGGTGGCGGCTCAGCCCGGCGGCGAAGCGCATTTTGTTCGCGTATGCCGCGCCGCCATCCGGCGCATCGCGCATCCGGCCCGGCTTTTGCAGGTGCGCGGGCAGGCCGCCCTTGGGAACGTAGACGGAGGCGACGGTCAGCGGACGATCCGCAAGGTCGACCTCGAGATAGCGGCCCTGGTCGGCAAAGGGGCGCAACTCGCGGGCGACGGGCACGGCATACCCATCGGGCAACAGGGTCCGCACCGCCGCCGGAGGCTCGCGGGTGAGGACGGAAACCCCGTTGCGGCCGGCGCGGGCCCCGGCATCATAGGCCGCGTGGTAGCCCCCGAAAGCGTCCTGGGGAAGATCCGCCTCCGGGCAGCGAACCTCTTGCAGCGCAACGACATCCGGATTCGTCACGCACAGCCAGGTGCCGAACCCGCGGCGCTGCGCGGCCCGGATCCCGTTGACATTGACACTCGCGATCCGCACCGCGCGATCCTATGCAGGGCGCGGTCGGGTCAGGAGTTGAACTCGTCGCGGGTGCGGGACATATCCCGCAGGTCGAGCGCGGCGGCCGCCTCCAAAGTGGGAGCGGTGCCGCCGAGGCGAGCCGGCAGGTAACGCAGGTCGTCGCCGGTCAGCACGGGGTATGCCGCCTGCTGCCGCGCGAGTTGCTCCTGCATCGCCGCGCGCAGCCGCTCGCTGGCTTCGTCGACATTGCTGCCCTTGGGCACCGGGATCGGCTCGCCGACCTCGATGAAAATCGGGATGTGGCTGCGCCCGCGATTCTTCGGCACATCCTTGCTCCACACGCGCTGGGCACCCCACAAGGTGGTCGGCAGCAGCGGCACGCGGGCATCGCGGGCCATCCGCGCGGCCCCCGACTTAAAGGGCTTCAACTCGAAGGAGCGCGACATGGTCGCCTCGGGGAAGACACCGACAATCTCCCCGGACTTCAGCGCCTGCAGCGCCTCGCGGTAGGACGCGGCGCCAGCCTGGCGGTCGACCGGGATGTGCTGCATGGAGCGCATCAGCGGCCCGGCGATCTTGTGCTCGAAGATCGACTGTTTGGCCATGAAGCGGACATAGCGCTTCGACGGCTGCGCCGCGAGCCCGGCGTAGGTGAAGTCGAAATAGCTCAGATGGTTGATCGCCATGACGGCCCCACCCGTGCGGGGCACGTTGTCGGCACCGACGATCGTGAACTTCAGGCCCTGCGCGCGAAAGACCGTCCTGGCTAGCGCAATCACTGGTGCATACACCCGCTCCATGGTCATCAGGCTAGGGGACGGGCGGCGCGGAAGGGCGACCAGGAGGGGTTGTCGGTGCTGGAATCTAAGGTGACTCTCGTGAGCCTCCATCTGCACCGCGCGACGCGGACCGACCTCCTCGCTGAGGGGTTGGCCGGCGTGCTCGCGGTGCCCGCAGGCGATCCGTTCGCGCAGGAGTTGGTGGTCGTTCCGGCCAAGGGCGTCGAGCGTTGGCTGACGCAGCGCCTCAGCCACCGACTGGGCGCCATCTCGGGCGACGATGGCGTGTGCGCGGGCGTGCGATTCCTCTCCCCCAACTCGCTCGTCACGCTCTTGTTGGGGACCGATCGCGATGATCCGTGGTTGCCCGAGCAGCTCGTCTGGCCGCTCTTGGCGACGATCGACGAATCGCTGGACCTGCCGTGGGCGTCCCAACTCGCCGCCCATTTAGGTCACGGCGACGACAGTGTCGAGGGCCGGCTCCGGGCCGGGCGCCGCTACTCGGTGGCGCGCCGGATCGCCGGGCTCTTTCATGCGTATGCCGTGCAGCGCCCTGCCCTGCTGCTCCAGTGGTCCGCCGGCGGGGAGTGGACCGATGGCGCGGGTGGCGCCCTGGATGAGGATCTGGCGTGGCAGCCGCACTTATGGCGTTCGCTCACGGCCAGGGTGCCGGCGGCGACCCCGCCGGTGCGGCATCAGTCCACCGTGGCGGCGCTGCGGCGCGGCGACGCGGACCTGGACCTGCCCGCTCGGCTCTCGCTCTTCGGGCACACGCGCCTCGCACGCACCGAAGTCGAACTTCTCGGAGCGCTCGCCACACATCGCGAGGTGCATCTGTGGCTGCCGCATCCATCGCCGACCTTGTGGCATTCCTTGGCGGCCGTCACCGGTGGCGGGCCGGTCGCGAGGGCTGGGGACCGGTCTGTCTTGAGCGTGCGACATCCACTGCTTGCCTCGCTCGGACGTGATGTGCGCGAGGTGCAGCGCCAGTTGGCGCTCGCGGCGCCGTGGCAGGACGAGAGCGTCGCGAGTGATGACGCATCGAAGCCGGCATCGTGGTTGCACTGGCTGCAAGCCGATCTCATCGCAGACCGGGACCCGAGCCGGGCCGAGGCGGCTGGCCGCGGGATCAGCGCTGCGGATCGATCGATTCAGGTGCATGCGTGCCATGGCGCGGCCCGTCAGGTCGAGGTTCTGCGTGAGGTCCTGCTCGGGCTCTTGGAGGACGACCCCACCCTCGAGCCGCGCGACATCGTGATCATGTGCCCCGATATCGACACCTATGCCCCATTGATCCATGCCACCTTCGGATTGGCCGATCTGCGCTTCGATGGGCCGGCCCATCCAGGACACGGCCTGCGAGTCCAACTGGCCGACCGGTCGCGAATCTTCACCAATCCGCTCTTGGCGATCGCCGCGCGGCTCGTCGAGTTGGTCACCGGTCGGCTTACCGCCAGTGAAGTTCTGGACCTGGCCGCCACCGAGCCGGTGCGCCGCCGCTTCGCCTTCGACGACGATGCGCTCGATCGGCTTGCCCAATGGATCGATCAGGCCAATATCCGCTGGGGACTCGACGGGCGGCACCGCGGGGACTTCTCGCTCGCGGACCTTCAGGACAACACCTGGCGGCTAGGCCTGGATCGCCTGCTGCTCGGCGTCACCCGCGCGGAGGAGCCGCACCGCCGCTATGAGCAGATGTTGCCGCTCGATGATGTCGATAGTGCGAGCATCGACCTGGCGGGCCGCGTCGCGGAGTTCGTCGATCGAATCGCCGCCCTGCGCGAAGCCTGCCTCGATGCATCGACCGCTGCCGGGTGGCTCGCTGCCCTGAGCGAGGGCATCGACGCACTGACGGAGACTCCGTTGGCCGACATCTGGCAGAAGGCGGAGCTCGACCGCGAGTTCGCGGCCGTGAGCGAGGCGGGTCATGGCGCGATCCCGCTCTCGCACAGCGACATTCGGACCCTGCTCAGCAGCCGGTTGGAGTCGCGGGCAACGCGCGCCAACTTCCGAACCGGCAGCCTGACCGTGTGCACGATGACGCCGATGCGATCGGTGCCGCATCGCGTGGTCGCCCTCATTGGTCTGGACGACGGGAGCTTCCCGCGGACCAACAGCCCAGATGGCGATGATGTGCTGGCGCGTTCCCCGCAGACCGGTGAGCGGGACTATCGCAGCGAGGACCGCCAACTCTTGCTCGACGCGATCCTCGCCGCCACCGACACCCTGGTCCTGACCTATACCGGCGCCGATCCGCATACCGGCGCGAGCCGACCGCCATCGGTGCCCCTCGGCGAGGTCATCGACGCGGCCCGGCGCACGGCCGGCCTGCCTGTCGGAGCTGGCAGCCCGGTGCGCCGGCACCGCTTGCAACCCTTCGACCCCGACAATCTCACCCCCGATCCCGTCACGGCCGCGCCCTTCAGTTTCGATCCCCACGCTCCAGACAGCGCTGCAGCCCTCGCGCGCAGCCGTCGAGAGCAGTCCACCTCGACAGATCACGGCCAGGGACGACGGGATAACGGCTTGGTCTTGCCGGGTTTGCTGCCGGCTCGGACCGCTGACGACCTCACGATCGCCGACCTGACAGCCTTCTTCACCAACCCCACGCGCGGCTTCCTGCACCACCGCCTTGATATCGCCTCCCCCTTCGAGGAGGAGATGCGCCCCGACAGCCTGCCGATCGAACTCGACAGCCTGCAGTCATGGGCCGTGGGCGAACGCCTGGTTGGCGAGCTGCTCGCGGGCAAAACCACGGCAGAGGCCGGGCGGGCGGAATCACACCGCGGCACCTTGCCGCCCGCGGCCCTTGGACGAAGCGTCCTGTCCCGGGTCGGCCCGATTGCCGGCACCATCGCCAATGCCACCGAACGCCTCCTCGGCGAGTCGAACCCGCAGTCACGATCCATCGAGATCGACGTCGACCTCGGCGACGGTCGCCGACTCGGGGGGATCGTGCCCGCCGTGTTCGGCACAGCATTCGTCGTGACCTCATATTCCAATCTCTCGGCCAAGCACCGGTTGGAAGCGTGGTTAGCGTTGCTCGCCCTCAGCGCTGGGGCAGCAGGGCAGCCAACCGGCGATCACTGGACGGCGCATGTCATCGCCAAGTGGGGCAAGGGGTCCAAGGTCGTCTCCTCGCGGACCATCGCCGCCGACCTCGCCCGAACATTCCTGCGTGACCTCGTCGAGCTGCGCGACCTGGGCCTGCGCCAGCCGCTCGCCTTCGCGCCCAAAACGTCTTTTGCGTATGCCGAGACCCTGGCCCGCCGCCGCGTCGATGCCACGGCCATGACGGCAGCAGTCAATCAATGGGTGGACCGTTCGGACAACAACGATGCGTCCCTCGCCCTGCTCTATGGCCCGCACCCCGACCTGGACATCTGGCTCGATCCGCCGCTTGCTGAGCGGTGGCATGATCCGCAGGGCCTCAACCCCGGGCCAACCCGCTTCGCGCACACGGCGATGCGCGTCTGGGAGCCAGCACTCCACTCCGGGCTGGGCGCATGACGGCCTCCCGCGATTTCGAGATCAGCGCCGACATGCCCGCGGGCACAACCATCCTCGAGGCGAGCGCGGGCACGGGCAAGACCTGGGCCATCGCGGCCCTCGTCGCGCGCTTCGTGGCCGAAGGCACGCCGCTGGAGGAATTGCTCGTCGTCACCTTCGGCCGTGCGGCGACGCAGGAGTTGCGCGAGCGCGTCCGCGAGCGGTTGAGCCGCAGCGAGCGCTACCTCCAGACACTCCTGGACGGCCGCGAGCCCGAGGTGGAGCCGGACACGCTGGAACGCACCTTGTCCGAGGAGGCGAGCGGGGCGGCATACGACCGCCCGGAATTGCAGGAGCGACACCGGAGGGTTCGGGAGGCCCTGGGCGCCTTCGACGACGCGACGATCGCGACAATCCACCAGTTCTGCCATGCCGTCTTGCGTGATCTCGGCACGGCGGGCGACACCGATCCCGGCACCACCCTGGTCGAGGACCTCTCGGACCTGCTCGCCGAGGTCGTCGACGACCTCTACCTCGCGCGCTACGCCCGCGCCGACAGCGCTCCCTTCGCGTATGCCGACGCCCGCGCCATCGCAGCCGCGGTCGTCGGCGACCCGGCCGCCACCATCGGCCCGATCGACGCCGATCCCCGCAGCGTGGATGCCGAGCGGGTGGCCTTCGGAACGGCCGTGCGATCCGAACTCGCCCTGCGCAAGCGGCGCCTGGGCGTCCTCTCGTATGACGACCTGCTGCGTGAACTCGCCGACGCCTTGGAGAGCCCGGACGCCCCCGCCCGCGCCCGGCTGCGCTCGCGGTGGTCCGTCGTGCTCGTCGATGAGTTCCAGGACACCGATCCGGTGCAATGGGATGTTTTCGAGCGCGCCTTCCACGGACATGGCCGGCTCATCCTGATCGGCGACCCAAAGCAGGCGATCTATGCCTTTCGCGGTGGCGATATCAACACCTATCTCCGCGCCCGACGCGTCGCCGACCACCATCGGACGCTGGCGACCAACCGGCGCTCGGACGCCCGGCTCGTCAGCGCGCTCAGCGCTTGCCTGGCCGGGATGACCCTCGGCGCACCGGAGGTCGAGATCGTGCCCGTAACGGCGAGTCACTCCACCGCACGGCTGGCCGGTCTGCCGGAGGCAGCGCCATGGCGGCTTCGGCTGGGCACGCAAGCGGACTTCCTCGGCGACGATCTAGAACCCGCCGGGAGCCCACCCACCGTGAAGGTTGGCATTGCCCGGCCGATCGTTGCCGCGGACTGCGCGGCAGATATCGCGCGGGTTCTGGCCAGCGGGGCAACCTTTGCTCGCCGAGCGCTGGTCCCCGGTGACATCGCGGTCCTGTGCCCGACCGGCGTCCAGCTTCGCGCGGTCCAGAGCGCACTGCGGGCCGCTGGCATCCCTGCTGTCATGGCCACCGACGAGTCGGTCCTCGCGTCCCCGGCCGCCCGGTGGTGGCTGCAGGTGCTCGAGGCCATGGAGTCTCCCAACCGGTCGCGTCGGGTGCGCACCGCGGCGTTGACACCTTTCGTCGGCGAATCGATTGCCTCCCTCGACGCCCGCGGCGACGATGCCACCGACGAGCACGCCGCTCGGATGCGTCGCTGGGCCGCGCTCTTCGCGCTGCGCGGCATCCCGGCAGTGCTCGCCGCCTCGGAGGCGACGGGTTTGGATGCGCGCCTCCTCGCGCAGCCGGGCGGCGAGCGCCTGCGCACCGACGTGCACCACCTCGCCGAGCTGCTCCACGAGGAGGTTCTGCGGGACCAGCTCGGACTCAATGCGACCACGACCTGGCTGCGCACGCAGTTGGTCCAAGGGACCGGTCGAGCTCGGACCCAACGCAGCCGTCGGCTCGAAAGCGACGCTGCCGCAGTGCAACTCGCAACCATCCACGGCAGCAAGGGCTTGCAGTTCCCAATCGTCTATGCGCCCTTCCTCATGGATCGCCATGTCGATACGACCAAGCCTTTCCAGCGCTATCACGACCCGCAGGGCCGACGCACTCTCGACGTGGCGACCGAGCCAAGCGCTCAGGTGAGCGAGCGCGCCCGCGTCGAGGACGACGGTGAGAGCTTGCGCCTGTTGTATGTCGCCCTCACTCGCGCCCAATCCCAATTGGTGACCTGGTGGGCGCCGATGACCACTACCCCATACTCGGCGCTCCACCGCGCCCTCTTCGGCCGCTCCCCAGGGGGCGTCGGCGAACCGGAAAGCTTCATACCCATCCCTAGCGATCGCCTCGCCAGGGATTCGCTATTGGCGTGGCAGGCGGCCGGCGGCCCGCGGGTGGAGCCGATGACGAGCCCAGAAACCCCGCCCCGACCATCCCCGGCCGGCAACACTCGACGACTTCGCGCGCGTGCCTTCACCCGCGAGATCGATCTGGAGTGGCGGCGCACCTCCTATAGCGCGCTCACCAAAGCTGCTGAGGCCGACGCCGGCCTGGCGCCGACAACCGAGCCCGAAGTGCCTGTCAAGGACGACGAAGCCCCAGCCGCCGAGATCGTCGCGGCCCTGCCGGCGGCGCTCAGCGCCGATGAACTCGCCGCCCAGCAGGTGCCCTCCCCGATGGCGCACCTGCCGGTCGGGGCGACCTTCGGTTCCCTGGTTCATGCGGTGCTCGAAGAGGCTGACCCGAGCGCCGCGGATCTGCGCGCCGAACTCCTCGCTCGTATCCGCGAGCAGATCGTCCGCTGGCCGGTCGAGTTGTCCCAAGCCGACCTCGCCGATGCCCTGCTGGCCGTATGCCGTAGCCCCCTCGGCCCGCTCGCCCCCGGCATCACCCTCGCCGAGATCGGGCGTGCGGATCGTCTGTGCGAGTTGGAGTTTGAGCTGCCTCTTGTTGGCGGAGATCGTCGGACCGAGGCAGTCGACATCACCCTGGGCGAACTCGCACCGCTGCTCTTGGCGCACCTTGCGGAGGGCGACCCGCTCGTACCCTTTGCCCACGCGTTATCGGCGCCCGAGCTAGGCGGCCAGGTGTTGCGCGGCTATCTCACCGGATCGGTCGATGTCGTCTTGCGGGTCGATGGCCGCTATCTCGTCGTCGACTACAAAACCAACTGGCTCGGCCCGCCGGACGCCGATTTGAGCGCGGCTGACTACTCTCCGCGGGCGCTCACTGCAGCGATGCAGCACAGCTCCTACCCCTTGCAGGCGCTGCTGTATGCCGTTGTCCTGCACCGCTTCTTGCGTTGGCGGCTGCCCGGGTACTCCCCCGAGCAACATTTCGGCGGCGTCCTGTACCTCTATCTGCGGGGCATGTGCGGACCGGACACCCCGATCATCGACGGCCAGCCCGCCGGTGTGTTCTCGTGGCGACCGCCGGTCGCCCTCGTCCTGGCCATCTCCGATCTCCTCGACGGGAGCCTGCCATGACCCGCACCGCCACCCGACTGGTGTCAGTGTCTGCCGTCGTAGACCAGCGGCGAGCCGTCCACACGACGGGCCATTGTGACATCGTCCCGGAAATCCCCCGGTCCCACACGGATCGCTCCGGGGATCCGGCCCACCTCTACGAATCCGGCGAGGGCATAGAAATCGCCGAGCCCCGAACCGCTGCGATAGCCCAGCTCGAGCAGTTCAGCGCCATCTCGTCGGGCGGCCCCAATCATCCCGGCGAGCAGGGTCGCGCCGAGATGGCGACCCTGACGGGCCGGCTCAATCATGAATCGATACAGCCAACGACCGTGCGCCAGAAGCGGATTCGACGTGTACGTCCACCAGCCCCAGCCGCTCAACGAGCCATCGGGATCGGTCAAAGAGACGGCGACGGCATGGCCCGCGGTCATTTCCGCTGCATGCTCAGCCAGTGCCTCCGCGATGCGCTCCCGTGGTGCCCCCGGCAGGAAGCCCACCGAACCACCAGCATCCGTGACGCGTTGCCACAGGTCGAGCAGCGGCTCCCGCAGTGCCGCCGCGAGGTCGTCGACCCGCGCGATGCGCGGCAACTCGAAGACCCAGGATGCTCCCGCCTCCGGCGGATCACCATCAAACTGGCGCTCGCCCACCGCAACCATCCCAACCGCCTCCGCTGTCCGCACCGAGGGCCAGTGATCGGGCCGGATGACGGCCTCCACGACATACTGCGGAAACCACTCGGTCGCGTGGGCGACGACCGCCGCCCGCGCGGCTTCCCGGCCGAGGCCGCTCCCGTGCGTCGCGGCGGCGAACCGGTAATACAGATTCAGCCGGCCGGCTGCCGCGCGGCGCACCCCGGCGACACCGATCGGGGCGCCACACTGCGCCGCTTCCACGATGAAGTAGCCGAAGCCTTCGTCACGCCAGTGCTGACGCCACAGCTGCGTCATCGCGTCCGAGATCGCGCGATCCGTCGTTCGGGCCCAGGGCGCGTGAGCATACAGCTGGGGATCGGAATGCAGCGCGAAGAGGAAGTCATCATCGGCCGGCGTGGGCGGGCGCAGACGCAGCCGAGGCGTGCGCAGCACGGTGGGCACGGCGCGGTGATCCTCAGATGCTGGCACGCAGGCACGCTACCCAGGGGCCCGCGATGAACTCGACCCCACCGGGAGAGGAGTTGGAGCGCTTCGACCGGCGCCGGGCGACACGGGCCAGCGGAGTGCTCGGCGAGGCCAACGAACGGGGAATCCTGCACGCCGCCGATGTGCACGTCGCCCGTCGCCTCAGCGCACTCTCCGGCGAACGAGACGTCGAGGCCGCACTGGCGCTGGCCCTGGCCACGCGCGCGGTCCGGACCGGTTCGGTGGCCGTAGACCTGACGCGGGTGCACCTCATCAACCCGGATTTTGCGTGGCCCGCCGATCCACAGGCGTGGCTGCAACAGGTCTGCGACAGTCGTCTCGTGGCGGCGGGCGTCCTCGTCGAAGACCAGGGGCTGCTGTATCTCGAGCGCTATCACGACCAAGAGAAGCAGGTCGCCCACACCATCACCGCCCGCCGCGACGCACCCGCGCCCCCGGTCGACGAACAGGTTCTGGACGCGGGCCTGGCCAGGCTCTTCCCACACGCGGACGACGCGGACCAGCGCACCGCCGCCGCCCTGGCCACCCGAGAGCGCACGGTCGTCGTGACGGGCGGACCAGGAACCGGCAAGACAACCACGGTGGCGCGCATCCTCGCCCTGCTCGTGGAGCAAGCGGCCGTCCGCCGTGACCGGACGCCTCGGATCGCGCTCGCTGCGCCAACGGCCAAGGCCGCCGCCCGGCTGCAAGAAGCCTTCGAGGGAGCAGCCGAGCGCTTACCCGATGCCGATCGCGGCCGACTGCCAATGCCGGCAGCCTCCACCCTGCACCGGCTGCTCGGCTGGCGGCGGGGGTCCACGAGCCGCTTCGCTCATCACGCGGGAGCCCGGCTGCCGCATGACGTCGTGGTCCTCGATGAGGCATCGATGGTCTCGCTGACGATGATGGCCCGCTTGCTGGAGGCGCTGCGGCCCGACACCCGCCTGATCATCGTCGGCGATCCCGACCAGTTGACCTCGGTCGAGGCGGGTGCCGTGCTCTCCGACCTCGTGACCGGCCTGGACCCGAGCCCGCGACAGATCGTCGCCCGCCTGGGGCGGACCTATCGATACGACGGCGCCATCCACAACCTGGCGCAGGCAATCCGGGAGGGTGATGACTCGACCGCGTTGACATTGCTGGACTCCGGCGAGCCGGCCGTGGAGTTGATTCCCGATGCCACGCCGCGCCGGGCCTTGATGGTCCAAGCGGCGATCGATCTGCGTCATCACGCCCGCGCGGGGGACGCAGCCTCCGCCCTCGCGGCCCTCGGTGAGCACCGGCTTCTGTGTGCTCATCGCAGCGGACCTCGCGGGGTCGGCGCGTGGAATCGCCAGATCCTGCAATGGCTTTCGGAGGAAACCGGCGACAACTTCTATGTGCCCAACTTCGCCGGACGCCCACTGCTGGTCACCAAGAACGACTACGCCATGGACCTCTTCAATGGGGACACGGGGGTGGTCTTGCGCCGCGATGGGCGACTCGTGGCGACCTTCGACTCCGGCGCTCGCCCCCGGGAACTGGCCGCCGCCCGGCTCGCCGACGTCGAGACGATGTATGCCGCCACCGTGCACAAGAGCCAAGGCAGCCAGGCGCGGCGGGTGACGGTAATCCTGCCCGATCTCGACTCGCCACTGCTGACCCGCGAGCTCACCTACACCGCGGTGACCCGGGCCCAGGAGCAGGTAACGATCATCGGCTCGCCCGAGGCCTTCCGTCTTGGGTTAAGCCAGCGAATCCAGCGCGCATCGGGCCTCGCCGCCCGGCTGCGGCCCTGACGAGCCGGCCTTTTCGCGCACGCGCCGAGCAGAGATATGTTGGGATGATGGACTCATTGGCCGGCGCCGACTGGCTCGGCGGCCTCACCGATGAGGCCATCCGTGCCCGCGTGGACGCGGCCACCTTCGAGCGCGGCCGGGGGTATGCCGAGTCCGGGATGATCCGCTCCCTCACCAGCGCCGACCGCGGCCGGATGCTGCTCGCGGAGATCGAGGGCTCCAGCGCGCGGCCATACCAAACGCTGATCACCGTCGGCGCGGGGACCCATACCGCGACCGTGTGGGCTTCCCGGTGTAGTTGCCCGGTGCGCACCGACTGCAAGCACGCCGTCGCGCTGCTGCTGCATGCCCGCCAGCGTTTCCGGGATGCTCACGCCGAGCCGACGACACCTGGCTGGGAACGCACACTGCGCAAGCTCATCGAGGACAAGCAGGAGCCGGTCGACACCGGACCAGGACTCGGGCTGATCATCGACCCGTTGCCGGTGGCCGCCAATTACCGCACGATGATGGGCCCGCCGCGCATCGCGATTCGGCCCACCCGCCAGACCAAGACCGGCACCTGGGCCCGGAATTTCACGTGGGGCGAGATCGCGACGACGAACCCGCGGATGCCCATGAATCGCCGTCAGGCAGCCGCTTTGAAGGCCATCCACGACCTGCATCGCCTCACCGGCGGTCGGGACGGCTACTTCTACTCCCAGAGCGAGATCTACCTCGGAGCCCTCGGCAATCGGGTCTGGCCGCTGCTGCGCCAAGCGGCCGAGGCCGGGGTCGAACTGGTGCCGGGCAGCAATGTGGTCGGTGAGATCGCGCTCGCGCCCGAAGCCGCGCGCATCGTCCTGGATGTCCATCGCGACGACGGTGAGATCGTCCTGACCACCTCATTGGACACGGCCACCGCCTTGGGTGAAGTCCGCGGCATCACCGTGCTCGGTGACCCGCCCCACGGGCTAAGCGTCACGACCCGCGACGGCCTCGTGCTGGTCCCGCTCGAGACCGAGCTGGACCCGAACCTCGCGGAGCTCTTGGTCAACCAGCGCCAATTGCGAATCCCCGGCGCGGACACCGAGCGCTTCGTCAACCTCTATCTCCCCCGGCTGCGCGACCACGCCCGCGTCACAAGTCACGACGACAGCGTGTCCATCCCGGAGCAGCCGCGCCCCGTTCTCCGCATCCGGGTGGGGCAGCCGATGCCCACCCACCTCGAGCTGCGTTTCGATGTCGCGTATGCCGCCCCCTCCGGCGCGCTGCTCACGGCGGACGATTCGATCCCCCTCCCCCGTGATCGACAACGCGAGCAGGCGCTCATCGAGAGCCTCGCTGTGCTGGACGCGATCCCCAGCGCGCGGCACCGGCGAGGGACGGCATACTCCGGCTATTGGGATCTGGCCAATCGCGTTGTCCTGCACGGGATGCCAGCCGTGCGCTTCACCACCGAGGTCTTGCCGGACCTGGAGATCGAACCCGATATTCACCTCATCATCGAGGACGAACTCACCGGCTATGAAGAGGCCCGCGAAGCCCCCGTCATCGACATCGGACTGAGCGACACGAGCGACGGCCGCACCGATTGGTTCGACTTGCAGGTGCGCGTCAGCGTCGGTCAAGAGTCGGTGCCGCTTGAGCAACTGCTGCGTGCTCTCGCCGCCGGCGATGATGCCCTGCTGCTCGACTCCGGCACCTGGTTCCGCCTCGACGATCCGGCCCTGGACAGCCTGCGCCACCTGGTCGCTGAGGCTCGCCAGCTCGTCGATCCTGGTGCCCCGCTGCGTCTTTCGCGTTATCACGTGGGCCTCTGGGACGAGCTGGCCGAGATCGGCCTCGCCAATGTCGATAGCGCCGCGTGGAATGAGAGCGTCGAGCGCCTTCGCCGCCTGGCCGACGACGCGCCACCGCCGCCGCCCGAGGGTTTGCAGGCGACCCTGCGGCCATACCAACTCGACGGCTATGCCTGGCTCAACGCGATCTGGGAGGCCGGGCTCGGCGGCATCCTCGCCGACGATATGGGACTCGGCAAGACAGTGCAGACGCTCGCGCTGATCGAAAAGGTCCGTGCCGCAGGCGAACTCGCCAATCCAATACTCGTCGTCGCCCCGACGAGCATGCTCGGCGTGTGGGCCAGCGAGGCGGCCCGGTTCGCGCCTGACCTGCGGGTGGTCGTTCTTGGGGAAACCACCAAACGTCGAGCCATCCCCGTGGGCGAGGTCGTGGCGGACGCGGACCTCGTGGTCACGTCATATGCCGTGGCCCGCATTGATGGTGAAGAGTTCGCGGGGGTGGACTGGCGCGGGCTGATCCTCGACGAGGCGCAATTCGTCAAGAACCATCAGGCCAAGACACATCACGTGCTGCGCACCTTCCGCGCGCCCTTCCGACTCGCGATGACGGGCACGCCGCTCGAGAACTCGCTGATGGACTTGTGGTCGCTGCTGGCACTCGTCGCGCCGGGGCTTTACCCGCGCGCCGACCGGTTCACCGAGCACTACCGCCGCCCCATCGAGAATGGCGACTCCCCCGAACTCCTCGACCGTCTGCGCCGGCGGATCCGCCCGCTGATGTTGCGTCGCACCAAAGAGACCGTCGCGAGCGATCTGCCGGAGAAGCAGGAGCAGAGTCTCACCGTCCAACTCGGCCCTGCGCATCGCCGGTTGTATGACCAGTACCTCCAGCGCGAGCGGCAGCGGGTGCTCGGTCTGCTCGATGACCCGGTGGGCAACCGGGTGGCGATCCTTGCCGCGTTGACCCGACTGCGGCAGTTGGCGCTCGATCCGGCCCTCGTCGACCCGGAGAAATTCGCCAATGCGGCGCCGCCGGCCAAGGTCGAGGCCTTGGTCGAGCAGCTGCTGGAGTTGCAGGCCGAGGGACATCGCGCCTTGGTGTTCAGTCAGTTCACCTCCTTCCTGCATCGCGTCCAGGACCACCTAACCGACGCGGGGATCAGCACCGAGTATTTGGACGGCTCAACGCGAAACCGCGCCGAGGTCATCAATCGCTTCAAGTCCGGCGAGGCAACCGCCTTCTTGATCTCCCTCAAGGCAGGCGGCGTCGGATTGACGCTGACCGAGGCCGACTATGTCTTCGTGCTGGACCCGTGGTGGAATCCTGCGGCGGAAGCGCAGGCGATCGACCGGGCGCACCGGATCGGTCAGACCCGGATGGTGATGGTCTATCGGTTGATCTCCGAGGGCACGATCGAGGAGAAGGTCGTCGAGCTTCAGCGCCGCAAGAAGGACCTCTTCGACCGGGTCATCGACGATGGCGGCTCGATGTCCGGGCAAATCACGGCCGACGACATCCGCGCTCTGCTCGAGTCTGACTGAGCTTGCATGGAGCCGAGTGGCTACCTGTCCTGGTGCGTGATCCTGACGGACGTCTTGGCTGCGGGGAGTACCGTCGATTCAAGATCCGCTGGGCCGTCAATGGCGACGAGAATTCGATCGTGAGGGAAGGACGCCAGCTCTTCTTTCAATGTCGCGTAGGGACTTGATCCTAAATTCTTGACGGGCTTTCGAGGATCCTCGTCGGCGATGATCCACCATTCCAACGATCCAACGTCTCCGATGTACGCGTGCGGCCCGGCGGGTGTCTTCGGGTCACGAGATAGTGGAAAACCATCATTCCATCACTTACCTCGACACAAGAGTGACGGAACTCTGCCAGGGAGGCGTGACTTAGCGCCGGTTGAGCGACCAGGAACGATGGAATACCAAAACCTGCACTGACTAGGATTTTGAAGAGTTTCTGACCCATGAGTGGGGCTAGCACGCACTCGTGCACTTTCTCAAAGACTACTGAGGAAGACAAAGCGCGCCCGGAGCAGGACGGCATCCAGCATCGCCTCGGTCAGGCGCCCGGTGAAGGTGTTCTGCTGGCTGACGTGATAGCTGCCGAGCAGCGTAACGCTCACGCCATCGGCCCGCACCAGCGTTGCCTCGGCGCCGTGGCCGAAGCGCGGCTTGGGTCGGGGCACCTGCCACCCCAGCCTGCGGGCCGCCGAAAGCGTTGCATCCCAACCGATTCCTCCAAGCGCGACGATCGCGCGCACGCTGTCCGCGAGCTCGAGTTCGCGGTCGAGCCACGGTGCACACGTCTGCTTCTCCAGCGCCGTCGGCTTGTTGTCCGGGGGCGCGCAATGCGCGGTCGCCGTGATCCGGATGCCATGCAGCATCAACCCATCCCCCGCGGCCACAGACGTGGCCTGGTTGGCGAAGCCGGTGCGGTGCAGGGCCGCATACAACCAATCCCCGGAGCGGTCGCCGGTGAACATTCGACCCGTCCGGTTCGCGCCATGGGCAGCCGGGGCGAGCCCGACGATCAGGACGGACGGTTCGCGATCGCCGAAGGACGGCGCGGGCCGGCCCCAATAGGGCTGCCCTGCGTATGCCGCCCGCTTCTCGACCGCCACCCTCTCCCGCCACGCGACCAGGCGCGGGCAGGCACGGCATACCGACAACCGCTCGCTCAGTTCCTCGACGGTGGCGCAGCCGGCCGCCACGGCCACCACATCCCCCGCCGTCGCGGCCACCGGCGTCTCGGCTGTCGCCGGATCCCCCGGCCACCCGCTCCCCGGCGGCACCGGCGACCGGAAGCCTTGCCCAGTCAGCGGGTGGGGCAGCACATCGACCATGGCCGCACCATCTCACGCCCACGGCGGCCCAAAACTGGTCGAGGGCACGGCATACGGGATGAAAGAATCGCGAACCATGACCACCCCTGCCCCGCAGCCCCCTGCCCTCCCCGAGCGGCCCACGCTCGACGGCCTGGAGGAGAAGTGGGGCGCCGTATGGCGTGAGCAGGGCACCTACGCATTCGACCGGGACGCCGCCCTCGCCGGGGAGCGCTCAAAGGTCTTTTCCATCGACACCCCGCCGCCCACTGCGAGCGGCAGCCTGCATATGGGGCACGTCTTCAGCTACACGCACACCGACTGCATGGCGCGGTACAAGCGGATGGCGGGCTACAACGTCTTCTATCCGATCGGCTGGGACGACAACGGCCTGCCGACCGAGAAGCGCGTGCAGAACTACTACGGCGTGCGCGGCGACGCTTCCCTGCACTATGACGCCGGCTTCGAGCCGCCGCACCGCGGCACGGCGACCTCGACCAAGGCCGCCGACGAGAAGCCGATCAGCCGACAGAACTTCATTGAGCTGTGCGACGAGCTGACGGTTAAGGACGAAGAGGCCTTCGAATCCCTTTTCCGCAGAATGGGTTTCAGCCTTGACTGGTCGATCAGCTATCGCACGATCGACGATCACTCGCGCGCGACGAGCCAGCTGGCCTTCCTGCGCAATGTCAAGCGCGGTGAGGCCTATCAGTCCGAGGCGCCGGGCCTGTGGGATGTCACCTTCCAGACCGCGGTCGCGCAGGCGGAGCTGGAGGCGCGCGAGTACCCCGGGCACTACCACCGCGTCGCCTTCCACAGCGCCAACGGACCGGTCTACATCGAGACCACTCGCCCCGAACTGATCCCGAGCGTCGTCGCGCTCATCGCCCACCCCGACGACGAGCGGTATGCCGCCCTCTTCGGCACCACCGTCACCTCACCCCTGTTCGGGGTCGAGATCCCCGTGCTCGCTCACCCGGCCGCCGAGCCGGACAAGGGTGCCGGCATCGCGATGTGCTGCACCTTCGGTGACCTCACCGACGTGATTTGGTGGCGCGAGCTGCAGCTCCCGACCCGCTCAATCGTCACCCGCACCGGCCGACTGCAGCAGGACACCCCGGCCTGGCTCGTGGGCACCCCTGGCGAGACGTTGTATGCGGAGCAGCTCGCCGGCAAGACCGCCTTCAGTGCGCGGGCGGCCATCGTCGAGGCGCTGCGCGAGAGCGGCGATCTCGACGGCGAGCCGACACCCACCAAGCGGATGGCCAATTTCTATGAGCGCGGCGACAAGCCCCTCGAGATCGTGACCAGCCGCCAGTGGTACATCCGCAATGGCGGGCGAGAGGCTGACCTCAACGCCAAGCTCATCGGCATGGGCCAGACCGTCGCCTTCCACCCGCCCTTCATGCAGGCCCGTTACAGCAACTGGGTCGCCGGCCTCAATGGCGACTGGCTGGTCTCGCGCCAACGATTCTTCGGCGTGCCGATCCCGGTCTGGTACCCCCTCGACGGCGAGGGTGAGCCGGATTACGACCACCCGATCCTGCCCGCCGAGGCCGACCTGCCCGTCGACCCGGCCGCGAACCCGCCAGCGGGATATGCGGAGGAGCAGCGCGGCATACCCGGCGGCTTTGTGGGCGACCCGGACGTGCTCGACACCTGGGCCACGTCCTCGCTGAGCCCGCAGATTGCCGCCGGTTGGCGCACCGCCGACGGCACGGGCAGCGACCCGATCTTCGAGAAGGTCTTTCCGATGGACCTGCGTCCGCAGGCGCACGACATCATCCGGACCTGGCTCTTCGCCACGGTCGTCCGCTCGTTCTGGGAGCACGGCACGGCGCCGTGGACCAATGCCGCGATCTCCGGCTTCATCCTCGACCCCGAGCGCAAGAAGATGAGCAAGTCCAAGGGCAATGTCGTCACGCCCGAGGATGTCGTCAAGGAGCACTCCGCCGATGCGGTGCGTTACTGGGCGGCCAGCGGCCGGCTCGGGACGGACGCGGCATACGACATCGGCCAGATGAAGGTCGGCCGGCGCCTGGCGATCAAGCTGCTCAACGCGAGCAAGTTCGCCCTCGGCTTCGGCGAACCCGACCTCGCCCCGCGCCAGGGGCTGGCGTCCGTGGTCACCGAGCCGCTGGATCGCGCCATGCTCGCCACGCTCGGCAAGATCGTTGCCGACGCGACCGTGGGTTTCGAAAACTGGGACTACACCCGCTCGCTCGACACCACCGAAACCTTCTTCTGGACCTTCTGCGATGACTACATCGAGTTGGTCAAGGACCGTGCGCATGCCGGGGATCCGTCGGCGCGCGCCGCGCTGCGGCTGGCGCTCTCGGTGCTGCTGCGCCTGCTCGCGCCCTTCCTGCCGTATGCCACCGAGGAGGTCTGGTCGTGGTGGCAGGAGGGCTCGGTGCACCGCGCCACCTGGCCGAAGGCTGAGGAACTTGCGCTCGGCCAACCCGGCGATCCGGCCGTCTTGACGACCGTCGGCGCCGCCCTCGGTGCCGTGCGCAAAGCGAAGTCCGAAGCCAAGGTTGGCATGCGGACCGAGGTCTCGCAGATCCTCATTGCCGGCCCCGCGGCGACCCTCGACAAGCTCCGCGCCGGCGAAGGCGACCTGCGTGCGGCCGGTCGGATCACCGGAGAGGTGACCTATGCGGAGGGCGAGGAGCTCGCCATCCGCGATGTCATGCTGGTGGCCCCGACACCCTGACGATCGGAGGGGCGATGCCTCGCTCGCGCAGCACCGCGCTGTGGTCTCTGGGTGTCGTCCTGCTGCTGGCGCTTTCCCTGTGGACGGCTGGTGCCGGCAGTGTCTTCGTGGTCGGCAAGGCGTATGAGGCCGGTCAGGAGCTGTCGCCGCCGTCGCAATCAACAGCGAATCCGAACGACCCGCCGGCCACGCCGAGCATCCCCGGGGAGGCCCGGCCAGCCGGCGCGGAGTTCCCCATCCGAGTCGTCTTGACCGTGCTTGCGGTGGCCGTGGGCCTGTGCGTCCTCGTGTTGCTGCTTCGCGAACTGCGCGGGCGCCGACTCCCGGAACCGCCTGTGCTGGAACGCCCTTCGTTTGCTGAGGCGGTGCTCGCGGGGGCTCCGGACCAGCTGGCCAGCTTGCGTGAGGACATCCCTAGCAATGCGATCATCGCCTGCTGGCAGGAATTGGAGAGCGCCATCGCGGCGGCCGGGCATCCGGCGCTGCCCTGGGAGACGCCGGCCGAGGTGACGCGCACCGTCCTGCGGCGCTTCGAGATCGACCAAGACGCCATCGAGGGACTTGCCGAGCTCTACCGCGAGGCGCGCTTCAGCGGTCATCCCCTCACCGAGGCTGACCGGGCCCGCGCCATCGAGTGCCTGACCGCCATCCATGACGGCCTGCACGAGCAGGTTGAGGTATGACGCGGCGCATCCCGACCTGGCCATCCGGCCCCGGTCTGCCGCTCATCTCGCCGGCGCTCGTCATGGGCCTGCTCCCCCTCGGTCTCTTCGTCATGGCCATCGCGTGGTACTCCTTCTCACCGGCCCCGAACTTCCTGCTGCTCGCGGCGATCCTGATCGCCTCCTGGGTCCTGCTATGGCTCGTGATCCGGGCCATTCCAGCGGGGCATCGACATAGCTGGAGCACCTATCAGGACCTGCCTCGGCGACAGCGCGGCCGCGACTCGCGCGTGGCCCTCCTGCGCGCCGCCCTCAGTGGCGAGACACCCGCCGATGTCGAGTCCCTGCAGCGGCTGCTGCGCACCGTCGTCGCCGACTGGCTGCGACGGCGCGGGCTGAACCCGGACCGTCCCACCGAGGAAGCCCAGGCCCTCCTCGGACCCGAGCTGCTGACATATCTCCAGGCACCGGTGGGGTCCGCGCGCCGCTCGGCCCACGACATCGACCGCTATCTGCAACGCATCGAGAGGATCTAATGGATCTGCACGAGACATCAGCCCGGGCGGCCGCCATCCTCGACGAAGTCGAGAAGGCCGTCATCGGGAAGCGGGAGTCGCTGACCCTGCTCCTGGCCGGCGTGCTCGCCGGCGGGCATGTCCTGCTCGAAGACTTCCCGGGGCTCGGCAAGACCCTCGCCGCCCGCTCACTCGCCACGGCCCTGGGCCTCGACTTCACCCGCGCCCAGTTCACGCCGGACCTCCTGCCCGCCGACCTGACCGGCTCCTTCATCTTCGATCAGCGCACGTCGACCTTCGAGTTCCGCGAAGGCCCGCTCTTCACCGGGCTCCTGCTCGCCGACGAAATCAACCGCACTCCGCCGAAAACCCAGGCCGCATTGCTCGAGGCGATGCAGGAGCATCAGGTGACCGTCGAGGGACGAACATTCCTGCTGCCCAAGCCTTTTCACGTGCTCGCCACCGCGAATCCCATCGAATATGAAGGCACCTATCCGCTGCCGGAAGCCCAACTCGACCGCTTCCTGATGCGCCTGGGTTTCGGCTATCCGAGCGCCACCGAGGAGTGGCAGGTGCTGACTGATCGCATGGGCCGACGGACCGAGGACCACAGTCTGGAAGCCGTCACCGATCCGGCCGGATTGCTCGCCATGCAACAGGCGGTCGAGACCGTCCGCGTCGACGACACCGTCGGGCAATATTGCGTCCGTCTCGCGCGCGCCACCCGGCAACACGCGCACGTCCTCGTCGGCTCGTCTCCGCGCGGCTCGCTCGCGCTGCTCCTGTGTGCCCGGGCGTATGCCGTGATCTCCGCCCGCGACTACGTCACCCCCGAGGACGTCAAGAAGGTCGCGCGGCCGGTCCTGGAACATCGCGTCACGCTGCGCCCCGAACTGTGGGCCAGTGATGTGACGGCGGCCTCCGTCATCGACGACATCCTGACCTCGGTCTCGACACCGACCAGCGGCCGCACGTGACGACTCCCGGCGACACCGCCGACGGCCAGGCCGACTGGCGCCCCACCGCGGCTCAGGTCAGAGCCGTGACCTTTGGCGCCCTGGCCCTGCTCATCGGGGTGCTGAACCGGCGGCTCGACCTGATCGTCCTGGCTGCGCCCTTTGTCGTCGCGGCAGCCTGGGCGGCGCGCACTCGACCCGCGGAGGCGCCCACCGCGCGGATGACGTTGACGCCTTCCGTCGTGACCGAGGGCGATCTTGTGACCTGGCAGGCAGATCTGCGGGTGCCCCCGGGTGCGCGCGATGTTGTCGCCGTGCTGGCACCGACACCCTTTGTCGTCGCGGACTCGCCCGCCGGCGAGATCGCGGCGCTCACGCTCGGGGCGGGGCAACGGCATACGGCTTCGGTGCGGGTCTCGACGACCCGTCGCGCCCGTCGCTGGGGGCTCTACGACACCGGGGCGGCCGTGCTCTCGGCGACCACGGTGCTCGGTGCCTTTCGGTGGACGCCGGGACAGATCCGGCCGACTCCGCTGGTCGTGCTGCCGGACAAGGACGGCTTCCGGGCGCGCGCCGGCATGCCGCACCCCGACGGCGTCGTCGGGCTCAACCGTGGTCTAGCGCGCGGCGAGGGCAGCGATTTCGCGGCCATGCGGGCCTACGGCCCCGGCGACCGGCTCTCGCGGATCAACTGGCGCCGCTCCACGCGCTCGGGCGAGTTGCAGGTCAGCGCGACCCATGCTGACCTCGACACCCACATCACGATCATCGTCGACGCCTTTCATGACATCGGCCTCGCCGACGGGATCGGTTCGGCCAGTAGCAGTTTGGACACTTCAGTGCGCGCAGCCACCGCGCTCGCCGAGCACTACCTGCGCGCCGGCGAGCGCGTCGGACTGCTCATCCTGGGATCCAAGGGCGCGTTGCCGTTGCGTCCCCGGGCCGGCCGGGCGCAGGTTCGGCGAGTCCAGGACAACCTGGCCCGCATCCGGCCGGGCACCCTCGGGATCACCGACGACGAGGCGACGGCGACTGCCATGGCACAGGTGCGGCCCGGCGCCGTCGTGCTGATCTTGACGCCGGCCATCTCGCGGGCCGCACTGGCGCAGGCGATGCGGCTTGGGCAGCGGGGCACCACCGTCGTGGTGATCGACACACTGCCGCCGAGCACCCGCCAGCCGCTCGCACTGACCGAACGCGATCTTGACGCCCTCGCCCCGATGCGCACCCGACGCGACCTCGCGATCACCCGAACGGCGTGGCGGCTGCGGATGCTCGAGCGGGACGGCGAGATCCACCGGTTGGTGCGAAGCGGCGTGCCGGTGGTGCCGTGGGTTCGACACGGCTCGCTGGATGAGGTGCTGCGGCAACTGCAGCGGCGGGCCCGCGCCCCACGGGCGGCCCGCCGATGATCGCCTGGGCGCTCAATCCCCTGCGGCGTCAGGGGTCTGCCCGGCTTGTGTTGATCGGGCTTTTTCTGGTGGCGCACGCCGGCGTGACCGTGCTGGTGCCGAATGACGCATGGTTGACCCTCATCGCCTCGGTCTGGGTGCTCGTCCTGGTCGCCGTCGCTCGCCCGGACGGCGCCGCGCCGCTGATGGCAACGCTCGGCCAGCTGACTGTGTGGCTGGTTTGGGTGCCTCGCCCGGAGCGGGCAGCCGATCTGCTGCCGGCCTTCGCAGCTGCCCCATTGCTGCTCATGGCGCACGTCTGCGCGTCCGCGCTCGGCGTATGGCCGCCCGCCACCGTGGTGCCGAACCGGGCCCGCATCGCCTGGGCGCGCGATTTCGGCCTGCTCGCTGCGGCGACGGCCGGGGTCGCCGGCGTCGGTGCCCTGGTGCTCTCCGCGCGCCTGCCGGGCAGCACCTGGCTCTCGCTCGCCGCGCTCCTGTCGCTCGGGGTGGCAGCGGTCCAGGTGTGGCGGCATACCGCCTGATCACCGCCGTCGGGCACAATGGGCCCGATCCCCGGCTCCCCCGAAAGGCCGACCCATGCCCTCCGTGCACTTCTACGGCTCTGCCCTGGCCGTGGCCGTCGGCCTCTCGATGGCCGGTTCCGCGGCGACTTCGACGCCCGCCGCCCCTCTCAAACAGCAGGCGGCGGCGAGCACGGGGTGCACCGGAACTGCGCACGTGTATGGCGTGCGGAGGGACGGCACACTGACCTACGCCCCGATCAATGCGGCGACCAACACCAAGGGCCGCGGTCTCGTGGGGGCGAAGCTGCCGTGGCCAGTGCGCTCGCTCGCCGCGCTGAGCCACGACACCCTCCTCGTCACCACGACCGGGGGCGCGCTCTATCGGGTCGATATCACCAGCAAGACCAAGACGTTGAAGTTCGCCACGCCAGTGCCGATGGCCTACACCGGTTGGACCTACGACAAGCTGGCCACCGATGGCGCCGGGCACCTCTTCGCGACTCTCGGCACGAATGGCCAACTCTTCCGCTGGGATCTGCTCGCCAAGAAGCCGACCGGCGGCCAGATCGCCAACAAGGTCCGGATGGGCTCCGGCGTTCTCGTCTCCACCCTGACCGGCGTTGCGGGCAGCCGGCTCATGGGCACGACCACCTCCGGAAAGTTGATCGGCATCAACACCCCCGGTGCGGGTCGAATCACCCAGAGCACGCTGGCCTCCACTGGGTATGACGGTGTGGGCGGCCTCGCCTCCGCCGGCGGCGGCCTGTTCTTCTCGCGCACCGCCGCCACCGAGGCGCTGACCACCCGCAAGGACGCCAATATCGCCGACGGCGTCGGAACCGACATCAGCCTTATCGGCAGCGTCGACACCTCGGGCTGGACCCAAAAGCTCATCAGCGCCGCCCCGCGCAATGTGGTGTGCCCGAGCGGTGGGATCACCTACGACAATCTCGTGACGATGTTCGGCCAGAGCTGGGTCGGCGAGCGGTCAACCGTCGAAGCCGGACTGCCTTCGCTGCAGGCCGAGATGGTCAAGGGCCAGGTCAACAATCCCGCGCGCAAGGCGGCCTTCCTGGCCACCTTGGTCAGTGAATCGGCCATGCGATACAACGCCGACCAGGGCGGCAGTTTCACCTACCGCGGGCGTGGCTATATCCAGCTGACGAATGACTTCAACTACAAGGATGCGGGCAGCTACTTCGGCGTCAACCTGCTGTCGAGCCCCGATCTGGCCAAGTCGCTCCAATACAGCGCGCCGATCGCCCGGTGGTATTGGACGGTCGCGCGGACGACGACCAACACCTATGCCGACAACCACGACATGAATGGTGTCAACCGCAATATCGGCTTCGCATGGAACTACGAGGAGGCCACCAAGCGCTGTGAGCGGTTCAAGTCCGCCTACAAATTCTTCACCGGCGCCTACCCCTCCAACACCATCTGCTATCCCGCCCGCCTCCCGGCCCCCGGCGACCGCGAGTGGTACGCCCACCCGGAGCGCTCGGCGTCATGACAGCCGCGCCGTCGCCGAGCGAGTTGCCCTTCGGCACCTGGCCGTCGCCGATCACGACGGCGAGCCTGACCGCCTCGGAGGCGCGACTGGACGACGTCGCCGTCGACGGCGCGGATACCTACTGGATCGAGGGTCGACCCTGGGAGGGCGGTCGCTGTGTGCTGGTGCGCCATGACGGGGCGACCGGCGCCACGGTCGATGTCACCCCTGCACCGTGGAATGTCCGCTCCCGCGTCCATGAATATGGCGGCGGGCCGTATGCCGTCCGCGACGGCCTCGTCGTCTTCAGCGACTTCGCCGACGGACGGTTGCGACGGCTCGACCCGGGATCGTCCGAGCCGGTCGCGATCACCCCGGAGGGGGCGGTGCGCTTCGGTGGGCTGGTCCTCCAGGGCGATCATGTGTATGCCGTGCGCGAGGACCACCGCTTAGGCGGGGAGCCGCGTAATGAGTTGGTGCGCTTAGATATTCGCGGGGAGAATCCCGACTTCGGGCAGGTGCTCGCGACCGGGACGGACTTTGTGTCCCGCCCGGCGGTGTCCGATGACGGCAGCCGGATCGCGTGGATTTCGTGGGATCACCCGAATATGCCGTGGGACTCCACCGTGCTGCGCCAGGCCCGGCTAACCGAGTCGGGCTGCACCGATGAGCAGATCGTCACCGGCGGGCCGGACGTTTCGGTGTCCCAGCCGATCTATGACGCCGACGGGCGACTCTGGTTCTTCAGCGATGAGACGAACTGGTGGAATCCGTGGGTCTGGGACGAGGGCGTCGTGCGGCAGGTCCTCGACGTCGCCGCCGACCTAGCCTCCCCGCAGTGGGTGCTTGGCAAGCGCGATATCGCGATGCTGGCTGACGGCCGAGCGGTGCTGCGCGATCCGTCGGGCCAGGGCTTGATGGTGGTGGATCACCGCGGTGCGCGCACGCAGCTCGCTCTCGGGGCGACGGGGACAAACCAGGTCTGCGCCACGGGCGCGCGCATTGCCCTGGAGCGTGGCTCGGCCGACCGACTCCCCGACATCGTCACGATCGACCTGGCAACCGGGCGCACCGATGTTTTGGCCACCTCATCCCCTACAGCGCCCAACCCCGCAGATGTCTCGCGCGCAGAAAAGGTCAGTTGGACAAATGGGGCGGGGCTGACGGCATATGGCAACTTCTATCCGCCGGCGAACGCGCGGGTGACCGGGCCCGCCGACCAGGCCCCACCGTTGCTCGTCCTCGTCCACGGTGGCCCGACCGCACAAGCCGAGCGATCCTTCCAGACCGGGATTCAGTTCTGGACGACTCGCGGTTTCGCGGTGCTCGATGTCGACTATGGCGGCTCGACGGGTTACGGCCGCGAGTATCGCGAGCGTCTGCGCGAGCAGTGGGGCGTGGTCGATATCGATGACTGCGTCACCGGGGCTGCCGCGATGGCCCGGGAGGGCCGCGTCGATGGCGCGCGCCTGGCCATTCGGGGCGGCAGCGCGGGCGGCTACACCGTCATGCGGGCCTTGACGACGAGCACCGTCTTCGCGGCCGGCACCAGCTACTACGGCATCAGTGATCTCGCCGCGCTTGTCGCCGACGACCACAAGTTTGAGTCGCAGTACACCTTCGGCCTGATTGGGCCGTGGCCCGACGAGACGGGGGTGTATGCGGACCGCTCCCCCATCCATCACATCGAGGACCTGCACGGCGACCTGCTGCTCCTGCAGGGCACTGACGACCTCGCCGTGCCGCTCGCGCAGGCGCAGGGCATGGCCGACGCCATGCTCGCCGCGGGCAAGGATGTCGAGTTGGTCGTCTACCCCGGCGAGGGCCACGGCTTCCGCGCCGCCGCGACGATCGAGGATGCCTACACCCGCGAATTAGCCCACTACCAAAGGGTTTTCGGCCTGCTTGGGTGAGTCGCCCTAGGCCGGCACGGCGTCCGCGGGCCAGTCGAAGACGCGCTCGCGCAGCTGACCGGTCGGCTGGACGCAGAACCACGGGACATCCCAGCCGGCGATCGCGATCCGGCGGGCGACGAAGGCGGCGCGGGTCAGCTCAGTCACCGACCCGGCATACGGATCGTAGATTTCCAGATTACCGTCACCACGGTCCGGCAGGATCAGCAGAACATGCCGCGGCAGCTTAGCGTCACCGACATACAGCAGCCCCGGCTCGCCGTCGGAAACCAGTCGCAGCAGCCGATCGAAGTGCTCCCCCAGCCCGTCGGTGTCGAGATGGCGCAGGACCTCGATGTCGTATGCCGTCCCCCGGCGCGCCGCACCGAACTCCAGTTCCTTCTTCGCCCCCCACGGCGGGGTGCCGAAGAATCGGGGCCAGGGCAGGTTGAGGCGACCGCCGCCGGCATACAGCCCATTAGTGCGGGTGTGCACGATCCGCTCATAAGCGGCGAAGCGGAGCGCGAGCGTCGGGCCGTCGCTGACGCCCGGGCGGGGGCCTTCGCCGGTGAGCACCCACCGCGCGAAGAGCGGGTCGACGAGCATCCGGGCGACGGTCAGGCAGGCGGAGCCGCAGGTCACCTGGCTCTGCTGCTTGGGCGCCTGGTCGCCGCTGTGCAGCCGGTATGCCGTGGGCACGCCGCCTTCTCCTCCTCGCCGCTGGCGTCGGTCAGGCCGAGCGCTTGCGGGGGGCGCGCTTGCGCGGCTGCGGCGAGGGCGCTTGGCGCACGATCGTCGGCAGGACATTGTCGAGGACGGTCTCGCGGCTGACCACGACGCGGGCGATGTCGTCATCGCTCGGCACATCGAACATCACCGGCATGAGGACTTCTTCCATGATCGCCCGCAGGCCGCGGGCGCCCGTGCCGCGCTTGAGGGCCTGCTCGGCGATCGCGTCGAGGGCTTCAGGGGTTAACTCCAACTCCACGCCGTCGAGCTCGAACATCTTGGCGTACTGCTTGACCAGGGCGTTGCGCGGCTCGGACAGGATGCGCACGAGTGCGTCGCCATCGAGCGGGCTGACCGTGGTGATGACCGGCAGGCGGCCGATGAACTCGGGGATGAGCCCGAACTTCATCAGGTCTTCGGGCATGACCTCGCTGATCGACTCGGCGAGGTCCTTCGGCGTGTGCAGCTCGGAGCCGAAGCCGAGGCCCTTCTTGCCATTGCGCGACTCGATGAGTTTCTCGAGGCCGGCGAAGGCGCCGCCGACGATGAAGAGCACATTCGTCGTGTCGATCTGAATGAACTCTTGGTGCGGGTGCTTGCGGCCGCCCTGCGGCGGGACGCTCGCGGTCGTGCCTTCGAGGATCTTCAGCAGCGCCTGCTGCACACCCTCGCCGGAGACATCGCGGGTGATCGAGGGGTTCTCGGACTTGCGGGCGATCTTGTCGATCTCGTCGATATAGATGATCCCGGTCTCGGCCTTCTTGACGTCATAGTCGGCGGCCTGGATCAGCTTGAGCAGGATGTTCTCGACGTCCTCGCCGACATAGCCCGCCTCGGTCAGCGCGGTGGCATCGGCGATCGCGAAGGGGACGTTGAGCATCTTGGCGAGGGTCTGCGCGAGGTAGGTCTTGCCGCAGCCGGTCGGGCCGATGAGCAGAATGTTGGACTTGGCGATCTCGACGTGCTCGGCATCGCGCCGGCCACCGGCCTCGCCGGCCTGGATGCGCTTGTAATGGTTGTAGACCGCGACCGCGAGCGCCTTCTTGGCGGTCTCCTGGCCGATGATGTAGGTCTGCAGGAAGTCGAAGATTTCCTTCGGCTTGGGCAGCTCATCGAAACCGAGGTCGCTGGACTCGGCCAGCTCTTCCTCGATGATCTCGTTGCACAGATCGATGCACTCGTCGCAGATGTAGACCCCTGGCCCGGCGATGAGCTTCTTGACCTGCTTTTGGCTCTTGCCGCAGAAGGAACACTTCAACAGATCGCTGCTCTCGCCTACGCGTGCCATCTGACTGCCTCGTCCCTTCGTGGCTGACTTGGTGCTGCGGCGCCGACCCGCTGTCGGCCGGGCGCCTCTGGTGGTGACGCTACCTGCCGGCACTCCCGGATACGACCATTGAACCGGACATGTCGCCCCCGCGGCGGCGGTTCCGCTGACAGCCGAATCAGTCGTTGATGGGTCGGCGTATGCCGTGCGCCCTGCGGTCCGGCCAGGTCGGCGGCTTAGTCCAGGAGCGGGGGTGCGACGGAGAGGTATGTGTGGCCGGTGGGGGTGGTGACCTCGGTGGCATGGGTATGCGGGCCGGCTCCGTGCTCTTGCTGCGGCTCAAGCATCCGGGTGGTGAAGCCATCGAGTTCTTTGGTGTAGTTGCAGCGGGCGCAGAGTCCTTGTCCGTTGTGCAGTGAGGTGGGTCCGCCGTCGGCCGCTGATCGGATGTGGTCGGCGTGGCGGATGGTGGCGTCGCAGTATGGCGTGCGGCAGGTGTCGTCGCGCAGGATCAGGGCGGCGCGGAGTCGGGGTGGGAAGAGCCGGGCGATGGCGTCGAGCGCGAGGAGGTCGCGGCCGTCGGGGCTGGTAAAGACCCTGGTCAAAAAGACGTGCGCCGGTTCAGATAGTCCAGTGCCGCCCCGGGTGGGGGTCGGCGGTGGCGAGTCGTGTTGGGGTGACGCGGTTTTCACTGGGTCGGGTGGTTCGCAGCCGTGGAGCAGCAGGCGCCTGGCGAGCGCGGCCGGGAGTATGCCGTGTCCCGGGATCCGGGCGGGTGTCTCGGTGCTCCGCGGCCCGCGCGTAGCGGTAAGTCCTGGAGT